>JBHGAZ010000030.1:0-48186 GCA_041946765.1 Terriglobales bacterium
GGTTCTGCCATCTGGTGGAGCGGACAATCGCCGCTCCCAGCTTGCAACCCAAATCCCCCAGTGCATAGTAACTATTGAAATGCTCTAATTTCTGGGGGGCACGTCCCTGTCATGCGGACACACCGGGCGCGTGGTCACCATGCGGAAATCGAGGCCTGATGCTTTGAATGGGGGAGGCCGCACATGTACCAATTATTTGTCCCTGGTGTTCACTGTTTTGGGAAGCGTCTTAGCGAGGGTAGATCCAGGTGTGCAAAACGCAGAAGAATGGGCGCTTGTGGCGGTACCAATTTGGCAAAGATTGAACCAAGCGATTGCTCGCAGGCTCCGAGTTTCACAGTCAGCGAACATTCCTCTTGATAAATGCCCGCCAGAAGCCCTACTCTCCGCCCGCGGCTGGCAAGCAAGAATTGCTCAACGAATAGCCGGCTGGTTTTTTCTGTAGTAGAGCAGTTATTTTGGGATAACTGATAGATGGGGTGACGCGAGTAAACGCGCGAGCGTCCGGATATGCTTTAAGTAATTATGAGGATCGTCACACGATGATTGTCTTGGCCGGCGATCTGTTTCGGAAACACCGTGTAAAGCGTAAATGCTTTTTGGTGAATCGTCGCTTCGATGCGTATAACTGTAGAAATACCGGCGCGTTATGAAAGAAATTGACCAGCGAAGACTTTTTGCGTCTGGAGCAAGTGGTTGCTCACATGTTCCGATTCTAGAAACTGGAGAAGATTTCCCTTGATTAGTGAGATTGTGAGTTCTAGGCTCCGCGTCAATCGTTAACAAACAAAGGAATGGTTGCGCAGCGAAGAATGCAGTCACTTGCTTCGCTGAGGGCGGATGGGACTGGCGCCGCAGCAGCAGGCATTCCTGGGATGTCCTGGGTGAAGAGTGATGTGGTGGGTCTTCTCCCTATTCCGTGTATCAGAGTACCGGCTATCGCAAGCCGCACGGTGACGCCTTAGCCGGCTGTTGTCCCAAACGTATCTCATTTTTGCAGCACATGTGGAAAACTCACGTGCTAAGTGAGAAAGGCGAAGCCTTGCCTGGAACGGAAGCGAGCCTCGGAGTGGGGCTCGCTGAACTGCCTGAATATGCGCCAGTACTGGAGCGGCTGCCAGAGTGGTTCGCGGTGTCCATAGCGCCGCGGCACGAGAAGCGCGTGTCAGAACTGCTGTTAACACAACAGATTGAAACTTTTCTGCCGCTGTATCGGTCGGTACGGCGATGGAAGAATCGCTGCCGGGTAGCTCTGGAACTGCCGCTGTTTCCCGGTTACCTGTTCGTTCGAATCCTGCGCGGGGAGCGGGGCCAAGTGCTTGTGGTTCCGGGGGTACTCGCCATTGTCGGCTCCAGGCGCGAGCCCACGCCATTGCCGGCACATGAAATCGAAGCGCTGCGTTCTGGTTTGCATCTGCACAAGTTCGAACCTCACCCCTACCTGGTGGTTGGCGAACGCGCCCGCATCACCAGCGGACCGCTGGCGGGAATGGAAGGCGTGGTGATCCGCAAGAAGAAAAGCTTCCGGGTGGTGCTCACAGTCGAGCAGATCATGCAGAGCGTCGCCGTGGAAGTGGACGCCGAGCAGTTGGAAAAGGTCCCGCGTCGGCATCTGCATCCGGGCGTCTCGTCGCCCTCCCGCTTCTAGAGCCAAAACCACAGATGGTGTAAACCGCACAGCCGAGGGCGGCTGTGCCACACGGTACTAATCAGCAAGCTGACGTAAGACGCGAAAGTCTGGCATGAAACGAGCTCGGCGCAATACGGAGAACCGCATTGTGGAAGCGGCGGTGCAGTTGTTTGCGCAACAGGGCTTCAGCGGAACCAGCACGCGCGAGATCGCGCGCCTGGCCGACGTCAATGAGACTTCGCTGTTCCGGCACTTCTCCCGTAAGCAGGAATTGTTCTGGGCGGCACTACATTCCCGCCTGGACAGGGTGCGCATGCCCAAAGAACTGCAAACGGCGCTGGCAGAGGACGGCAATCCCGCGGTAGTGGTGCCGTTGATCCTGAAATTCCTGGTGCAAACGGCGACTTTGCAGCGCGAGCTGATTCGCATTCTGCAATTCAGCCTGCTGGAACTGCGTCCCAGCGCGGAGCGGATATGCCGGCAGCAGCTCGCGCCGATTCTTCAGCCCATCAGCGATTACTTGAGCCGCTGTATCGAGAGCGGAACGCTGCGCAAGCTGGACTCCTCGCTTCCGGCAGTGGCCGTTATTGGGACCATATTGGCGCATGAGGCCCTGTCTCATTTGTCGGATGGAAGTGGGAGTCCTTACTGCAACGCGGATGAGGCTGTGGCGGCCTACAGTAAGTTCTGGCTGGATATGCTCATGCCGTGTTGCGAGTTTCATGGGTCGCAAGGAAAAGTTCTTTCCGGCGGCGGTCGCGCTCTGTGCGGGCCACAAGAATAACCAGAAAATCGCGCTTGGATCTCGGGAGATCACGATGTGGTATTCACGCAGGCGAAATCAATGGACGTTGTGGAACACGGTGATCGTTCTGGCGTTGTGCACAATGCTGAGCGCACAGGAGCAGGCGCCCATGGAAAATGGCGCGTCGGAAGGCGAGACGCGGCAGACGCGGCCGGTACCGTTGCTGGCCAGCGAGAGCATCATCAGCCCTGATGATGTGCTGGACATTTATGTGCTGGACGTGCCGGAATTGTCGCGCCAGTACCGGGTGAGTCCTGCCGGGACAGTGATGCTGCCGCTCTTGCCCGAACCACTGTCTGCGGCCGACAGGAGTCCGAGCGAATTCGCTGAGACCGTGGCACAGCAACTGCGCCAGAAAGGTCTGGTCAGCAATCCCCATGTGATCGTGTCAATTGTCTCGTCGCGCGTGAAGTCGGTTGCGGTCACGGGCGCAGTAAAGAGACCGCAGATATATCCCATCTTCGGGCGTACCACCTTGCTAGACGTCCTGTCACAGGCTGAAGGACTGGACCAGGACGCCAGCAATTTGGCCATCATCAGCCGGGGCGAACTTGGCCGGCATGCCATGCAATCCTCCGAGCGGACACAGACTGTGGATCTGAAGAAGCTGATGGAATCGGGCGATCCCGCGTACAACGTGGACATATACCCGGGTGACCGCGTCACCGTGCCGCGTGCCGGGATTGTTTACGTGGTGGGCGCAGTGCATAGGCCGGGCGGTTTTTCCATCAAGAATTCGGGTGAGGGCATTACCGCGCTGCAAGCGCTGGCGCTGGCGGAGGACTTGAAGTCAACGGCGATACGCGACAAAGCGCAGGTGATCCGGGTTGATCCCAATGCCCGCAACGGCCGCAAACAGATCCCGCTGGACCTGAAAAGAGTGCTCGAAGGAAAAGAGGACGATCCAGTTCTGCAGGCCAACGACATCCTTTTTATCCCCGACAGCCAAGGAGCAAAAGCCTTCCGCCGCGGACTGGAAGCGGTGCTGCAAACTGCGACCGGGCTGGCGATTTATCGGCGGTAGAAACTCTTCTCTTGCTTGAGCTGGGTGAGAATCCGTGCCGTCCTTAACCGATTGCATTATTCACGAAGGGGTGGAGCAGGTCTTCCGACCTGCATGGAATGGGCAATAAAGATGCGGGCTTCAGCCTGCGGTACATAGGCTGGATCACAAGATGTTTGCACGCAGAAGCACCTCAGCGGTGCTACTGCGATCAGGTAATGCAGGGCTGAGGCCCTGCTCCACCCACGAATCACGCTGATGCCCGATTCTGCCAAGGTGCACATTATGAACGGGAACGGAATTAACGGAAGCAACGGGAGTAACGGCAGCAGAGAAATCATCACGAGCGATCACTCGGCGGCTGTCGTCATGCCGCGCATATTGCCGACTCTGGATGCGGAGTTTGGCGGCCCGCGGCAGGAATACGTGTCGCTGGCTGCGTATTGGCACATCTTGCTAAAACGCCGCTGGACGGTTTTCACCGTGGCCCTTGCCCTGGTCACGCTGGTTGCCATGGTGTCGTTCAAGATGAAGCCAATTTATAAAGCCACGGCGAGGGTGCAGGTGGAAGCAGAAACGCCGATGATCCAGTCCATTAACGAGGTCTTCCAAAAAACTCAGGCCGACAGCGAATTCCTGCAGACGCAAATACAGGTGGTCAAGAGCGAGAACCTGGCGTGGCGGACCATCGAGCAGCTTGGACTGGCGCAGCACCTTATTGCCCAGGAAAAGCTGGCCAAAATGGAACCGGACAAGCGCAAGGTTCGTTTGATCAGCGCCTTCAAAGACGACCTGAAGGTGGAGCTGGTTCCGAAAACGCGCATGATCCTGGTCAGCTATGAGAGTCCCGATCCGCGTTTGGCGGCGCAGGTGGCGACCACGCTGGTCAACAATTACATTGACTACAACTTTCGGCAGAAGTACGACGCCACGCGGCAAGCGTCCGGCTGGATGGAACAGCAACTCGATGAACTGAAAGCCCGGGTGGAAAAGTCGCAACAGGACCTGGTGGCGTACGAGCGGCAGAACCAGATCGTCAACACTACCGAGAAACAGAACGTGGTGGGGCAGGTGCTGGCTGATCTCAGCCGTGACCTGACGGTGGCGGAGAGCGACCGTTTGCAGAAGGAGGCGATCTACCGGGAAGTGATGGCCAACCCGTCGCACATGGCATCGCTGGCGCATAACGATCTTCTGCAAAAGCTGGAAGAAAAATCAGCCGATCTGCGCGGCCAGTACGCGGAAGTGCTGGCCCAGTACGGGCCGAAGTTCCCCAAGGCGCAGCGGTTGCAGGAGCAGATCAGGGAAAATCAGGCCCAGATCGAGCGCGAACAGCACCGGGTAATGGAACGCATACGCAAAGACTATCGTACGGCGGTGAACCGGGAGAGGCTGGCCACGGCAGCGGTTGTGGCGCAAAAGCAGGAAGTAGGAAAGCTGAACCAGTTGCTGGTGCAACACAACATTCTTCAGCGGGACTTTGACAGCAATCAGCAACTCTATCAAAGCTTATTGCAGCGGCTGAAGGATGCCACCGTGTCCGCCGGCCTCCGTTCCGCCAACATCCACATGGTGGACAGCGCGCTGCCGCCGACCAGCCCGGTGCGTCCCAAGAAACTGCTGAACATCGCGATCGGGTTTCTGGCAGGTGTGATTCTGGGCATGATAGGCGCGTTTGCGCAGGAGGGTCTGGACCATTCCATCAAGTCTGCGGAAGAGGTGGAGGTATTGCTGGCGACACCCGCACTGGCCATCATCCCCCTGGACCGGAGCGGGATGGTGGCGCATCGCAGCTTGCTGGCCCGGGTCAGCAGCAGCGGCAAACGGGAGACCCGTACATCCAGCGATAGCGTGGCACTGACGATTTCCACCAAGCCGCAATCCGTCCTCGCGGAAGCCTACCGCTCCCTGCGCACGGCGATTCTTCTGTCCGTGGCGCCGAATGCTCCCAAGATGTTGTTGATCACGAGCCCGCATGCGGGAGAAGGCAAAACTGCCACCGCGCTCAATCTGGCCCAAACCATGGCCCAGCGCAAAGGGCCGGTGCTCATCATGGATTGTGACTTGCGCAAGGGCAGCATCGCCAAGTTGCTGGGAATCAGTTATGAAAAAGGCGTGAGCACGGTCCTGACTGGCGGCGATAGCATCGAAAACGCACTTCAGCAGTGCGCGTTGCAACCGAACCTGTGGGTGCTGCCATCGGGGCCGGTACCGCCGAATCCGGCAGAGCTGCTGTCGTCGGACACTATGGCGACGCTCTGCACGGAATTAGCTTCGCGCTTCGAGCACATCATCATAGATTCGCCGCCGGTATTGGCAGTGACCGACGCCACCATTCTTTCCAGTCTGGCGGGGGGAGTGGTGCTGGTGGTGGAGAGCGGGGCCACTCCGCGCGGCGCCCTGCTGAGAACGCGCAATGTGCTGGAGAATGCGGGCGCGCGGATACTGGGCGTGGTCATGAATAAGCTGGATCTGCGCCAGCAGGGATATTACGGGAACTACGGCCATTACTCCTACAACCATTATTACAGCAGTTATCCCTATGGACGCGATAGCTCTGAAAGTGCGGCGACGCCGGAGGGGACGAGGCCGGTTGCGTCGTGAGGGCGAGCCGGCGGCTGCCTTAGCAAGCTGAGGAGGGGCTGGGCAATATTCAACAAAAGCATATCTCGCGGGCTAAAAGCCCACTCGGGGAGTGACACACATAGATCGCAAACGGCCCGCTGAAATCGTGCCCTTCCGAAGCAATCGCTAGTATCGACTTTTTTGGGCAGCGTGTGACGCCGGCCACTTCAAAGATGCTTTCGTTCAGGTGTCCTCTTCCAGCAGACCGATGAGGTTCGATGTTTCGCTTCGTACGCGGAAGCAGGTGTGGATGTTTGTGCTGACTGTCGCGCTCCCAACCTCAGTGCTGATCGCACAGACAATTCGGATCGTGCTGGCGGAGATGTGGGGAGCTTCCCCGGAGACGAGCAAGATCCAGCGAGCTATCTGGCTCGATCCGGCTAACCCTGAGCTGCATTACAGCTTGGGCGGCAATTATCTGCTGGGCACGGAGCGGGCCGGTCTGGAAGAATCGGTGGAGGAATTTCGCAAAGCCACGAAGCTCAACCCGCATTCGAGCGTGTACTGGTCGGGACTCGCCATGGCGTGTTACGCGGCAGGAGAGCAGTCTTGCGCTGGCGAGGCCTTCCATAAAGCTGCGGAACTGGCGCCCAGCAATCCGTACCGAGTGTGGGAAGCGGCGGTCAACGATGTGATTTCCGGACGCCGCAGGGAGGCAGTGGCGCAACTCAAGAGATACGTCGAGTTACAACCCGATCGCGCAAGCACAGCTTTCGAGTTGCTGCTGCGACACTTCGAAGAGTACGACGTTATCCGCAATGATTTGCTCGGCGCTACTGCGAACATTAATGCCAGACTCGCGTACCTGGATTTTCTTGCCGCGGGCAAGCGCTTTGATCTGGCCGGCAGCTATTGGGCGGAGATGGTGGCGGCCCGGTCTGGGGTTCCGTTTGCAGGCGTGAAGCCGTATCTGGAGCGGCTAATCGCGTGTGGCCATTATGCCGAGGCGGCGCAACTGTGGAGTTATTTGGAGAAAACCGGCGTGGTCGCGAACGTACCGCACCTGGACGAAAACCTGGTTTTCAACGGGAACTTTGAGCGGGAGCCGCTTGACGCGGGTTTCGACTGGCGCTACCAGCAACAGCGGTTTCTCAATCTGGACTTTTCCAGCCAACCCGCCCATAGCGGCGCACGCGCATTGCGAGTGGATTTCACCTCGCCACAAAACCTCGAGTACGAGCCCGTAATCCAGTTAGTCCCGATGGCTCCGAATGAGAGCTATCTGCTGACCGCCTATGTGAAGTCTGACGGCATTACTTCTGACAGCGGCCCACGATTCCGCGTCAGCGATCCGCAATGTCCCGCCTGTTTGAACACCGCCACGGAGGGCGTGACGGGCACCACTTCGTGGCACCAGGTTGCCTTGCGGTTCACGACCGGGCCGGAAACAGAAGTCGTCCGCATATCCATCTGGCGCCCGCGCAGCCGTTCGTTTCCCATGGAGATCAGCGGCACTGCCTGGTTTGACGATGTGTCACTCAGGCCGGTTCAGCCCGGTAGTGAGCAGCAGTTTCCTAACAAGCATTCACTGAAGATTGAAAGATGAGTTGCGTCACGGCAGAACTGGAAGCATCGGCCAGGTTGGAAACGGTGCAGGGCGCCGAGCAAGCAGAAAGGATGTTTCAGGTCGCCCGCGCCGGCCTAATAGGACTAGTGCTGGCTGCTCCTCTGACGTTTGGCGCGGTCGAGCCGTGGGCATGGGGAGCAATGGTCATTCTGACTGGCGGGATTCTGCTGCTGTGGGCAGCAGGATGTGTACGTGCTGGCGTGATGCGGTGCCTGTGGTCGCACCTGTATGTGCCCGCAGCGGCCTTGCTGGCGCTGGCGGCAGCGCAGTTGTGGCTGGGATTGTCCCTGGACCGTATCGCCACTCGCGAGTCGCTGATCAAGCTGCTCATGTACATCGCGATCTTTTTTCTGGGCCAGCAGTTATTTGCCGGTGCTCCGCGCGCCTGGCGAATCAGCGGGCTGGCGGTGGCGGTATATGCCTTCGCCATAGCAGTGTTTGCGATCATCCAGTTCTTTGCCAGTCCGGGGACGCTCTACGGCGTGGTCAAACCGCGTTGGGGCGGATGGATATTCGGTCCCTACGTCAGTCACAACAACTACGCCGGTCTGATGGAAATGCTGATTCCGATATCCGTAGCCTACACGCTGGGTATGCGCCCCAGGCATCCGGCAAAGGTCTTTCTGATGTTCGCCAGCCTTATTTGTTACCTGTCGGTGCTGCTTTCTGGGTCGCGCGGTGGAACGATAGCGCTGGTAGTGGAGATTCTGATTTTCGCTGCCGCGGCGGGTATCGGCAGCCGTGCTGGGCGGCGGCAGATAGTGCTTCTGGCGGGAGCCGGATTGGCAGCGCTGGCGGGAGTGTTCTTTTCGTGCCTCGATCCGGGACAAATCTGGCAGCGCTGGGAACAGACAGCGCACACGCCCGAGCTGGAATTACAGTTCCGCAACCGAATTAGCGCCGACTCGCTGCGGATGTTCCGGGACAACCTGGAGAGCGGTGTCGGGCTGGGCGCGTTTGAAGTGGCCTATCCCCGATACCAGACATACGTAACAGACCGGGCAATTGACTACGCCCATAACGATTACGCGCAGTTGTTCGCAGAGACCGGCGTTCTGGGCTGTCTTCTGGCGCTGATCTCAATTGTGCTCTTTGCGGCCCTTGCATTCCGCGGATTGCGTTCGCGGCTGGAGCAAAGCGCAGGATGGCTGCAACTGGGCGCGGCTGTGGGCGTTTGTGGGATCCTGGTACACAGTTTCTCCGATTTCAATCTGCACATTCCGGCGAACACAGCGTGGTTCAGTTTCTGCTGCGCGCTGGCGAGCCTTCCCCCGAGACCGAGAGTTCAGGGTGCGTGAGCGGGCCCCTTGCAAGTCTATGAGTTCCTGCTGATCTGGAATGAACTCCATCGAACTTGAACATTCCGTGGCCCTGAGCGCGGAGGCAGCAGTTGATGCGAGTCCCTTTTCCATAGGCTCGCTGCGCCTGCGAATTCCCTTTGAGAGCCTGCTGACGGCATTTGAAATAGTCTGCGATGGCATTGCCGTGGCGCTGGCCACGCTGTGCGCCTACGGCACCTACCGTGCGTTGAGGCTCGGCAGCAACATACAGTACGAATGGCGCTACGTAGGCGCAGCAGCTTGCGCCCTGGCGTTCTTTTTCGTGCTGATGCTGGACCGTGACGGGGCGTATCAGAAAGGCAGCAGCCTGCTGCGCGTCAAGGAAACTGAGCGAATACTGCGCGTTTCCGCTACTACCTTCCTGCTGGTTTTCCCCGTCACATTCTTTGCCGCCAAGCTGCTCTCGCGGTGGTCAGTCGCACTGGCATTCCTGCTGGTGCCGTTGTTTCTAATTTGCGAAAAACAACTGCTGTTCGTGGTCGTCAGAATCCTGCACGAGCGCGGCTACGGGATCAAGAAAGTCGTCATTTATGGAGCCGGCTTTACCGGGCGGCGCGTACTTTCGACACTGGACCGCTCCCCGAAGCTGGGCCTGTTACCGGTGGCGGTCGTAGACGATGAACCCAATCTGGCGGGAGGCGGGATTTACGCCTGCGCGTACAAACGGGACCGCTCCGTCCCCGTGCTGGCGGGACCAGTCACGAAAGAACTGCTACGCGACACGCAAGCGGAAGTGCTGGTGGTTGCGATTCCTTCGATCAGCCGCGAGCGCTTCATGGAGGCGCTGAGCGAATCCGCCGCCGCCGGGACCAGGTTTGCGTTCGTCCCCAACCAGGCGGTGTCGCTGGATTTGTGGACAGACTGTGCTGATGTGGACGGATTGCTTTTGAGTTCCATTGCGAAGCCGGCGCCGAAATGGCTGTATGAGCTCTTCAAGCGGGTGTTCGACTCTATTGTTGCCGCTGCCCTGCTGCTTCTCCTGTCTCCTTTGCTGATCGCGATTGCGGTCGCAGTGCGAATGGACTCACCCGGACCCGCGCTGTTCCGGCAAAAGCGCGTGGGCCGGAACGGCAAAATCTTCATGATGCATAAATTCCGCTCCATGCGGATGAACGCGCCGCAATACAGTTTTTCGCCGAAGACGGCGGATGACCCACGCATCACTCGCGTGGGCCGCTTCCTGCGCCGCACCAGCCTGGACGAACTGCCGCAACTGATTGACGTGCTGAAAGGAGACATGTCGCTGGTCGGACCGCGCCCGGAGATGCCGTTCATCGTGGAGCAGTACAGCCCGCGCGAGCACCAGCGGCTGCAGGTTGTGCCTGGAATCACCGGGCTCTGGCAGCTTAGCGCCGACCGCGCCTTTCTGATCCACGAAAACATCCAGTACGACCTTTATTACATCCGCAACCGCAACTTCTTTATGGACCTCGCGATTCTGCTGCACACGCTGGTATTCGCCATGCGAGGCATTTAGGCCGCGCATGGTCGTGACTCAGCTTCAGAGGCAGATTTCTGGCTGAGGAACACCCCCACCCTATCGCTCCAAACGGGAGCGATAAGGGTGGGGCAACCAAGGCATTGGACACCAGGACAAGAGCAAGAGGTGGCACACCATGTCATGGAGTGATCTGAGCATTCTGATTACAGGCGGGACCGGTTCGTTTGGCAGAAAGTTCACGGAGATTGCAGTTCGCGAACTGCACCCCAAGCGGCTGGTCATCATGAGCCGCGACGAATTGAAGCAACACGAAATGCGGACGGCCGGATTTGATCATCCATGCCTGCGCTACTTCATCGGCGACGTCCGCGACTGGGACCGCCTGCGCCGGGCCATGAAGGGCATCAACATTGTGGTCCATGCAGCGGCGTTGAAACAGGTGCCGGCGTGCGAATACAACCCCATCGAGGCGGTCGCGACCAACGTCATGGGAGCCAAGAACGTAATTGATGCGGCCCTGGATGTCGGCGTGGAAAAGGTCCTGGCCTTGAGCACGGACAAGGCAGTGAACCCCATCAATCTCTATGGCGCTACGAAACTGGTGATGGAAAAGCTTTTCGTGCAGGCGAACGCATATCGGGGAACAGGCGCAACCCGCTTTGCGTGTGTTCGTTACGGCAATGTGGTCGGCAGTCGCGGCAGCGTCATACCTCTTTTCCGGGCGCAGCGAGCCAGCGGCCGGCTAACCGTGACCGATCCGCGCATGACGCGCTTCTGGATCACACTGGAGCAAGGGGTCCGTTTTGTAATCAACGCGCTGCGCATCATGCATGGCGGAGAGGTATTCGTTCCCAAGATTCCAAGCATGAACATCATGGACCTGGCGTCGGCGATTGCGCCGGGATGCAGTGTGTCGGAAGTGGGAATTCGCCCCGGGGAGAAGCTGCATGAAGTGCTGGTGTCGGAAGACGAAGCGCGGCACGCAGTGGCACTCGATCATATGTTTGTGATTCGCCCCGTGCACCCGTGGTGGAACAACGCGAACTGGTCGGAGGCAACGCCGTTGCCGGAAGGCTTTCGATACACCAGCGACCGCAATGACCAGTGGCTGCGCATTGAAGATTTGCGGATGCTGGTGGATGGGCATCCGGAACCGAAGCTGCCCCAAACACCCTATCGGGCACATGAGGCCAAAGAACCAAGTAAAGCGGCGGCTGCGGGGAGAATCTGAAACCCGCCGGATTACACGGATTTTCACGCATGAAGAGGCTAGTTCGCTGTCATGCGGAGCGAGCCTCGGCCTCGTTTGCCTAAGCGAGTCGAAGCCTCTTGTGTTCCTTCGAAACCACAAGATCCTTCGACTCCGCGCCGACAAGACCGGCGCGCTCGCTCAGGACGACAACGGCTAACACACCTGCCCAGACGTATCAACTCTGCAGTTGCTGTAAGGAACTCTTCCGCCATGCCTAAGGTTCTGCCCTACGGACGGCACTGGCTTGACGATGACGACATACAGGCTGTCATCGAGGTGCTGCGCTCGGACTGGCTAACCACGGGTCCGAAGGTGGAGGCGTTCGAGCAGGCCCTGGCGCAGACAGCGGGCACGGCGCACGCGGTGGCAGTTTCGAGCGGGACCGCTGCCCTGCACGCAGCCATGTACGCCATTGGCGTTGGGCCGGGTGACGAAGTCATCGTGCCAGCGATTACCTTTGCGGCGACTGCGAACGCGGTCGTCTTCCAGCAAGCTACGCCGGTTTTTGCCGACGTGGATGCCGGCACGCTTTTACTGAATCCAGCCAGCGCTGCCGCTAAGATCACGACGCGAACGAAAGCGATTGTGGCGGTGGATTACGCGGGCCAGCCCTGCGACTACGATGGCCTGCGGGAAATTGCCAATCGCCACCATTTGTGGCTGGTGGCCGATGGCTGCCATTCCCTCGGCGCCAAGTACCGAGGCCGGAGTTCGGGTTCTCTGGCGGACCTCACGACGTTCAGTTTTCATCCTGTAAAGCACATCACCACCGGGGAAGGCGGCGCAGTCACCACTGATGATCCAGAACTGGCGCAACGGATGCGGATTTTTCGCAACCACGGCATCACCACCGATCACCGGCAGCGCGATGGAAACGGGACTTGGTACTACGAGATGGTGGTCCTGGGATACAACTACCGCATCAGCGACTTTCAATGCGCGCTGGGCACATCGCAGTTACGCAAGTTGCCGCAATGGCTGCGGCGGCGGCGGGAACTCGCCGGCAGGTATGGCCGGGAGTTCGCGCGAGTGGCGGGGATTAGTCCTCTATGCGTGTCGCCGGAAGTCGAGCATGCCTACCACCTTTATGTCGTGCGAATTGATAGCGACAGGTTTGGATGCGACCGCAATCTGTTGTTTCGGAAGTTGCGAGAACAAGGGATCGGGGTGAATGTGCACTATATCCCCGTGCACCTGCACCCGTATTACCGCCAACGCTTCGGGCTGGGCGCGGGGATGTGCCCCGTAGCGGAGGCTGCTTACTCGCAGATCCTATCCCTGCCTCTGTTTCCGCAAATACGGGATGAGGACGTGGAGAAAGTAGTGATTGCGATTGCTGCGGCGGGAAGAACAGCGGGTCCCTCGCGGGCTAAAGCCCACTCGGGATGATGACAAGTTGTCATTCCGAGGCTTCGCGAAACGCAGACGAGGAATCCCTATTGCAACACGCTCCGCGATAGCAATAGGGATTCCTCGGCCGCCTCGCTTCCACCCCAGCACGCCAACGTCAGGCGTGCTGGGGACCCCGTCTGCGCTCAGCCACCTCGGAATGACAATCTGGAAGTGAACTGACTTTTTCAGCAGCCTGTGAAGCCATGCCCTTCCGAAACAACTGTGTTCCGACCGAACTGCAGGCACTTGCGTTCCAACTCCACTAAGACATGCTGACAGGAACACAGCGTCCGCGCTTCATCGCTGAAGTGTCCAGCAATCACCACCGTGATCTAGAGCGGGCAATATCGTTCGTGGATGCAGCGGCGGACATCGGCTGCGACGGGGTGAAGTTTCAGCTTTTCCGGGTGCGGGAACTGTTTGCGCCAGAGGCCTTGCAGCACAATCCCAAGCTGCTGGCGCGAAAGGATTGGGAATTACCGGTCAATTTCTTGCCTCCTATAGCCAGCCGCTGCCGAAGCCGCGGCATTGACTTTTCCTGCACACCTTTTTATCTGGAAGCGGTCAAAGAACTTTTGCCGTACGTCGATTTTTACAAGATTGCTTCCTATGAGCTGCTCTGGGACGACCTGCTGAGCGCCTGCGCGGCGACGGGGAAGCCGGTAGTGTTGTCCACGGGCATGGCCACTCTCGATGAGGTACAGCGCGCGGTGGCGGTGTTGCGCCAGGGCGGCTGCAGGTCGCTGACTTTGCTGAAATGCGTTTCCTCGTACCCGGCGCCTGCCAAGGAATGCAACCTGAGCGCCATCGAAACCTTGCGCCAGGCCACTGGGTGCCCGGTAGGATGGTCCGATCACAGCGCTGAGGCGGGAATCATCATGCGCGCCGTGCACCGCTGGGGCGCGTGCATGGTGGAGTTCCACTTTGATCTTGAAGGCAGAGGCGACGAGTTTGCCTCCGGCCATTGCTGGCTGCCACGGCAGATTGAGCCCGTGATCAAAGCGGTTAGAGCAGGTTTCAGCGGAGATGGCGACGGCAAAGTGGTTCCCAGCCCGGCGGAATTCGAGGAGCGGCAGTGGCGGGCGGATCCGGGCGACGGCTTGCGCCCGCTCCAGCCGGCGCGCGCCCGGTTGCGAATGCAGGAGGAAGCGGGGTGAAACCAACCGCCATCATTCAAGCGCGGATGGGATCCACGCGCCTGCCGGGCAAGGTGCTGGCGCCGGTGCTGGGACGTCCCATGTTGTCCTTTGTGATGGAGCGGGTGCGGTTGGCGCCATCTGTTGCGCAGGTGGTCGTGGCCACGAGCGATACCCCGGAAGATGAACCGATACGCCAATTCTGCCGGCAGAATAACGTCCCCGTATTCGGTGGAAGTTTGAGCGATGTGCTGGACCGGTATTACAGGGCGTCGCTGCGATTTCCGGCTGATCCCGTATTGCGCATTACGGCCGACTGCCCGCTCGTGGACCCGAAGCTGATCGAGCGTTTGCTGCAAATGTATATGAGCGGCAGCTACGATTACGTTGCGATTGCGGCAGGGGCGGGCGCACGGTCTGTGCCGGGCGGCCACTTTCCCGACGGGCTGGATTGCGAATGCTTCAGCTTTGGCGTCCTTGAGCGCGCCTGGCGGGAAGCTCACGACCCGCGCGACCGCGAGCACGTCACCCCGTATGCGTGGAGGCAAAAGAATATTTTTCGCTGCGGCATGCTGACCAGCGAGTGTGATTACGGACACCTTCGCCTGACGGTTGATTATCCGCAGGATCTACAGGTGATCACTGCGATCTATAGCGAGCTGTATAACCCGGCGAGGCCGTTCTCTTTTGAGGATGTCATCGCCTTTCTTGCGGAACATCCCGAGATTGTGAAGCAGAACCAGCCGTTAATTGGAGCGCACCGGCGACATTCTTCGGCGTCCCAGGATTACGCTGATGCCCGGAATTCTGATTCGCTGTGATGGCTCAGCAGAGCTGGGACTCGGCCACGTGGTGCGTTGCCTGTCCCTGGCGCAGGAGTTCCGCCAACGGGGGGCCCGTGTTGGGTTCGCAATGCGCGGCAGCGAGGTCGGGATCCGGATGGTACAGGAGGCGGGCTTCGATGTGCTGCGGCCGCCAAAATCGCACCAATTCGATTACCTATCCTGGCTAGCGGAATGCCTTGGACACGTGCAGGCGCATGCTCTCGTAGCCGATGTTCGCGATGACCTCCCGCTCACCACATTGGAGGAGTTGCGTGCGGAAAGCACAAGAATCGCAGTCATTGACGACCTGAGTGAGCGCAGGCTGGCCGCCGATCTGGCTGTCTATCCGCCGGTACCGCAGGTAAGTCGTCTGAAATGGAACGGATTCCGGGGACAGCTTTTTGTCGGTTGGGAGTGGGCTGTTGTGCGTTCGCAGTTTGCCACAGCAAGGCGGCCACAGCGCAGCGGGAATCGCGGCATCCTCATCATGATGGGAGGCTCTGATCCGGCGGGGTTGACGATGTCAGCAGTGCGCGCGCTGGACCGGCTCGCAGCTCCCATTCGAGCGATCGTGGTGGTGGGTAGGGCGTTTGTGCACAGCGAGGCTTTGAGCAATGTGCTTCGTCGGACACGGCATGAGTTTTTTGTCCAACAGAATGTGTCAGATGTGGCGGCAATCATGGCTGAGGCGCAGGTTGCAGTATGCGCATTTGGCGTGACCGCCTATGAGCTTGCTGCCATGGGAGTCCCAGCGGTGTATGTCTGCCCGACCGAGGACCATGCAGAATCGGCGTCGGCGTTCGAAGCTGCCGGGCTGGGCGTTTCCATTGGGGTTGTTGGTCAGGATGTGGAAGAAAAACTGGCGGACGCCGTAGGACTTCAGCTGTCGGACAAACGCCTGCAGGAGCGGACGAGCGCTCGCGGGCGACAACTCGTGGACGGTCAGGGCGCTCGGCGGGTGGCCGAGGAAGTGTTGAGGATGTTCCAAAGAACGGAATTTCCCTCAGCGGCTGAAAGGCCGCGCAGATAGCGCCTTCGTTACGGCACGACTGAAGTGCCCCTCCGAAACAATCAGGCATTGGGGAGCGAAATTGTGCCACACAAAACCAACACAAGATCGCTCGACCCGGACCGCTGCTCCAGCTATGGAGCTCAATCCGGCGTCGCGGCCTCGCTGCGCATGACATTTGATGTCAAGTTGCTGATGAAGTCGCTCCACTCGTGTCAGCAGGACAATCGCTCGGCGTGAGTTCTCCTTTGATCGCACATTCATCGGCAACGCAAACCCCAAGTCAGCGGAGAGAGTGGAACGATCACTCCGGCGCGCTGCTGGATTCGGTGAAGGGTTTCGATCTCATTGCGTGTGAAGTCTGCCGGTTTAAGCACATTGTCCCTATCCCGAGTGAGTCGGAGCTGGAAGCCGAATATCGGCATGAGTATTACCGGCGCGAGAAACCGCTGTATCTGGAGAGGACGCGCGAAGACCTGGAGTGGTGGGAACTTGTGTACGGGGAACGATACGACACCTTTGAAGCCATGTTGCCGCCGTCGCGCCGCCGGATCCTTGATATAGGCTCGGGTCCGGGTTTCTTCCTGGCTCATGGCAAAAGGCGTGGCTGGCAGACAGTGGGGATCGAGCCCTCGTCGCAGGCAACGGCGCACAGCCGCGCTCTGGAACTGGAGGTACATGAGGAGTTCTTGAGCCAGGATACGGCGGCGCGATTGGGCAGCTTCGATGTGGTCCATATGAGTGAAGTGCTGGAACACATCCCTGATCCGCAGAGATTTCTGCAACTCGTGGCCAGCATGCTCGGCCCGGGCGGAGTTATCTGCGTCGCTGTGCCCAATGATTACAACCCGCTCCAAGCGGCGTTACGGGAGGCATGCGGCTACAGTCCCTGGTGGGTGGCGCCGCCACATCACATAAATTATTTCGATTTCGAATCGCTCGCAGACTTGCTGCGGCACACCGGCTTCTCCGTGGTAGCCCGGGAAGCGACTTTCCCGATCGAGCTTTTCCTGCTGATGGGCGACAACTACGTCGGTAACGACAGCCTTGGCCGGCAGTGCCACGCCCGCCGCAAGCGCTTCGAACTCAATCTCGCCGCTGCCGGGATGACCTCGCTGAAACGCAAGCTGTTCCAGTCCCTAGCGGATCTAGGCATCGGACGCGAAGCCTTGTTGGTGGGAGTCCGGCAGTAGAAACGAAATCAGCGATCTGCGATGCGCTTTTCCTCCCATTGACGCATTCCGCAATGCGCAAAAGTCAAGAGTAACGTAAATGTACCTGGAAATCGCGAAGAGCTTTCCGTTGGCCGACCGGAACCGGCGCTGGATCCTGGTGGTCGGCGGCGGCCTTCTCCAGATGCCAGTCCTGGAAGAAGCGCGAAAGATGGGCCTGAAGACCATCGTCACCGATCTGTCGCCGACATGCGCCTGTGCCCAGGCGGCCGACTACTTTCTGCCGATAGACGTATTCGACGTAAAGGGCCACGTCCGGCTGGTACTGACGTTGCGGGCTTTGAACGTAAACATCTGCGGCGTCATGGTCGCCGGGATTGACGCCACCATTACCGGCGCCATTGTGGCGCGCACGCTGGGACTGCCGGGGGTGGACCCGCTGGCGGCGTTTTTATGCAAGCACAAGCCGGCCATGCGCGCGCGGTTGCAGAGCGCCGGATTGCCTGTGCCACGCTGGGCGGAGGTCGAGACTTCGGCTGATGTCGAAGAGGCGTTACGCGAGGTTGGATTTCCATGCATCGTGAAGAACACCGACAGCAGCGCCTCGCGCGGCACGAAGCGGTTCTTTGCCAGGCCGTCCAACATGGAGGAGTTCTTTCGGGCAGTCGAGGACGCGCGGGAAGTATCGGCATCGAAGACGGCGCTGATCGAAGAACTATGGCGAGGGCCGGAGCAGACGGTCGAAACCCTATTTGACATCAGTCACCGCTTCTGGCCGTGTTTCATCACTGACCGCTTGTTTGCGGATGATGGTCCGAACGCGCTGGAAATTGGCCTGGAGCATCCCACGCGTTTGGATGCGGCTACCCAGCAGTCGCTTTACGAGGCAGTCCGGCAGGCGGCGGAAGTGCTGGGGATCACGGTGGGAGCAGCAAAAGCGGACACCATCCTGACCAAGGACGGTCCACGGATTATCGAAATGACCACACGGCTCTCCGGCGGTTTCGATTGTCAGTATCTTGTTCCCGCCGCGACCGGCAAGAACATCATTCGTGCGGCATTGCTTACCTGCCTGGGAAAGCCAGTGGACCCGCTCGATTTGCAGGACTGGAAGCACCGGTTTGCGGTCAGCGGCTCGGTGTGGCCGGGGCCGGGGGTTGTGCGCCGCATCTCCGGAATCGAAGAGGCGCGAGCCCTGCCTGGTATTGAAGGCGTCTTCCTGCGCTGTAAGCCGGGAGATGAAGTTCGCGACTACAAGGATTGCGCTGCCCGCGTCTGCTTCGTGATTGCGTCCGACCACACGCGCGAGGGCGCTCGCCAGAAGCTGGACCGCAGTCTGAACACCATCAGGATCGAAACACAATGACCAAGGTGCTCATTTACGGCGCGGGCGCGATCGGGAGAGGATTCCTCGCTCCCCTGCTGAGCGCACAGCAATGTGAGATTGCCTTCGTGGACACCAACGCGGTGTTGATAGAACAGTTGCGGGCACGCAAGCGTTATCGCGCTGCGATAGCAGCCGCGGACCGGTATCTTTTCCAGGAAGTTCCGGTGATGGCCGCATATCATCCCGGAGAGGAGCGCGCGCGCATAGGCGACTTCGAGCTGGTGATCCTTTGCGTCGGGCCGCGAGCCTGTCTCTCCCTCGCTTCGCAAATAGCGCACGCCCGGGTGGTAATTTCCTGCGAAAACGACCGCTCCTCGGCCATCAAGCTGCGGCAGCTCTCGGGCAATGAGCGCGTCTACTTCGGCATTCCTGACGTCATCACATCCAATACCGCGCCGGAAGAATTCCTCCGCGAAGACCCGCTGACCGTGGTTTCCGAGCAAGGCACCCTGTTTCTCGAAAGTGGAGACTACCAGGTTCCGGCGGACATCCGGCAGTTAGACACGGCCGGTATTGACGAGCAATGGGCGTGCAAGCTGTATCTGCACAATTCGCCGCATTGCATGGTGGCCTATCTGGGAGCACAACGGCAGTACCGGTACGTCCACGATGCCATGGCTGATGCGCAGATTGATCAGATCGCGGTGGGGGCGATGGAGGAATTGAAGGCCGGGGTCACGTTCGCGGGCCTCGTGGGACGGGAACTGGCCGACTACTACGCTGAAAAGGAGCTGCGCCGCTTCCGGAACCCGCGTCTGTTCGATCCCATCTCCCGGGTCGCGCGCGAGCCGTTGCGAAAGCTGGCCAAGGGAGAACGTCTGATCGGCGCGGCGCACCTCGCCCTGTATGCCGGCGTGCGCCCGGCGAATATCTGCGCGGGAATTCGCGCTGCGTTGGAATACTGCAATCCCGCTGATCCTGATGTTGCCTTGCCAATTCTGCGGCAGGCGTTGGGGACGGGCGAGGTCCTGCGCATGATCGCGAACTTGTCGGAATTCGATCCCCTGCGACGTATCGTTGAGGAACACGATGAAAACACCGTATCTCACTACAGCCATCCAAGCCGCGCATGAAGGGGGCAAGGTACTACGCGCGTTCTATGGGCGTCTGGACCACGTGTGGCGCAAGGACTCCTCCTTCCGGGAAATCACTTCCGAGGTGGACACGCTCAGCGAGCGTGAGATCATGCGCGTGCTGCACGAGGCTTACCCGGAGTCCGCATTATGGAGCGAAGAAGCGGGTTTCGAAGGCCCCCGCGAGGCCGGCGTCGCGTGGATCATTGATCCCATTGATGGCACGGTGAACTATGTGAACGGCTTCCCTTTTTGCGCAGTGAGCATAGCGTGTGTAGTTGAGGGCGAGGTTTTCGCGGGAGTGGTGCACAACCCGTTCACAGGCGAATATTTTTATACGCAAAGAGGACTGGGCGCATGGGTGAACGAAAGCCGCATCCGGGTGTCGCGGACGCCATCACTCCCCGAAGCATTGCTGTCCTGCGCGTTTTCGAGCAGGACGAATCCGCACCGCGATCGCGAATATCTGGCGTTCGGGCGACTGAACGACCTTTCCCGCGGGTGCCTGCGCACGGGTTCGGCGGCAATGAACCTTGCCTACACCGCCTCGGGCAAGTTTTCCGCCACCTGGGGACGGAAATTGAAAATATGGGACGTGGCCGCCGGCCTGCTGCTGGTGAAAGAAGCGGGTGGGTGCGTGACCATGGATGCGCCCATCCATGTCCCCGATGCGCCGACGGTTTCCTGCATAGTCAGCAACGGGCTGATTCACGATCTGTTGCGTCGCGAAGTTGCGGAGTTGATTGCTGAAACGCATGGTCCGCATTTGTGAAGTCCTTCAGCTTCGCTGCGCTTCGCCTCAGGATGACGCTTCCAAAAAAACGGCACAACCCTTTGAAAAGTGAGTACCGACACTACTCAATACTACTGGCTCGACTCTGAAGCTGGGCAGCGAGCGTTCCTCTCTAGGCAGATACGGTCGCTCCCGGGCTCTCGGCTTGCCGGCGAATTCATTCTTTACGCCTGTGCGACTGTGACGTACCAGGCCAGCCGGTTTCTGCTGTCGTTCTGGGTCGCATCGCTGATAGGCCCGAAATCGTTCGGCTTATGGACTGCACTGAGTGTGATTATGACCTATGGTCCCTTTCTGCCGCTTGGCGTCCTGAACGGCATGAATCGTGAAGTGCCTTTGCTTAAAGGCAAGGGGGAGCCGGCCGCAATAGAGCGCGTACGCCGGGTCACACTGGGGTTCTATGCACTGGTGACGGTAGTGGCCGGGATGGGATTGTTTGCAGGCGCGTGTCTGGCCAAAGATGGCATTACCCGGTCGGCCATTCACTGCACAACGATCCTGTTCGTCAGCGCTCAGTTCTATAGTTATATGCAGTGCTACCTAGTCTCGGACACACGCTTCCGTGAGATGAGCCGGCACTTGCTTTTGCTGGCCGCGCTGCTGCCCGCCATGGGTGTGCCTTTGGCTCGTGCGCTGGGGCTGAATGGCTTTATTCTCGGCCAGGCTGCGACAATGTTCGTAGTGGCGTTGCTAATCAGCTATCGGGCCCGAGTCGCCATGGTTCCCAAGTGGAATGCGTTGGAGCTTCGGCGGCTAGTCCGCATTGGTTTCCCCATCGCTTCGGTTGGCCTTTTATGGGGACTGTTGATGACGGTCGACAGGTGGATCGTCCTGACGCTGTTGGGGACCACCAAGCTGGGCTACTATTCGCTGGAGATCATGGTGTTTGGCGCGGTCAACCTGCTGCCCGGCATCATCTCAGCGCAGGTTTACCCGCGCATGGCTGAGACATTCGGTAAAACCGGAACATATGATTCCCTCAAGAAATGGATACACGGACAAATTTTGGCAAGCACAGCCATTACCCTCGTAGTGGTCGTGGCTATTTATCTGGTGTTTCCGCCAGTGGTGCGATCTTTCCTACCGCATTACGTGGAAGGCATTCCCGCCGTGAAGATTGCGTTGCCGGGACTGCTGTTTCTTCCAGTCGGCGGGGCCTGGGGAAACTTCCTCAATACAGCCGATAAGCAGAAATATTACCTGGCGATCCAAGCCGTCGCCCTGCCCGTGGATGTCGCTTTGAGTGTGGTGATGGTAGGCCTGGGTCTGGGGATCAACGGGGTCGCACTGGCGATGACCATTACCCTGTTTCTGTACAGCGCAACATTGCTCGCCGTGGGACGAAGCATATTACGAAATGGGATGAGTCGCCAAATTGCGGTCGAGACGGTCACCTGACTTTGCAATCTGGCAAGCAGCAGATCCCTCGCGGCGTGAAGCGCCTCTTGGTACAAAAAAACGCCTAACTCACGACTGAAGGGGTTGCCGAAAAGAACTTGAAACTGTCATTCCGAGGCTTCGCATTGCGAAGCCGAGGAATCCCTATCGCAACCACGCTCCTTGATAACAATAGGGATTCCTGGGCCGTACGCTTATCGAGCTCTTCGCACCTGAAAGGCCATTGCTGATTGGCCGCGGTGCGAAGACTCTAGAACATGAAAACTGCTAACGTCTTCGTGGTGCACACGCCATTCCAGGCATTTGCGGCGCAGCACATGCTGCGTCAGATGCCGGAGTTCACCGGCGTGTTCAATCGAATGGTGCTGGCGTCATCCCGGGTGGAACAGTCAAGGGTTGACCGCGTGTTATGGGACAACATTCAGAGAGTGTCGCCCGCTGCCATCGAGCGCTTCACACCCGAGCGAATGCGTTACGCTACCAGATGCGCACAACAGGCGCTCGCAGGGCTCGAGCGATTCGGGCGCGTGAATGTTTATGTTTCCAACATAGACGCGCTGTTGCCGAACGCTTTGGTGTCCATGGTCCACAACGACCGTGCCCGCCTGCAACTGCATAGCTACCCGGAGGGCCTCGGCACCCTGGTTCCCTGCTGCCACACTGCGCGCAAGCGGCTTAAGACGGTGGCCAAACATTGCTGGGGAAGGCTGCTGGGAATTCCTTATTACAACTACCGGGACGATTTCGCGGGGCTCGAGCAGGCGGAGAGAATCTATTCGTTCGCGCCGGAATTGCTTCCGCATTATGGCGACAAGGTTGTGCGAATCCCGCAGGTCCGCCACTCTGAGATCAAAGCACAACCGGGATGGCTGGTGCTGGGACAGCCACGCTGGCCGCGGATGCCGGTGTCAGTCTATGAGAACCTGTTTGACGAGCTGCGAGACTATGCTCTGGGGCATCCCATGAACACCATGCTCTATAAAACGCATCACTGCGAAAACGGGAATATCGCGTTCAGGTTTGCGGCAGCAGGGTTCCAGATATTGGAAGATACCCGGCCGGTGGAGGAGATTTTCCTGCAGCGCCCTGTGAGTCATGTTCTCGGTGTTGGCTCATCGGCACTGTTGCATCTGAAATTGTTTTATGGCGACAACGTGCAATGCGTTTCGTTCCACACCGCTGCAGTCCTGCCTTATGGTTCGGACACAACCAAACGCCACGAAAACGTTGCGGCCGCGTTTCGAAGGTATGGTGTGGCAATGGTGGACTGAACCCAAGGACGACTTTATCCTACTTACGGCAGCAGGTTCCCTCGCGACCTCCCCCGGGACGCACAACAGCGGCGCGTTCTGGGGATCCGGAGGCCGCTCGGCATGACACAATCAAGAGTTTCACGCAAGACTCCGCCGTAGCTGAGGTCGTGCCCTTCCGAAACAACGGCTCACATTGAAATGTATCCCGACCACAACCTGAGCATGGCTCACCGTGTTGGCGTGCCGGCGCCTCGACGCATTCTGATAAGGCAGGCGGCAGAGGTGGACTGCTCGCGAGAGTTCTCCGCTGCAGGCAGCAAGAAGAAATTTGGGCTTCTAAGCTGGGCCTTCTTAATCACCTCGACAGGCGTATTAATCCTCTACGCGGCCGGCGGACGCGGCATTTCGCACTTGCCCGTCGGCCCTGTATACCTAGGAGAAGTTGGATTGTTCCTGGGGATTTGCGCGGTCGTCTTTCAGCCCCAGACCTGGGTTGTATTACGGCACCCGGCTTTCCGCGTCCTGCTTTGTTTCTGTGCGTGGGGACTACTGCGCACGGTGCCATACCTGATGGAGTACCGGGCGGATGCGGCGCGAGACGCCGTCATATGGGTCTACTCGGTATATGCCTTCGCGTGGGCAGGCATATTGGCGAGCAAGCCTGGATTGATCGTCGGCATGCTGCGGAGGTGGCTATCCTGGGGACCGTATCTTGTGGCCTTGGGCGTGGCGGGACGACTGGTAACTATCTACCTCGCGAACTCGATACCACAATGGGCGTCAGGGGTTCCTGTAATCCAGGTAAAAGGCGAGGACGTGGCCAGCCACTTGGCCGCACTGACAGCGACGTTGTTATCGGCAGGTTCTGTGTCGCCTGTTGGTTTGCTGGTCATCGGTCTGGGCCTGCTTTCCATAATGACGGTCAGGGCCGCCCTGGTTGCTTATGGACTTGCTACGTTGTTCGCGGTGGTCACAGTAGGCCAGATACGGAAGCTTGTTGTGGCAGTTGTTTTCGCGGCATCTTTCGTTGGGCTGCTAAGCCTGCTTTCGGTCGAACTCAAGCCTCCGAATCTGGACCGCAGTGTTTCTATCGCCAGTGTGGGCAATTACCTGACCAGTACTGTCAAAGACATCGGAGACGACAGCACCGACGGCAACCGGGACTGGCGACTGGACTGGTGGAAGGCAATTATCGGCTACACCGTTTTCGGAGACCACTTCTGGCTGGGTAAAGGCTTTGGCATCAACCTGGCTAACGAAGATGGATTTCAAATCTCACTGGATCAGTCGCTGCGAAGCCCGCACAATGGTCACCTGACGATACTGGCCCGAATGGGGGTGCCTGGCGCGCTCCTGTGGTTAACGTTCCTGGGATATTGGCTGTCCGCTGTGGGCCAGACGTACTTAATCGGCCGGCGACGGCGGCAGAGAGAATGGTCCTGTCTTTTCTTGCTGCTGCTGGTCTATTGGGCCACGAACCTCCTTCTGGCTTGCTTTGATGTGTATCTGGAAGGCCCCAGCGGGGGAATACTCTTCTGGAGCCTGACGGGAATAGGAATCGGCGCGGTGCACGCATTCAGGCATGCCGCGCAGAATGCTCCGCAGGCTCACGCCGCGCTGGTCGGAGCCGGCAGCCGTTCTTTCGAAATACGAAGAGCACTTGGCAGATCGTCGTACCTGCGCGCTGGATACATCGAGCGGAACCGGGATTAACTCTGAAAACTGCCATGCCTGAGGCAACCGCAGATCGTGCGGAATTGGTTGCTGCGCTTGCCGTGTGTCCTGACGATGGGAGCCAACTGGAGAAAGCAGGGGCATCGCTTTCTTGCTCGCATTGCGGGCGCGGGTTTGTTGGCGCGGAAAGCATTTGGGACCTGCGGCCTTCACAGACCTTTGAAGACGTAACGGAACATTACCAATCCGAGTATCTTCAACTCGCGCATTGCTGCAGCGCGGACCGCCATTCCTCTGCACCGTGGGGAGCGCCGGAGGCCATCTCACCGAAGCAGTTGATGCGGAAGCAGCGGCACATAAGCGCAGTCCAGTCACTCCTGCGGGGACCGCATTCGGGGGAAAAAGAGGGTGTGCTTTGCGATTTCAGTGGCGGCTCTGGTTATTACACGCTGGCATTCGCGCCTTTGTTCAAGACAGTAGTTCATTGCGATCTCGATCCAGCATCGTTGTCCTATACTGCGGCGCGAGCCGGGGCCCAGGGGCTGACAAACATGTTGTTCTTGCGCATTGACTACTTGAAGCCGCCGTTTGCCGGCTCACTGGATTGCGTCATCTGCCTGGACACGTTGATTCGCGGCCGCACGCATGAGCGCTCGTTGCTGAATGCGATTCGAGGGGCCCTCAAGCCGGGCGGATGCGCGGTGATTGACTTTCACAATTGGTGGCACAATCCACTGCGGCGGCTGGGACTGCTTCACCAGAACTTCGGCACGAACACGAGCTATAGTCTGCGCGAGGTCGTGGAGCTGCTGGCCTCTGCCGACTTCCACACGGAACAGTACCTTGGATTCCGGCAGGAAAACCTCCCCAAGGCATTGCTTTCGCTGGTCCCACCGACCAGGTTCCTGTTTCGAGTGGCGAAAAAAGTGTAGCGGCGTTACTGAAGTCGCGCTGATTCAGACGGTAGATGCCTTTGCGAATTCTTGTCCTGCACAACCGGTATCGCACTCCCGGTGGGGAGGACACCGTTGTTGCCACAGAAACTGCGCTGTTGCGGGCCTATGGACACGAGGTGGAAGAGTATCGGGAGTCGAATGAACACCCGTTTAGAGTCGCGGACCTTCCCGGAATCTTGTGGTCGCTGAGAACCATAAGAGAGTTGCGTCGCCTGCTGGAAAAGTTTAAGCCTCACATTGTCCACTGCCACAATATTTACTACAGGATATCGCCTTCGGCCCATTGGCTGTGCTATCGGCTCGGCATTCCAGTCGTACAAACTCTGCACAATTTCCGTTATGCATGCGTTAACGCGAGGCTGAGCCGCGACGGCAAGCCCTGCGAGTTGTGCCTCGGCGAGCGGAGAAAGCGCTACCACGGCATAATTCGCGGATGCTTCAGAAACTCGAAACTGCAAAGCACCGGGCTGGCATTCGCAACGGAACTGCACGAAAGGATCGGTTCTTTCTCGCGGCCGGTGTCGTTTTTTATCGCGCTGTCTCACTATGCGCGGAAAAGGCACATCCTCAGCGGGATTCCCGAGCATAAAATAATCGTCAAGCCCAACTGTGTGTACCCTGATCCCGGCGTGAAGAACGGCCGCGGGACCTATTGCCTGTTCGCAGGCCGTCTCGAAGTTGACAAAGGTGTTCGCGTGCTCCTGCAGGCAGCTTCGCGCCTTCCTGGAGTTCCAATTATCATTGCCGGCCATGGACCGCTCGAGCAAGAAGTTCGCAACGCTGCCCGTACTACAACTAATCTTCAATATCTGGGTGGCATAACGCGGGTCAAAGTGCTGGAGCTTATGAAATCCGCCAGGCTGCTGCTCTTCCCAACGCTCGCATATGAAAACTTTCCCATGACGATTGGGGAAGCATTTGCCGTGGGCCTGCCGGTCGCTGCCAGCCGACTGGGAACGGCCGCAGAAATCGTCCACGATTCGGTCCACGGCATTCTGTTTGAACCTGCTAATGCGGCAGAACTTGCCGGGCGTATTCGCAAGATTTGGGATGACGACGACACGTTCGCGCGCATGGGAGCCGCCGCACGGGCCGCCTACGAGCACAACTATTCTGGAGAGGCCGGTTATCGGGCATTGTGCGATATCTATCGTACCGCGATATTAAAATCAGGGCAGAGAGCATGACGTCCTGACTCACAGTTCCCAAAGGTGTCATGACGAGCGAAGCGAGACATCTGCTTTCCAAAGATAGAAAAAGCACTACCGCGTCGCGCTCTCATCGTCATCACACGAAAACGGGTTAGCAAGTGCAGCCAGCATTTCCCTGCCAATCCCTGAACAGGCGCCGGCCGCGACCTCAGGCGTTCCTCACAACCAGTTGGGATGATGGACATCCACTCGATCTGCGTCTTGCTGAACTTCTGCACAAATACAGAGTGCCGGGAACCTTTTATGTTCCGAGACGCAATACGCGCCCGGTAATGGACGATGGGGCACTGCGTTGTTTGGCAGATGAGTTCGAGATCGGCGGCCATACCATCAGCCATGCCGACCTGCTGCTTCTCAATGCTGAAGAGGCCCGCTTCGAAATTGCGGGATGCAGGACTGACTTGGAAGACGTCACGGGAAGGGCGTGCTGCAGCTTTGCTTTTCCCAGGGGCCGCTATCGCCGGGCGTATCTCGCCTATGCGCGTGATGCTGGTTTCAGGTGCGTGCGAACGGTGGAGTTGATGTCCATCGCCGAGCCCGTGCAGCGCGATGGAATCGCTGTTATTCCTACCAGCATTCAGGCGCACGCAACCGGTTGTTGGGCCATGTTGAAGAACACCATCAAGCGTTACGCGGTGGTGAACTTGATGACCTACATACAGCGCCGGAAGGACAACTGGAGGGCAACGGCAGAATCTCTGCTGGACCTGGTAGCTGAACGCGGTGGCGTCTTTCATCTGTGGGGACATTCCTGGGAAATCGAGGAATACGGGGAGTGGGGCGGGCTGGAGCGACTACTCGACGTTATTTCGCAGCGGAAACAGGACTTCCACCTGCTTTGTAATGGGGAGTTGTACCCGGCCACACGGGATGGCACGGCGTTGCACAGAGGTAAGTAGGCAATTCTGTATATCCGATCGAGGGGGCCGATAGTCAGTGCAGACCGCTCGACTTCCTTCGCCAACACTGGGCTCCGGTCGCTGGGGATGACACCATCCTATAACGGCTTCGCCGGAACTGCTCCAAGTTTGCCCCCAGAAAACTTATCTCTTTTAGCGCAGTTATAGCCAACCACAGTCTAGACCGCCATGAATTCTGAGAGTACCTTTGATGTGCTCGGTGTGCGTGTCCATGCCGTGCAGATTCCGCAGGTAATCTGCAGAATAGAACAGTGGATCTCCGAAGGCCGTTCCGCACATTACGTTACTTTGACCAATGTCCACGCGGTCATGGAGGCACATTCCGATCCCGATTTCAAGCAGGTACTGAACAAGGCGGCGACGGTGTGCCCCGACGGAATGCCGCTGGTGTGGCTCGGCCGCTTGCGAGGATTTGACATGCCGCGGCGCGTCTATGGCCCGGACTTGCTGTGGGATTTCTGCAAGGCGACGCAGTACCTGGGTTATCGTCATTTCTTTTATGGCGGCCGGCCGGGGGTCGCCGAGCGGCTTGCGGGCGAGTTGGTGCGCAGCTTTCCCGGGCTGAAAGTAGTGGGCTGCTACTCTCCGCCGTTCGGTTCCCTGACGAGGGAAGAAGAGCTTGAAATCACGGACATGATCAACGATGCCGCGCCCGACGTGCTCTGGGTGGGCCTGGGGTGTCCCAAGCAGGAATTCTGGATGCACGAGCACAGGCAACAGGTACGGGTACCGGTCATGCTAGGGGTTGGACAGGCGTTCGATATACACGCGGGCAACCTGCGCCAGGCGCCGCGCTGGATGCGGGAACACGGCCTGGAATGGCTGTTCCGCCTCTGCCTGGAACCCCGACGGCTCTGGCGGCGCTACCTCGTATACAACAGTTGGTTCATTGTGTCCGTGCTTCGCCAGTTGCTTTTCGGTGGCGCAAACAAGTTGCAGTGAGCACCAGAGAATTAACGAAAACAGACTCTGGCCGGCATCGCCGACGTCATCACCACCGGGGGCGTAGCGGTTCATCGCGAAAGCAGTCAAGAAAAGTGCTTCGCACCATTGGTATTTTCGCTTTCCTCCTGCTTGTGATTGCGGCGGCGGTATACGTGTGGGTGGCGAAAACACCAGCACTCTCGTTCGAAACACAATGTCCCCGTGCGAAGATCGCGCTGGGTGGACCACCCGCGCGCTAAACGGCACGACGAAGTGACTGTGTGAGAACCGTGCCGTCCCTCCGGAACTCAGTCATCTCATTGCACTTCACTCAGAACTGACGTGCTGGACTAACGAATACCGCCCGATTCGAGAGGTCATGAGGGAGAGCACCGCCCGAGCAAAGGCTCGGGTTTTTTTGCGCGCGTACGTCGTTCCAAGTTGCTGGTTCCAAATGCGGCAGCAGCGGAGTCAGGTGTGATCGGCGCCGGCGAATCACCTGCCTGCGTCACTGCATCGCATATTGTGAGGAGCTATGATCGCGATTTGGAGGCCGGTATGACGCGGAGGAAGTTACGTCCCACCCCAATCTCGACGAAACCCGGCGAAGCATTTGACTTGGAGAGCTTCATGGATCGCTTGTACCTGGGGGACACCGTCGCGCGCTGCGCGCAGGAAGTCCAATGTTACGGAAGCACTCCGCCCGACGAGGAAGACTGGATCAGGCAAGAGTCCGGGGTGGTAGAGCAATATCTTGCGCGCAAGCGGGCGGCATAGCGATCCATTCAAGCAGCTCAGGAAAAGTGGTAGCGTATTTCTGTGGGTACCAGTCCCTAGCCTGGATTATTCATGAACGAGAACGCCACCTGCAGCATGACCCCATGAACATTGGTGAAATGCAACAAACTCGACCTCGAGGGAAGAACGACAGAGTGTTGCGGACATAATGGGAGTCCGCGTCAGCGGACGGCAGGAGGTAGCCCAGCACGCCCGAGTCGCGTAGCGGGGCCCCAAATTTTTCTGAGCCCCTTCAGGGACGACAGACCAAGCGGGGGGACGTAAGTCCCGACGCACGTTCGTGAATAATCCAGGCCAGGAGCCGGGGAAAAGGCTCCACCACAGCGTTGTTTATGCCGACACTGAAGGAAGTTCTCGATCAAAACGTTGCTGAAGCGGCGCCCGGCTTGTACGACAAACTGGACCGCAACCGCGTGCGCTGCTACTCCTGCGGCCACTGCTGTCCCATTTCCGACGGGCAGGCGGGAGTTTGTAAGGTCCGCTACAACCGTGGCGGAACTCTGTATGTGCCCTGGGGATACGTAGGGGGCGTGCAATGCGATCCGGTTGAGAAGAAGCCATTCTTCCACGCATACTCTGGCGCTCTCGCCTACAGCTTCGGCATGCTGGGCTGCGATCTGCATTGCTCGTATTGCCAGAACTGGGTGACGTCGCAGGCAATTCGCGACCCGCATGCAGTTTCGCCGCCGCTCGGAGTCAGGCCGGAGATGCTGGTGGAAGAGGCGCTGAGCCAAGGCGCGCGCCTGATGGTCAGCACGTACAACGAGCCGCTGATTACTTCCGAATGGGCGGTCGCAATCTTCAAAGAAGCAAAGGCCGCGGGACTGGCGACAGCTTTCGTCTCCAACGGCAACGGCACGCCACAGGTGCTCGAGTACCTGCGCCCGTGGGTGGACCTATATAAAGTTGATCTCAAGAGCTTCGACGAGCAGCACTATCATCAGCTCGGCGGGCGGCTGCAGCCGATCCTCGACACGATTCGCCGTTTGTACACGATGGAGTTCTGGCTGGAGATCGTCACCCTGGTGATTCCCGGGTTCAACGACTCCGATGACGAGTTGACCCGCTTGTCTGAATTTATTGCCAGTGTGTCGCCGGAAATTCCGTGGCATGTCACGGCATTCCACAAAGACTACAAGATGACTGACCCGGACGACACCAGCCCGGAAACCCTGTTGCGCGCGGCCGCGATCGGCAGGAAAGCCGGGCTGCAATACATCTATGCGGGCAATCTTCCGGGACAGGTAGGAGACCTGGAGAACACCCGTTGCCCCGGTTGCCATGAACTGCTGGTCGAACGCTACGGATACCTCATCACTGCCTACGGTCTGACGGCCGAGGGCCGCTGCCCGAAGTGCAGCAAGCTGATTCCGGGCCGTTGGGACGCCAGTTTTCACGCACAGATCGCGTCCAGTCCGTTCGTGCCGCGCCTGCGGGTTTCGTCGAACCTGATTAATGTTTTCTGACCAGCGTTCGCAGCGAGCCGGGATCGAGACGATGCAGGCCGGCGGCGCGGGCATCTTCAACTGCCCGCTCGAATTCAGCGTCCGAAATAAGGCGGCGAAGTTCCGGGAAATCGCAAGCGCGTCCTGCGGGATGGTACTGCGACATCAGGTTCACATAGGTGTCGGGACTGAGCTCGTGCGCGAGCCACTGCATGATGGATTGCGTCCCAGCGACATCATTGGGCATAACAAGGTGCCGCAGCAATACGCCTCGGCGGGCGATGCCGTAGTCGTCAAGCTGTAACGTGCCCACCTGGCGATGCATTTCACGTATGGCCGCCCGCGCCACTGCGGGATAATCCGCAGCATTCGAATAACGCTTGGCGTATTCGGAATCCCAAAACTTGAAATCCGGCATGTAGATGTCAATTACACCGTCCAGAAGGGCGAGCGCTTCGAGAGTGTCGTATGCGCCGGTGTTGTATACCAGCGGCAGGCAGAGCCCACGTTCGGCAGCGATGACAAGAGCTTCGAGGATCTGTGCAACCACGTGAGACGGGGTGACGAAATTGATGTTGTGGCATCCGCGCCCCTGGAGCCGGAGCATGAGTTCTGCAAGCTCGCCAGCGGAGACTTCCCTGCCCTCGCCCTCGGCGCTGAGCTCCCAGTTCTGACAGAAGGCGCAGCGCAGATTGCACCAGGAGAAGAAGATCGTTCCGGAGCCGCGCGTGCCGCGCAGGCAGCCCTCTTCGCCGAAGTGAGCGAACGCACTGGAAACGACGGCATCACGTCCCGTGTGGCAGACTTTGCCGCTCCCGTGCAGGCGGTCGGCATGGCAGGCGCGCGGACACAAAGCGCAATCGGCAAGCATGCGAAGCGCGCGCTCGGCGCGTTGGCGAAGTTCACCGGAGCGTAAAAGCACCAGGTAGGCAGGTTGAAAATCGTTGGGCACCTAGGTTGATTTTACGTGAAAGGATGCACCGCCTTCAGCGACTTGAAAGTCCTTGAGGACAAAATCGTGAGATTGTTACAAAAGCATGTTGTCCAGTCCACACCGAGGTCGGGAAATGCCTAATGGATCGTTCGCTGCTTTCGAGAAAATGAGTCGCGAGGAGCTTTTGCGCACATTGGAAATGTTTGCCAAGAACTGGCTGGCGCATGACGGCTGCTGGTTTCTGGCGGCGGAAGAACGCTACGGCATGGACACGGCCATCGAACTGGATACGCGTTCGTGGGAAAGATTCGCGGCGGTTGAGGCGCGGCGGATCATGTCCACTTTTGGCATCGAGCCGAACGGCGGCCTGGCGGCGCTGGAAAAGGCGCTGAGCCTGCGCTTGTACAGCGTGATCAATGCACAGCGGGTGGAGTGGTCGGAAGACCGGCAACGGCTGCGGTTCTTCATGGATGTGTGCAGGGTGCAGGAAACACGGCGCAGCAAGGGACTGGCCGACTTCCCCTGCAAAAGTGTCGGCCAGGTAGAATTCCAGACCTTTGCGAGCACGGTGGACCCTCGCATTCGGACTAAGTGCTTACACTGCCCTCCGGATGCGACCGAGGGGAAGTATTGCGGGTGGGAGTTCACACTGGACTGAAATACGTTCCCCCGTTCCCGTTTCCCGCTCCCCGTTTTCTCGCCGGGCGCAGATCAGGTCGCGAAAGCAGGTTTTGTAACGCGCCCTGTTGAATTGCATTCTTCCTGTTAGGAGAATCGTGTGTCGCACCAGTTCATCGTGATCGCCGGTTTTGTAGCGGTTTATCTGTTGCTCACGTATTTCGTCTTTCCCAAGCTGGGTGTACCTACGTGAGGAATGCCGGACCCGGACACTCGAGGTTCGAGTGAAGGCCACAATCAGTCCAGCACGTCTTCTAAGAAAGGCTGCTGAAACGGTTCCAACGGCTGGAGAAATGAGCGAACGAACTTTCAAGCCTTCTGAGGTCCATAAGCTGGAAGATCCTGCGCGGCTGACATGGTTGCCGCCGGCCGAGGTTCTGTCCAGGCTCGCGCTCCAGCCGGGAATGGTGGTCGCCGACATCGGCGCGGGGACGGGCTATTTCGCCATTCCGATTGCGCGCGCGGTGTTCATCGCAACGCATTCCGCAGGTCAGGAATACGAGGGCAAGGTGTTTGCCGTGGACTCGCAAGAGGAGATGCTGCATAAGCTGCGCGAGAAACTCTCGCAGCCGGGAATGCCGGGGAATATTGAATTGATCCACGGCAGCGCCGCGGACACTCACTTGCAGGACCGGAGCTGCGGGCTGGTGCTGATGGCAAACGTCTGGCATGAGCTCGACGATCATCGGTCCGCGCTAACCGAAGCGGGGCGAATACTGCAGCGCGACGGCAGGCTCGCCATTCTAGATTGGCGTCCAGACGTGAGCAGGCCCCCTGGGCCGCCGCTGGATCATCGCATTGCACCTGGCGAGGTTGTGGAAAGACTTAGTGCTCAGGGTTGGTCATGCCGCGAAAGCAGCAACGTGGGAACGTTCAGCTATCTCGTAATCGCGGCGCCGCCGTCCAGGTGATTTGGGAAGGAGACCAGGGAAATGCCTCTGTATGAATACCAATGCCGCAACTGCGGCAAGCGCTTTGAAATGTTGCGCCGGATGCAGGATGCCGATCGCGATTTGCGCTGCCCGCATTGCCGCTCAGATAAAGTTGAGCAGGTGCTGTCGAGTTTTGCCACCAGTGGATGTGGAACGTCTCGCGGCAAGTTCCGTTGAGGGTGGTAGACGGCGCCGGTCGGCTGCAAAGAGCAAGGTTTCAGTATTTCAGAGGTTTCGAAGGTTTCGAAAACCCTGCAGAGGCGAGGGCGCAAACGGGTTTCGCAACTTCCGCAATGTCCGAAACTTCCGGAGCCTGGCCATCGGGGCACCTTCTGAAAACTTGTCAGAATCCTGAAACCTGATATTGTGTACCGTTCTCTCCCCATGACCCCCATCAAGCTGGTTCTGTTCGACATCACCGGCACAATCATCAAGGACACGGGCGACATGGTGCGCGCATTGACCGGCGCGCTGCACAAGAATGGAATTGCGATAACCGAGAGTGACCTGCGCGAGTGGAGAGGGGCGGCCAAACGCGAGGTCATCCGTCATTTTGTAGCGCAGAAGCTCGGCCAAGATGTTGAGAACTCAGACCCGCGGGTGACCGCGATCACGGAAGATTTCCGCAACATGCTGGAGGCGGAGTTCCAGTCGCACGCTGTGATACAAATTCCCGGCGCGGAAGCCACTTTCGGCTGGCTGCGCGAGCGCGGAATTCTGATTGGAACTACAACCGGATATCACCGTGGGCTGACTGACATTCTTCTCGACCGGCTCGGCTGGCGGGACACGTTCCAGGCCACCGTGTGCAGCGACGAAGTTGCTCTCGGACGTCCTGCGCCGTATATGATTTTCCACGCGATGGAGAAGGCCGGTGTGGTGAGCGTGTCCCAGGTAATTACGGTTGGGGACACGCCGCTCGATCTGCAGGCTGGCGCCAATGCCGGGCTGCGCGGGGTCGTGGGCGTGCTCAGCGGCGCTCACAAGTTGGAGCGGCTAAAACAGGAGCGGCACACGCACATTCTGCCCAGCGTGGCGGAACTGCCTTCCATTATGTCCGATTTCAGAGAGTAAAGAAGGCTCTTCGTATCTGCTTCTTTAACAGCAGATGGCTCGTTGCGCTGACGCCCTCCTCGTCATGACACCGCACCAGACCTCGCGGAGAGTAGCCGTCTATTGCGGCGACTCAGTCAGCCACATCAGGCCAGATCCAGCGTCACAGGAACCCCGATCAAAATGAGGAGCAGGGCGAGCAGCCGCAGCAAAAATGAGGGACGTAGAAACTTTCTCCCTTCCATAGTGAGCTCCACTTCAGCTCCGAACGGTGAGCACCGGGCAGGTGGCACGCGAGATCACTACGGAGGCGGTCGCCCAGGGCAAGTGAGTGACACTTGTATGGCGGACGGTGCGATGAGCGCCCATGACGATCAGCCCCGCGCGCCTGGTTTCGGCAACGGTCAAAATCCCGTTGGCGGCGGGTCCGCAGGCGACTACGATATCCGAATTCAACGCCGCGCTCACAGTTGGGGGCAGCAGTTCTGAGAGACGCTGCCGCGCGGCAGCCATGGCTTCGTTCAGGTAGGTCCAAAGCACCTCGCTGCTGTCCTCAACCGAATGCAACAGTGTCAAGCGCGCGCCGGTTTGCTGAGCCAGCGAAACGGCATACGGTAGCGCCTGCATGGATCCGGAGGAAAAATCGGTCGCGTACAGGATGCAGGCGAGCGCACCGCCGGCAAGCCCTCTCTCCTTCACCTCCGGCCCGATCGTCAGCACCGGGCAGGGGGACAGGCGAAAAATCTCCTCCGCCACCGAGCCGACCACGATCTTCTTCACTCCCCGGCGGCCGTGAGTGCCGATCACGATTAGGTCAATGTCATGCTGCTGAATTAACGCCGTAATCATGTCAAAAATGGGCCCACACTCGACGGAAGCCTGATACGGAACGCCAGCCAGAGGGCCGGCTGCGAGAAAAGTTCCCATCTGCACTTCCGCGCGCTGGCGAAGAGCACGCAATTCTGCGGGCGAATAGGTGACCGGCGCGGTTCCGCCTGTTTCTTCCGGCGCAACCACGTGGACAACGTGAACGGTGGAACCGTACTGGCGGGCGAGGGCACGCGCATAGGGCAGCGCCGCCTTGGAGCACTCAGAAAAGTCGGTAGCCAGCAGAATGTTTTCCAGCTTGGGCGCAACAGGGAACGCGCTGATCGGGAGGGGTGCAGTCGCAGAAGACATGGGGGACGCCTCCTTCCGGAAATCAGGTGCCCATGCGCAGTAGCAAGCCTGTCGTATTGCGCAGGGCCGCGGCAGCGCTCTGGGTCACGCCACCTTTATTTACTCGACTCGCCCGGCCGGGACACCTGCGCTGCTGCACTTCGAATTCCGCCAAAGCGGCAAAACCAAATCACCAGAGCCGGTCTTCTCCCGCCGCCGCCCCTTTTGCGACAAGCCGGCGCGTAGAAAATTTCGCCACTATGGGATTGACCAGCCGCTCGAAGTCCTTGTAGGCGAGCATCATCAGTTCAGTGTGTGAACCGGCATTGAATGCGATGTCGACGTCCTTTGCGAGGTCCTCCTCTACGAAAACGCGCATCCCGTACAGGTTGCCGAAAGGCGGCATGGCGCCGGTCTCACAATCGGGAAACCTGGTCTTGAATTCAAATTCAGTCGCCAGAGTCACCTTCTCAGCCTGCGTCAGTTTCTTGAGCGCATAGGTATCCACCTGGTGGGAGGCGGGGAGAACGGCCATAGCCAGCTCGCCGTCCAGTTTTACGATCACCGTCTTCGCCATCTGTCTGCCCGCGATATGGGCGCGGGACGCAATTTCTTGTGCGGTGTACGCCGTTGAGTGAAATGTGGTTGTGTACTTTACGTTGTTGCTGTCGAGAAATTCTCGTAGCTTCGTGACGGGCATGGGTTCTCCTTCAAAAGGCCGCACTGATCGAAGCTGGGCGGCCGGTTTCAGGGCCTGCGGTCCTCCACGATCTCAAGCTGCCGGCCTTGGCAGCTTTTGCCCGGTTGGGCCACTCAATACTGAAAATGCGGGAACCGAGCAAGCAAGCACGCAGGTAGCGCAGTCTATGCAGTCCGGGTCACGACAGGCCGCGTACTTTCCACACTCCATGCGTTTGCGCGTCCGCGACTGAGCACACGCCAGCGGGCAAGCCTCGATGCAAGCTGTACGCAATGCTAGGCATGCTTTGGCAATTTTGAAGACCATAGGATTCCTCTCTTGAGAGTCCGTATAGCCAGATACCTGAAACGTGCTGGTGACGTGCAGAGAGGTTTCCGAGGAACAAGAACGGCGGTCAAATAAGCAAGCTTCCGCCACCGAGGACAACGAGTTGGTGTCCGGCTGCCACATGGGACACCTTCTGACTAAGCACCTTACAGGACAACGGTTCGGCGCTGCAGTGATTAAGGTCACCGGTATGCTGGTTTTGCTGGTACGGAAGCCTTTTTGCAAGGATGAGAAAAGCAAGAAGCTTCGACTCGCATGGGCAAAGGCAGCTTCAGGTTCGCTTAGCATAACAGCGTGTTCCTGGCGTAAGATGCCGGGGGCGAAAAGGGCTGGTTTCGCTTGCATTCACAGGCGCTCGTGACTGCAATCACTGCGGCGGTATGGCTACGCGGTTAATGTAAAGTCAAATGGGACGGACTCTCCGCCTGGAGGTGACCCATGTCCTACGCTGCCAGAGCAGTCGCTCCCGATCTGGCAATGACCTTCCCCCAACTGAAGAACATATTGTTTGCCACGGATTTTTCACACTGCTCGGCGGCCGCACTGCAGTACGCGCGCAGCGTCGCACAGCATTATGGCTCGACCATACGCGTAGTGCATGTCGTGGCGTCCGAGGGCGGGAGGATCATTTCCATTGACCGCGACACGGCCCACCAGAAGGCCACGTCCGACATGAAGAAGTTCCTGGGCAGCCATCCTCTGCACGGAATTGCACACGAAGCCTGGATCGCGCGCGGGTCCGCAGCGGAAGTGCTTGCCCGCCTGATTCAGCAGGAGAACATTGATTTGCTCGCACTGGGCACGTATGGGCACCACCGCCCGGCAGAACCGGGATTGGGATCTGTAGCGGCAGAACTGGTCCGCAGCGCCGGCTGTCCTCTGCTGACGGTGCGGCTACCCTCGCAGGCGACACGAGTACCGGAAAGATTTCAGCGCATCCTCTACGCGACGGATTTTTCCAGCGGCTCGTTAGGCGCTCTGCCACTTGCCGTATCACTGGCCATCCGGAACAATTCTCATCTGATATTGTTGCACGTGGATTGCGCCAGGGTGACATGCGACTGGCTGCAAGAAGCCGCGTTCGAGCAGCGCCTGACCCGACTGGTGCCGCCAACCGTGGAACGCTTTTGCAGCATCGAGCCCGTAATTGAGCTTGGCCCGGTAGCAGAGAGAATCGTCAGCGCCGCAAAGGAAAGGGATGCCACTGTAATCGTGATGGGCGCCAATGGCGCCGCAGGCACCGCTTCCGCGGTGGTTGCAGGGGCCCACTGCCCGGTAATGACGGTACGCACGTAGATACAACACCCCACCCCTAGCGGCCAAGCGGGCGCGAGGGTGGGGCACCCTCAACGATTTCAGTCCACTGAAAAGAGGACGTAATCACCCTGGCGGCGAAGGACCTTGCCGTCCGTCAGAAAAGAGCGCAGAAGGTTCAGCTTGCGTTCATTCTCTGCACGCGGGGCTTTGTCGTCGACCACAGGCGAGGTCGCGTGATTGAGCAGCAGATCGGTGCGGACGAGCACGTGCGTAATGCCAGCGGCGCGGACGTGGTCGCGCAACTGCTCAAGATTGCCGGAAGCGCGGACCATCTGCACCAGCGTGTAATCCTCAAAGCGAAAATCTGCGAAGTATGGCCGTTCGAGATAATAGGTATCGCGGCGCATGTTGATGAGCCATACGCGCGCATCTGGCGGAAGCTGCGAATTGACGGCTTCATACATCGGGAAGTAGCTCAGCGAGCGCTCCAGGTAGTGCTGCCGCGATTCGCTGCCGACCACAACAACTAAGGGGTCCTGTTGCAAGAGCCACGCCAGAATGACAATCATTCCCGGCACTGCGGCTGCAGCGACAAGCCAGCGCATGCGGCCATTGAGCGCCGTTGCTGCGGCCACAATTGCAATCGCGAGCGCCGGCAGGATGGGAAGCAAATAGCGCAACTGCTCGCTGGAAAACGTCCAAACGAGAAAATAACTTCCCGCCAAGGCAGCGGCGATTTTGGCCTCTGTCCGCAACCTGCGCCACGCCAGCAACAGCAGTGGCACACCAAACAGGAATGCTATTCCGAGCACGCCGTCGAAGTCTTTGGGCCAGTCCGGTTGCGCGGTGAGCGATAGCCGGAACGGAACAGCGGCATAGTCGAGCGCGCTCTTGGGATAGCCGCCGTAGCGCACGTTCAGGGTCTGGTCCAACAACGAGCGCTGCTGGTCCCATCCTGGTGCGCTGCCATGAAAGACGTTCATGTAGAACGGAAATACCGGGCTGCCGGTTCGCGCCCAGGTGCTGAGATACCACGGGCTGGCAACCACGACGGCAATCAGCAGCGCAGTGCCGGCAGAGAGCAGGACCTTGTTTCGGGTTGCACTGCTGGCGCTGAACTCTTGCTCGGCATGGCGCGCGCGCAGCAGGAACAAGACGATGAGCGGCGCAATGAGAAAAATCGCCAGAAGCTTGACTGTCAGCGCGAAAGCGAGCGCGAGGCCGATCTCGACGGCAAGAGCGCGCTCTGGGGTCTTCCACCAACGCGCAGCGGCATCCACGGCCAGGAGCAAATAGAGCGCCAACGCCATGTCGTTGTAGCCGCTGGAAGCGGAGGCGTACACGGTGGGGACGCAAGCAAAACTCGCTGCCGCCAGTTTCGCAGCGTCATTGCTGATGCCGTATCTGCGAGCCACTCCGCACATGAATGCGATCAGCAATGCCAGGTACGCAAACTGGATTGCACCGAACGCTGCTTCGCCCGTATGCAGGCCAATCAATCTTCCGGTGAGCATGCCCCACAGGCCGTTCATCTCTGCGCCCAAGGGATAGTACTGGGCAATGTTGCCGGGCACGTCGGTGATCGCGCCGGCCGCCAGGAAAGCTTTGGGCAGCGAGATGTGGTAGAGAAGAGCGTCTTTCGCAGTGGGCGGCGCCAGCGAGGCCACGGCGGCCAACGATAGCGGAAGGAATAACAGCACTGAAGCAAAGCGGCTAAAGGTCGTCGAATCCTGAGGTGAGGATCCCTTGGATCGGCGGCGGATGGCGTCCACGCCAAGCGCCGCACCGATCAACAACAGACCAGCGGCGACCGGCCATTCGTACATCCAAATCCGTCCCAGAGCAAACGAGATGAGCGAGGTGATGCCAGCACCCCAGGCGCAACTGCGCGCCCGGCCCGCCAAGCCCTCATCCAAATCCGGCAGCTTGAGAATGCGGCGCAGGCCCTCACCCACTCCTAACCAGGAGAGCACTACCAGAACAGCAATGAAGCCGCCGCAAAAGTTCGCGCCCAGAGCGGAGAGCTTCAAACCACGAAATTCGCTCGCAAAGCGGGACAGCAATTGCGGCAGGCGGCCGACATCGGCGTCGCGATGGCTGAAAAAGATGACGGCAAGAACCACCAACCACGCTACGGCCAGCCAAAACTCAACACCTCCGGTAGGGACAGTTGCAGGCGGAGTGGTCCGCTGCGGCCGTGTCGCGCTCATTCGGGACATGGTATCGAAGATTTAGCCACGGATTTAAACAGGTCTGCACGGATTGTACCGGATTGCTTTGATCCGTGTTAATCCGTGCAGATCCGTGGCTGATTTACGTTTTGTGGCAGGCGCAGGTTTTGCCGCGCAGAGCTTCGACACCTTCCTGCGCAATAAGCGGGGTCATGGCGAGGGCGGCCACAGGGTCGGCCCACCACCAGCCAAGCACGGCGTTCAGCAGAAGCCCCCCGAGTAGGATGGCGGAAAGATAGGCGCAAATGTCCGTTTGCCGCGAGTCGGCGTGCATGGCGCCGCTGTTCAGACCCGCGGCGACGCGCCGCTTGGCACGCGCCAGCAGCGGCATCACGATCAATGACACGGCGGCGAGCGCAATGCCGGGTAAGCTCTCCTCCGGAGACTCGTGCCGCACGAGCGATTTGATGGAGTCGTAAGCCACGTAAACTGTAAGCGCGATGAAACTGGCGCCCACGAGGCGAAGCGCGGTGCGTTCGGCGCGCTCGCGTCCGGCTTCATCTCTATCGCGGTCGGTGCGAAGTCGCCACAGCAGCGTCGCCCCGGAGAACGTCTCAATGACCGAGTCCAGGCCGAAACCAACCAGGGCGATGCTGCCGGCAATCAGGCCGGCAACAACGGCAATTACCGCTTCCAGGCTGTTCCATGCGAGGGTCAGATACTCAAGGCGGATGCCATGGTGAACGATTTGTTCGCGAGTAATGGACATGCCTGCTGCAGGTCGATAGTTGTAGCCCAGCCGCCCTCGGCCGGGCGAATTTCACAATGTCGAACCCAGCCACAACCAGGGATAATCCTGTTCCTTGCAGATGGGGACGGTAGCGGCGATATTCGTAGCGACGAGTTTTTGATAACGCATGGTTTTGCCCGGGCCGAGGGCGGCCGGGTTACATCTTCCAAAAATGTAATTCTTCAAAAATGTAATTCGTCCAAAACCTAATTCTTCTGCTCTGACCTGCGCATCAGGAGATAAGCGCGGATGAACGGTTGCAAATCGCCGTCGAGGACGCGGTCCACATCGCCGACCTCGACCTTGGTGCGGTGATCTTTCACCAGGCGGTACGGCGCCAGCACGTAGGACCGGATCTGCGAACCAAAGTCAATGTCGAGCTTGGAGTCCTCGATCTTCCTGGTTTCAGCGCGTTTCTTCTCCAGTTCGTGCTCGTAGAGCTTGGATCGCAGGATGCTCATGGCTCGGTCGCGGTTCTTGTGTTGCGAGCGCTCGTTCTGGCACGAGACGACAATTCCGGTCGGCAGGTGGGTGAGGCGGACCGCCGAATCGGTGGTATTCACGTGCTGCCCGCCCTTGCCGCCGGAACGGTAGGTGTCCACGCGCAAATCTTCCGGCTTGATTTCTACGTTGATGCTCTCGTCAATTTCAGGCGACACGAAAACGCTGGCGAAGGAAGTATGCCGCCGCTTCGCCTGGTCAAAGGGCGAGATGCGCACGAGCCGATGCACGCCGATCTCGCTGGTCAGGAGTCCGTAAGCGTACTCGCCGTTGACGCTGAAGGTCGCCGACTTGATCCCCGCTTCTTCCCCTGGCTGATAGTCGTTCAGGACGGCTTCGAAGCCCTGGCGCTCAGCCCAGCGCAGGTACATGCGCATAAGCATCTCGGCCCAGTCCTGCGATTCGGTGCCGCCCGCGCCCGGGTGAATGGTCACGATGGCATTGCGCGGGTCGTTTCCCCCGGAGAGCAGGGTTTCCGTTTCCAGCTTTTCGACCATGGCGCGCAATTCCTCCATCTCATGTTTCAGTTCGGGACCGACACTTTCACCCTCGCCCGCCAGTTCGAAATAGGTATCTATATCGGCGGCGCGGCGGGCAAGATCGGCTTCGGTCGCCAGCGCGTCTTCCAGGCGCTTGCGCTCGCGCATAATGGTTTGCGATCGTCCGGGGTTTGACCAGAGGTCTGGGTCGGAGATTTGCTTTTCAACCTCTTTCAGTTGCTTGCGGAGTTTGGGGACGTCAAAGGTACTCCTGAAGGTCGCGCACCTTCTCGCGCAGGGCGCTATATTGCTGTTCCAGTTCGGTGTCCATAGGAATTGCTCGGTGCCGTTTATCGGCGCGCAACCGCGCCTTGAGATGAAAACCACGGGCTGGGAGCCTGCCGCATTCGCCAACGCTGCACGCCGGCGGCAACCAGCGCCGCTATACAAATTATCGCACAGAGCCAAGCAAACCAGTCGCCGTGGCGGGTATAGAAAGTGGTTCCACTGACGACGCCGAAGGACGCATCCAGCGTAACGCGCACGTTGCGCGGCGCGCGGGCAACGATGCGGCCATAGGGATCAATCACGGCGGTGATGCCGGTGTTGGTGGAACGCAGGAGCCAGCGGTGGTTCTCGACGGCCCGCATGCGCGCCATGTTCAAGTGCTGGCCGGGAGCACCGGACTCGCCGAACCATCCGTCGTTGGAGATGTTGATGAACAACTGCGCGCCGTTGGCGGCAAACTGGCGGACTTCGCCGGGAAAGATGGACTCGTAACAGATAAACACCCCCGCCTGGTAGCGCCCGAGATCGAAGACATTGCGCTTTGTGCCTGGAATGAAGTTTCCGACTGCGCCAGTCAGCGAGCGGGCAAAGCCGAAGAGCCACTTAAAAGGAACGTACTCGCCGAAGGGGACAAGATGGATTTTGTCGTAGCGGGCGGCCCAGTCGCCATGGGGAGTGATCAGCGCCGCGGAGTTATACAGGTCCTGCGGAGTCCCGGGCTTGACTCCCAGAGTGCCGGCAATCAAGTAGGCATTAGCGTCTCTGGCAAGCTGGCTGGCCGAGTCACGGAAGAGCTGGTCATTGACGAAGAACGGCGCGGGAGATTCCGGCCAGACGATCACATCCGGTGAAGCTGCCTGGAGCTGCCCGGTGCCCGCGGGCGTTGCTGCTGGTTGCGACAAGCTCTGGCGGCGGAAGTCACCCATGACCTTCTGAAAGTAATCCCAGGACCATGCAGGAGTCTCGACAATAGGGATGTTCTGCTGCACCAGCCGCGCGGTATGCGTTCCCCGTTCCGCGGATGGATGGATGAACATGCTGGCCTGCAGCACAAGAGCCGCAACCGTGGCTGCCGCCAGCAAGAAACGCCGGGCTTGGGCGCGGGCGACAAAGGCAGCGGCAAAAGCCGTGTTCACCAGCATGATTTCAAACGAAATGCCGTACACGCCGGTGATGGTGGCGATCCGGGACAGGGCAATATTGTTCACCTGCACGGTGCCGAGCAAGTCCCAGGGGAAGCCGTAGACGCGGTCTCGGAAAAGTTCGATTCCCACCCAAAGGAAAGGCGCGGTCACCAGGGCGGCGCGCTGGTGGTAGCCGCGGCGCTTCAAGGATCGTGCTCCCGCAAGCAAAGCGACTCCGGTGCCGAATGCGCCCACATGCAAACCAATATAGAGGCAAAAGAGCGTGACGATGCCGAACGACTCAGCCCCAGTCAGCCCGCCGTAGCGGTGCATCACATGGTAGATCCAGTAGCAGGTACCGGCGGTCGCAATGACGCCGCTGACGTACGCCAGCAGGAAGCCCTGTCCAACCCTGGCAGGGACGAGCTGGCCGCCGTCCACCAACGACTCGGGAACGTGCAAGGTTTCCGGACCGCGAGCACGCAGGACGGCCACCAGCAAGGGCGCATAGGCGATCCAGCACAGCCAGTAGAGGTCCGGCTTGGGAAAGATCAAGACCTGGAGCGCGCTGGAAAGTCCGGCGAGCAGCCACGCACTGGTATGGATTTGCCGCACTCCCAGCAGTGTAGCAAACGTATTTTCCGGATTCCGCAGGGGTATGAAGGGATTAGACAGAATCGTCCCCTCTCGTCATGGTATCTGAATATATGAGGTCGTTATGGGCGTCGTAGTCCGTGCCGGAATTCCCGTCCTGGAGACTCTATTCGCGGTGGGCTGCTTCGGATCCGCCGTCGTGCTGCTGCTGAGCGGGATTGAGGACGTTCGAACGGCTCTGCAAAAGGGCAAGCCGGGCGACGAGACGCGCTAGTTTCCAGCAGCTTTCTCGGCAATCTTGTCCGGGTCTTTCTCCAGCAGGACACCAAAGAACTTCAATGCCACAACCGGTATCAGCAACGCACAAATCATCACTCCGGCCAAAAAAAGAGCCACCAATGTCTTCACCGAGATGAGCAGCAGTGCTTCCATGTGCAGCGTATTATAACCGGCCCGGAAGCAGATATGCGCAAGAACACACCCGGCCGGCAGCCCTGCCGTGTGGTAAGAATGTGTCCAATATGTAACTGGAAACTGTTCTCCGCTTGCGATTAAGATGAGCGGATGGCCGGGAGGACTCGCGTTCCGTTCACGCGCCGTAAGCCGACAAGGAGGACCGTGTAGTGGATTCGGCGCGCTGATGCTACCGGCACAAGCCAGAATGAAATTCAGTCCCGCCAATCAGGAAACCGGAAAACGCGTACGCATTGTGATTGCGACGTCAGTGATGCTGACCTTTATCAGCTACTGGCGTGCGGCCGCGGTCATTCTCAACGATCTCGGCTCGTCAGCGTTTTACGCCGGTGGGATCGCCGAGCAGGCGGTCGGCAAGAGCGCACCCTGGTTCATCGTTGCGGTGATGCTGTTCTCCTTCGCGGTCCGTGCGGTGTATGTCGAAAGCTGCTCGATGTTCGTGCGCGGCGGCGTGTACCGCATTGTGAAGGAAGCGCTGGGAGGCACGCTGGCCAAGGTAGCAGTCTCAGCGTTGATGTTCGATTACATCCTGACCGGCCCTATTTCGGGAGTCTCCGCCGGCCAGTACATCGCAGGACTGATCAACGACTCGCTGGTGGCTGCCCAGACGCACGGATGGTTGCCTCAGGCCGTCGCCGCTTTTTTTCACGGCACGCCCCGGATCAATGAAAACGCGCTGGCGGTAGTGCTGGCCATATGCGTTACCCTCTACTACTGGTGGCAAAACGTCAAGGGCATCGAGGAATCCAGCGAAAAGGCCCTGCGCGTGATGCAAATCACGACCGTGATGGTGGTGATGCTGCTGGGGTGGTCTATTATCACTCTGCTGAAACGCGGCGGTCACCTGCCACCGTTTCCCTTCCCGCACAATTTGCGCTTTGACGAGACGGCCTTGGGGTTCTTCAAGGGCACGAACCTGGCGGAAGTGTCCGGCAATTTCACCAAGATGTTCGGCCTGTTCGGCATCATGATGGCGTTCGGGCACTCGGTGCTGGCCATGAGCGGCGAAGAATCCCTGGCCCAGGTGTACCGCGAAATCGCGCACCCCAAGCTGAAGAACCTGAAGCGTACCGCCCTGATTATCGCTGTCTACAGCTTTGTATTCACCGGCGGGGCCACGTTACTGGCTGCAATCTTGATTCCTGACGCGGTGCGCGTCCCGGTTTACAAAGACAACCTGATCGCCGGCATCGCGATGTACGTGGTCGGCCCGGAGTTCCTAAGGCTCATCTTCCGGGCCTTTGTCGTGGTGGTGGGATTCCTGATGTTGTCGGGGGCGATCAACACCGCCATCGTAGGCTCCAACGGCGTGCTGAACCGGGTCTCGGAAGACGGGGTGCTGACGGAGTGGTTCCGCAAGCCGCACCGGCGGTTCGGAACCAGCCATCGCATCCTTAACCTGGTGGTGGGACTGCAGATTGCCATTATCCTGATCAGCCGCGGCGACGTGTACGTGCTGGGCGAAGCCTACGCTTTCGGCGTCATGTGGAGCTTCGTCTTCAACACCAGCTCCATGCTGGTGCTGCGTTTCAAGTACAAGGGTGAGCGCGGCTGGAAAGTACCGCTGAATATCAAACTGGGCAAGATCGAGATTCCTGTAGGGCTCGCCAGCGTGTGCATGGTGCTGGCCAGCACGGCCGTCGTGAACCTGTTCACGAAATCGGTGGCGACCGTCAGTGGAATTGCGTTCACGCTGATCCTGTTCGCTGTCTTCACCGTCTCGGAGCGCGTGAACAAGCGCAAGTTCGCGCACGTCGAACAGAAAATGAAGGAGCACTTCCAGCTCCTTCACGAAGAAAGCGTGGAACGGCAAACCGTAGGCATCCGTCCCGGTAACGTACTGGTCACGGTACGCGACTACAACACGCTGAACCACCTGCGATGGATCCTGGAGCGGACCGACACGAAGGAGCAGGACATTGTCTGCATGGCCGGGCGCATCACGCGGCTCTCCGCCGGCGGGTACGAATTGTCCATGGAGCAGATTTTCAGCGACTACGAGCAGACGCTGTTCACGCGCGCTGTGGCCATTGCGGAAAAATATGGGAAACGAGTTTCGCTGCTGGTGGTCCCGACGAATGACATCTGGTCGGCCATCGTGCAGACCGCCAACAGCCTGGAATCCTCAGCGGTCGTGGCTGGACTTTCCACCAGAATGACAGCGCAAGAACAGGCGTTTCGCCTGGGCCGCGCGTGGGAAGCTGCACCCGAACCCAAACGTCAATTCGTGCTCTACATCGTGCGGCCAGACATGGTGGCGGAAACTTTCCGCATCGGCCCGCACACGCCTTCGATGAAACCCGAAGACGTGCAACTGGTGCATCGCATGTGGCTGGACATCACGCAGGAGGCAGGCCTGGAAAAGCTGCACCACTCCGACATTGTTTCCGAGGCGCTCACCCGGTTTGCGCAGGAATACAGTGGCCCCGATCGCGCAATCATTCTCCAACAACTGCGTCAGGCCATCCCCCCGCACTTGCGGACCCCGGTGCCCCCGTCCACATCTCGAGGCCCAAAAGACGGCAACCCCGCCGCGCTGCCGGTAGCGGAGAAACAACCTTCGGACCCGAAGAGCAGGAGCGACGAAAAGAGCTGAGCAATTTGTAACTGGTAATTTTGCAATTTGTAATTTGCCAGATAGAGTCAACTGTCACACCTGTTACCTGTTACCTGCTTTTCGATAGCGGCTGAACTGGTGATCGGCGACTTTGCGGCAGCTCATCCAGCGCCACCAGGGGGCCGTTTCCTTCGTGAATCCCGGTACCGCAAATGTAGTGGGACGCCACGTTGGCGGGTTTGCACGTTCCCATTCGCTAGGTTCCTGCTCGGGAGGGACGATCTGGCCGACCTCAACCGGCGAGACAGTGACAAACTTTTCGTCCACCAACCCCGCCCGCGACATCCATCCGTACAGAGTGGGACCGCCTTCGCAAAGCAGATAGCGAATTTGCATTTCGCGGCGCAGTATGCGGACGGCCTCATCCAGCGCGACGATCTCGTGCTCTCCAGCAATGATTACGCGGACCTGCGGATGCGAATTCTGCTGAGCGAGGCGCGCCGCGCCAACCCGGGTAGTCAGGATTACGGCGTCCACATGCGTGCCGTCGAACGCGGCAAAGTCGGCGAGTTCGAGACGGGCAGCGCCGGTAACGAAAATATTGATCTCGCGGCGTCGCCCAAGCTTGCGGCGCAGTTCCCGCAACTCGGGATCCATGATCCTGAAAACTGGGCCACGATTGTCGGGAGGCCGGCTACGCTTCTCCTCGACCAGGGTGTTGATGCCGAGCAGCACGGCGTCGGCATGAGCCCGTAGCAGGTCCATCAACCAGCGGTCTTCCGGCGACCGTGAGATGTCGGCCCCGGTGGCATGCCGTCCTTTAAAGGAAACAATACCGTCCAGCGACTGCGCGAAATTGGAGTAGATCCAGGGACGCTCCGCACGGGGCGCGGGGAAGCCCAGCTTGCCGTACACCTCGAAAGCCGGATCAGTCACCGTATTGGGTTCGGCATAATCGAATAAGACTTCAAAGTTGCGCATTAGTCTCGATCAGTTTTGCAAATAGTGTCGCCTTGATTGGCTTTGAAGGGGCGCGGCTTTCAGCCGCGCCGTAAAGCACCGAAATTCATCGCGGCTTTACAGGCTGCTGAAAAAGTCACTTCACTTCCAGATTGTCATTCCGAGGTCGCTGAGCGCAGCC
>JBHGAZ010000031.1:0-47347 GCA_041946765.1 Terriglobales bacterium
GGTAGAACGCCAGCTTCCCAAGCTGGATGTCGCGGGTTCGATCCCCGTCTCCCGCTCCAACTTACCTGCCGGCTGGGAAGCTTCCCGGCAAATTCCCCCAAGTCAAATTTCCCCCCTAGTCGATTGAGCTCAGGCGCATCTTGACGCTTGCGAGCAGCACTGGCGCGGTAGTAGTTTGGACAAATCCCTCAGGAGTGGGGCGCCCATGGCCGCCTCCCCAAAAGCGACAATCCCTGATGCGTTTACCCGCCAGTTAGTGAACGATGCCAGTCAAATCGAATCCCGCTGCATCTACTGCGGTGCTGTGATTGTTGGGAGCGCAGCGCAGCACTTGCAGGAAGACGAAGAGGATCATCGGGAGCACTGTCCCGCAGCTACACGCAAGGGCCCGCGTAGCGTTTCGTAACCATCCCTGATCTAGTGGATTCGTTCGGCCATGCTAATCAGGTGAACCTCGCAATTGTGCGCGCCAAACTCTGACTGTACGACGCTCTTGTCGCTATGAATTTCCAGGAAGAGCTTGCGGCAGAGACTGCATCGCCACACCACAATCCGCCCGTACAGGATATATGCAGGTACGAGAGAGCGAGTTTCCACATGCATGGGCATAGCTGGCACCAGAGAATAGTTCGTGATGGGTATAAATGCGATGGGAGCCAATGATGGCGGGTTTTCTTAGGCCCAATCTTCCTCCCTACAAAGAACGGCATGCGTGATTCTTTGCAAAAAATGGGAGAGAGCACGGCGGGACAGGAATGTAAGCACAATCATCCCGAGTCCTGCATTGATGCTTTACCAGATCCCCTTATCGTTTCCCGTGATTTTGAATGCGACCGACGCAGCGGCAGCCAGCGGCGGCAGCAGGCTGAGACGGAAGGTCGCGAGCACGTCGCCACGCAATGCGGTGCTGGCCACCTGCTTGGTATAGAGTTCCGCGCCCTCGGGGAGGAGCGGGACGCGCAGGAAGCGGCGCAGGACGTAGAGCTTCTCTCCGCCGAAGCGGGCTGCCTTGCGGACGCTCTCCGGCAACGGCACCGGTTGTCCCCGATACTGGTTCACGTAATCGGAGACAATCAGAAGGTAGGTCGCCACTCCCGGCCAGATGCCGCCCACGTCGGCGGCGCGGTGCAGTTCGTCGAAGTCGAGCTCGCCGCTTTCTACCAGGGCCGCGCTGTTGGCGATGTCGCAGAGGCGGAAGTAGAAGTGGCGGTACATGCGTTGCAGCGTGGCTACGATGATACGTTCTTCGGGCGCAGGCACCATAAAAGTGTAGGAACCGATCTTCTGCTCCATCCGGCGAGTAATAAACCGGCGTGCCAGCGCCACGTGCTCTCCGGTCTGTCCCAGCCGCTGCGAATGCACTTCAACGTTTTCCCGTAGGCCGGGCAGGGCAAAGTTCCACTTCTGTGCCAGTTGGTCGCCCCAGCTTCGCGGCTCTACGTACGCGCCCAGGTTGCGCACAAATATATCCCGGATCGTTTGTCCATCGGCGCTGCTGTACAAATCCAGATCGTTGCCAATATCGGGCCAGTGGTCCAGCGATTTCATCACCGTTACCGGACAGCCGGCGCGTTCCAGCTCACGGCAGATGCGGTCCAGAAATTCGAGCGCGTTCTGAATGCGCGCCTGCTCCGCGGCGAGCGCCGCCGTGATCCATGGCTGAAGTTCCGTTCTATCCGGCGCCGCCGCGGCGGCCAGCGAACGCAGAGAACGCACCACCACATGATGCGAGTCCGCCAGTTCGAGGAATTCGGCGCGCGCTTGCCGGTCCAGAAGAGCGACGTGCTCCAGAGCAGCAGAAGCATGCTCAGAGCAGAGGGTCAGGATGGAAAGCGCCTTCAGGTGTTCTTTTTCGTTCGTGATAGTGGTTGCCAAAGGAAGTTGGACCTCCGCTTGGTCTCATGCCTTGGATGAGAGATGCTGAGGACAAGTTCGCCGGGCGCGCCTCGCTCTAGTGCTGAGCTGCCTGTGGTCTTCGGCTCTGACGCACCGTTTACTTCTGTGGAGCGGCAGCCGCGCTTGCAGTCGCCTGGACGGGGGTGACCTGGAAAGAAGCAACTTTCCATTTGCCGCCCTGGTTGACCCAGACGAATGTGGCACGACCGTCCATGCTAAACGGCTGCCCGTTGGAAGTCCCCTTTACCAGTGCTTCATGGTTGACGATCGCGGTGTTGCCGTAGACGCGTACCTTTGTGTCCTTAACATCAATGGCGTCGTACTTGACCGCACCGCTCTTGCGCATCTGAATGGACTGCTCGCGATTGGCTTCGCGCCCCTCTGGACTCACGCCGATGTAATCAGCTGCGAGATGCTTTTCGAGAAAGCTGGCGTCGCTTTTGAGTGCGGCTTGGCGCATCTGCTCGTCCAGCTTGCGAATCTCGCCCTCCGCGCCTCCCGCTTTTCCCGCGGCTTTATTTTCCGAGGCCTTTTTGTCGTGTGCGACTGCCAGACTGCTCAGCAATACCATCACCAGCAATAGAGCTGACCAACGCGATTCGACTCGCATATTTCCTCCTACCTGCGCTCAATTCATCGCAGGGGACCACCGGATTTGTCCCCTTGGAAGAGCGGCTCGGCTTGCGGGTTGCACCCGGCCAGAGCGGCGGGCCGGAGTTGCTCGGAGAAAATCTTGTGAACCTCTATAATCAGCGTCTTACTTTGCCTTGCGGGAGGACGCGTGGCCTACAACGATCTGCGTGACTGGATAACCGTCCTGGAGCGCGCCGGCGAACTCAAACGCGTGCGCGCCGAAGTGGACCCGATTCTCGAAATCACCGAGATCACGGACCGCGTCTCCAAGTCCAGCCGCCCGCATCCCGGCGGCCCGGCGCTGCTGTTTGAAAACGTCAAGGGACACCCCGGGGCGCGCCTGCTGATTAACCAGTTTGGCTCGGCGCGGCGCATGAACCTGGCGCTGGAAGTAGACTCGCTGGATGAAGTGGCCGCGCGGCTGCGCGAGTTCATGGATGTGAAGTCACCGCAAGGTTTGCTCGACAAAATCAAGATGCTTCCCATGCTCGCCGACATGGGACGCTTTTTCCCCAAGACCGTCGCCAGCGGCCCGTGCAAGGAAGTGATCCGGCGCGACAAGTTTTCGCTGCTCGATTTTCCCGTCCTGCAATGCTGGCCGAAGGACGCAGGACGCTTTATCACCCTGCCGTGCGTAATCTCGCGCGACCCGCACAGCGGCAAGCGCAATGTGGGAATGTATCGTATGCAGATATATGACGAGCGCACGGCCGGCATGCACTGGCAGCGGCAAAAGGTCGGGGCGGAACACTACCGCGAGGCCCTACGGGTGGCGGCAGCGTCGCCGTCCTCCGAAGAAAAATCCCCACCCGATCGCACCAGTGCCGTGGACATCATGGCGCGCTCTTCCGGTGGCTCGCGCCTGGCGGAAGGGAACCGCCCGGCAGGGAAGATGGAAGTCGCCGTCGCCATCGGCACCGAGCCCGCGCTGACGTTCAGCGCCATCGTTCCCGCGCCGCCGGACGTGGAAGAATTCCTGGTCGCCGGATTCCTGCGCAAGAGGCCGGTCGAACTGGTCAAGTGCGAAACGGTAAACCTGGAAGTTCCGGCCCATGCGGAGATCGTGCTCGAAGGCTACGTTGACCTGGCGGAGCTTCGCACCGAAGGCCCGTTCGGCGATCACACCGGGTTCTACTCGCTGGAAGATGAATATCCGGTGTTTCACGTCACCTGCATCACCCACCGCAAAGATCCGATCTACGCCACCACCATCGTCGGCAAGCCTCCCATGGAAGACGCGTGGATGGGCAAAGCGGTAGAAAGAATTTTTTTGCCGCTGATGAAAGTCACGCTGCCGGAAATTGTGGACGTCAACCTGCCCGTCGAAGGCGTGTTCCACAATCTGATGATTGTTTCCATCAAGAAGTCGTACCCGGGGCACGCGCGCAAAGTGATGAGCGGCATCTGGGCGATGGGCCAGGCGATGTTTACCAAATGCGTGGTCGTGGTGGACGAAGACTGCGACGTGCAGGACCTGCGCCAGGTCGTGCTGCGCGTCTTCAACAATATTGACCCGGAGCGCGACATACAGTTCACGCTCGGCCCGGTAGATTCGCTCGACCACGCCTCGCGTCTGCCGGACTTCGGCTCCAAGATGGGCATTGACGCCACGCGCAAGTGGCCGTCCGAGGGCTTCACGCGTCCCTGGCCGGATGAAATCCGCATGAGCGACGAAGTGAAGCGGCGCGTGACGGCGAGGTGGAAAGAGATCGGTATCGAGTGATTGGGCGACCGGGTGATCTGGCGATCGGGAAATCAACCCGCCAATGCCGGGCAGTATCGTTCGAGCGGAGCCAACGGAGTTTGGTTTCGCAGCAAATTATTGTGGTGTCACGACGAGCCAAGCGAGGCATCGCTTTTTGACTAACGCATTGGAAAGCATGCGTCGTCGGGCTTGCGCCCTCCTCGTCATCACACCAATACTCTTAGAGGTCCAGCACTATACTCGCAGATCGTGGCGTTCTGGATCGCTGCCGCATGGACAAGAAGCTGATCTTCGGAACCGTCGGCGCGCTGCTGATTTTTTCAGTGGTGTTCGTGAGGACGCGCGCGACCATCCTGCGCGGCGAGCCTGATTTTGCCGGTTTCTACACCGCCGGAAAAATTATCGTGCAGGGAAACGCGCACCGTCTGTATGACTGGGAACTGCAGAAGCAGACGCAACAAGATATCACCGCGCAACTCAAAGACCGCACGTTTCCGCTGGCCTTTAATCACGCACCATTCGAGGCACTACTGTTCGCGGTTTTTGCGCTGTTGCCATATGCGCAGGCGGTGACGCTTTGGTTCCTGTGCAACATCGCCATGCTTGGCGCGGCCCTGCTTCTTCTGCGCCGCAGATTGCTGCGGATGGAGTCCCGCTTCCATTGGGTGCTGATCGCCACGGCGGCGTTCATGCCGGCGATACGAACACTATACGAAGGCCAGGACTCCATTCTCCTGCTGCTCCTGTTTACCGCCGCATTCATCGCGCTCGAAGATAAACGCGAGGCACTGGCCGGCTGCCTTCTGGCGCTGGCGACGTTCAAGCCGCACGAAGTTTTGCCCCTCTTGCTATGCCTGGTTGTGGCGCGAAGATGGAAGCCGGTCGGCAGCTTTGCTGCGACCGGCGCCGGGCTGATGCTGTTGTCGGCGGCAGTCATGGGCTGGCGCGTGCTCGTGGACTATCCGAGATTCCTGGTGTTGCAATTTGCGCAGCGTCCTTCAGCGCTGGCGGGCGTGTATCCGGAGCACATGCCCAACCTGCGCGGATTCGCATTTACCTGCTGGCGTGCGCTGCATCTTCCGCCCGCTGCGATGTATCCAGTTGTGGCTGTGGGCTCGCTTGTGCTGCTAGTTCTGCTTTTACGGGCATGGGCACGCCCGGCGGCAACAAAGGAGATTCCGCGCCTGCAATTCTCACTGGCGCTGGCGGTCACGATTCTGATTGGCTTTCAAATGTACTACTACGATCTGGCGGTGCTGGTGCTTGCATTCCTGCTTGCACTGGAGCATGTGGCAGAAAGATGGCGAGCCACGATATCGCAACTGCTGATCGTGGTCAGCATGGTTGCTATCATGATCCTGGGACAACGCTTCCCGCCCTTGCAGGTCATCGCCCTACTGTTGTTCTCAGGAGCCGTCCTGGCGGAATTGAAAGCGGTGAGTGCGACAGTGCCCCAGACTCAAGCGGTAGGCGCAGGTGTTCGGTCGCCGGCGAGCTAAGAGGGTGCGGAAACTGCGTACTGGTTCTGTCGGTGGAAGCACCGGCCTTCAGGCCGGTGAATTGGATGCTATTAGGCTCAGGCTTCAGCCCCGGCGAGGATTCCAGGGCTAAAGCCATTCCCGAATGGGCTGGCGTCACTGCGCTAAAGCGCGGTGCTTCCCCAAGGGAAGCAAATTCTGTCAAGCCCTCCGTCCTGTGGAAATCTCGCTAAGCCGCTGATTTCAGCGAAGAAATATAATAGCTTAAAGTGGTAATTAAGGTACTCTGGTATGCTATAATAAAAGTAAGAGTAGAAGAAGGCGCAGTCCGCATATCTAACGGACGCGCCTTTTCTGCTTTCAGGCGCCTGTCCGCGCTCCTGCCTGCATTATTCATGAGCCGCACAGATTGAGAACGCACAGATTGAGAACGTGGATGTCATCCTGAGTAAGCCTTCGCGCGGTTTTGGCGAAGGCGAGCGAAGGATCTCTGCATTACAAAGTGTTGCACGGATTTCATCTCAATAAATACAGAGATCCTTCGCTTCGCGCCCGCCGGCCCGCGAAAGAGGCGGTCAAAAAAGGCTCGCGGGCGCTTCGCAGGATGACAACCTGCTACTCATGAACAATGCAGGCTAGAGGGAGCAGCGGAGGCGCTTTTATTTTGCTCATGTGGAGATAGACGGTGCAGAAAACAAGAAAAGTGCACAACAAAGTTGCCGGCGAGTTTGCCGAATTATGCTTTATGAAGAAAGCCGCCAGCCTCGGCTTGGTCGTCTCGAAGCCCCTCGGCGACTCCATGCCTTACGACATAGTTGTAGACAACGGGTCCTGCTTGCGGCGGGTACAGGTGAAGTCCACGGCTCATCGTATCGGCGGCGGATTTAGCATCGCCACCGCGAGGTTGGGAGGAGGCAAGGCGAGGCTGTATAGCGCATCCGAGATAGACTTCCTCGTGGCTTACATCGTGCCCGATGACATTTGGTACATCCTTCCAATACGTATACTCGCGCGCCGGCAAGGGATCCGCCTTTTTCCACACACTCGGAACAGCCGCAGCCGCTACCACAAATACCGCGAAGCCTGGCACCTGCTCCTGCCCGAACCCTCTCCCCGCCGCATCTTCGCCCAGGCAGACACTGGCAGGTGCGACGACCTGATTTCACACATAGACCGGATTGCAGACATGAGCGACCTATGCGACGCGTCCGGTACGGACGCGCTGACCTTAGCCCAGCGATTCATCGCTGGGTAGCAGGCACTCTGAGCTGTGAGTCCCGCAGGGACGACTGAAGGTCAGATTCGGAACGCGTGCGGGAGATGGAAGTCCCACATCTGCTGCGCAGATGTGGGGCACCCGGCGCCACGTGGGAAGACGTGGACAATCGTGTTTGCATACCCGAAAACTGAACCAGGCCCATAGCCGGAAAGGTTGTGCTTACTCAAGTGTTGTGCTATGAGTACCGACACCTCGAAATCTGGCCTTCTGGAGATTCGGATGAGTCGACTCGCCGTTAGCGATATTACTGTTCCCGGCCTGCTGGACCGCCTGCGTAAGAGGGAATGGTTGGTTCCGCAATTTCAGCGTGAGTTTGTATGGTCTGTGGCCGATGTAATTGAACTAGTCATTTCCATAATCGAGTCTCGACCTATAGGAATGGCTACTTTGTGGGAACAGGGCCCCGCGCCAGAAGTGCTTGCGGACCCAATTTGGATTCCTGATAGTGGTGGCCGAAAATATTTCGCTACAGCTGAGAAAAATCCGACGAGCACGTCCGCAATCTTGGACGGTAGACAACGTTGCACCGCAGTTGCAATGGCGTTTGGCGGCTTACGCCCAAGTGATGGAAAGTACCGCTTTGCGGGTCGTTTTTTTCTAAACGTCGCTACCACCGATCCTACCAACCGGGTAGTGTTTTATAGGGATGCAGAAATTAAGAAGCGGAATCTCGCAACGGATGCCAACTGCATTGGGCAAGGGTTATTTCCGCTAGCTTCCAGTATTGAAGCAGAGGAATTGCTGGCGCAGTGGATGCGCTATTTACAGGCACTGAAAAATCCGGACAACTATCCTGGGAGCAAGTTGCCGGATGACGAGGAACTAGGCAGGCGTGACAAGGTGCTCAAGCGAGCTTTTGAAGGTCTGGTAGGTACAAAGCTTGCTGTTTACAGTGTACCCGAGACGTACCGATTAGCCGAGATCTGCGAGATATTTGAGACCCTCAACACTACCGGGACTAAAGTTTCCACCGTTGATCTGATCCATTCTTGGTTGGTCGCGGACACACGTAACGATCCCGAGGGTACTCTGCTACTGCGTGAGTGGATTAAGGAGTTTGGTCAAAAAGATGGAGCGATTGGTTGGTCAGTTCTCGAGGATCGTCCTGAGCTCATAACTCAGATTGTGACTGCTTGTTACGTCGCTCTGGTGAGCAAACCGGGACCAAGACGCGTGGCGGGCAGTGAAATATCCGGCATTAGTTCAGTAAAAGCAGCCGATCTTTTAGCTACACCAACTCTTCACTGGAAAAGTGTGGTCGCAAATGACGATCTTCTCGCTAGATTACTAGGAGATTTTCAGAAAGTCGTTGCTGGCGGGTACTTTCCATTTACAGAATGCCCCTATCCAGTATCAGCAGCGATTTACGTTGCCTTACGCTGGCACCACCACTTCGATCAGCCAGAAGAGTGGGGCCGGGGGGATCTCGATTCTCTTTACAGGGCATTTTTCTGGAGAAACGCATTAACCAACAGGTACGACCAAGGGTTCTTGACGAAGTTGAGTGCTGATTTGAAGGAGCTCAAAGCTCTTCTCAAAAAGCGCTGCCAATACACATCAGCGAATGAATGGGCAGTTAATGCTCAATCCGATCTCGACGCCATAATGTCGGGAATAGTGCCTACGAAGGAGCAGCTCATCGAGGCGCTCACGGATGGCCGACAAACAGGGGCGTTCCAGAAGGCGCTTACATTGCCAATGCTCGGTGGCGTTCGGAGCGATCTCCTAGATCCACAAACAAAGCTCTCCTATCCGACTACGGAGTCGGTTGAACTACACCACATTTATCCCAAGGCATGGTGCAACTCGAACAAAATCGGCGAGTTGGGCAGGTTGCTGGACAAAGACATTGCTGGAAGAAATTGGGTGGACTCTACGGCGAATCTAATGCCGCTGAGCCGAAAGTCAAACAACCTGTGGAAAGCCAAGATTCCCGGGCAGATTCTTCAAGAAAGCTTTGCGGAGTACAGCATCGTGAAATCAGCCGCAAAACCGATCTTCATCGATGAGGTCGCCTTCGACCTGCTTCGCCAAGGCCCCAAGGGAATAAAGGAGTTTTGGGCCAGAAGAGCTCAGATTATGGCTGAGGACTTGATCGGGAGAATGAGAATTTCACTGTGATCAGTATCAGGATCAGCCGTGAATAAGCAACTTGCAAAATTATTGCAATATGCAACCAGACGCCGCGCAGAGGCGACTCTCCTCGAATTATTCGAAATTTTCGAGTTGAACACTGAGGAGGGTACGCTGGCTAAGGTTTTCTTGGTTGAGAGACGTCTGGCTGAGCTGGGGCTGAAACTGGTGCCCGGAATTGAAATCGGAGAAATCGAAACGGTCCGACGAGTAGAACTGGCCGAACAGTTACTCATAACAGAAGCTGACGTCCTCGAAGATCTCCGGCGCCGGGAGGCAGAAGATCTCGAATTAAAAAGCTCGCTACTATACGATCACGCACGCGCAAAAAAAGATCCGAGCGCGACTGCCATGGAACTAAAATCGGAAGCAGTACTGTACTCTGGCCTTCGGACAATCGCCGCATTTCTCACGTGCACGGGCGGCGTACTGTACATAGGTATCGACGATTCTGGTGCCATCCTTGGCATCGAATACGATTTTCCCTGTATCACTAGCAGCAAGGAAAAGCAGAACGCGGACCACTGGGAGTTGCATCTTCGCAACTGCATACAAGGACGGTTTAAAGAGGGCGAGAATATTAATGATTATGTTTCGTGTGGGGTAATGCCGATCAATGGCAAGCTGATTGCGCGCATAGAGGTGGCACCCCGCGCTAAACTCTCGTTTCTGCTGTCGAAGCAAGGTAATTATTCGTTGTACCGCCGCCAGGGCAACCGAACTGTCGAAGTCCCGATTGAGTTAATCGAAGAATTCATTGAGGTTCGGAAACCCTTCCTTGAGGCGAGGTGATCTGGTTCGTCATAAGAGAATCTTGGCCTCAGCCGTTACGGCGTTCTATACTGAACTATGGCCATAATCAAAGATCTTGCGGCGATTGCCAAAGGCATGTCGGTAACCTTGCGCGAGATGTTTGCGCCCACCGTGGTCGAGAATTATCCCGACGGCAAGGGCCCGCTGAAGGGCGCGGTCTTTCAGGAGCGCTATCGCGGGGTGCACGTCTTGCAGCGCGACGAGAACGGACTGGAAAAGTGCGTGGCCTGTTTCCTGTGCGCCGCGGCTTGTCCGTCGAACTGCATTTATATCGAGGCGGCGGAGAACACGGCCGAGCACCGTGTCAGCGGCGCCGAACGCTACGCCAAGGTCTACAACATTGATTACAACCGCTGCATATTCTGCGGCTATTGCGTCGAGGCCTGTCCCACGGACGCCATCACCCACGGGCACGGTTTCGAGATCGCCACGTTCAATGCCAGCAACCTGATCTTCCGCAAGGAGGCGCTGCTAGCTCCCGTGCCCGCGCACCTGGGCGAGAACGCGCGGTTCAGCACCTCAGATATGCCGAAGCTGGGAAAGAAGTAGGCCCGGCTTCGAAATTTTGATTTTGCGAATTTTGAATTTTGAAGCCGGTCCGACGGTGGGCCGGCATCGTTATTTAAGCAGCTTGAATCTTTGTAGAGACGTAGCTTGCTACGTCTCGGATCCTCGATGACTGGGCGGGGTGGAGCAGGCCTTAGGGCCTGCATTAGGAGATCGAATTGGCGGGCCTTTAGGCGTTGAGGTTCCCCAGCGGCTAAAGCCGTGGGGCACGAGGCACTTCAGTGCAGGCTGAGGCCCTGCTTCACCCAGTTTTGTAAGATGCGATCCTTTCTCCAAACCGTGCAGGAACGCGTCGTGATCTACGACGGCGCCATGGGCACGCAGATACAGGCGCGGCAGCCCAGCCCCGACGACTTCTGGGGCAAGGAAGGCTGCAACGAGGTGCTGGTGCTGAGCCGTCCGGACATCATTAAGGACATCCACGCCGCCTATTTCACTGCTGGAGCCGATGCCGTAGAGACGAACACGTTCGGCGGAACGCGCGTCGTCCTGGGCGAGTACGGTCTGCAGGACAAAGTTGCTGAAATCAACCGGGCGGCAGCGCGCCTGGCGCGCGAAGTTGCGGCAGAATTTTCCACTCCGCACAAGCCGCGGTTTGTCGCCGGTTCCATTGGTCCCACCACGAAGCTGCCTTCGCTGGGACATATATCGTTCGACGATATGGCTGCGGGATACGCGGAGCAGGCGCTGGCGCTGATCGAAGGCGGTGTAGACGTGCTGCTGGTCGAGACATCGCAGGACATTCTGCAGACGAAAGCCGCGCTGGTGGGGGTGTTCGAGGCGTTGCGCCGGGCAGGGAAGCGCCTGCCCGTCACCGTGCAGGTGACGCTGGAAGCCACCGGCACCATGCTGCTGGGCACGGAGATCGGCGCGGCGCTGACCACGCTGGAGCCGTTTGACGTTGACGTCATCGGCATGAACTGCGCCACTGGGCCGCGCGAGATGAACGACGCTGTCCGCTATCTGAGCGTCAATTCTCCCAAGCATATTTCCGTGCTGCCCAACGCCGGGTTGCCGGAGAACGTCGGCGGTCACGCGCACTACCGGCTGACGCCACGGGAGCTGGCGGACTATCACAAGCACTTCATACAGGACTACGGCGTGCGCATTGTCGGCGGCTGCTGCGGCACCGGGCCGGCGCACATCAAGGCAATCGTGGAGACCTGCGCGAACCTGCAACCGGCGCCTCGCAGTGTGAAGCCGGTAGCGGCGGCGGCCAGCGCGTACACGTCTGTCCCGCTGGATTTGGAGCCCAAGCCGCTGATCGTTGCCGAGGAGATGAACAGCACCACGCGCAAGGCCGAATTCCGCGAGCTGCTGCGCGCCGGCAACTACGACGAAATTCTGGCGATGGCGAAACGCCTGGTGAACGAGGGCTCGCACCTGCTGGACCTTTGCTGCGCCATTGCCGGCGAGGACGAGAAGGCCTACATCAGCGGGGTGCTGGATAAGATCGCGACGCGCGTGCCCGCGCCCATCACGATTGACAGCACTGAGGCGGAGGTCATCGAAGAAGCGCTGAAACGCATTCCCGGCAAGCCGATCATCAACTCCATCAACCTCGAAGACGGGGAGAAGCGGGCCGCGAAAGTGCTGCCGATGGCGAAGAAGTACGGCGCGGCGGTGATCTGCCTGACCATAGATGAAGAAGGGATGGCCCTGACCGCGGACAAAAAAGTCGCCATCGCCAAGCGCATTTACAAGCTGGCGACGGAGAAGTATGGCGTTCGCCCCGTGGACCTGATCTTCGACGCGCTCACGCTGCCCATTTCCACCGGCCAGGAAGAATACCGCACGGCCGGTATCGAGACGCTGAACGCGGTCAAGCGCATCAAGCAGGAACTGCCCGAGGTTAAAACGATCTTGGGCGTCAGCAACATCAGTTTTGGACTGAGCACGTATTCGCGGCGCGTGCTCAATTCGGTGTTTCTGCACGAGGCGGTAAACAATGGCTTGGATATCGCCATTGTGAATTACTCAAAGATATATCCGCTGTACAAGATTCCAGAGGCGGAGGTCGAGCTGGCGCGCAGGCTGATCTTTCGCGACACCTCGGCTGGCGATCCGCTGCAGAGCTACATGGCGCATTTCGCCGGCATGGAAAAAACAGCGGAGGCGCCGGAACCGCACGTCGAGTCGCTGTCCGTCGAAGACAAGCTGAAGTTTGCCATCGTGCGCGGAGAGAAGGCGGTGGGCACAGGCGCTCAGCGGCAATCGCTGGAACAGTTGCTGGATGAGGCGCTCGCCGCATACACACCGCTCGACCTGATCAACAACGTGCTGCTGGACGGCATGCGCACGGTGGGCGACTTGTTCGGCGCGCGCAAGATGCAGTTGCCATCGGTGCTGGATTCGGCGTCCGTCATGAAGCAGGCGGTGGCTTATCTCGAGCCGAAAATGGAAAAGAAGGGCGGCGCGGGGAAGGGAACCATCGTGCTGGCCACGGTCAAGGGAGACGTGCATGATATCGGCAAGAACCTGGTGGACATTATTCTTACCAACAATGGGTTCAAGGTAGTGAACCTGGGCATCAAGCAGCCGTCGGACGCCATCATCCAGGCAGCGCAGGAGCATAAGGCCGACGCCGTGGGCCTCAGCGGCTTGCTGGTCAAATCAACTCTGGAAATGAAGTTTGTGCTTCAGGATTTGGAGCGGCAGCAGCTTCAATATCCGGTGATCTGCGGTGGGGCGGCGCTGACGCGCAAGTACGTGGAGGACGATCTGCGGCGCGAGTACTCGTCGTCGGTGTTCTATGCGGACGACGCGTTTGCGGGTTTGCACATCATGGATGATCTGGCCGCGGGCGACGGGCGTCGCGAGGCGCGCCTGACGGAAGGACGCCGGGTGAAAGAGGCGGCCAGGGCGGCGGTCGCAAGCAGCGAAAATATTGAAGTTTCTGCCGAACGCAGCGCGGTAGTGCAACGCACGCCCGACATCCCGAAGCCGCCATTCTACGGCGCCCGCGTGCGCACGGATTTTGACCTGCGCGAGGTCTTCAGCTACATCAATGAAACCGCGCTGTTCAAGAACCAGTGGCAGTTGAAGACGGCGTCGCAGCAGGACTACGCGCGGCTGGTGGAAGAAAAGTTCAAGCCGATCCTGCGTGACCTGGAAGAGGAAGTAATCGCATCCGGCCTGTTCGAGCCCAAAGCGGTGTATGGATATTGGCCGTGCCAGAGCGGAGGGAACGAGGTGATCCTTTATGATCCGGGCTCTGACGCGCGTGAGCTGGTGCGCTTCACGTTCCCGCGTCAGAAAGAAGGGCGCAAGCTGTGCATTTCCGACTTCTTTGCTCCGCGCTCGTCAGGGCAGATGGACGTGATCGGGCTGTCGCTGGTGACGATTGGAGATAAAGCGTCCGCCGAGACCAAACGTCTGTTCGATGCGGGCGAGTACACGCGTTATCTGTACCTGCACGGCTTGAGCGTGGAAACCGCCGAAGCGCTGGCCGAGCTTCATCACAAGCAGATGCGCGAAGAACTGGGCGTCGCCGGCGACGATGCAGCCAGCATCAAAGACCTGTTCCATCAGAAATATCGTGGCTCGAGGTATTCGTTCGGATATCCTGCGTGTCCGAACCTGGAGGACCAGACCAAATTGTTTACGTTGCTCAAGCCGGAGGAAACGGTGGGCGTGCGCTTGACCAGCGGATTTCTGCTGGAGCCGGAGCAAAGCACGTCGGCGATTGTGGTGCACCATCCCGCGGCCAAGTATTTTGTGGCGTAGGGTGGGGCGATTGCCGGCTGATTAGTCGGGCTTAGAATGCGGTAGCAGTCGTTTCCCTCAGCGGCTAAACAGGCTGCTGAAAAAGTAACTTCACTGTCCAGATTGTCATTCCGCGGCCGCCGAGCGCAGCGAGGCGGCCAAGGAATCCCTATTGCTATCAAGGAGTGTGGTTGCGATAGGGATTCCGAGTCTTCGCTTGGCGAACACTCGGAATGACAAAGACAACTTCAGGCTCTTTCAACCCTGCTAATCCGCGATTTCGCCGGCGGTTGCCGAGAAGGCTTTTGCGCCGGCGGCGGGCAAGGTAACGGAAATGACGGTGCCGCGGCCCACACGACTGCGGACGCGAATGGTTCCAGCGTGCTTGCGGACAATCTGTTCGCAGATCCAAAGGCCCAGGCCGGTGCCGACGTCTTTCTTGGTGGTAAAGAAGGGCTCAAACAATCTATTCAGGTGATGAGGCTCAATGCCCGCTCCGGTATCGGCCACCGTGATGCGGACGCGCCGCGCGCAGTTCATGTAAACGGGTTTGCTGACACGCATGTGTACAGTCCCGCTCTGAGTGCCAACGGCGTCTATGCTGTTGGCCAGGAGGTTGGAGAAGAGTTGCCGTAATTCACCGACATTGCCGATGACGGCGGCATTCTCGTCGGCGCAGCGAAGCCGGATCTCAACGTGTTTGCCCCCGTTGCGCGGACCGTACACTTCCGCCAGATCTCTCAGGATCTCCGCAATGAGGACGTTGGTCCGGGAATTCGGCTCGCGATAGAACCCCAGGGTCCTGCGGGCGATCTGCGCGGCGCGGCGCAACTCCTGTTCCGCTGAGTGGGCCAGCGCCCGGCTTTCCGGCGAAATGAACTTATCTCTGGCGACGAGATACACTGCGTTCATAGCGGCAGCTAGGGGATTATTTACCTCGTGGGCGATGGTCGCCGCCAGCCGTCCTACGGAAGCCAACTTTTGGCTGCGGACAAGCGCCTGTTCCGTGCGCTTGCGCTGGAGAGCTTCGACGATGGCCGGCGCCAGTGCGGAAAGAGATTCGAGTTCTTCCTGACGGTATCCGCCTTCGCGATTAGCGACCGCAACTATGCCGATGGTGCGGCCGCCGTCTATCAGGGGCACGCCAAGAAAGGCGGTCAGACGGGGGTGGCCTGGGGGCGTGCCGATGCTGTCCGGATGCTCCATCGGGGAATTGGTGAGCAGACTCTTGCCGTCCTGTAATATGCGTCCGTACAATCCGTGGACTTTGAAACTGGACGGCGGACGGCGATGGCCGGTGCGGGTATACATGGCGCAGGCTGCCCATCCGGGCTCACTGATGGCCACGTCGTGCAGCAAGCCGTCAGCACCGATTTCGCCGATGAACCCAATCCTGCTGCCGGTGATCTCTTCGGCCACGCGGAGGCAGGCTCTCCCGAGTTCTTCGTCGGTTTCGCACTTGAGCGCTTCCTTAAAAATGGTGCTGATCGCGTCCAGAGTACGATTGCGCAGGTGCAGCCGTGCGGCTTGCTGCTTGACCTCGACAACGGCGCGATCATTGGCGAGCAGCAACGCAGTCAAGGTCTCAAAGCTGGCCAACAGAAACTCCTGTTCGGGATTGAGCTCGGAGGAGTCGTGCCGGGCGATGGCCAGAAATCCAATGGTTTTTCCCAGGTGGACGAGCTTGAGCATCCGGCAAGGAGGGCAGTCCGTCTCCTCCACCGCGCGCGCAACCGAGGATGCAATGGAATCTTCATCTGCCGGGGTGCTTTGAAATTCTGAGCTGGTGTCCCGCTGCCATATCTGCACGCGGCAGGTGTTGGAACCGGATTCTTCGAACCCGAGCACGACCACGTCCATGCGCAGGAAGAAGCCCAGGCCGCTGACCAGCAGTCGTGTGCGCACGCCCACGTCTTCCATCCCCGCCAGTACAGCAAAAAAGTGGACAATGGCGTGGTCTCTCTGGATGTTCCACTCGGCTGAGCCAGTCAGGGAATCGCCAGTGACTCCGGTGACCGCGGGATTGAGTTGCCGCTCGTTCAAAAAAGACCTACGACCAGCCGCAGCTTGGCGGCCTATGTTGCGATAAGAACCGCTCTGGAGGAATGTAATAGGGATTACGGATCAGCACGCCTCCCATTACCGCATAGGGGTGGGTCTGAAGCACGCCAATGACCAGGTCTCCGCTGAACTTGGTGATGTTGTAAAGGCAAAGGACCAGCATGGGCAGCTTGGGAATGTAATTATTCAGCTGCGCCTCATATTCCAGGAAGTGCTCCAGTCCGGGGACTCGTTGCTGAAGAAAATTCGTCTCTCCGGCACAACGCGCATAGCGGCGATTGGAGGCGCGCAATTCTTCCGCAATGGTCTCCCAAAAGGCAATCATCTCGCGATAATTGAAGGCGTCCTTGCGGAGATAGGTGTCGGCGGCGGTGAGAATCTTAAGTTGGTTGCTGGCCTCCACTGCCTTGACATTCACGCCGGCAGCAGCCAGTCCCTGCTGCAAGTGGGCGGCGGTCTGGTCGTCAACTACGTACCGGCAAATGGCGCCGTCGTGCAGTCCCTGACGCAGAAAAGGAACGGCGATATCGTCGCGTTCTTGTTCCGTGCGGTATAGGAAGCAAATGTGACTGCCGAGAGGCACCTGCGCCTCTTCAGTACCAAAGCGCACAGCATTCTCTATTTGCATCCTGGCCTCGCTAACGGACAGGCGGAAGTTAGCTTGTATATAACGTCCCGGCTGGCATCCTACGGTGATTCAGATCACGAAATACTTTATCACTATTCCGGGAATTCCGCAGTTTTGGAATGGCGCGGGGGCAGGCCGTCTGAGGGCTCAATTTCCACGAGGGACAGAGGTTGAGAAAAGTGAATGTCCTCCTGAGTAAGCCTTCGCAAGGTTTTGGCGAAGGCGAGCGAAGGATCTCTGCATTGCAAAGCGCTTCCTGGCTTTCATCCCAATAAATACAGAGATCCTTCGCTCCGCGCCAGCCGGCCGCAAAGAATGCGGGCCGCAGAAATCAAGCGGGCGCTTCGCTCAGGATGACAGACTGTTGGCTGTAAATATGCAGCCTGCGATATCGGTCATTGTCTTCCGCCATGATCACTTTAGCGTTGCGGCGGTGCATTCGGGTTCGCGCCGATTGCGCCGGGTTGCTGTTGTCCCGGTTGGCCCTGCGTGCCTTGCTGCTGGCCGGTGCTAGCGCCAGTGGCGCCGCCAGTCGTGCCAGCGCCGGCCATCCCCGCTGTGGTTCCACGGGTACCGGTGGGCGCGGGCTGGGTGGCGACGCGACGCGGGCTGCCGGGCGCCTTGGAGGCCTGCCACAGGGCGGAAACGCCAAAGCCGATCAAACCGCCCCCCCAGGCGCCGTCAGCGCATCCGCACAGCGTCCAGCCGATGCCTGTCCCCAGCGCAGCGTGTGAGAAAAGATATTCCGCCGCCCGGTATCTGCCGCCGGTGCGAGGATGCGAATGCAGATAGGCAGCCGATGCGCCCCCGGCGCCCACCAGCAAGCCTTTAGTGACGTCGTTACCGCTACCGAGCAGTTGGCCGGCAGCCGCGCCTATCGCCGCCCCGCCTATGACTGACCAGAAATAGGGATGGTACCGCGGATTCAGATTCCGCAGATCGCTTTTCGTGATGGGAAAACCTCTCTTTTCCTTGTTTTGGGCAAAGGACGGAGCGGTGAAGGTCAGCAATAGAATCAGGCAGAGCATCACTCCGCAGAGTTTGTGGCGACGCATGAAAAATCCCCAGTTTGCAGTTTTAGAGGGATCATCCCTCTTTGCACAGGTTCGATGGCGGGCGGTGATGGCAAGATGTCGTTCAAATGTGCGGCAGCCCTCGAAAAGCCGCACTGGACGGGGCTCTACGTGTGGGCAGCAGAAAACTCATGATGTGAACGTTTGCGGCGGTTTCACCAGCACAATTCTCTAATAGGGCCCTGCTCTGGTCCCAGAGCTTCCGCGTGCAAGAAGAAATCCCCACCCTTCGCCGCGCTCAGGGTGGGGCACCCGCGCAAGATTACAAGGCTTTTTCTTCCCGTTGTTCGTTGGGATGCTTGGCGAAGACGATTTCGGCAACCAAGAGCAGAGCTCCAACCACGATGGCGCTGTCGGCAATATTGAAAGCGGGCCAGTGATACTTGCCGACATAGAAGTCCAGGAAGTCAACTACATGTCCGGCGGCGAGCCGGTCCCAGAGGTTGCCGATGGCTCCGCCCATCACCAAAGAAAGCCCGACGCCGGTGGCGCTCATGGCATGGCTGTTCTTCCATAGCAGCGCGCTGACAATCACCAGCGCGAGAACAGAAAACAGAATGAGCACTCCCACCTTCCACTCGCTGGGAGAATTGTCGAAGAGTCCGAAGGCGGCGCCGCGGTTCTGGACGTGGGTGAGGCGGAAGAAACCGGGAATGATGTCAATGGTGTCATGCAAGAGGATTCTCTTGCCGACTACCCATTTGGCGGCGCGGTCCGCCAGAACGACGGCGACCGCGATCAGGAGGTGGTACTTCCGCATTGCGTGAGTTTGGGACATCTTCCAGACGTCAGCCATCAGCATTCAGCCGTCAGGAGCGGCTGCTCTGAAAGCTGCAATAAACCATGACTACAGTCTAACCTGAACGAGCTACCTTGCGGTGGCGGCCTCCTGTTCAATTTCGCGCAGCACGGAACTGCATCGTTCACAGACGGTCGGGTATTTCGGATCTTCTCCGACATGGACGGAATAGTTCCAGCAGCGCTCGCATTTCTTGCCATCGGCCTTGCTTACTTGAACGCGGATTCCGGCACTTTCGTTGCCTGCTGTCTTCCCAAGTTGCACTCCGGAGACAATGAACACGGCGCGCAACTGATCGGCGTGGCGTTCCAGCACGGAGTAAAGCGGGTCAGGTGCGGTGATTTTCACCTGGGCTTCCAGGCTGCCTCCGATGAGCTTGTCACGGCGGGCGTCTTCCAGCGCCTTCAACACTTCGGGGCGTGCGGCAAGCAGGGTGTCCCAGTCGGACTTGAGTTGCGGCGGCGCGGTGATCGTGATTTCTTGCGCCGCGGGGAACTGCGCCAGGTGCACGCTGACGGGCCGTCCTGGGACTTGGGGAAGGTGCTTCCACACCTCGTCAGCAGTAAAGCTCATGATAGGAGCCACCAGGCGCACCAGCACTTCGCCAATCAGCCAGATGGCACTCTGCGCCGAGCGCCGGGCGCGCGACTTGGGAGCAAAAGTGTACAGGCGGTCCTTGAGGATGTCGAAGTAAATGGCGCTGAGGTCCACCACGCAGAACTGATTGATGCGCTGGTAGACCTTGTGGAAGGCGAACTGCTCGTACGACTGCTCGACTTCGCGCGCCATCTCCCAGGTGGCGGCCAGCATGTAGCGATCGAGCGGTTCCATCTGATCGTAAGAGACGTTGTCCTGCTGCGGATTAAAGCCGTGGAGGTTGCCGAGGATATAGCGGAAGGTGTTGCGCACCTTGCGATAGGTCTCCGCAACACGCTGCATCAGTTCTTCGGAGGCACGCACGTCTTCACGGAAATCTACCGAGGCGGCCCACAGGCGCACGATCTCACCGCCGAGACGGTTGGCAACGTCGACGGGATCAACCACGTTGCCCAGCGACTTCGACATGGGACGGCCTTGCGCGTCGAGTGTCCAGCCATGGGTGGCGACGCCGCGATAGGGGGCCTTATCGCGCCAGCCGACGGCGCAGAGCAGGGAAGAGTGGAACCAGCCGCGATGCTGGTCGCCGCCTTCGAGGTAAAGATCGGCGGGCCAAGGGAGGTCAGGTTCGTGTCCCAGGACGGCCGCGTGGCTGGAGCCGGACTCGAACCATACGTCAATGATGTCCATTTCCTTGCGGAACTTGGTGCTGCCGCAATTGCATTGCATGCCCGCAGGAAGGATTGCGGCAGCGTCCTTCTTATACCAGGCGTCGGCGCCTTCGCGGCGGAACAGTTCGATGACTGCCTGGTTCACAGTGCGGTCTTTCAGCGGCTCGGCGCAACGTTCACAGAAGAAGACGGCGATGGGCACGCCCCAGACGCGTTGCCGTGAGATGCACCAGTCCGGACGGGTGGCGATCATGTTGGAGATACGTTCCTCGCCCCAGGCCGGGTCCCACTTGACCTTTTGAATTTCCTGTAACGCGCGGCTGCGCAGCGTGCCTTCTTCGTGGCCGAGCTGGTCTTTCATCACCGCTTCCATGGAGATGAACCACTGTTCGGTGGCGCGGAAGATCACAGGATTGTGGCAGCGCCAGCAGTGCGGGTACGAGTGCTCGATTTTTTCCACCGCCAGGAGCGCGCCGCGTTTCTTCAGCAGTTCGACGATGGGCTGGTTGGCCTTGAAGACCGTGAGGCCGTCGTACTCGGGCAAGCCGTTGCGGAGATGACCGCCGGCGTCCACGTTGCAGGTCTGGTCCAGCTTGTATTTCTGGCCGGTGTAGAAGTCGTCCGCGCCGTGGGAGGGAGCGGTATGAACCGCGCCGGTGCCCTGGTCCATGGTTACGTATTCGGCGAGGACGCCCAGGACCTTGCGATCGAGGAAGGGATGGGCAAAGGTCGAGTATTCCAGTCTGCGTCCGGGAAAGCGCGCGATGATCGCCGGGCTGGCGAGATCGGCTTTTTGGGCGGTAATGCCCGCCAGTTTGTCGGCGACGATGTAGACATCACCATCGGACGCCAGCGCGACATAGTCTTCATCGGGATGAAACGCCACCGCCATGGAGGCAGGCAGGGTCCACGGAGTCGTGGTCCAGATGATAGTGGAGACCTTCTTGCCGGTGAGCACAGGAGCAATCTTCGCTGGGTCGCTGGTGAGCGCGTACTTGACCCAGATGCTGTGGCTGGTGTGGCTCTCGTATTCGACTTCGGCCTCGGCCAGGGCGGTGCGGTCGTGAATGCACCAGTAAACCGGCTTCAGGCCCTTGTACACCATGTCCTTCTCGAAGAAGGAATAAAAGACCTCCATGATGGCGGCTTCGTACTCCGGATTCATGGTGAGATAAGGGCGGTCGAAACGACCGAAGACGCCGATGCGCTTGAATTGTCCGCGCTGCAGGTCGAGATATTTTTCCGCGTATTTGCGGCAGGCGTTGCGCACCTCGATGGGGGCCATCTCCAGTTTCTTGCGGCCCAGGGATTCGTCTACTTTGATCTCGATGGGCAGGCCGTGGCAGTCCCATCCGGGCACGTAGGGAGCGTTGAAGCCCGCCATAGTCTTGGATTTAACAATAAAGTCCTTCAGGCACTTGTTCATTGCAGTGCCCAGATGAATGGGACCATTTGCGTACGGGGGGCCGTCGTGGAGGATGTAAATAGCTGCGTCCTTGCGGGCCTCCCGAATAAGGTCGTAAATGCCGATCTGCTCCCAATGCGTCAGCATCTTGGGCTCATTCTGGGGCAGGTTGGCCTTCATTGAAAACGCGGTCTTCGGCAGATTGAGAGTAGATTTCAAAAAAGTACTGTCAGAGTCTTGCGCCACCCGGATTTATCTCCGCGTAATAGGAATAAATTTCATTGTAAGGGACGGCGGAAGGACACGTCTATCGAAGCGAACAGGGCCGAGCGACGGTTACCAAAGGACTAAGATGCACAGTTAAAAAGCACACCCTGATGTTTACTTCTGTAACACTATTTTGGTGATGAGGGTGTAACAACTGTGGTACTCTGGCAAGAAACTAAAGCACTTCTGAGCATGGCGGCATCTAAAATTGGGAACTCGCAAACCCATTTTCAGCATGCGCCTGGAGTAACGGAATCGGAATGGGTGGAAAGTGATTGGCTTCTCCCAGCAGGTGAAGCTGAGAATGCAACTTGGCAGTTGATGTGCTCATCTCCCTTAAAGTCCAGGGAGTACCCATTACGGCGAGCGGATCGGAGGAGGGGCCGAACCCGGGAAAAATATGGCAACGTTGATGTCCCATCCAGATTCTCAGACCGAGGCCGAACGAAAGCCCGAGTTGAACCTGTTGGCGGTACAGGACCGCATGGATGTTTCCGTGTGGCAGTCCCTGCGGGCGAACTTGAGAGACCTGATCTCCCCGTCGAAGCAGCCGCCCCTGCACCTCACGTCACGTCCCGCTACACGGCGTGACGGCGGTGATGTGCTGGACCTCTGGACGATGCAGGACAGCTCCGACCTGTCGCTGCTCGGCTCCTTGGCGCGCAACTTCCGCGACACGATGTTTCCGCGCAAACAGGCGCCGCTTCAACTAACCTCCAAGCCGGTCAGGGTCCGCGAGATATGGGGCGATTATAACTACAAGAAGAAAGGCGCCGTGGTTTCGACCGGCGTGCACGTGCTGATGCTTGCAGCGCTGGTTGGAATCTCCATTGTGGGCGCGAGGGTAGGCAAGCAGGAACTGCCGAAACCGCAGGAGACGGTGACACTGGTTGCTCCCGATCCGAACGCCTACATGCCCATTTCGAACAAGCAGAATGACACCCTGGCGGGCGGCGGCGGAGGCGGGGACCGCGACAAATTGAAGGCCCCTAAAGGGCGCTTGCCGAAATTTGCCATGGAGCAGTTGACCCCTCCGGCCATGGTGATCCGCAACGAACATCCGAAGCTGACGGCCGAACCAACAGTCGTTATGCCGCCACAAGTGAAGCTGCCGCTGGCGGCCAACATGCCGAACTTGGGCAATCCGCTTTCGAGCATCCCTTCGGGACCCCCGTCAAACGGTACGGGATCGGGTGGCGGTATCGGTGAAGGGCGCGGTGGCGGCGTTGGCTCCGGCATCGGGCCAGGCGTCGGACCCGGCCGGGGCGGTGGATATGGCGGCGGCGTGTTCCGCGTGGGCGGCGGCGTTTCTGCTCCTCGGGCGCTGTACACACCCGATCCGGAATACTCAGAGGAGGCCCGCAAGGCCAAGTATCAGGGCACGGTAGTGCTGTGGCTGATCGTGGACGAAAGCGGCCGGCCGCACCAGATTAAGGTCGCGCGCACTCTGGGCATGGGTCTGGACCAGAAGGCGGTCGAGGCCGTGCGGCAATGGAAGTTCGAGCCTGCCAAGAAGGACGGGCGGCCGGTGGCGGTGCAGATCAACGTCGAAGTAAACTTCCACCTTTACTGAAAAGCTTTCACCACAGAGGGCACAGAGGATTCGAGCTCAAAACTCGAATTCGCGCCGGTCCGCGTTCATCCGCGTAAATCTGCGGCTACCCGGCGGGTATGCGCGCCCGGCACATACGTGGCAACCTGATTCCATCCGCTTTTCATGCCATGCCTACGGCGCTCCTATCCGTTGTTGCATCCTCCCCAGCACTTCCTCGTGGCTGCGCCACTCGGGCGTGCTGGCCTATTCTCGGTGCGTCCGCTAACGCGGACGCTTCCGTCAGCGGAATCTATTTTTGTTATGTCCTCTTAATCGCTCTGTAGGGGACACATGCCCACCCGATGGGCCCGGGCTATTTTCGTCGCGCCTGCAGGCGGCGACGCGCGTGCTTCATCGCTTCACAAACTCCGCAGTGCAGACTACAATTCGTGCGAAATCTTTAAGTTCTCTGCCAATATCCACGCTGGAATCATCACCGCTCCCGCGCTTAGAGGGCGCGTGTCGCGTATTGCCGTGGGGTGGTGGAAACTTTGATCCGGGAGTCCTAATGAGTGGAAGTCATTTGTCCACAGATCCACAGAAAATCGCTGAGATCGTAGGCCGCACGATCGAGCACGGAGACCAGGCGGCGAAGGCGCTGGGAGTACGACTTCTGGAAATTCGTCCGGGGTACGCGCGCGCGGAAATGAAGGTTCGCCGGGACATGCTGAACAGCGTGAACACCTGCCAGGGAGGTGTGATCTTCACGCTGGCGGACACCGTGTTTGCGTTTGCCTGCAATTCTCGCAACGAACTGTCGGTTGCGGCGGGGTGCAGCATCGAGTTTCTGCTACCGGGGCAAGAGGGTGACGTGCTGACCGCAGAAGGAGTGGAGCGGACCTTGCACAAACGCACCGGCGTCTATGACGTTGCGGTTACGAACCAGCAAGGGCAATGCGTGGCGCTGTTCCGCGGTAAGTCGCACCGCACGAACAATCAGCTCGTTGTTGGCCACGGGGGAGCAAGAGCAACGTCAGCCTAAATTGCAGCAGGTTGTAGGGGTGGAGATTATTCTCCGGACACATGGGCTGGCGGTGCGGTATACAGATTAGCCTTCCGCAGAACGTGACCAGAATTTAGCCTGGGGACTTATTAAGTTCCTACCGTCCATCCGGACGCGTTCTCGGAAGCAGACAGTTTTCGCGGGAGCAACGGCCTGTGAATTTTGCAGTGAGTTAGGCAGGATTCAGCTTTTCCCAGCGATGAGTCGCTGGGCTAAGTTCCGCCCGTCCCTCCGGGGACGGGTCCTCAGCTTAGCAGTCTTACCAGGATCTGGTTGGTCGCGAAGGCGGACACGTAGGCGACCGTGGTCATGTACGAGAACTGCAGGGCTGGCCATTTCCAACTGTTAGTCTCGCGGCGCACGACGGCCAGGGTGGACATGCACTGCATGGCGAAGGCAAAGAACACCAGCAGGGCAGCGGCGCCAGCGGGTGACAGGTCCTGGTGCAGAGCGCTCTGCATGGAGTCGCCCTGGGATTCCGCATCCACGCCGTAAATGGTGCCCAAGGTGCTGACGATGGTCTCACGCGCTGCCAGCGACGAGATCAGGCCAATGCCGATCTTCCAGTTGAAGCCCAGGGGTGCAATGGCAGGTTCGATCGTGTGCCCCACCTTGGCTAGCACGCTATCGGAGAGCTCGGCGGGACGGCCATTATGAAGGGGCAGCATGCTCAGAACCCAGAGCACAATTAGCACTCCCAGAATCACCGTTCCGGCACGGAGCAGGAATGCCTTGGCGCGGTCCAGCAGCCGCAGTCCCAGCGAACGTAACGTGGGCCAGCGGTAAACCGGCAGCTCCATGATGAAGGCTACCTCTTTGCTCCTCAGGACGGAGGACTTCAGCAGGCGCGCGGTGAGAACGGCGGCGAGGAATCCCAGCACATACAGACCGAGCATGGCTGCGGCGCGCGAGCTTAAAACATAAGGCACCAGGCGACGGTCAGGAATGAAGGCCGCGATAATGAGTGTGTACACCGGCAGGCGCGCCGAGCACGTCATGAAGGGCGCGACCAGGATGGTGGCAATGCGGTCGCGCTTGTCTTCGATGGTGCGGGTAGCCATGATTGCGGGCACGGCACAGGCGTAGGCGGAAAGCAGCGGGATGAAGGCCTTGCCGTTCAGTCCTATCTTGGCCATCACGCGGTCGGCGATCACGGCGGCGCGCGCCAGGTAACCGGAATCTTCCAGGATGCCGATCACCAGAAACAGCAGCAGGATCTGCGGTAGAAACACCAGCACTGCCGTCAGGCCCTTCCAGACGGCGTCCACAAGCATGGACTTCAGCCAGCCGCTGGGAAGCGCATTGCCCATGAGTTCACCAATCTTGTTCAGGCCGGAGTGCATCAGGTCGGTCAGGGGCTGGCCCACAGTAAAAACGCACTGGAAGACCGCAATCACCACGGCGGAAAAAATGATGGGTCCCCAAATTTTGTTCAGGAACAGGGCATCGAGACGGCGCGTCCACTGCGGAGTCGCGGGAGGACGGAAGCCGGCGCGCTTCTCCAGACGCTTCGCCCAGGCATGGCATTCCGGCACGTCTTGCAGAACGGGCAGTTCCGCGGGCGCAGGCGGCGCGCTGGCGGCGCCGAGGAATGACGTGACGGCGTCAAGGCCTTCGCCCAGGGCCGCGCTGACCAGCGCCACCGGTGTCCCCAGATGTCGCGCCAGGGCCAGAACGTCGAGTTCGCCGCCATTTTTCTCCAGCGAATCGGCCATGTTCAGGAGCACCAGCGTAGGCAGTCCAAGCGCAATGACCGGGGCCGCGATCACCAGTTGCCGGCTGAGATTGGTGGAGTCCAGGATCAGCAGAATGGCGTCAGGCTTCTCGATGCCGGGCATCTCGCCGCGCAGCACGGAAACGGTGACAGCCTCGTCTTCCGATTTGGGAGAAAGACTGTAAACGCCGGGAAGATCAATGAGCGCGATTTCTTCGGCGCTGTTGGGGCGCTTGAGATAGCCGATGTGGTGCTCGACGGTGACACCAGGAAAATTGGCAACTTTCTGGCGCAGGCCGGTGAGCCGGTTAAAGAGAGTAGTCTTGCCGGAATTCGGAGGACCAACAACCGCAACGGTCCGTACAGCAGGAGTTACCGCAGGCCCGGAATCCGCACAGCAGCTGCTCATGCGTGTGCTCCGCGCCGCGGGGGCTTGGGAGTAACAAGCATGCGGCGCGCAGTTTCACGGCGCAGGGCAAAGGCAGTGCCGGAAACGCGATAAATTCGCGGGTCGCCGCCGGGGCCGCTTTGGCCGGCGGTAACTTCTGCGCCGGGAACGAAGCCGAGCCACATCAGATGCTCGGAGGTACGCTGGGGGAGGCTCAGGGATGACAGGACCGCAGTCTGGCCCTCGCGCAGATCAGCGAGGGAGGCGGATGGAGCTTTGGGGTCGGCGTCGTCCAAATTGAAATTCATTTTCAATTCCTGCATCTATTTTGGGCGCAAAATCCGGGTACGTCAATTCCCACGATCACCCTTCAATGTGACCCAGCTCACGTTACCAAGTTGGTACGGCCTGACCGCCCGCCATGGAGCGCGGCCAGAAGGTGCTGACAGTTACTGGGGCCTGTCATGACGAAGAGGCGGCAGCCTGACCGGGCATCTGCTTTCAACGCGTTGTTAAAAGCAGATGCCTCGCTCCGCTCGCCATGACACCAGAATAGCCAGCGCGGGAATATACATTCTTAGTTCTGCTCGAGCGCCCAAAACCGGGGCACGAGGTCGGGACACCGGCTTGCGTAGCAAATCCACCACGGAGACACAGAGACACAGAGAGAATCCGTTCACACAGTTCCTGAATGGGAGTGCATACCAGAGCTGGAACATCCGCGCCGGAACGGCGTGCGTCTAACGCAGTGGCCACTCCCACGAGGCGCGCCACGTCTGGTGGAGAAAGAGACATCGCTGCTCAAAACCTTCATAGCCCGTTCCGCGGCGGAGATGGACCGCATCAGTCCCGTCTGGGAACGCCTGTACACCGGCGCGGATGCCACTATGTTCCAGAGCTTCGAATGGAACCGCCTGGCCGCCGCACAATTTGCCCAGCGCGAAGCGCCGTACGTGGTCTGCGTCGAGAGCGACAGCGGTGCAGCGGTTGTGCCGGCCGCGGTGGCGTCCGATCATCTGACGTTCCTGGGCGAACTGCTGTTTGATTATCGCGGCGTTCTGGCCGCCGGCGATCCGGAAATCCTGAAGTATGCCTGGGCGACGCTGGCCGCGCTGCGGTTGCCCTTGCATATGACTGCGCTCCGGGGCGAGAGCAGTTGCGGTCTCTACCGCGGCCTGGAGCCGGAATTTTTCGTGAATGCGCCCGGCGTTCGCATGACCGACATCAGCGCAGAGAAGTTCGCATCGCAGCACACGCGATTGGGCCGCTACCGCCGGCGGCTGGAGCGTCAGGGCATTCACGTCCGGCGTTATAACGGCATGGCAACGAGCGTCATTGCCAGTATCTATGGGCAGAAAGCGGAGCAGTTTGCCGGCCCCGACAACATCTTCGCGGACGTGAAGCGGATTGAGTTCATCACGCGCGCCGCCGCCATGCAGCCCGAGCGTTGCGATGTGTTCACGCTGGAGTCGCTGGGCGCGACCGTGGCTGGCTTGATCACGTTTCGCGACGGCGGGGTGCGGCGGTTCTATACCGTCTATTTCGATCCTGCGTTCGCCCGCTCGTCGCCGGGAACAGTGCTGATCTACGAGGCCACGAGGCAGTCGCTGGCCGCAGGTCTCGACTGCGACTACATGACCGGCGAACAGCCGCACAAGACGCGATTCGCCACTCACAAGGTTCCACTATTCAAGGTGCAGGCCAGCGCCGAGGCGCTGGCGCGCGCCGCCGGGCCGTGGGAAGTCGTCTCCGAGCCAGCGGCGTGAAGCGGGTAACAGGCAACAATTCCGAGCGACAGCTGACAGGTATCCGATCCGAGGTTGAGCCCGAAGCTTCGGATGCTGCTTGGCGCTACAATCTCGTCCATGACCATCGAACTGACACGCAGGCACGCTGTGCTCTTGGCATTGCTACTCGTGATGCAATTGTCGGGGTTCTGGCTCATGTTCAGCCGGTCGCCAGAATTGCCCAGATTCATATTGACGTATTTTTTCTTAATGGCGCCTGGTTCTGCCCTCCTCCCAACTATCATCATCATGGAATTGATTAGCGTCATACGCAAAGCTCGATAATGTCGAACCACAAGAAATTGGTTTCCTCCTGAAGCCTGTCACCTGATATCTGAGACCTGCTTCTACAGCGCCTTCAAAAACCGCTTGGCCTCTTCCAACCGGGGAAACAACTTTTCTTCCATTTGCAATTCCGGCGGGTGCACGCAGCGGCGGCCAGCGCGCAGTTTAACGGGATGCTTCAGGTGCAGCATCTCGTGGTAGACGATGTACTCCACTGCATAGCGGGGAACGCGCGGACGATCGAAGGCGCGGCTGATGACAATGGCGTTATGCGCCGGGTCGTAGTGCCCGAGGCTGTTGCGGGCGTGGTCGCGGCTCCAGGTCATCTGCGGACGCGCCAGCAGTCCGAAAAAGAAGCGCGTGTTGAGATCGTCGAAGATGGCGTCGAGGTCGTAGACCGCGCCTTTGGCTGACGCGATCCTCTTGCGTCCACGGATGCCCCGCACCTGCTCGGCTTTCATGGCCAACGCGTGACTTGATACGTAACGCCGGTACCGTTGCTCATGCATGCGCTCCACCGGCTTGCGGTATAGCTTGGCCAGAAGAATGTGGATGATGGCGTGCAATACCGCTTCCGGCGCGCCTTCCAGCAGGTCCGAGATGCGAAACAGCACTTTTTCGCCGCGCAGGCGAACGGTGTTGTTCACGTTGGTGAAAGGGTAGAACTCGAGATGAAATTCCGGCATCGGTGCTCGGGGACGCAATTCGTGATAGCAGCGCTGAACCAGCAACATTATGGGATCGTCAGGTGAGCGGGTCATTGGGGTGCGCTGTTATAGTACCAGCTGGGAGCAACACCCAGCGCAGAGACACACAGATGCAGAGAAGAACATTTTTCTCTGCGACTCTGTGTCTCTGTGGTGGTTTTATTTCTTTTTCTGCTTGCGCTCTTTGAACAGCGTTTCCTGCTCCGCAAGCGTTTTGCGGGCGTGATCGAGGCTGGAGTTGAGGGCGTCGGTCGCGGTTTCCAGAGTAAAGCTGTAGGTTTTCTGTTCCGCGGCAAAGGCGGGGTCGCGCGTGGCCTGTGCGAGCGCATTCAGCTTTTGCCGAAATTCCGTTTCGGCGGCAATGACTTCGAGCAGCGGCTTGCGCAGATCGGCCTGGCGCTGGGCGTAGTTGTCAATGTTGTCGTCCAGTTCATCGGTGAGCGAGGTAATGTCGCCGAGCAGATCGTGGATCTGGGAAGCGCTCTCGCCGGCCAAGCGGGGATCGGCGCGCAATTTGTCCACAGCGGCGACGCGCTGGCCGATGAATTTGAGGTACAGCTTCAGGCGCTTGGCGGGTTCCTGTGCAGTTTCGCGCAACTGGTCGGTTTCGGCGGATGTGAGCGGGTCGCGGCGCTGCCACGCAACAGCGCTGACTGCCAGCAGCAAGACCAGCGCAAGAACGGAATGTGTCCGGTGTGCCACCATTCTCATCATTTCTCGCCGAACATGCGCGCCAGCAACTGGGTGCGCACGTACTCGAGACGTTTGACGGCGGCCTGCAGGGGGGCGCGATCGTCCAAACTCAAGGCGCGCCCGATATCGTCCAGACGGTTGGCGATGCGGCGCACCTCGATTTCTGTTTTCTTGAGGTGTTTTCCGGAACTGCGCGCCGAATCGCCGGCGCGTTCGGCGTAGGTGACAACATCCTCTACGGTGGCGTGTCCTTTTTCGATGTCGCCAGCCTCAAAAGCTTCATTCGCCAACTTGAGTTCGCGGTTGGCGACTTCGAGGAACAGCTTGACCTGATCACCGCCGTGGGCCGCTTTCGCGCGCGCCTTGAGCTGCTCCAGCGTCTCTTCGGCGGACGAAAGCAGGGAAGCCGTGAGCGCGAAGACCAGCAGCACTGAGACTCTGCGCATCATTGCTTATTTCCACCGGACTTCTTTCCGCCCGCCACGGGTTCGATGGCCTTGAGACGATGTTTCGCCTGCCATTCCTGCTCCGGATACTTTCCGTTGGCCGCCGCCAGGAACTTACGATAGTTTTCGGCGGCGTTTTTCGCGTCCCGCAAATGGTCGTACGCGGTGGCGCGCAGGAAATATGTGCCGGGCACTTCCGGCAGGACGCGAGCGCGCGCGGCCAGCGCCCGCAGCGTCAGTTCATAGTTGTGGGTCTCCGCCGCGACGATGGCAAGATCGCCGTACGCCTCGCCGAGGCCTTGCTTGAGGGCGACCGCCGCCATCAATTCCTGCTGCGCTTCCGGGAACTTTCGCTGCTGCATGAGGGCGCGTCCCAGGCCAAAGTGTGCCTCTGGATCGTTTGGATTCGTTTTCAGCAGAAAACGATATTCGCTTTCCGCTTGGGAAAAATTTTTCTGTGACAGATAAAGGGAAGCCAGCTCGCGGCGGGCCTCCGCGCCGTTGGGAGCGAGACGCAAGCCGGTGGCAAGCTCGGAAATGGCGGCTTCGGGCTTGTTCTCAGCCGCCAGCACACGGCCAAGCTGTATGTGGGCAGCGGCGTTTTGCGGGTCGGACGCGAGGTACTTGCGCAGTGCCGCTTCGGCGTTTTCAAAGCGGCCCAACTTCTGATAGACGTTTGCGAGACCAGCCAAGGCTTCAGTGGACTTCGGATCCAGCCGGGAAGCGAGGGCAAATTCCTCAGCGGCCGCGTCCAGCTTGTTCTGGGTTTCCAGCGTGATGCCCGCGGCGAGGTGCGGTTCGGGATCGCGAGGGCGGAGGCGCGCTGCTTCCTTATAGGCGGCGAGGGCTTCGGCAGGCCTGGTGGCGGCCAGCACACGCCCGAGGGAAAGCCAGGCACGCACCAGACCTTCGTCCGGATGCGCGCTGGGCTTCAACTGCGTGGCGGCGCGCAGGAAGCGCTCGGCCTGGGGATCGCCGGCCTGCGCCAGCACCAGGCCGAGATTCAGGTTGGATTCAAATACAGTGGGATTCGCCGCGACGGATTTGCGGTAGGCCTCGATGGCTTCTTGCTTGTGTCCGGTTGCATTGAGGACAAATCCGAGGTCGAACCAAGCACGGAAGTCGTCGGGATTTTGGGCCAGCGCCTTGCGGAGCAACGGCTCGGCGGCAGCGTAGTCTTCTTTGTCTATAGCTGTTTCGGCTTGAATGATGGCAGATGGATCTTCTGACTTGGTGGCGCGGCTCGTCTGGGCGAGCGCGGCAATGCACAAGGCAACCAGGGCAGCAAGTATGTAGGTTAATCTCACTCAGAGATTTCCTCAACGGCGGCGCTGCAACACAGAATTGTATCGCGGGAGGGTGATGTGCCTGGAGTTCCAGAAACGGGGCCGCCCTCAAGAAATCCCCACCCTTCGCAACGCTCAGGATGGGGCACCCGCTCAGGGTGGGGCGCCCGCCAGCATTTGAGTTTGTCGCGAATTGACTGAAAGAAATGCATGTCCCTCGACTAGCTAGAATCGCACCCTTCGCCAGAATCGGGCGAAAGGGTGGGCCACCCGCCGCCGGCATGCGGCAGTTCGAGCGGCGCGGGTTGGCTGGTGTTACCACCGAGTGGCTGCTGGCGGCAATCGCTTTCAATCTCACGCGCTGGTACGCCCATACCTGGCGCTGACGTTGTCGTCATCGCCACGCAAGCCGCCCGACCCGCAATCCCCTCACATCCGAACTGCTGCTATCGAATGACTTGACTTGCGACACAGACTCTAACGCCCGGGGGGCTAAATTCCATCGCCCGCTACGCGGGCTGATTTTTAGGCACTTCAGACCACCCGTCAGGGCAAAGGAGTGATTGCAGGTCACAGCTGCGGTGAACCGGTTTAGCGACCAGCGGATGAGTTCCCGGCGCGCTGCAACTTAGTCCAAGAGTTGAGATTCTTGCCCGAGCCGCCATTCTTGTTCAGCGCCTGTGCCAGCCATTGGCCGGTGTAGGACCGAGGGTTGGTGGCAATGGTCTCGGGAGGGCCGCAAGCAACGACGTAGCCACCACGGTCGCCGCCTTCAGGGCCGAGATCAATTACCCAGTCGGCGGTTTTGATGACGTCGAGATTGTGTTCAATGACGATGATTGAGCCGCCGGCGTCAATGAGTCGGCGGAACGCGGCCAGCAGCTTACTGACGTCGTCGAAGTGCAGTCCGGTGGTGGGCTCGTCAAAGATGTAGAGAACGCGCGGCTTGGGGCTGCCTTCCTGGCCGAATTCCGAGTGGTGGTGAAGCTCGCGGATTTTGCCCTGCAGGTGCGCCGCCAGCTTCATGCGCTGCGCCTCGCCGCCGGACAGCGTGGTTGCCGACTGTCCCAGGCGCAAATAGCCCAGTCCAACTTCGTCGAGCACGCGGAGCTTGTCTGTAATCTTGGGGACACCGGAAAAGAACTGCAAAGCTTCTTTCGCGGTAAGGTTCAGCACGTCCTGGATGTTCTTGCCGTGATAGCGGATCTCCAGCACCTCGGGTTTGTAGCGCGTTCCTTTGCACTCTTCGCAGATGAGTTCCACATCAGCAAGAAACTGCATTTCCACAGTGACGGTGCCGTCGCCTTGGCAGGCTTCGCAACGCCCGCCGGGGATATTGAACGAAAAGTGTCCGGCGGTGTAGCCGCGTTTCTGGGATTCGGGCAGGGAGCCGAACAAATCGCGGATGGCGTCGAAGGCCTTGATGTAGGTCACGGGATTGGAACGCGGGGTACGGCCGATGGGTGATTGATCCACCAGTACGACGGCTTCGAGGAACTCGGCGCCCTGCAGGCGGTCCAGAGCAGGGGCCGCGCCGTTGCCCATCACCTGTCTCTTTTGTGTCGCCAGCGCCTGGTAGAGAACATCGTGCACCAGCGTGGATTTCCCCGATCCCGATACGCCGGCGATGGCCACCAGCATCCGCAGTGGAATGAAGACATCAATGTTCTTAAGGTTGTGGGCGCGAGCGCCAAACAGCTTGAGTTGCGGAATACCGGGCTTGCGGCGGTTGGAGGAGAACGGGATGCGTAGTTCGTCGGCGAGATAACGTCCGGTGAGCGACTGCGGAGCTGCCTTCAACTCCTCGAAGGTACCGGTCGCGACCAGGCGTCCGCCGTGTTCGCCGGCGCCGGGGCCGAGGTCGAGAATGCGATCAGCGGCGCGCATGATTTCGGCATCGTGCTCGACCACCAGTATGGTGTTGCCGAGAGCGCGCAAATCCTTAAGGATGTTGATCAGGCGGTGAGTGTCGCGGCTGTGCAGGCCGATGGATGGCTCGTCCAGAACGTAGAGCGTGCCCACGAGCCGCGAGCCGAGAGAGCTGGCGAGCTGAATACGCTGTGCCTCGCCGCCGGAAAGCGTGGAGGCCAGCCGGTCGAGCGTGAGGTACTCCAGCCCGACTTCAAACATGAAGCGCAACCGGTCGCGGATTTCTTCCAGTATTTTGCCGGCGATGTCGGTCTGTTCTGCGCTGAGGCGAAGGTTGGCGAAGAAGCGGGACGCATCCTCCACGGTCATGGATGCAATCTGGCAGATGTCCTTGCCGCCGACTTTGACCTGGCGGGCTTCCGGACGAAGGCGGGCGCCGCCGCAACTGGAGCAGGTGGAGTATCCGCGATAGCGGCTCAGAAAAACGCGCACGTGCAGCTTGTATTTCTTGCGCTCCAGATGCGCGAAGAAGCCGCGCACTCCCCAGAACCTTCCCTCGCCCTGAAGAATGATGGCGCGGTGCTCGGGCGAAAGCTGTTCCCAGGGCACATCCAGCGGGATGTCGCGCTCCTTGGCGTAGCGTTTCAGTTCGGTGTAGAGCGGCTTGTATTTGGGCTTGGTCCAGGGCTCGATGGCCCCTTCCGCGAGGGTCTTGGATTTGTCCGGGACAACGAGATCAATGTCGAAGTCAATGGTGTTGCCGAAGCCCTGGCAGCGGGGGCACGCGCCATAAGGGTTGTTGAAGGAGAACAGGCGCGGCTCCGGCTCTTCGTGGCGGATGCGGCAATTCTTGCATTCGAAGCGCTGGGCGAAGCGGAGCAGCCTGGGTCCTTCGCCCTCGCGTGGCGCGGTCTCGAAGAGGGCTTCGCCGGACTCGCGGTAGCAGGTTTCGATGGCGTCCACGAGGCGGGCGCGGACATCAGGCGTGACCACAATGCGGTCCACCAGAACGAACACCGGCTCGGCGAAGTTGATGTCCAGCAGCGATTCCGGAGTGGAGAACTCGAATACCTGCCCGCGCTGATAAAGACGGTTGAAGCCGCGCTTGCGCAATTCGAAGAGACGCTCCTTTAACAGCTCAGTGACAACTGGCGCTTCCGGCTTGGTTGCTTTTTTTCCGGCGCGACCTCGCGTAGTTTTCTTTTCCGGCTCGCTGGGCCGCGGAGGCGGCTGAAGGGGGAAGAGCACGTTCAGGCGCGTGCCTTCGTCCAGCGCCAGAATGGCGGCGGCAACGTCATCAACCGTGTCTTTCTTGACTTCAGCCCCGCATTGGAGGCAGTAGGTCTTGCCCACGCGGGCGAACAGCAGGCGCAGGTAGTCCCAGATTTCCGTGGCGGTGGCGACTGTGGAGCGCGGATTGCGCGTGGTGTTCTTCTGCCGGATGGCCACGGCGGGAGCGATGCCGTCAATGACATCGGCATCGGGCTTTTCAATCCGCTCCAGGAATTGGCGGGCGTAGGCGGAGAGCGATTCCACGTAGCGGCGCTGTCCTTCGGCGTAGATGGTGTCGAAGGCAAGCGAAGATTTTCCCGAGCCGGAGACGCCGGTCACCACGGTGATGGTGTTGTGCGGGATTTCAAAATCAATGTTCTTAAGGTTGTGGACCCGCGCCCCGCGAACAACGATGGAATCGGTAGACATTGAACAAAAACGTGTACGGTCGCTCTAGAGTGGTTTGAGCAGCGCTGTACAAACTTCTCATTATAGTCGGTTGTGAGTGGTGGGGAAACCGCTGGGGCGAGCGCGAGACGCGCTCGCGAGTGCCGGCGAGGACGCCGGCGGTACGGGTTAGTGTTCGCGGGGCTTGCGGTAGTGGTAGGTCAGGCCGACGGCGCCGGCGATGAAGGTAACGGTCGGCAACAGCAGGACAAGGACCGCGCGGTTAAGAGCTTTCTGGTCCTGTGAACCCAGGGCCTTGGCGGACTGGTAGCACATGGCGCAGCCCTGCGAGAATGCCGGGACGGCGGCCACCGCAAGAAACAGCACGAGGATGGCGAGAAGCCGCTTCATTTCACTCCCAGGCTGAGGATGCGGAAGGCGTCGGGAAAGAACGTGCTCATCAGGCACAAGCAGGCGACGAGAGCACCCATCAACAGGATGCGCATGCGCCGGGCTTCGAACTTCAAGTGCATGAAGTAGGAGATGATCAACGCGGCCTTGATGATCGAAAGCCCCAGCAGGATGGTCAGCATGCGCAGGGGCTGCAGGTGCTGATAGGCGAGGAAAACCTCGACCGCGGTGATCAGCAGTAGTCCGCCCCAGACCACGAAGAATTGTTTATGGCCATGCTGCCGATGCGCGATTATGGCCGATTCCATTGTTTGCATTGCCAACCCTCTGTAGAGACGTAGCTTGCTACGTCTCTACGTTCCGAACTGCTTCACTCATGGGACGTAGCAAGCTACGTCTCTACGGGTTTCTAAATAATCTTTGTGGACATCAGGTAGACCAGGGGGAAGATGAACATCCACACCAGGTCAACGAAGTGCCAGTACAAGCCGCTGACTTCCACGTCCTGGGCCGAAAACTTCTTTATGGACGACGTGCGCAGGGCGATCACGCCCAGATAGAGCACGCCAATCGTGACGTGCAGCATATGCAAGCCGGTCAGGGTAAAGAAGGTTCCGCCGAACTGCGGCGGTCCCCAGGGATTCTTGTTGGGCAGCATGCCCTGGCCGATCAGTCCGATCCACTCGTGAATGTGAAGCACCACGAACATGGCCCCGCAGAACATGGTAGCCAGCAGCCAGCGGATGGCCTTCTTGCGGTCGCCGAAGCTGGCAGCCGAAACCGCCAGCACCATGGTCAGGGAACTGGTAAGCAGGAACGCCGTCATGACGCTTGCATTGATGATGCTCTCGGTGTGAAAGGGCGTGGGCCAGTACGGAGTGGAGATCCTGCCGTAACTGTAGGCGAACAGCAACGCGCCGAAGGTCAGCGAGTCGGACAGGATAAACAGCCACATCCCGATCTTTTTCGAATAAGTCCCGAACAACGAGGGCTCGTAAGCTTCCTCTATACGGGGCTGTGGACGAATGGCGGTATCAGCCATTGTGCTCATCTCCATCATCCTGCGAATGCCATAAGGGCAAAGATATAAAGCCAAAGTAAAGCCATGACGTGCCAATACCAGCCGGTGACGTCCACCACGATGCGCCGCGTCTCCACCGGCTTGTTAAAGACGCGGGTGGAAATCAGGGCGGCATAAAGAAGCGCGATGATGCCGCCGGCCAGGTGCGCTGCATGTGTGCCGGTCAGGACATAGAAAAACGAACTGCTCGGGTTGCTGGATATCAGCAGTCCCCGGTGAACCAGCGCACTCCATGCGAGCGCCTGTCCGGCGAGGAAACCAAAGCCGAGCACGAGGGTGATCCAGAGCCAGGGAACCGGTTTTTGATGGCTCTCAGTGATGCCCGGCAGCGAAGTTACGGGGGCAAGTACGACATCCTGGGCGGCGCGGCGGCGCGCAAGTTCCATCGTGACGCTGCTGGTCAGCAGCAGTCCCGTATTCAGCAAGAGCAGAGCCAGCGGAAGTGGAAGCTTTTGCCAGTCGTGGACGTATTTTCCGGTGGTGAAGTCCCAGGTGCCCAGTCCCTGACGCACGATGTAGGCGCTGGTGAAGGACACGAACACCATCACGATGGAGGTCAGTCCGACCGCCAGTCCCAGGCGATAGCGGCGCAGACGCTCGCCGTAGTCGGGGGCGCCATCACCGCGTCCGCCACCGCCGCCATCTCCGCGGTAGTAATCCACAGGACCGCGCCCGCCGCCGTTCCTGGGAGCGGGCTTTTTGGCCGTGAGAGTCGGAGTCAAGGGTATGCTTCCCATTACTTTGAGTGTGCCGCCACCGGATCGGTTTGCATGACGTAATCGCGGGCCGCTCCGGGAACGCTGTATTCATACGGCCCGTGATTGACGACCGGGGTTATCCCGTTAAAGTTGTCGTGCGGTGGCGGAGTTGCGGTGGTCCACTCCAGGGTGGTGGCCTCCCAGGGATTATCCGAGGCCTTCTTCCCTTTGAAGATGCTCCACAACAGGTTGAACAGGAACACCAGTTGCACCGCGATAGTGATGAACGCGGCAATGCTGATGAACCGCTGCAGTGGCAGCAGATCATGCAGGTAGTTCAGCGCTTCCAGAGACGAGTAGCGCCGCGGATGCCCCGCCATGCCGAGGTAATGCATAGGCATGAAGATGGCGTAAGTGCCGACGAAAGTGACCCAGAAATGCAGCTTGCCCAAGCGCTCGTTCATGTAACGGCCGAACATCTTGGGCAACCAGTAATAGGTCCCGGCAAAGATGCCGAAGATCGCCGCCACTCCCATGATCAGGTGGAAATGGGCGACCACGAAGTAAGTATCATGGAGCTGGATGTCCAGCGTCGGCTGTGCCAGGAAGGGGCCGCTCAGGCCGCCTGTCACGAACAACGACACGAATCCGATGGCAAACAGCATTGGTGTCTGAAAGCGCACGCGTCCGCGATAAATGGTGCCAAGCCAGTTAAATGTCTTGATGGCGGAGGGTACTCCGATGGCCATCGTCATGAGGCTGAAGGCAAACGCGGAGTAGGGGCTCATGCCACTCATGAACATGTGGTGGCCCCACACGAAGAAGCCGAGGATGCCGATCGTCATGATGGCGTAGACCATCGCCTTGTATCCGAAGATCGGCTTGCGCGAGAACGTGGACAGTACCTGCGAGGCCAGCCCCATGCCCGGCAGGATGGCAATGTAAACCTCAGGATGACCGAAGAACCAGAACAGGTGTTGCCACAGCAAAGGCGAGCCGCCCTGATGCCGGATCATCTCCCCGTTGACCACCAGTCCGCCGGGGACGAAGAAGCTGGTTCCCACATTGCGGTCCAGCAACAGCAGAATGCCGGCGGCTAGCAGCACGCCAAAGGCGAGCAGTCCCAGAATGGCGGTGACAAACCAGGCCCAGCAGGTGAGGGGCATGCGCATGAGGGTCATTCCCTTAGCCCGCAGGTCGAGAGTGGTAGTGATGAAGTTCAGCGCGCCCAGCATGGAAGCAATGCAGAACAGGGCAATGCTCACCAGCCACAAATCTTCGCCCAATGCGAGTCCCGGCCCCGCCGAGGGAAGGGCACTGAGCGGCACGTAATTGGTCCAGCCGGCGATGGGAGCACCTCCGGCGACAAAGAACGCAGCGATAGCACAGAGGAACGATACGAAGGTGATCCAGAACGAGAGCATGTTCAGCGTTGGAAAGGCCATATCGGCAGCGCCGATCTGAATAGGCAGGAAGTAGTTTCCGAAGCCGCTCTGCGGGGCGGTGGTGAGCACGAAAAACACCATCAGCGTACCGTGCATGGTCAGCAGCATCAGGTAAGTTTCCGGCTTGATGTCACCCATCAGAGGAATGTGCGCGTTGGGCCAGACCAGGTGGACCCGCATCAGCAGGGACAGCGTCATGCCCACAAACACGGCCGTCAGCGCCAGGAAGTAATACTGAAGCCCGATAACCTTGTGGTCCTTGCTGAAAATATATCTGCGGATGAACCCGGTGGGCGCGGCGTGAACATGGTGCAGCTCGGGACGAGCAGTGACACCTTCGTGCAGCATTTCATTAGGTTGGTTTGTGGGAGTCATCTACTGCTTCTCCGCTTCGCGTTCTGCAAGCCATTTGTCGAAATCGGCCTGGCTGACCACGCGCAGCACACCGTGCATGCGGTAGTGGCCCAGGCCGCACAATTCGGCGCAGGCGATCTCGTATTCGCCGATCTTGTCGGGTGTGAAATGCATGTGAATCATGAGCCCGGGGACAGCGTCCTGCTTGAAGCGCATCGCCGGGACAAAGAAGCTGTGGATCACATCTTCGGCGCGCAGGCTCAGGTCCACTTCGCGCCCCACCGGGAGATACATGGTGTTGGTGACGACGTCGTCCTTGGAGGCAGGGTCATCGCTGTCCAGGCCGACAGCGCCGGCCCCGCCCATGGATGGGTCTATCAGCTCCGGCCGGGTGCGCCCGTACTTGCCGTCAGGCCCGGGATAGCGGAAGTACCATTGGAACTGCAAGCCGGTAACTTCCACGGGAACCGCGCCGCTCTTTGCCGGCTCAAAACGGTTGGCTGCCCAGATCTTCGTGCCCGCCAGCACTAGGCCGATGAACATGACCGCCGTCATAGTCGTCCAGATAACTTCCAGGCGGGTGTTGCCGTGCGAGTATTGCACCGCGCCCTTGTTCTTGTCGCCGCGGTCGCGGTACTTCCACACGAACAGCGCGAGCCCAAGTTGGGCGGCAATGAAAACGATGCCCATCAGAACAAAGGTGAGATTGAACTGGCGGTCAATGCCGCCGTTCAGCGACGCCAAAGGCTGCATCCACCAGGTGTGAGCGATAAAGAAGTAGGAACTGACAATGGTGATCAGCGAGATAACCAGCAACAGCGCCAGACCCATGCAACTATCTCCAGGTCGGTAATCCGCGAGGCCCCGATCAACAGCACTTCGATTCAGCTACCCGCGTTTCGGTCGCAAGCTTTCTTTCTATTGTGGTGTGCGGTGGCCGGCCGGAAATCTGCATCACGCCCTGCTGTGAGCTCCCGCACACCCGAATGTGACCTACGGAACCCGTCCTGTGCAGATGCCGGCGCAGGCAAGATAGTTGTTTGCTGCTGATGGATTCCGGAGTTGACGGGGAGAAGCGAAGGGCAGGGACAAATTCCAGAGAGGGCGTGCAAGTACCTCAGCTGTTTGTCATCCTGGCTGTTTGTCATCCTGAACGAGCGCGCCCGGTTTTGGCGCGCGAGTCGAACAGATACTGTGTTTCTTGGAAGCGCAAGATGCTTCCTTCGACTCGCCTCGGCAAAGGAGGCCGAGGCTCGCTCAGCATGACAGCAAATTGAATTACGCGTCCGTCGTCGGCTGTCCGGTCCAGCCGTGCAGGCCCTGCTTGAGTATCCAGCGCAGCACGTTGCGGTTGTTGTAGTAGTAGCCTAACACGTACTGGCAGGTGGACAGGCAGTGCGAGTTGCAGACCTTCTTCATCTCGTCGAGCTGGTTCTGGTCGAACTTGTGACCGTCGTACACGTTGCCCCAGTCGTGGGTAGAGGCGTACATGGGGAAGCACGGTGCCAGCGTTCCGTCAGTGCGGATCAGTGACGAGTTATGGCCGGCGCGGCAGTTCCAGGGATAAGTTTTACCACGCATGAAGTCCTTCATCTTGCGCATGTGGTCCTTGGAATTGACCATGATGTAGCCCTGCGCATTCTTCTCGATCAGCCAATCGAGCAGCTCATCCACCTTGGGCCAGTCCTCGCGGGTGATGTAGGTGACGTTGTCGTTCAGGTGCTTGAAGTGCGTCTGCTCGAGGTAGGGTGGCTCGTTAATGTGAACGTCAGTGGAGATGCCGTTGTCGTGCGCAATCTCGGTCAACTGGCGCACGTCCTCCATGTTGTGACGGCAGATGTTGGTGTTGAACACAATCATGTAGCCGTACTGCCGCTGCTGTTTGACCAGATATTTGAACTGCTTCTCGATGCGCTTGAGGTTCTTGGGAAGTCCGGGCTTTTCCTCCAGCGCGTCCACCGCCAGGTTTATCGCGGCAACGCCCAGGTCGCCAACACGGTCAACGAAGTCTTCGTTCATCAGGATGCCGTTGGTCGGCAGATACATGAAGAAGCCGTTCTTGGTACCGTAGTCAATTACCTTCAGGATGAAGTCGCGCCGCAGCAGCGGCTCTCCACCCATGAGGGCCACCACACGGCAGCCATGCGCTTTAAGGAAGTCAATGGAACGAATCGCCGTCTCCTCGGTCATGCCTTTCACTTTATTGTTGTAGGCCCAGCAGTAGTGGCAATCAATGTTGCACTTGTACTCCGTGAACAGATATGAGAGCAGGGGACGGAACTGGTTCTTCAACACGCGCGACTGGACGTACGGCACCAGCCAGCGCCGCGTGGCGCGCACAAAATTGTTAGTGTGATAACTGGCAGACTTCAACTCGGGCACGAAACTCTCCTCCGCTTCGGTTGCTTGGCCGCTAAGAAATGCAGCCCATGTTGCCAAAAACACAGTTCTCTAATCATTGGCAGAATAAGCACATCTCATTGGGGCGGGCAATAGAAAATCAGCGAATGGATGCTGGCAAAGGATATAACGCTGACGACTGTCTGCGGCGTGGGCAGCAGCTGCCTGGGGCCCCGAAAAACCAAAGCATTCACCACAGAGGACACAGACGAACACAGAGGAAAACAAGTGCTCGGAAGATTAGCTCACCGAGGTATTACTTTGTTACTTTTCACTTCATCCCTTCTTCGAATTTCCAGATTACCCGATTTCCAGATCACATGATTCCCCTGTGTCCTCCGTGTCCTCTGTGGTTGAGGCTTTTCGGTTGCAACTGCGTGGTACACTGCGGCGCGTATGCCCAGGTCCACGCGCGCTCACGACACACAATCACTAAATCTTCCGAAAAACTTATGCTTTGCCTGCGGGCAGGACAACCGCGAAGGTATGCGGCTGAAATTCGTAGTGGATGAAGCAGGGAAGCGCTTCATTTGCCGCTTTCGCCTCTCGAAGCGCTATACCGGCCCGCCGGGACACGCACACGGCGGCATCATTGCCACGATCCTGGACGAGGTCATGGGAAAGGTGAATAAGCTGCGCAATGTTGTCGCGGTCACTGCAGAGATGACCGTCAAATACATCAAGCCCGTGCCGCTGGGCAAACCGCTTGTCGCGGAAGGACGCGAGCTGCGCGTGCATGGCCGCGCTCACACCAACGTCGGCGAAATCCGCAACGAAAGAGGTGAAGTGCTGGCGCGCGGGAAGGGAATCTTCATCGCCATCGACCCGCACAAGCTCTTCAAGGAACACTTGAAGGTGGATCGCAACGGCATCGGCGTTGGGATGATGCGGCCACTCAGCGCGGAAAGCACTCTTTCACCGCAGAGGACGCGGAATAAAGCATAGTAAATAGGATTGGAACGTAAGGTAATGGTGCAGCACGAGGAAAGATTTGTTCCGGCAGACACAAGCATAGCGGAACTCGAAAGAAGAGCCGCTGAGTGTGAGCGAAATGCAAAGTCGGAAACGGGAGAGAAAGGTCTGGCCCTTCGACAAGAAGCTGAGCTCTATCGAGAGTGGATTCTCATCCTGCGCAAAGAACACTGGAACTCGTAACCGGCCTTACGCATCCGCCCCGACTGAAATTCGTTCTCTGCGTCCCTGCGCCTCTGCGGTGAAGAGGTGCTCCAGGTGTTAAAATAGAAAGTTCCAGAACCCTTCCCGGCAACAATAACGCATCGGGGAAAGAGGAAGAGGTATGTCCGAGAACAACGGAAGCACCGGCCTGCGGCTGAAAGTGGGCCTGGCCGAGATGCTGAAGGGCGGCGTCATTATGGACGTCACCAACGCCGAGCAGGCCACCATCGCGGAAAAGGCCGGCGCGGTGGCAGTCATGGCGCTGGAGCGCGTGCCCGCGCAGATCCGCGCCGAGGGCGGCGTGGCCCGCATGGCGTCACCGAAGAAGATCCGCGAGATCATGGATGCCGTTTCCATCCCCGTGATGGCGAAGTGCCGCATCGGCCATTTCGCCGAGGCGCAGATTCTGCAGGAACTCGGCGTGGACTACATTGACGAGTCGGAAGTGCTGACCCCGGCGGACGAAGCTCATCACGTGGATAAGCACGCTTTCAAAGTGCCGTTCGTGTGCGGCGCGCGAAACCTGGGTGAAGCCCTGCGGCGCATTGCCGAGGGCGCAGCCATGATACGCACCAAGGGCGAGGCCGGCACGGGCGACGTGGTGCACGCGGTCAAGCACATGCGCCAGATCATGTCGGAGATGCGCGCGCTGACCGTCATGCGCGAAGAAGAACTCTATGCCGCGGCGAAGGAACATCAGGCGCCATATGAACTGGTGCGCATGGTGGCCAAGACAGGGAAGTTGCCGGTGCCGAATTTCTCCGCCGGCGGCATCGCCACGCCCGCCGACGCGTCGCTGGTGATGCAGCTTGGGGCCGAGTCGGTGTTCGTAGGCTCCGGGATTTTCATGAAGAATTCGACTGAGTTCGCCCCGCCGGAAGACGCCGAGCGCCGCGCTCGCGCCATCGTGCTGGCCACGACGCACTACCTCGATCCCAAGGTGCTGCTGGAAGTCAGCTCGGATGTGCCCAGCGCGATGAAAGGTCTGGCTGTCGGCGCGCTGGCCGAGGCAGATATGTTGCAGAAGAGGGGCTGGTAAGCAGGCATTATTCATGATGGCGGGACACAGGGGTGGAGCAAGGCTTCAGCCCTGCATCATCTGATCCCTAACAGCATCGGTTTGAGCCGCTGAGGTACTTCTGCGACAAACATCTTGCCTCAGCTGAGAACCTATGTACCTCAGGGGCTGAAGCCCGCGTCGTTATTGCCGATTTCCTGCGGGCCCGAAGGCCTGCTCCACCCGTTCATGAATAATGGAGGCGCAGGGGTGGCACGACTGCGGCGTAACTCTCACCGGCTGCGCCAATTTTGCTGTGACCAAGACAACGAAAATCGGTGTTCTCGCGCTTCAGGGCGATTTCGACGCCCACCGCCGCCGCCTCGAACAACTCGGCGCTGAGGTCATCCTCGTCAAAAAGCCGGAACAGCTCGACGAGGTTGACGGGCTGGTTATCCCCGGCGGCGAATCCAGTACGTTATTGAAGCTGCTGGGCGAGCGCTTTGAACAGAAGTTGCGCGAGTTCATCCGACTGAAGCCGACCTTCGGCACCTGCGCGGGCGCCATCCTGCTGGCACGCGAGGTCGAGAACCCGCCACAGCCGGCGCTCGGGGCACTGGACATCCGCATTTGCCGCAACGCCTACGGACGCCAGGTGGACAGCTCTATTCGACACGGGGACAGCAAGCTGGGTCCGCTGGAGATGGTTTTCATCCGCGCGCCCAAGATCACCAGCCTCGGCGCGGGAGTTGAAGTCCTGGCATCGGAAGGGGACGATCCCGTGCTCGTGCGCCAGGGTAAGGTGATGGCCGCAACCTTCCATCCGGAGCTGTCCGACGATCCGCGCGTGCATCGGGCATTTCTCGACCTGGTCCGGGAAAACCTTTTCACCGCAGAGGACGCGGAAGACGCGGAGGAACATCGGGGCAATCGGGCGATCGGGTAAACTGAAACAGTATGAGCTTCCGCGATTGCGGGATTACCCGATTAGAAAATTCCTTAGCTTCATCCGAGTCCTCTGTGTCCTCCGTGGTTATCTAAGTCGTATGTGTTAGCTAAGTCGTAAGGGGTGCGGTTGGCATCCAAAGAAACTGCGCTACAGCGCGTGCGTTATACTTGGCTGTAATGTCCGCCGCCCCAGAAAAAACGTTTTACCTGGAGACCTTCGGTTGCCAGATGAATGTGCATGACTCGGAAAAGGTCATCGGCACGCTCATCTCCCAGGGCTACCGACAGGTGCGGGACGCCGACCAGGCCGGGCTCATCCTGTACAACACCTGTTCCATACGCGACAAGGCCGAGCAGAAGGTGTTTCACCGCTTGGCTGATTTCCGCAAGCTGCGCCAGCAAGGCAAGAAGTTCGGCGTGCTGGGATGCGTAGCGCAACAGGAAGGACACCACATCTTCGAGCGCGCTCCGCACGTGGACCTTGTGTGTGGGTCGGCTTCGTACTGCAACCTCCCGGAACTGCTGGTGCAACTGGAAGCAGGGAAGCGCGCCACCGGGCTCGACGACCGCCAGACTACGCAGACCTTTGAGACCGAGTTCACGGCGCGCAGCAACCCGCATCGGGGATACATAACGATCATCGAGGGCTGTGACAAATTTTGCGCTTACTGTGTAGTTCCTTATACACGCGGCAAGGAGCGCAGCCGAACATCGGAGTCAGTGCTGGCCGAAGCGCGACGCATGGCGGAGACCGGATTCACGGAAATCCAATTGTTAGGGCAAAACGTGAACTCCTACCGCGATCCCTTGGGAAAGAAAACTTTTGCGGAGCTGCTCGTTGCGGTAGCAGAGATTGCCGGCATACACCGTGTGCGCTTTACCACCTCGCATCCGCGGGACTTCAGCCGCGAGATTGTGGAGGCTATCGAATCCGTGCCCGCTGTGTGCGACCATGTGCATCTGCCGGTGCAGAGCGGGTCGTCGCGGGTGCTCAAGTCCATGCTGCGCGAGTACACGCGCGAGCAGTACCTGGAACGGATTGGGTGGATGAAGTCTGCCCGCCGCGATATCAGTATCACCACCGACGTGATTGTCGGTTTTCCCGGCGAGACCGAGGCGGAGTTTGAAGAAACGCTGTCGCTGCTGGATGAGGTTGGTTACGACGCGCTGTTTTCCTTCAAGTATTCGCCGCGGCCCAATACCCCTGCGCTGCGCTACCCGGACAGCATCCCCGACGAGGAGAAGGCGCGCCGGCTGGCGGTCTTGCAGCAGCGTCAGCGCGACATTTCAACGCAACGTAATCAAAGGCACTTAGGCCAGATACTTGAAGCAATGGTTGAAGGGTACAACGAGGCGCGGCGGCAACGGATCGGCCGTACCTCGCAGAACAAGGTCCTGAATTTCACGGCGCCGCCGGCCACCCCCATGGTCCAGGGCGACTACGTGCAGGTCCGCGTCACGGCCAGTTTCCCGAACAGTCTGGCAGGGGAAATGCTGCCTGCCGGACAGGGCCGCGGCGCGGGCACGGTTTAAGACCTGGAGGGTTGGGATGGAAGTGGAAATGAAAATTCGCGGGCTCATGATGGATCCGGTCACCAATATGCCTATCGTTGTTTTGAAGGACACGGGCGGGGACGCCGTGCTGCCCATCTGGGTTGGGGTTTACGAAGCCAACGCCATCGCTTTGGAAATCGAAAAAGTAACCACACCGCGTCCCATGACGCACGACCTGCTGAAGAACGTGCTCACGGGGCTGGATGCGCGCGTCCACAAGGTAGTGGTGAACGAGTTGCGAGACGATACCTTCTTTGCTGTCATCTGGCTGGAGCGCGATGGAAATGTCATCAGCATTGATTCACGTCCCTCGGATGCGCTGGCCCTGGCGCTGCGGGTTGATTGCCCGATCTTCGTCGAAGACGAGGTGCTGAAGTCGTCGCGGCTGGCGAGCGCGGTGTCCGATCGCGTTTCCAATGAAGAGCTGCGCAAGTGGCTGGAAAACCTGGGCGACGAGGACCTGGGACGATACAAGATGTAAGCTGATCGGGTGATCTCGCCATCGGGTGATCGGGTGATCTGAAAACCCGAGTGCAAGCATTCAAGATTACCCGATGACCCGATCACCAGATCACCCGATTCACATGCCTGATCCTTCCGAACAACTTCTGCGCCTGTCCGAAGCCGGCTTCGACCTGCAAACATTTGAGCGCTATCCGCATGCGGTGGGAGCCGTGCGCGGCGATTGCATTGCGCTCCTGGAAGTCACACCCACCGGACTGCGCATGATCGGCAGTCCGGGCTGGCGCATGGGCGAGGTCATGGGAGTGCTGGTGGAAAAGAACGGCCGCCAAGTCTTCCAGGCCAAGTCGGAGACCGTGGAAGCCACACCAGAGCGCCTGGAATTGCTCCATCAATTCCGTACTGAACTGGAAAGGGCACTGACGCCAACTGCATGAATGCCGGTAGAGTTGTGTTTCGAAGTGCTGTTCATTCATGACTGGGTGGAGCAGGTCTTCAGACCTGCGTGGAATCGGCAATAACAATGCGGACTTTACAGGTTGCTGAAAAACTCCTAACAGCAGATCCCTCGCGACCTCCACCCCAAAACGCGCAACAGCGGCGCGTTTCGAGGACCCCGGAAGCCCGCTTGATTTCATAACGACGTTGGCTCGATCCGAAGCGAGTACTCTGGAGTTGGC
>JBHGAZ010000032.1:0-46757 GCA_041946765.1 Terriglobales bacterium
TTCTTCTATATCGCTTGCTTCTGGATTACGCTGAGGCACTGTTTATGAAACACGCTGTAAATAGTGTGGCCGTGATTGGCCTTGAAGGGGCGCGGCTTTCAGCCGCGCCGTAGAGCATGGAAATTGATCCCGGCTTTAGCCGCTGAGGGATATTTTCGGCTCACTAATATCAACCGCTTCTAGCCCCTGAAAGGCATAAGCCCGACGCAAAAACGGGAAAAGATAGAGCTCCGTTAGCATTATGGGGTTTTGAACCATCAAGCTCGGAAACGCGCTATAATCGGATGCGAAATGAGCCGGCTATTTGAATCATTTGAATTTCTGAATAGGGGCTGGGACGTTCGGATAAGTGAAAACCAGTCACTACGTTCAGTGTTCCTATGGACCATTGTGGGTACGTTCATTTTAGGCGCGTGTATTGGCCTCACAGCTTATCAATTTTTTTACCTTCACCGAGTCAATTGGTCAACCATCGTTCAACTCGCGATTGTCGGTTTTCTGACTTATCGCTATGCTCGAATGATTTATCAGCGGCTTGGCCATTAAATCTGCACCCTGCGATCGAAACGTCCGAGAACACCCGCAGCCTTGCACCTTGACACCTCCCAAGCCGAACCTTGAAACTCCACTTGCTTGAAACTGCTCATTTCCGCTGGTGAAGCTTCGGGCGAGGCGTATGGTGCGCAACTGATCGGCGCATTGCGCCGTGTTCTGCCTGGTGCGGAATTTTTTGGCGTGGGCGGCGAACGCATGCGCCGCGCCGGGTGCCGCACCCTGGTGGACGCACACGAAATCGCGGTCGTCGGTCTGGCCGAGGTGGTTACTCACCTGCCGAAGATTTACAGCGAGTTCCGCAAGCTGGTGCGCGCAGTGGAGCAAGAACAGCCCGACGCCGCCGTGCTCATTGATTTCCCCGAGTTCAACTTTCGCCTCGCGCGCCAACTGCAGGCTCGCGCCGTGCCGGTCTTCTACTACATCAGCCCGCAGTTATGGGCCTGGCGGCCGTGGCGCGTCGACCTGGTGCGGAAATATGTACGCAAGATGCTGGTGATCTTCCCCTTCGAGGAACAGTTCTACCGCGAACATGGAGTCAAGGTGCAATACGTCGGACATCCGCTGGCCGACCTGCCTGCGCCCGCGCTCACGCGGGAAGAATTTGCGCGTCAGCACGGGTTGGACGCGACTCGCACCTGGCTGGCGCTTCTGCCCGGCAGCCGCCGCAAAGAAGTTGCCATGAATCTTCCGGCAATGCTGGGAGCAGCGCAACTGCTGGGCAGCAGCTATGACTTCGTGCTGCCCGTGGCCTCCACGTTGAATATGGGATGGATGCAGCATCTTCTGCGCACCAGCCGCGTTCCTGTGAAGCTGGCCATGGATGCCCGGGCTGCCCTGGCGCACGCGCGGGCTGCTATCGTCGCCAGCGGCACCGCCACTGTGGAAGCGGCGCTGATGAATACGCCATTTGTTACCGTCTATCGCCTTTCTGCGCTGACCTGGATGCTGGGCCGGCGCCTCGTTTCCGCCCCGCACTTCGCGATGGTGAATCTCATCGCGGGACGAGAGGTCGTACCGGAACTGGTCCAGGCGGACTTCACCCCCGAGCGGGTCGCGGCCCGGATGCGGGAAATCATTCCCGACGGCGCCACACGCCAGCAGATGCTCGCCGGATTGGCGGAAGTGCGCGCCAGGTTGCGGCCAGCGGCTGTCGGCGCCTCCGCCGCCGATCGCGCCGCCGCCATCATCGCACAGGACATCTGCTCGCGCATGCTCAGCCGGTGAATTTGGTTCTCTGGATCGTAGAAGCGTCATCCTTGCATGAAAGAAGGCACAGGTGTCCACAGGTATTTGTGGACGAGCTTTCTGGAGCGAGATGCTTCGACTCTCTTGAGTCGCTCAGCATGACAGCCGATTGAGCTTGTCGGCTGCTCGAAGGCAATTCCAGCGTCGGTGTACTCCACGACAAGTGCGTTGTTTCGCTCGAATCAATAGGTGATTGCCGCAGGATGTCGTAAGCTTTAAGGCGTGGGTACTCCGGCGCCATTGCTATTTCCGATCTTCATCAAGCTTGCGGGACGCCGCTGCCTGGTGGTGGGCGGCGGAGCTATAGCCGAGTCAAAGATCGCCACCTTGCTCAATGCCGGAGCGCACGTGATCGTGGTGGCTCCGCAGGCGGGCGAGCAGATCCAAGCGTGGGCCGCACGCTCCGCGCTCGAGTGGCGACGACGCGACTTTCAGCCTCTCGACGTGGCCGGCGCATTCCTGGCGGTGGCGGCGACCAATTCAGAAGCTGTGAACGCCTCTGTCTTCCAGGCCTGCCGTCAGTGGGGTGCGCTCTGCAACGTGGTGGACGATCCCGAAAACTGCGACTTCTACTATCCCGCAGTGGTGCGCCGCGGACCGCTGCAGATCGCCATTTCCACCGGCGGACTCAGTCCCGCCGTAGCGCGCAATCTGCGTCAGGAACTGGAACAGCAATTCGGGCCGGAATACGAGGCTTGGCTGGAGCACGTCGCCGAACTGCGCCGCCGCATCTTAGCTTCGGACTTGGATCCGGAACAGTGTAGCGCGGAGCTCGATCGCATCGCGTCGCGCGAGAGCTTCGAGGAATTTGTGCGTTCAATGAAAACTGACGTGCGGAAATAGCCGCTGGCTGCGACGCTTGCAGGCCTTACTTCGTGGCTGAAGCGAGCGCGATTGTGGCGGTGAAGTTCACCTTGCGGCCATCGTAGTAGCGCTGGATCTCTGCGACCACTCGGGAGTGCACCTCGTCGCGCCGCTCGGGAGGGATAGCCTGAATCAGCGATTTGAACGGGACAGTCACTTCCTGGAAATACTCCCAGAGCTCTTGCGGCGTGCCGGGCCAATTCCAGGGCACGTCGAGGCTGTCTTCTTCCACCTGAGGGAAGCCGGCTTTCCGCAGCGCAGCCGAGAGTGTCCCGGGCGGCGCAAACTTGAACATGGCCACACCGGAGGCAGGCAGCTTGGCATCGGGCAGCAGGCGCAGGATGGTTCCCAGAGTGACCTCGAAATAGGGCTGCTGCATCGGTCCCCAGGCCAGCAGGGTGGCGCGACCGCCAGGCTTCAGGACCCGGCAAATTTCAGCGAAAGCCCGAGGCGGATCGGCAAAGAACATCACTCCCAGACGGCAGGTTACGCGGTCGAAACTGGCGTCGGAAAAAGGAAGCTGGTGTACGTCGGCGGGTCGGAATTCGATGTTGCTGAGGCCGCGCTCGCGGGCGCGTTGCGCGCCGATCTTCAGAGGCTCCGGAGAAATGTCGGTCGCAACCACTGCTCCCGTAGGGCCCAGCAGAGTGGCGATGGAGATAGCGGGCTCCCCCGTGCCGGATGCAACGTCCAGCACGCGCATTCCGGGTTCGACACGGGCGTGAGAAACGATGGTTTCCGTCATGTGACGGCCCATGGTGGCCGAGGGCTGTCGCCAGCGCTGGCTCGCATTCACGCGCGCGAAGCTGTTCCAGCCGGGTTCCTGCGAAGCGGGCATCGCAAACATTATGCCGGAAAAGCAGCAGCAAGCAACTTCCTCAGGCCTGTCGAGCATTGTCATGCTGACGCGGAGCGCAGCGAAGCGGAAGCATCTATGCATTTTTTCAAATACATAGATTCTCGCTCTCTTCGGCCGCTCAGAATGACAGCACTTTCGCCAGCACGTTAGCACCTAAGCCTGCCTTCGGGATGTATTGACTCAGCTACATTCCGCATCCAATAATTCGTCGCGCTATGGATATTTTCGAAGAGATCGTGCGCTTGCGCCGGGAGGGACGGCGCGCCGCGCTGGCAACTATCGTGAACGTGCGCGGTTCCATCCCTTCTTTCGAAACCGCAAAAATGCTGGTGCGCGACGACGGTTCTATTCTGGGCACCATTGGCGGCGGCTGCGTGGAAGCCGAGGTGTGGCAGGCGGCGCGCGAAGTCATTGAGCAGGAAAAACCGCGCACCCTGACGTTCAACCTCAACCAGAGTCCCAAGTACGACACCGGCCTGGTTTGCGGCGGCACCCTGGAAATTTTTGTGGAGCCGGTGCTGCCCGTCTCCGTACTTTACCTGTTCGGGGCGGGACACATAGCCCGCAACGTTTACAAAATTGCGCGGATCGCCGGCTTCGAGGTTGTGGTCGTCGATGACCGCGAAAACTATGCCAATCGCGAGCGCTTCCCGGAGGCCAGCGAGATATTCGCCGATGATTTCGAACGGATCACTGCGCAGCTTGCGCCCGGCGAGTCGGCATTCATCGTGATCGTCACCCGCGGACATCGCGACGATATGCGTGTACTGCGATGGGCGGTCGAAACACCCGCGCGCTACATCGGCATGATTGGCTCCAAACGCAAAGTGCTTTCTATCTACCGGGAGCTCGAGCAGCAAGGCGTGCCGCCGGAACGCTTTGAGCGTGTGCATGCGCCGGTGGGGCTGGAGATCGGTGCAGTAACGCCTGAGGAAATCGCCGTCGCTATCGTCGCGGAGATGATCGCGGTGCGGCGTGGCCGCGAAGCCGCAGTGCCGCAGATGAAGTTGAAGACACGAAGCGCAATTGGCTCTCGGCCCTCGCCTGGTACCTCTTCCACGAATGCAGATTAGAATACCCGCCCTATCGCTCCATTACCGCGAGCGCAAAGCTAGGGCATTTTGCAGCTTTTAGCTGTGAGCCTTTGGCTCATAGCTTGCTGTGTCATGACGAGCGAAGCGAGGCATCTGCTTTTGACTTCGCAATGCAAAGCAGATGCCTCGTCGGGCTGGTGCCCTCGGCTAACAGCTAAAAGCTTCCCTCCAGCAACTGACACCTGATAACTTTGTTGCATGGCACGGGCGCCGAGCTTTGCGGGGATCATCCTGGCGGCGGGAGCGTCGTCGCGCATGGGACGCGAGAAGGCGCTGCTGCCCTGGCACGGGCGAAACTTTCTCACTGCCAACATTGAACTGCTGCAAGCTCATACCGACCTGGTGATCGTAGTGGCGGGGGCCAATTACAAGACGTTAGCCCCGCTGGTATATGCGACCGGGGCATCCATCATCGTGAATCCCGCGCCGGAGCGGGAACAGTTCAGTTCGCTGCAGATGGGAGTACAGGAAGTGCTGAATCGAGGGCGGGACGCTGCCGTTATCGCCTTAGTGGACCGTCCCCCGATTCGCACCGAGACCCTCACCCGGCTGCGCCAGGCGTTCGATCAAGCCGTTGCCGTCGACAAATGGGCCGTGGTGCCGGAGTTTGAGGGCCGTCACGGACACCCGATCCTGGTAGGCAGAGAGATGATCACGGCTTTCCTGAAAGCGCCGGTTACCAGCAACGCCCGCGAGGTCGAGCATGCCCACCAGCCGTACATTCAGTACGTCGCCGTTGACGACCCGCTCACGGTGGCTGACGTTGATACCCCGGAGGACTACGAGCGACTTACGGCTCTGCGCGCAAAATCATGACCGGACCCACTTCCGCTCCCATCCGTCTTTCCCGACCCGCGGCCGAATTCGTGGAATCGGTCGTGCGCTTGCATCCTCGCCTGGCCGTGTTCGATTGTGACGGCACGCTCTGGGCGGGCGATGCCGGTGAGCAGTTCCTAAACTGGACGCTTGACCGCAAGCTGTTGCCCCAGGACGTGGACGGCTGGATTCGGGCGCGCTATGCCGATTACAAGGCCGGTAAGGTCAGCGAAGAAGCTATCTGCGGCGAGATGGTCACCATCTACAAGGGCCTGCACGACGGCGACCTGATGCGCACTGCCGAGGAATTTTTTGAGGCCAAATTCAAGGCTGCGATCTTCCCGGAAATGTTGGAGCTGACGCATCGGCTGGCACAAGCCGGTTGTGAGCTCTGGGCCGTGTCCTCGACCAACGAGTGGGTGGTGCGAGTGGGGATTCGTGATTTCGGCATCCCCAATCAGAATGTACTTGCCGCTTGCGTGCACATTGAAAACGGCCGCGCCACGGGGCGTTTGCTGCGAGTGCCCACGGGAGCCGACAAGGCGACTGCTGTCCGGGACGTCATCAAACGTCCCGCGGATGCCGCCTTCGGCAACTCGATCCATGATGCCGCCATGCTGGAGATTGCACGGCACGCATTCGCTATCAACGCCAATGCGGATCTGCAGGAGATTGCACGCCAGCGCGGCTGGACGGTGTATAGCCCGCAGAGGAACTTGGGGGCGGAATAGGGTGGAGCACGGCTCTGCGCTCCACTCGGGGTGATATCATCCAACCTCAGCGTCAGGAAAGGAGCTTCCCTCGTGATCTCACGTCTGTTCATCGTTGCTGCCTTTACTCTGCTGTGCGGGACCTTTGTCTTCGGCCAGAACAATAGCGGACCCACCAAGGTGACCGGAAAACCAACCACCAAGGCCGATGGGCTTGAGTACTGGGACATCAAGACCGGTACCGGCCGCGAAGCTAAAGCCGGTGACACCGTAAACGTGCACTACACCGGATGGCTGACCAATGGCAAGAAGTTCGACAGCTCACTGGATCGCGGACAGCCGTTTTCGTTCAAGCTTGGCGCCGGACAGGTGATCAGGGGTTGGGACGAAGGTGTCGCCGGGATGAAGGTCGGCGGCAAGCGGCAGTTGCATATTCCGCCGCAACTCGGTTACGGCTCTCGTGGAGCGGGCGGTGTGATTCCGCCGAACGCAACCCTGATCTTTGACGTGGAATTGCTCGGAATGAAGTGAGGATTCATCGCGACAAGCCGCTGATTAACGCAGATAGACGCAGATCGCGCGGAAATTGATCTGCGTTCATCTGCGTTGCTCAGCGGCCAGTTTTTTCAGCGCTGCTGCCAGCGCGTCCAGAGCCAGATGGCTGGCGTGCATGGAGGCGTCGGGAAGGCCGTTAAGGGCCTGTATTAGCTGTTCGCGCTGCAACGAGCGGGCCTCCGCCAGGGTGCAATTCTGGATCATTTCCGCAAGCTGCGCAGCGCAGGCGATCGCGGCCACGCATCCTCGTGCGCGAAACTTGGCGTCCGCGATCTTCCCGGCATCAATTTTCATTGCCAATTCCAGGATGTCGCCGCAGACAGGGTTTTCGACGAGCACACTCACGTCAGCGTCGGGCAAACTGCCCACATGCGCGGTGTTCTGAAATTGCTCCAGCACCCGGCGGGAGTACATCGGAAAATTGTAGCGGGGCCATGATTAGCATTTACGAATTTCGATTTACGATTTTCAATTTACGATCGAATCGCAATTCTGCTGTTTGCATCAGGTGTAACCGATGGCAATCCAGACGTCGGAAATCAGAAGGGTCGTCTGCCTGCAGCCGAGCGCGACGGCCATCATCGCCAGCCTGGGACTGCTGGAGCGCGTGGTCGCCTGCACGCGATATTGCGTTGATTTGTGCCCGGAAGCTGCGGGACGCACGATTGTCGCTGATTCCTGGAGTGCGCAGGCCGAGCAAATCCGCGCGGCGGGCGCCGACCTCGTGATCGCTTCTGTTCCCTATCAGGCAGAGTCGGTATCTGAGATTTTGAAGGCTGGAGCACGTTTCCTGGGATTGTCGCCGCGCTCGCTGGCCGACGTTTGTGCCGATATTGCGGCCATTGCGGGCATCCTGGGAGTGCCGGAGCACGGCCGAGGGGTGGTCGGAAATTTTCAGGCGGAAATTGCAGCAGTGCGCGAGAGGGCCACGGCCGCGGCCTTTCATCCGCGAGTATTCTGCGAGGAGTGGGGCAAACCCATCTTGCGTTCGCAACCCTGGGTCGCCGAACTGGTGGAAGCCACCGGAGGCCAGTTCCTGGGCGAGCCCGGCGCCAGGGCATTGCCGCGCAGCGTAGAAGCGGAAGATCCGGACGTGATAATCGCAGCCTGGTGTGGCGCCGGAGAACGCGTGCCGCTGGAGAAGATTGTGTCCCAGCGCGGCTGGGATTCGATGAGAGCTGTGTGCCAGCAGCGCGTCTATTGCATTCGCGACGACTATCTCAACACTCCGGCGCCGACTCTTGTGTATGGTCTGCACGCCTTGGCTTCAGCCATACATCCCGAACTGTTCCCTGCAGCGCCAGGATTGCGACGCATCAAGGCTGGGGCAACCCGCTGAAGCATTCCTGATTTGCATTATGTGTCGCACGAGCAATCTTGTTCTGAAACATGTGATTTAATACGGCTCAGCTATGCCATTTCCAGAAATGCTGTATTCTAAGAAGGAGTCATCCCGAGCGACCGGAGCCCTTCTTTTAGGCGAAGGGAGTCGAGGGATCTGTTTTCTCTCTCCCGACCGGATACATCTTTTCGAGAATCGCTCTAATTTGAAATGAAGCAAGTTGTAGCCGCACTCATAAAACGCAATCATAAGGTCCTGATCTGCCAGCGGACCAAGTATCAGCCCATGCCGCTGAAATGGGAGTTCCCTGGGGGCAAGATTGAAACCGGCGAGCAGGCGCGCGATGCCTTGCGCCGCGAGCTCGATGAGGAACTCGGAATTGACGCCACCGTCGGGGATGAAGTGGCGCGCCTCAAGCACAGGTATCGCAACGGGGCTTCGATCATGTTGCGGTTCTTTCTCGTTTCAAAATTTGAAGGCGAGGTGGACAACCGTATTTTTCGCGACGTGCGCTGGGTGCGGCGCAGCGATTTGCCGCAATACGACTTCCTCGACGCCGACCTGAAGCTGATCAAAGAAATTGCGGAAGGCAAAGTCATCTAAGATCGAGTGATCTGAACACCCGACACTGACACCTGAGACCCTGATACCTGGCTAGCCCCTCATCGTCCACAGCATGGCCAGCGTCAAGACGATCGTGACACCTGCAGTGATCCAAGCCACGACATTGAAGAATGGAGAGTTTACATACTTGCCCATGAGCTCCGGTTTATTTACCAGCAGCAGCATAAATATGAGCACCAAGGGCAAAACCGCGCCGTTAACCACTTGGGAGAGAATGGCGATCTTTATAAGCGGGAACCCTGGAACCAGGATCACGCCCGCACCGACAACAATCAGCACGGTATAGAGCCAGTAAAACAGCGGGGCTTCGCGGAAACGTTTGCCCACGCCCGACTCGAAACCCAAGCCTTCGCACACGGTGTACGCCGTCGAGAGCGGCAGGATCGAAGCCGCGAACAAGGACGCGTTGAACAGTCCGGCGGCGAACAGGATGTAAGCGTACTGTCCGGCAAGAGGTTTGAGCGCCTCGGCGGCCTCGGCGGCCGATCCCACCTGTGTGTGACCGAAAGCATACAGCGTTGCGGCGCACGCTACGACGATGAACCACGCGACGATGTCGGTAAAAAAACAACCCGCCACTACGTCCACGCGAGAAGCTGCGTACTGGCGTGCGGTAACACCCTTCTCCACCACGGACGATTGCAGATAGAACTGCATCCACGGAGCGATGGTCGTACCCACCACACCCAGGACCATATAAAGGTACGCCGAATCGCGAAACTGCTTTACCGCTGGAGGCCGGACGGTAGCGAGCAGGGCTTGTCCCCAGTTGGGACCCGCCAGCACACCGGCAATGATGTAGCAGACGTAGAATGCTGAAGCGGCGAGGAAGACCTTCTCTACGCTCTTGTAATTGCCCTTCACCACCAGCACCCAGACGATAGCAGCCGCGATCGGAACGCTGACGTACCGGGGCACTCCGAAAAGTTCCAGGCTACTGGCTACACCGGCGAACTCGGCCACCACGTTGCCGAAATTAGTCACCAGCAGCGCCAGCATCATGAAGAAGGTGACGCGGAAGCCGTATTCCTCGCGGATGAGGTCACTGAGGCCCTTGCCAGTGGCCGCCCCCATTCGCGCCGACATTTCCTGAACTACGATCAGGGCCAGCGTCATGGGAATCATGATCCACAGCAGCAGATATCCGAACTGCGCCCCGGCGGCGGAGTAGGTGTAAATTCCGCCGGCGTCGTTGTCCACATTGGCGGTGACAATGCCTGGACCCACGACTGCCATGAACAGCAGAATCCGGATTCTCCAACGTCGCATCCATCTCATTTTGGAAATTCGCTTACTGAGATTTGGTGAGCCGAGCCAAGCCACTCAGCATAAAACGCCGAAGCGGAATGTAGCTAGGGTAATAACAACAATTTCCGAACACTCTGGAGTAAGGACTTGCGCAGCCGGGGCCGGCTGCGCCACAAACTGGCAGCATCCAACCGCAGAGGTGAAAACGGTGTTCCGCAAGCTAGGCTTGATTACTGCTGCTCTCGTGTTGCTGATGCTGGGCCCTCAATCTGCGGTCGCCCAGAGGAATGAAGTTGCGGTTTTATTAGGGGGTTACGTCCCGATCGGGAACACTCTGGACGTCAGCCCGGCGGTGGCGCTGCAGGGGGCTTTCGCGCACCGCATTGCGTCCGTGCCGCTTGCGGCGGTGTATCTGGAATTGCCGGTTACGGTTGGCTTCAATGTCAGCGCCAGTGGCGCCTCCGGTGGAATTTTTTCTGCCGCCAATTACTCCGCGCTGTTCATTACTCCCGGGTTCAAGCTGAAAATCGCGCCAGATTTCTTTGTATCGCCGTTCTTCGTGCTGGGCGCCGGTTATGCGCGCTATCACACCGATAATGCGTTTCTGACCACACTGCATGGCGGCGACACATCGAATAAGGCGGTATACGATTTCGGCGGCGGAATGGACATCAAGGTTATCCCACACGTAAGCGTGCGCGGCGAAGTACGCGACTACCGCTCGGCTAGCCCCGACATTCTCAGCCTGCTCGGCATCGGAGGTCATAACATCGTCGGCGCAGGAGGACTGGTACTGCAGTTCTGATAAGACCTTTCACGATGTTAGAATCTATCCAGTGAAACTACCGATTCGCCTTTTGGCCGTAGATATTGACGGCACCCTGCTCGATCCCCACTTTCAGGTCTCGACTGCAAATCTGGCGGCGCTGCGGCGCGCGCACGCGGCCGGGATTGAAATCGTGCTGGGGACGGGCCGGCGTCACGCCTTTGCCATGCCCATTGCCGAGGCATTGGGATTCGATGTCTGGCTGATCAGTTCCAATGGGGCGGTTACCAAGTCGAGCCGCGGCGAGACTTTCCATCAGGACTTGCTGCCGGCTGCCGTGGCGCGGCGCCTGCTTCAGCACATGAGCGGGTTCCGTCGCAATACGGTGCTGACTTTCGACCGCGAAGGGCTGGGCGCGCTGGTGGTGGAAACGGCTGAGGAACTGAACGGAAGCATCGCGCGCTGGATGGAGAAGAACCGGCAGTTCATCGAGTTCGTCGCGCCGCTGGAAGACGCCCTTACAGCCGACCCCATCCAGGCAATGTTCTGCGGAGCGATTGCTCCCATGAAAGAGGCCGAGCAACATCTTGCTGCGGGCGGCTTCCGGGGTGAAATCACCGTCCTGAAGACAGAGTACGAGGCCCGCGACCTCTGTATCATTGACGTCCTCAATCGCGAATGCTCCAAGGGACACGCCTTAAAGCGCTGGGCCCGGCACCGGGGCTTCCGCCGCGATCACATTATGGCCATCGGCGACAATTACAACGACATTGAGATGCTTGCGTTTGCAGGGTTCCCAGTTATCATGGGGAATGCAGCAGAGGACCTGAAGCAGAATGGCTGGCAGGTTACGCTGTCTAATGATCAGAGTGGCGTGGCCGCAGCGCTGGAAGCGGCCGGGATCTGAATTTTGAGATTTTGACCTGTTGGAGTTGATATCCGTCTCAAAACTCGTAGCAGCAGTGCTGCTGGCCAGCATTCCAGCCGCCGCGGCAGAAATGGCTGTGCTCCGCAACGGCTACAGTATCCGCCACGATTCGCATGAAGCAGTCGGCGGCATGACCCGGTTACATACCGGCTCAGGCTACGTGGACATTCCCACGGACCAGATTGTCGGGTTTGAGCAAGATGATTCCACGCCCGCTCCGGCCTCGACCAATAATGGCGCGGCACCGGTGGCAGGGCCCGCAGCGGTAAAGTCCAGTCAGATTCAAGAGTTGGTCACTGCCGCCAGCGGCCGGCATCTGGTTGATCCCGATCTGGTCACAAGCGTTATCCATGCGGAAAGCGGCTTCAACCCCCAGGCGGTTTCGCCCAAGGGTGCGCAGGGACTGATGCAACTGATGCCGCAAACAGCATCAGAATTGGGTGTTCAGAACGCGTTCGAGGCCAGCGCCAACGTGGACGCCGGAACCCGCTACTTGCGGGAGTTGCTGCTTCGCTACAACGGCGACGTGGCCACAGCGCTGGCGGCTTACAATGCCGGGGCTCATCGCGTGGAGCAGTATCGCGGCGTGCCGCCCTACCGTGAAACTCACGCCTACGTGGCGCGCGTGATCCGCGAGTTCAATAGCAAGAAACTCGCGGCCAAGAAGACGGCAAAGACGTCGTTCTCTTCTAAGCGCGCTGCACCCGAGAAGCGTAAAGGGACTTCGCGGGCTGAATTGCGCACTGTTTCCAGCGCCGCGGCTCTCACTTCCAACGCGTCCAGCCACTGATCTGTTCACCCTATATTCGAAAATGCGTGTGCTGTGACCGCGATCCCGATCCGGTACGGTGCCTGAAGTGCGTCGTTGTGCAGATATGTTTGACCATCGGCAGTAGCTCATTTACCTTCAAAGTTTGCATAGCGATGCCTCGTTGAGGAGGAGCGGGATAGGTGTGCCGCATTCCCGGAGCACGGGGAAGGCCGGCGCCGCCTACCTCTGGCGCGAATCGCGCCTGCAGGCATGAAGAAAAGGCACATCTTTGTCACGGCGGCCGTGGTCGCAATTCTGGCGGGACTGATCCTGTTGCAGATCCGCACCTGGCGCCAATTCGACTGGGACAAATTCGCCACCTACACCTCGGACCTGAACTGGTGGCGAATTGTCTCGGCGGTCGTACTGGTTTACATCACCTATGCCATGCGGGCCCTGCGATGGAAAATATTCCTGAGGCCGGTCTGTCGCGCGCGAATGCGAAGCCTTTTGCCAACTCAGTACATTGGTTTCACCGGCCTGGCGCTGCTGGGAAGACCCGGCGAATTGATCCGCCCCTACCTGATCGCGCGCAAAGAAGGTTTGCCGGTCTCGTCACAGATTGCCGTCTGGACGGTAGAGCGGATTTTCGATATCGGCGCCTTCGCCACCCTGATGTCCATTGACATCTTCCTGTTTGGCCGCACCCTGCCATTTCACCATGCGTTGGAGGAGGCCGCCGGTGCCTTGCTGGGGCTGGTTGCCTTCATGGGAGCGGTCGCTTTGCTGATTCGACGCAACGGTCCGGATGTCGCCCGATGGGTGGAACAGCGGCTTTCGTTTCTCTCGCGGAAACTGAGCCGCTCGCTGGCGCATAAGATCCGTTCCTTTGGCGAGGGTCTGAACACCATTCACGATTTGGGAGCGTTTTTGCAGCTCGCCGGGGTTTCGCTGGTAATCTGGTTCACAATTGCGCTTTCGTACGTAGAAGTACTGCATGCCTATCACGCACACCTGCTGCACCGCATGGAACTTCAGCATGTACTGCTGCTGATGGGCGCCAGCATGGTGGGATCATTGCTGCAGTTGCCGGCCATCGGCGGGGGCTCGCAACTGGCTACCATCAACATGATGTCGGCGCCACTGTGGTTCAATGTCCCTCACGAACTGGCAACGAGCGCGGGCATCATGCTGTGGGCGGTAACTTTCATGGCGGTAATTCCGGTGGGTCTGGCGCTCTCGCGCCACGAGCATATCTCCATTCGCAAGGTGTCCGAGGAGAGTGAAGTGGAAGAGGAGGAACCAGCGCCGTTGTAGGCGTTTCCCGCTTCTCGTTTCCCTTCCCCGTTTCAGTTTCCCGATCGTAACAGCCGGAACCTTGGTCGCCAACCGCGCGGACTTGGCCGAATCTGCTTCCCTGCTACAATACAAGCTACACGGGACTTGCTCCTCTACCTCATGTTGCGGCTGGTGAACAGCAATGAAGTGTCCTTTTTGCGGGTTCGCGAATGACAAAGTAGTGGACTCGCGGGAGAGCAAAGAAGCCGAGTCCATCCGCCGCCGGCGCGAGTGCCTGAAATGCGGCAAGCGCTTTACCACCTACGAGCGCATTGATGAAATTCCTTACATGGTCATCAAGAAAGATGGCCGCCGCGAAAAGTTCGACCGACAGAAGGTCCTGAATGGACTGCTGCGCGCCTGTGAAAAGCGTCCGGTTTCGATTTCCAAGCTGGAGCAGATCGTCAATAAGGCTGAAGCATTCGTCATTGACTCGCCGGAGCGCGAACGCACCAGCCGCGAAATTGGCGAACTCCTTATGAACGAACTGAAGCGCCAGGACAAGGTCGCCTACGTGCGCTTTGCTTCCGTTTACCTGGACTTTAAGGACGTGCACGAATTTCTATCCGAACTGCAGGACTTGCTGAAGACCCCTCATCCGCCCAAGCCCGGGCGAGACAGCGAACGCGAAAAAGCCAAAGAGAGTTCGGCTACGGCGAAGTCGCGAGTGATGTCGTAGGCCGTATCAATACGTGCGACTCAGGTTCCGGACTGAGCTCTCTTCCGCGATATACCTTAGTACCTGGGCCATGACAACTTTAACTGCCTTTCTAAGTAGTTCCTCGTATTGGTTGGTTCACCTCAGGCTGATTTCATAGACGCATCAGCAAATCCCCCCAGAGGTGACCCGTCCTGATGCGAAAACTCATTCTGCTCACTATAACTTTTGCGCTGTTCCTCACCATCCTGATTTCCTGCGGAGGAAGTTCTCCCGTAGGAAGTTCCTCTGCGGTGCAACCGGGTAATGCACCTATAGCAAATGCGCCGGCGAAAGAATTCAAAATCGTCCTGTTGCCCGACACCCAGATTTACTCCAAGAGCTATCCGCAAATCTATTCCAGCCAGACGCAATGGATCGCCGACAATGCCGCCGCCCAGAACATCAAAGTGGTGCTCGGCCTCGGCGACATCGTGGACGGCGGTGGCGAAGGCCCGCAATGGAACGCTGCCGACGCTGCCATGCGCCTTCTGGACAACCGCGTGCCTTACATGCTGGCCATGGGCAATCATGACTACGACCGCAATGATCCCGCCGCCCGCACGTCGCACACAGTGAATTTCAACAAGTACTTCGGCCCGGCACGCTATTCGGGTAATAGCTGGTATCGGGGCAGCTTTCCCAGCGGCAGCAACGAGAACTTCTACGGCACATTCACCCTCGAAGGAAAACCATTCCTGGTGCTGGTGCTGGAGCCGTTTCCGCGTGACATCTCGCTGAACTGGGCGGCGGGGGTGCTCAACGCCAACCAGGACAAAGACGTGATCATCGTCACCCACAGTTTTACCCATGAAGACAACACCCGAGTGGCTCCCGGAGAACCCAACAGCGCCATGTATTTCGGCGTTGATCAGGACAACGACGGCGAAGAGATGTGGAGCAAGTTCGTCAAGAACTACAAGAATGTGGTGATGGTTGTCAGCGGGCACATCGCGGGGGCGGATGGCGTTGGGCGCTTGGTGAGCCAGGGAACGAACGGTAATCTGGTGAACCAGATGCTGTCGGACTATCAGTCTTATCCCATGGGAGGCGGCGGCTTCCTGCGCGTACTCACGTTCAAACTGGCCAGCAACAAGGTTGACGTGTCTACGTTCTCTCCCTACCTGAACCAGTACAAAACCGACGGAGACAACCAGTTCACCATTCAGTACAAGTAAGGCTTCTTACCAGATACGTGATTGACAGCACGGGGCGTGGCAAGCCGCGCCCTTTTTTCCTGGAGCCGCCGATTCGTTGAGTCGCCGGCCGCGGTGAGTCACCAATTCATTTTCCTGTGTCATGAACGAGGAGGGCGCCAGCCCGACGAGGCATCTGCTTTTCGTATGGTAGTAAGAAAACAGATGCCTCGTTCCGCTCTTTTCCTGAAACTTTGAAGAGTCACAGATAATGTGTAATCCTGAACCAGCGAGCCGCATTTGGTCGCAAGTCGCGACCGAGCCGATCAGCATGACCGACGAACTCTGGATGGAAGAAGCTCTGCGCGAAGCCATGCGCGCCCAGGCCGCAGGCGAGGTGCCGGTAGGCGCGGTGGTTGTCTGTGAGGGACAGCTCGTCGGCCGCGGGTTCAATCGCAATCTGTACGGCTCTGACCCCACGGCGCACGCCGAAATCGTTGCTCTGCGCGAGGCGGCCGAGGCGCTGGGCAATCACCGGCTGGTCGGCTGCGAGGTGTTCGTGACCCTGGAACCGTGTGCGATGTGTGCCGGGGCCATGGTACATGCGCGCCTGAAGCGGCTCGTCTACGGGGCTGACGATCCCAAAGCCGGGGCCGTGCATTCCGTTCTCCAGGTGGTGAACCATCCGCGCCTGAACCATCACATGCAGGTAACGGCGGGCGTGCTTGCCGGCCGCTGCGCTGAGTTGCTGCAATCGTTTTTTCGCGTGCGACGGGTCTGACTGGAGAACGGAGGCGCGGCGATTACTTCGAATGACAGGCAGATGCTTGCTCGTGGCGGTGCGCGAGCTGGAACTGAATTCCAAGATAACCGATGAATCGCGGGTCGGCATCGCGGGCGCGGTGCACGCTGCGTCCTGCCATGAACAGCAGCAGTAGCGGTCCGCCGAGTTTGAAACGGCCACCGCCGTCGAACGTGGTCTCGTGCGTACCGCCGCCGCTGGCGCGGATACCATACAGTTCGCCCAGCAGTTCCAGTCGCCTGCTTGCCTCGTGACCTAGCGCAACCCCGGCAATCCATTCCCCCGGAGCGTGCTGAGAGAACCGGTGGCCAGCTTCGATATTCACGTCCACTGGACCAAAATTCTTGGCGATCTCCACTGGAAGTAGAAAGCGCACGCCACGCTCAACCAAGCCGCGGTCAGCCGAATGGGTTGGATTGTTTACCTCCATTTGTGGATACGTCGCAAGCGCGACATCGTGTGTTTTGGACTGATAAAAGCGCCACTTTACTCCAAATAGCGAATTGCCCAACCCGGTGCGAGTAGGCGCTCCCTCCTCGCCACGAATGATGTACGGCAGTTCGTACTTGAGCTGTATGCGTTCGCCCAGACCGTAATTTATGTCGAGCAGGGGAGCTTCGTATTCCCGCTCCTTCGCGCGGCGCTCGACAGCAGCGGCGAAGTTGATCTCCCAGTTCGCATTGCCCGGTGTGCCTGGGTCATCGGTACGCAGCGGTGGTCCGCCCTGTGCCAGAGCCACCGCAGCACAGCAAAGCAAACCGAACACCAGGGGCCAGGAGAGCATGCGGTGATCACCTCGCAAGGACCGGCTCGTAGACGGCGATGCGCGCCACCGCCCGCCCATTCTCCTGCTCTTCTGGCGCATAGATACGGTGGGTAGCAGGGTCAATTGCAAGGCTGTGCACCTTTTCGGCGACTGGCGCGTCTCCCAGTTTGCGATAGTGGTCCGCATCTTCCTGCTGGAAGATCGAAATCGCACCGCTTCCGCAAGCGACGTAAATGCGCCTTGTGCCCGGGTCGAATTTGATGACATCGGCGCCACGTGCCATAGGCAAAGCTGCAATGGTCGCGTGCGTCTGCAGATCGAACACAATCATCTGATCATTGCCTTCGCACGACAGAAAGGCGCGCCGATGCTCCGGGTCGAGTGCCATACCGTGATTCCCGCGGCAGCGCGCTACAGGATAGCGGGCCGCGATGGTGTCCGAGCCGGGGTCAATTTCCACGAGTTCGTCGCGATCTTGAAGGTTGACGTAAATCCTGCGAGTTACCGGATCGTACTGCGGCATCCCGGTTTCGCTGTCGAAGTGCAGCGTCGTGACGATTTCGTCTTTTGTGACATCGATGACCGCCTCCGCCTTGGCGCGCTCATCCGAGACGTAGATTTTGTGGAAGTCAGCAGCATAGGCAATGCCGTCGGGCTTGTCTTCCGTCGGCAGCTTCTTGATGATGGCAAGGCTTTCCAGATCGATGATGCCGATCTTGTTCTCCCACCAGTCGCTTGTGTAAGCCTGGTTCATTTGCGGGACAAGTTCGACCGCTTCAATGCCCGGCAGGTTTGGGACGGTTTTCACAACCTTATTGTCGGGTAGGCGAATTACATATAGTTGGTTTGCGGCCAGGTGCGTCGAGAACAGCAGGTGTTTCGAAGGATCGATCACTGCGTAATCGAAGCGCTTGCCGGCTGGCCCGGGGACCTCGATGGTTGCCGTGCGGCGGAGCAGAGGGGCCGATGCCAATGTGGTGCTCTCGTTGACCATGCCTCGCAAGATGCCGGGGCCCTCAAGGTTAACCGTAATCCCCAGGACTATTGCCCCGCCGATTACGATGACTGCAAACAGGAAGGAACACAGCTTCGTCATCTTCGCCCACTGCCCCACTTGTTAGTTAAGATGAGCTATTGCGCCGCGGGATGGAAGTGATTCCAGGGCTGTAGAGCTCGATGCGGCGAACCGAGGTCGTTATGAAGTGGATCACGCGCAAAGACATCAAGGTAGATCGCGTCGCTTGTCCCTGGCTCATCCGCCGCTTTGTAGATTCGGAGGCCGAGTTTCTCTTCGTTGAAGAGGACAGATTGCTTGAGACTGCACAACACGAGCAGGCAATCCCCTTCGACGCGCCGCGCATTCCTGAGATCAAGCTGAATCACCGCGGCGATCGCTGCACCTTCGAGGCGATTATTGAAGATTACGGTTTACATGCGCCTGGGCTCGCACGCTTGGCGTTGATCGTGCGCGCCGCGGACATCAAGGGCCAAGAGGGAGTTGCCTCAGAGGGCGTCGGATTGCGCGCGATCGCCCACGGCATAGCCGCGCTCGGCATGCCCGACGAAGAGCGGCTTTTCAAACAGCTTCCCATCTATGATGGCCTGCTGGAGTACGCCCGCCGTGCCGACCTATGACATCAGCGTACAATCAACCCGCAGGGAGGTACGCAATGTACTGCAATAATTGTGGAGCTCCGCTGCCGGCCCAGCAGAACTATTGTCCTTACTGCGGTCGCGCGGCTACGGGCGTGGCGCCACCCGCGATCACGGGACCGGCCGCCCAGCGGCTCTCCGGGCACCTGCATCTGCTGGCTATATTCTGGTTCATAATCGCCGCACTCTGGGCTATTCCCGCGTTCATCCTGTTCAGCATAGGTGCGGCGGCCGGGGTGGTGCTCCGCGGTCCGGGCAGCGAGTTACCCAGGATGCTCGGCCCGCTGGTGATGTACATCATTGGAGCTTTCCTGTTGCTGATCGCTCTTGCCTGTTTCATCGCAGCCTGGGGCCTGCTGAAGGTGCGTCCGTGGGCGCGTGTGCTGGCGCTGGTGCTGGGGTTCATCTCCCTGCTTCATCCGCCCTTCGGCACGGCGCTAGGGATCTATACCCTATGGGTGTTGCTGCCCGCTCCCGCAGGCGAGGAATACGATCGCCTGGCATTGCAACGCGCGGCAGCTTAGAGCCCGCGCACGGCGAACCGGTACGATCTCATTTGGTATGATGAGTTCGGAGCACTAAGAACCGTAACAACTCGATGGCGCAGGCCGCCCAGCCACTCGCGGCCTTTGCGGCGCGGAGAGATGGGTGAGTGGTTGAAACCGTCCGCCTCGAAAGCGGATATACGGGGAACCGTATCGGGGGTTCGAATCCCTCTCTCTCCGCCATTCCTGATTTTTGGCCCTTTCGAAAATCAAGTCGAATGGCTTTCTGTAAGTGGGATAAAGAGTTGCGCCATCGATGGCGCAGTTCGATAGCACCATTCTCAGCAGTTTGGCCTTCTCCGCCGGATTCTGGCTAACGTACAGAAAATGCGCTTTGTTCGCGAGTTCTAAAATGCGCGCGGCATCTAGCAGCCGATCCGGGCTGGCTTGGTCTAATCCGGCAAGCGCCATCATCACCCGCTGCTCTTCGGCCCGCCACTCGACGGACTTGCGCTCCCAGAATGCAGCGTCGATCTTGGCGTCCAGCTTATCGAGATACGCCTGATCGAGTCGCTGGCGAATCGTTGACAACCGCTGCTGCAGGCGCTGGCGCTGCTCGCGGAGGGCTTGCTGGTTCCGCTGCTGGTCGGTCGCAAGCGAATGCTTTATCTGGGCAAGGACGCCGTCAGGAATGCGGATATCGGCGAGCACCTGGCCCAGCCGGTCTGCCAACTCCTCTTCGCGGAAATACGGCAGCTCGCACCTTCCCCGAAAGCCGGTGCAGTGGTAATAAACGTAGCGCTGCTTTTTGATTTCAGTGGTGATCGCGCAGCCATCATGCGCGCACTGCAACAATCCCGAGAATGCGAACTCGTGCTTTTGCCTGCGCGGGCGGTTGGCCCGGTCGAATATCTGCTGCACGGAATCGAATTGCTCGCGGCTCACAATCGGCGGATGCGAGCCGGTGTATTGTTTTCCGCGCCAGAGAAATTCGCCGAGGTAGAACCGGTTCTGCAACAGCCGGTGAAGATGCGACTTCGGAATTCTTACGGCAAACTCCTCGCGCAGAATTCTCCTGACCTCTGACAGCGAATAATTCCCCGTGGCATAAGCCTCGAACATGCGCCGCACGATGGACGCATTCTCCGGATGAACCTCAATGGTATGCGTCGCGGTATTGTTGCGATACCCGAGCGGCGGCCGTCCGCCAGGAAAAACGCCCTGCTCGGCTTTCTGCCGCAATCCCTTGGTGACTTCTTCCCGCAGATTGTCGATGTAGTTGCGAGCGAGCACAACCTTGATGCCGTGGATGAGCCGGTCATGCGAGCGTGAGTCCTTGCCGATGATGTGCCCTTCCTTGGGCAGGTGAATTTCCGCGTCGAGGTCCTCCAGCACGACATAGTCCTTGAAGTTGCGATAGAGCCGGTCGGTCTTTTCGGCCAGAACCACGCGGCAATCGCGATGCTGCTTCAGGAATGAGACCATCTCGCCGAACGCTTTGCGGCCAGCGACCTTCGCCGTTTCCACATCCACGAATTCGCGGATGATCTGGAATCCATGTTTGACCGCGTATTCGCGCAGCAACGCCTGCTGCGCCGGAATGGAATATCCCTCGCGCTCCTGGTCTTTCGAAGAAACGCGCGTGTACATTACTGCCTGCCGCATCTGATTACCTCCGGCTCGTCCATCCTAACTTCTTGCTCTCGATCAATAGCACATTCTGATGCTCGGTGCGGATTAGATTCTGCTCCCGAGGCGTCGGCAATCGCTGTATACGCCTCTCTGAGCGATTCCTGGACACCGGAAGCATCCATCCTCCATCGGCTGGACACGAGGCTTTGTATACAGGCGGCGCAGAATGCTTGAGCGCGACCGCACTTCTGGCGGGGCGGTCGCAGGCCCAAGGTCGAAACCAGCACACAGACCGAATACTCGGCCCGCGCACCGCAGCGGCAGCGAGATGGTTTCATTGCACCACCTCCTGCCGATCCCAGCGGTCGAGCAAGCGAAAGAATTCAATCAGCAGATGCAGTTCTTCGCCGCTCAGCGTAGTATCGCCAATTTCACTCGTTGCTGCCTGCCGAATTACGGTGGCGTGTTGATGAAGCGCTGATTCGTTCCGACCTTCATGTCCGATACTGCGATTCTCCATTGCACCCTGCTCGGAACTGTCCTTGGGCTCGCCAAGGACAGGGAATGGAGTGGGTCAAGGGAATGGGTCAGGGAGAATGGGTCAAGGGAAGGGACTCCGCCCTGGGCTGGGTGGATCGCGTTTCGTTTGGTCAGCAGCGGCGGGCCTGCGGCCCGCCGCTGGGTGCGCTTGCTGTTTGTGTTTCTGTGGCGCTGCCGGGCCGCCGCCCGGCTCTCTGCTACTCGCCGATAAGTTGGCTGTCGTATTTGCGGCGCGTGTCGCCGAAATCGCTTCCGTGTTCGTCTATTTCCAGCGACATGTCATCCGGATCAGCTTTGGGCCAGATGACTTCATCAATCGTGGGCACCGGCGGCTTGACGCTGTACAACTTTACCCTTGTGGTCAATGCTCCGAGGCCAAGCTTGAGGACCGTGCGGTTGGTTCGTAGTAGCCGTTGGTATGTGAATGCGCGGCGCTTGTCCGCCGTCACGATCAGCAGATCCATCTCGTCCCGCAGGTGGCGCAGCAGGGGCAGGTACTGCCGAAGGAATGCTCGCAGCCGCGACATCATGCCCGGTTGCAGCAAATCGATCATCGCTACGCCGAGCCGCTTATCGGGAAGCAAGAAGACGAGATGTTCCCGCAAATAAGGTTTGCCATTGCGCTGCGGCAGGAGATTCAAGGGACATTGCGCGCTCTGCAACGTCATGATCTTCTCTTCATGATCGAAGAAGAACGTCGCTGGCCAGGTAAGCGCTTCGAGATAGAAATGCACACCCAGAAGCCGCGCTTGCACAGTCGGCGGCATATGCCGCCGGCGAGTGCTCGAATCCGGCCCATGCAAGCGGGTCGCTGATTTGGTCACTTGATAGACGACCGGGTATTTGGTAACGCGTCGCAGGAAACCCAGCCGCTCCAGCATCCGCAGGCGCCCACGAATCCGTTTAGCGGTTTCCGCGATCCCAAGCGCCTCGGCCTGAAGTGCCGTGCAATAGCCGCCCAAGTCGACAAGCTGCCTCAGGAAATATTCAGAGAGTTCATCCAGCAAAGCCGCACGCCTCGCCAACGATCCTGTCATGCAAACACACTCCGTATTCGATTTCGGTGTGGGTGTCTGGTCTGCTTGGGTCGTTTGAGGATCGGCGGGAAACCTCGTGGCTGGTTCTGAAGGCGGCTTTCGCGAAGGCTGAGGCCTTCGCTTGTGGGTCAGTTCAGACAGATGATAGGTCTGGTCACCGGCAGGCCAAAAAAAAGCACCCTCTATATATACTAATGGCCATCAATTCACGAAAATTGTCCGTGTCTAAGGTGAAAAAGTTCGAAAAATCTTGCCTTAGAAAAATCTACATAGCTCGGTTGATGATCTGGCCCGGCCCCGAATGAACCCTCGGCCATGCCACTACCGCTCTCAGGTGGTCGGCACACCGCCCTCTATATCTCCTAATGCACACCCGGTCGGAAAATTCGAGCGCCTTCGGCCAAAAATATTTTTCGGCCTCTGCCATCGGCCTGCCGGTCGGGCCAAGCGGCGAGGCGGAAGACACTGCCTCTATATCTCCTAATGCCATTCAAGTCGTCAAAATCGACCGCATGTTCGCCAGACAATTTTCGACTTGCACGAATTGACAATCAAGAACTGGCTCGATGGGAAACCGGCGCTCGGTGGGGCAGGCGCGGGCCGAACCACTGGCCCGCGCCGGGAGCGGCAGCTCCTGCCAGAGTCGGGGAGCTGGCCCAGCTCCCCGACTGACGAACATAGGCACCTCCCCAGGGAGGTGCCGGTAACGGGAAGGGGATAAGGGAAATTTGGGCCTCCCCGTTCGGCGGCAAATCTCCCCAGAGATTTGCCGCCGTCTGAACGCCTTAAAAGTCATCTGGCTGCCCGGGTTGGGCTGCGGCGGCCTCGCCACCGCAGCCAACGTCATGTGACCTGTCGCTGCGCCGCCGAGGAGGTGTCCCGATCATACGGCTGGTCGCCGCGCTGGACTCAATCACTCAGTCACTTATGGGTGTTGGCTCCGTGGCTCTGATTTTGGATGTCATGGAAATTTTTGCGAGGTGCTGGAAACCGAACCCTCTATCATGCTAAATGGGCATGAGATCGGAGAAATTCACCGCCTACGGTGAAATTTTTCTGTGGAAATCTTATTCAAAGCGACTTAGATCGTTAGAGGTTTCGCGGTGTATGCACCCACGGCGTTGTCACCACGCAGTCAGACTGCCCATCAGTCCGTACCGTGCCTGGGGTACGGGCGCGGCGGCGGCAAGTCACCGCCGCCGAAAACCGCCTGGAATGCCTCGTCCGAACAAAACTAACAATCCTAAACCCGAAAAGCCAGCGACTCGACCGCACTTTCTTGCGGTCCGCTATAGACTTGAGAGGGCCGTTCCCGCGTAATCGGCCAAAGAGTATGATTCGATTCGGCATTGGCCACCCGCTAGTTCCCCGCCCGATAGGTGTGTATGCGTTGGAGGAAGATGTATTTTGGCCATTCCTGGCGGCCTGCTGCTCTTGCTGCCCTCTTCTTGCTGGCGAGCAGTGCCCAGTCCTGGTGCCAATCGGGTGATCAAGGCTCGCTAGGTGGGACTGCGTTCGACACCTCCGGCGCGGTGGTTGCTGGCGCTCACGTGAAAGTCCGCGACCTAAATACTTCATTTTCCGCTTCCACTACGACGAACGATCACGGCATGTTCCGTTTCGCCGTACTTCCGGTAGGGCAGTATGAAGTGACGGCGGATCATGCCGGTTTTGCGACCATCCAGCTCAGCAATATCGATCTTACGGTTGGCGCAAACCTTACGCTAACGCTCCGCTTCAGTGTTGCGGGTGCCAAAGAACACGTCGCTGTAACAGATGAGGCCCCAATCCTGGAGAAGAGCCGCAGCCAGCTCAGCACAACCATCGACAACCGTCTCATCTACAGCTTGCCAGTCAATGGGCGCGATTTCACAGCGTTTGTTCTTCTGACGCCGGCAGTGACCATGGATGTGCGGGGGGGCCTCAGCTTTGCCGGCCAGCGCGCGATGAATTCGCTGCTGCTCGATGGCATCAACTATGATGATCCCTTCTGGGGCCAGCAAATGTCGGGCTTTCTCGTGGATGGCCGCCAGCCCTATCCCATCAGCCAGGATGCAGTCCGGGAATTCCAGGTCAACTCCAACGCTTATTCTGCGGAATTCGGACGGGCCGGCGGGGGCGTGATCAACACCGTAAGCAGGTCGGGAACCAATCATGTTCACGGTTCCGCGTTCTGGTTCTATCGCGACCAATCCATGAACGCCAACGATCCCGTCAACAAGCTTTTCGGTTTGCCCAAGAGCCCGTTTCACTTCAATCAGTTTGGCGCTACCCTCGGCGGTCCGATTCGCCGAAACCGCCTGTTCTTCTTCCTTAACTATGAAGGTTTGCGCAGCAATATCCCCAATGCTGTGTTTCTGAACCTGCCGGCTGGTTTCCAGCTCTCGCCGGACCCAACCATTGCAAGCTTTCAACAGAGTGCTCTGGACTACTTGGCGCCGCGCGCCGCCTCGTGGGTGTGGCCGGTTGCCCAGAATGACTATCTGGGCAAACTCGACTGGCAGCTTTCGGAAAGACACAGGCTGACGGCGCTGTGGGACACGCAGCGATTCGCAGGCGGCGGCGCGCTCGACATTGATCCGCAAAACGCGTTCGAGCACACCGCGTCCAATCCGACAAACGCGGACACCGCCGCGGTCTCGCTCACCTCAGCGATCTCAAGCCGCACCGTCAACGTCGTCAGGTTCGGCTACTTGCACGTGACCGGCGGGTTTGGTCCAGTCGGGTTCAGTCCCGAGGCGAACATCTTCGAGCAGGGCCAAAGGGTGTTGACTATTGGGCGTAACGCAGGCAGTCCTCAGGAGAGCCCGTTTCGCCAGTTCCAGTGGTCGGACACGCTCCACCATGACCGTGGCGGACACGCACTCAAGTTTGGAGCGGACGTTCTTGTGGACCGCATCCGATTTTTCTTCGCGCAAAACTATTCAGGAAGCTACACCTTCAACAGCCTGGAAAGCTTTGGACGCAACTTAAGCGGACAGCCCCAGCCTCTTCCCAGCGACACTTATATCCAATCCTTCTCGGGATTAGGAGAGCACGGAGTTGTGACTCATCCTAACTTCATCAGCTTTGCTGGCTTTGTCGAGGACACGTGGCGGGTTCGACCCAGTCTCACCCTGAATCTGGGTCTCCGTTATGACTTGCAGGTTATTGACAAGCCTCCGGTAAGGAATCCTTCGCCAGCGCTACTGGCCGCAGGCCTGGATACGAGCGCGCTGCCAACCGACAAGCATAACTTTGCGCCCCGGGTTGGAATAGCTTTCTCCCCTTCAGCGGGCAGCCGTTTCTTATTCCGTGCCGGATACGGCATCTTTTATGCCCTCACTCCATCGGTCATGACTTCGCGAGCCTATTTTCAGAACGGCATTACCACTCAGATCAGAACCTTCGACGAAAGTTCTTCTCTTGCATCCCTGATCCCCATTTATCCCAACAATTTCTGCGGAGCTCCCGATCCGTCGGGCATCCCTCCCAATTGCGCTCCTCCCGATGCAGGCGCCAGTTTGCCGACCTTGCAGCTGTTTTCCCGGCGTTACCGCCAACCTTACGTGCAGCAAGGCAACGTGGGATTGGAAATCCAGGCGAGCAAAAATCTGGCTGTGTCCGCCAGCTACATCATCAGCAAGGGTACACATCTGCAGCAGGTACGCGATGTCAATCTCGGCGGCAGTGATCCGGCAACCATACCGATCGCCAACACCAATACATTCTTGAGCTACCGTGCGTTCCAGGAGCCACGCCCGGTCGCGGGGTTCGATCGAATTCTGGTCTTCCATAGCGACGCCAACTCGATCTATCACGGTCTTGCAATTCAGGTCAGTAGGCGGTTTTCGGCAAGTTTCCAGGCCCTGACTTCGTACACGCTGTCGAAGGTGATCGACAACAACCCCAACGTTTATGCGTTAAACCCAGGGCCCGGCGCCTCTGGCCTGGTTCAGAATCCGACCGACCCGAGGTCGGACCGTGGCCCGGGCAGCAACGACCAGCGCCATCGCTTCACGCTGGCTGCCGTCTGGACGCCGAACTACGGCGATCGCCTGCCCACAGTGCCAAGGGCAGCTCTTCGAGGATGGGAGCTCAGCGGAATCCTGAGCGCGCAGTCGGGACAGCCTTACTCTGGCCTGATCAACTTTGACCTCAATAACGACGGAGTTTTTGCGACCGATCGCACGCCTGGACTCGGCCGCAACACTTTCTATATGCCAGCCGCGATTTCATTGGATCCGCGACTCACGCGCAACATCAACATCGGGGAACGAGCGAAACTTCAGATCATCTGGGAAGCGTTCAATATTCTGAATCACGCGAATATCACTGGCGTGAACAACATCCAGTATGCGGTTTCTGACTTTTCATCCGATTGCGGGATTGCTCCTTCCCCTTGTCTTGTGCCACAAAACCAGGGGCTCGGTGCCTTTGGTACTCCGATTTTTTCTTCGGGTGCCCGAATCATGCAGCTTGCCGTGAAGCTCACATTTTAGGAGCAATCAGGGGGCGCTCGCCCTTGGCGATCCCCCCAAAGTTCCTGCCTAGTGCACTGGCCTGAAATAGTTCGTAACCAAATTGCGTGCCACCTTATGGCCCAAGACGAACCCTTGCACGTTCGAATGGTGATAGTGGAGGCCAGCATAGGTGCGCGCAAGCCCCACTTCCTTTTGCCATTCGCGCACGCTCCGAAAGGTGTGAGTTGTGCCGGTGATCGTGCTGTCTACCGAGACCCCAAGATTTGGCGTGCCGAAGTAAGCGGCAAGCGTTACGGCCAGGGCGCCCGTGACGCATCCGTGGGCGGCCGGATACTCCGGATGGTTGGGCGTAGTAGCCAGAGGCAGCCCAGCCAGCCTGGATCAGCGACTGTATCGGGATTGCCATCAATGTCGCCGTTTTGGATGGCGGTTACCGGGCGCCAGAAACTGAAATGGTATTTGGCATTCATGCAGCCGATGAAGCCGTCAGCTGAGGCCGAGTAGGCCATAGCAAATAGCCGCGCGGTATCGGAAAGACCTAACTTGCGTTGACCGGCGATCGCTCGCAACATGCGGCCATACTGGGCGGTGGCGTGGTCTGTCCAGAATCGGCCAACTTCGGTCTGCCACGCCGTGCGTACCGTGCTGTTGAGTGCGCCGAGCGTCTTGACCTGGTTGTAATCATCGGCCCAAGTCTGACTGCCCAGGTCAGGCGGCGGCTCGTCAGGCAGGAAACGGGCTGGATCGTCAAAAGTGAAGGGCCGCATCTGTCCGACCCATGGGGTCTGTGGCGCCGTTGCGCCGGGAGTAAGAATCCAAACGCCTGGCGTCGGAACGGAGGGAAAAGTGTAAGGAACGCTGGCGCCACGCCCGTCCCCCGTCCGCAGTGCGATCAATGCGTTAGCCGAAGCCAGCCCCAGCATTTCCCCTTTCGTCTTGGCGTCGCCGTCGGGGATGGCGGCCAGCGAGCTGTTGTATTGAGTTGTGAGAAACGCAGCCTGATCTGGCAGCAGGTACACCAGTGTGCGATAGCTGGCTTCAATCGCAGCGGCATTCGCGGAAGCGTCAGGGGTCGCGGGGAGCGAATACTTGTACGGCTGGAACCGTCGGTCAATGGCGTTCACGGCGTTATACGCAGCAAGGTGCACATACGCCATGTAGATGCCAGTACCGCCGGCAGTCGCCGATCCAGGCGCGGTGCTGGCACGAGCAGCAGTGATGCCAATCTCATTCCAGTCGGTGATAGCGTTTTGCGCTAGAGCCGCTGATGATATCAGCAGCAGCACGGCAGCAATTGTAAGACCTGCGCGTTTCATATCCCCTCCCTTTCGGCAATCTGTTTGTTTGCGAATTGCCTCGAACTGTTGGCAGAACTCATTCGGCGAAAGTTCCTCGTCACTGGCAACCCGAGTCCGGACACCGAACTGCCACGAAGCCGTGCTCGCTGCCGGCCGAGTCAATGAATCATGATTCACTGCACTGTTGCTAGGGCAGCGTAGCCGCGCTCCCGTCCGTTGCTGTCCGCATAGCTCCCGACAACCACTCCCGCGTCGTTGAGCGCATTGCCATCCGTCCAGACGGCACCGGGAAAATCAAACGCGGTATAGCGACCGTTGATCTGAACGAAGCCGTGGCTAACTATTTTCTTTTCGATGTAAATGCCTACCATCCAGCCAGAGCTGTTGACCTTACGAGAGGCAGTCCCCAGCTTTCCGGGGAAATCGAAGGAGAAGAATTGGCCTTGCGAGAAGACGTATCCGTGTAGAGAGCCACTGTTCAAGCTGCCAAATGACACGCCGGGATTGTCTGCCCAATCGCCAACAATCGCGCCATCATCGGCTATCTTCCACGCATCCGTGGTGGCAGCGTTCGGAAAATCAATGCTCGTGAACTGGTTTGCATGCAATAGAAATCCGTGTTCCTCAAGAAGTCCTGCTCCCCCGCCCTTTGCGGGATTTCGCGGACCGAGGTAGCGTCCCACAATGTCGCCATTCTTGTTTATTCCGTGGCAGAGCGTCTCAATTGCACCGGGAACTTCAATCGAGCTGAAAGACCCATTCGAGAGCAGGAAACCATGGACACCATTCTTCGCGTACCACCCTACGATTTGTCCTAAATCGTTGATTCCCAAAGCTGCGGTTGCGCCAGCGCCGGGAAAATCGATACTGGTGAAATTGCCGTCAGCCAGCCTGAAGCCGTGAATTCCATTTTGATCGTCGAACCTGCCCACAATGACACCAAGGTTGTTTACGTCCTGGGGTCGGGTAAGAGTGGCATTGGGTGCATCGAAGGACACGTAGTTGCCAACTGCTTGGGCGGAGGCCGAAGTTAACGGAAGCGTGAGTAACGCGAGTACCGTGAAAATAGACGACGCGATTCTGGTTTTGTTTTTCATCTGGAATCTCCTTTTGACTCCGAAAGCGGCTGGAAGCCGATTTGAGTGAATTTGTCACTCCGACGGCAGACCTACACGTCAGGCCGAGCAGAGCCATGCAGAAGGCTTGGACCACTGCAGCCCGGTAGCTTCGCTGGTGCGATCACAGCCGCATGTTTCATTGTGTCCTCCCGTTTTCGGCTAAACACAAGCCTGAGCTACTGTCCTACGGTGAAAGTGATTGAGTTTGATCTTGGACAGGAAACTCCGTCCGTAATCCCCTGCGGGTCACCCGTCTCGACGAACACCTGTGCCGTAACTGGAGTTTGCAGTAAAGCTGCGGGGATTACTGCGACTAATTCGTTGCTCCTTACGAAAGTCGTTTGCAGCCAGGTGTTGCAGCAATGCGTGTCAGTGGGGTTCGTGGACCAGCCCACCATACTGGTGTGGAAACGCTGATTGTCAAAGTTGTCTCCCGTGATGGTCAGCGTAATGTCGGAACTGCCCGCGGTCGCACTTGCGGGCGAGATCGCAGTGATCGTTGCCGCTCCCACTGGAAGCGCGGTGACGGTGAAGCCGGCCGAGCCTGATTTCCGAGGCGACAGGTCGCCCATCGGGTCCCCGGTCTGTACGAACACTTGTGCAGCTACAGGGCTAGTCAACAAATTGGCGGCCACGACTGCCGTCAGTTGAGTACTACTGACGAAGGTCGTGGCCAACGGCGTTTGGTTTCCGTTGCTAGACCACACCGCCTGACTAAAATTGTGGCGTGTACTTCCGAAGTTGGATCCCGTGATGGTCAGCAGGACATCAGCACTTCCCGCTACCACACTGGTGGGGGAAATACTGATGGCATTCGCGGATGAAGGGAATGTCCGGCCATCTGGCCGAACGTCCGGCGAACCGCAGCCCCACAAAGCCAGCAATAGGAGCGTCAACCCAACCAATATCTGTTTCTTCATGGCGTCCTCCTTCTCCACGACTTGGCGGAAGCTACAGTTGGCTCTGGCGCACCCCAGCACGCCGCTCAGTTGGAGATGGAACGATCCTCTTGAGAATTGGACTCCGTCTCCGAGCGAGTGACCTCATCTGTCCTTTAATGCGGGAAACCAGCGCGAAAACTGCAATGCCAGACAACGTCAGCTTCTGGAAAGGGGAGGCGGACACGTGGTAACCTTGCCCGCAGCAGTGCGGACGTATGGGGGGCATGGACGAAGTCGCGTCGGCTTCAACCCACGAAATAACCCGTCTGCTGCAGGCTTGGAGTTCGGGAGACGAGAGCGCTCTCGAACGGTTAACACCTCTCGTTTACAACGAGTTACACCGGATCGCTCACCGCTACATGGCAGCCGAACAACCGGGCCAGACGCTACAGACCACAGCCTTGGTCCATGAGGTCTATCTCAGGCTCGTGGACGCAAACAATATCAACTGGCAGGATCGAGCTCATTTCTATGCCATTTGCGCCCGCTTGATGCGACGCATCCTCGTCGATTTTGCCCGGTCGCGAAATTATCAAAAACGGGGCGGCCATTCCCCGCATATAGAGTTAGAGGAAGCGGTGACGGTGTCTGCGGTCGTGGGTTCGGAACTACTGGCCGTCGATGAAGCTCTCAAAGAACTTGCGAAACTGGACCGGCGCAAGAGTGAGGTGGTCGAGTTGCGCTTTTTTGGCGGCCTTACGGTTGAAGAGACTGCTGCGGCTCTGAAAGTCTCTCCCGAGACCGTGATGCGTGACTGGAAGCTGGCCAAGGCCTGGCTATTGCGCGAACTGAGCCATGAGGCAAAGGGATGAGGTCGGAGCAGTGGCACGTGATCGAGGAGCTGTATCACTCCGCCTCAGACCTGCCCGAGGCCCAGCGCAGCTCTTTTCTTCAGAGGGCCTGCGGCGAAGACCAGGATCTGCTCCTCGAACTTGAATCCCTGCTCCGGCACGGGGACACACCACAAAGCTTCCTGGATACCGCGGCCATCGCCATCGTAGCCAGGGCCATCGCTGCGGATGAGTTCGACCCGCCCGCTCCGGCGCTGGAGGGAACGACCATCTCTCATTACCGGATTGTCAAGGCGCTCGGTCGCGGCGGGATGGGGGTGGTCTATGAAGCCGAAGATGTTAAGCTTCGCCGCCGCGTCGCTCTCAAGCTGCTGCCGAATTTTTTGGCCAAAGACTTGCAGGCCTTGCGGCGTTTTGAGCAGGAAGCGCAGGCGGCTTCCGCACTCAACCACCCAAACATTTGCATCGTCTATGAGGTTGACGAAGACCAGGGACTGCATTTCATCGCCATTGAATTGCTGGAAGGCGAAACCCTGAAGGAGCACATCCGCCGTGGCCCGCTGGCGTTTCGAGAGATACTTGCCATTGGAATCGAGATTTGCGATGCACTGGATGCCGCTCACTCGGCCGGCATCATTCATCGCGACATAAAGCCGTCCAACATTGTTCTCACGCGCCGTGGAAGTGCCAAGTTACTCGATTTTGGCGTAGCGAAACGCTTGGGACCGGAACTGGTTCAGCACGCGGAGACACTCTCCCAACTGCTGCCACCCAATCTCGATCTTAGCGTGACCGCTCCTGGGGTCGTGATCGGAACCGTCGCTTACATGTCGCCCGAGCAGTCCGCCGGATATGACGTCGATGCGCGCTCCGATCTGTTCTCAATGGGCGCTGTGGTCTACGAAATGGCGACTGGCCAATGTCCCTTTGCGGGGAAGGATCTGGCCGATGTTCTGCAGGCGATTCAACACCGCCAGCCGATTCCGGTTGAGCAACTCAGGCCGAAGATTCCCTCGAGACTGGCGAGTATTGTCAACAAGGCACTGCAGAAAGAACGCTCGCTGCGTCACCAGAGCGCCGCGGAGATGCGAGCGGATCTACAGGCGCTTCGAGACCGGTTCGCAGTCGGCGAAAAGAGGCGGAAGATGCTGCCGGTAATGGCGCTGGCCGCGCTGCTCTTTGTGGCTGTTCTGGCGGGTTCCCTCCGACTCCAGAGTGTTCGGGGGTGGATTCTCGGAAAGTCGTACGCACCCTACCCAATCAAATCCATAGCCGTTCTGCCGCTTGAGAATCTGAGCGGAGATTCCGCGCAGGATTATTTTGCCGACGGTATGACAGATGCCTTGATCACGAACTTAACCAAGATCGGAGCTCTGCGCGTGATCTCACGAACGTCAAGCATGCACTACAAGGGAACACACAAGTCCCTGCCCGAGATTGCGCAAGAACTGAACGTCGATGCTGTGGTCGAAGGCACTGTTGGTAAGGCGGGGGATCGTGTCCAAATCAACGCACAACTGGTTGATGCTCACAGGGATCAGCATCTCTGGGCGCGGCAGTACAACCGTGAATTACGGGATATTTTGCAACTCCAGAATGATTTGGCTTCGGCCATAACTCTGGAAGTCGCCGGGAACCTGACTCCAAATGAACAATCACGTCTGACGGAGAGAACGCGACACGTGAATCCCCAGGCCTATGAAGCCTACCTGAGAGGAAAATATTTCTTAGGCAAATGGACTACCGAGGGCTTCGCGAAGGCCAAGGCCTACTTTGAGCAAGCAATCGAGCTCGATCCGAAGTACGCTGACGCGTATGCTGGTCTTGGCGAGTATTACGGCACGATCGCTTACACGGGCATGAGCCCGCATTGGGGAGCCTGGGTCAAGGCGGAAGATCTCCTGGGCAAAGCCTTGGAAATCGACACCATGTCCTCGAAAGCGCACACTCTGCTCGGGTTGGTTAAACTGCAGTTTCGGTGCGATCGAATGGCCGCCGAAAAGGAATTGAATCGTGCCCTGGAGCTTAACCCCGCCGACATGGAGGCGCTCGATTCTCACTCATATTATCTGCTTGAGACAGGACACACGGACGAGGCGATTTCCGAAAAAAGACGAGTCCTAGGGCATGATCCACTCGCCTTGAGAACCAACGCGGAGCTAGGGCTTTACCTACTGCGGGCAGGACGCAACGATGAAGCGATCACGCAGCTTGAGAAGACTTTGGAACTCGACCCGAATTACGCAGCCACACATGCGCGGCTTGGATTTGCATATGCCGCGAAACAGCAATATAGCCAAGCCGTGATTGAGATCCAGAAGGCGATTTCGCTTGATAAGTCACCAGAGAGGCTGGCACGGTTGGGCGAGGTGTATGCGCAATGGGGTAAGAGACAAGAAGCTTTACGCACGATCCGCGAATTGCAGGAAATGTCGAGGCAGAGGCATGTGCCTCCATCTACTATTGCGTTAATCTACGCCCGACTGGGCGAGAAAAAGCCTGCGATCGCCTGGCTGGAGAAAGCCAGTCCAGACGATGATCCAAAGATTACTGATCCTGGTTTTGAAAGCATGCGATCGGAGCCTAGGTTCAACGTGTTGGAGGCGCGCCTCAAACCAGATCCGTCTTGTCCGGCCTTCTAGGGAAACTCTGAACAAGCACCGCTTTTGAGGCGGTGGATGTCCAGATCGTATGTCTGGAGCGAGTTCCACGCGAGGGTGCTTCGAACCTGAGCTCCAGATCAGGCGTCGCCGCCCAGCGTCATCTCACTTCGGCGCTGTTTCTCAGTTCGGCGCTGTTTATGCCAGCGCCGCCCGTAGCAGTTGCTTGCGTACCGTGAACAGATTCACCAGCGCCAGGGTGGCAAACAACCGGTTGGCGTTCTTCTTCAGTCCTCGGTAGCGCACCTTGGTGAACCCGAACTTCAACTTCAGCGTCCCGAACACATGCTCGACCCGGCTGCGCATCCGCGACTTGGTCCGGTTCCGCGCCCGCTCGGCTTCGTCCACCCAGTCCTTGTACCGGCAGCGCCGCTGCGTCCAGTCCCGCGCCCCGCGGGGCGGCGCGGTGAATCGCGTCGGTCTGGCCCTGATAGGCGCCGTCGCCCCACGCCCGCGTCTCTTCTCCGTGCAGCAACTCTGGCAGCACCGCCGCGTCACTCACGTTGGCCGGTGTAACGGCCGCGCGGTGTGCACGATCTTCGTCTTGCTATCCCCCCACGTGCGCTTTCATGCCGAAGTACCACTGGTTGCCCGTCTTGGTCTGGTGCATCTCCGGGTCGCGCTCCTGCTTCTCGTTCTTCGTCGAACTGGGCGCGTGGATGATGGTCGCGTCCACGATCGTCCCTTTCGTGATCCGCACGCCTTTCGACTGCAGGTGCTGGTTCACCGCCTCCAGCATCTCTCCGCCCAGGTTGTGCTCCTCCAGCAGATGGCGGAACTTCAACACCGTGGTCTCATCCGGCACTGGCTCTTTGCCCAGGTCGATACGCACGAAATCGCGCAGCGACAGCGAGTCGTACAGCGCCTCCTCCACCGCCGGGTCCGACAGGTTGAACCACTGCTGCACCAAATAAATCCGCAGCATCTGCTCCAGCTCCTTCGGCCGCCGCCCATTCCCCGCCTTCGGGTAATAGGGCTCGATCAGCGCACACAGCTCCGCCCACGGCACCACTTGGTTCATCTCTTCCAGAAACGCCGCCCGCCGCGTCTTCTTGGTGTACCGCTCAAAGCCCGTCCACATCGCCAGTGTCCTCTGCTTGGAATGAGCATCCATCCTGGCGCGACTTTACTGTATGCTGCTGTGGAAATAGGAGAACTTAATCAGAGTCTCCCTAGCACCAGCTCATATCTGCGGAGCCTCAATTTCACGGTAGTTTAAGAAAAGACTCTGCGGTCATGATCGACGCCTGCGTCCGGTGGTGTCTGATTGATCAGATCTAAGTGGACGCGAACTCCGCCTCGGCAAGTACGAGAGTTCTAAAATCGTCCTCTAGGGCCCGCCAGCCTCGTAAATCAGACTTCGGAAATCGCAAACGTCTTCTTCACCCAGGCCTCAATCGTGGCGCGCAGCTCGGACAGGTGTCCCTCGAAGAAATGATCCGCGCCCTCGATGAGCACCAGGTCGCGCGGCTCGGGGAGGGAAGCCACGATCCGCTCCAGCTCGAAGCGCGGGCCGAACTGGTCGCGGGCCCCGCTGACAAACAGCTTCGGCTTGGTGCAGTCCTGCAGGAAGCGGTAGTTGTAGGTGCGCTCCTCGATGTGCACAGGCGTGCCCAGGGAGATGAGGGCGTCCACGCGCGGATCGGGGCAGGCGACACGCAGGCCGACACCGGCCCCGAATGAGAAGCCGGCGAAGATGATGGGCAGGTGGAATTCAGAGTCCAGCCAGTCCAGAGCGGCGCGGACGTCGTCGCGCTCGCCGCGTCCGTGATCGTGTTCGCCCGCGCTCAGCCCGGTGCCGCGAAAATTGAAGCGCAGCACTGGAAAGCCGAAGCTGTTGAGCGCCTTCATGGCATGAAAAACGACCTTGTTGTGCATGGTTCCGCCGAACAGCGGATGAGGATGGCAAAGCAGCGCTGAATGTGTGGTGGCGGCGCCGCTGTTGAGCAAGGCTTCCAGTTTGCCGGCTGGGCCGTGCAGAAAGAAAGACTTCACCTGCGATCGCGGAGTGGTGGCGTCCGTAGTGTCCTCCTTGGTTGAACCAGCACAGCCGAGGTCGGCTGTGCCACACGTTTCGGATTCTACGACATGCATAACGGCCAGTTTCGGGGCTCCGCTCTGCTATGCTGTGGCTGCATGGATCCGATTGCACTGACGCGTCAATTGGTAGATATCGAATCAATCAGCGGCAACGAAGCCGCCGTGGGCAATTTCCTACTGCGTGAGCTGGCGGCGCTGGGCTTTCAAACGTCCAAGATGCCGGTGTTGTTCCCTGCCGAGGCAACGTGCGGCGCCGGCGAGCGATTCAATGTTTACGCGCATGTGCCGCAGAGCCCGCCCGCCGTGGTCTTCTCCACGCACATGGATACCGTGCCGCCCTTCATCAGCTCCTCTGAGGACAGCGAGCGTATTTATGGCCGCGGCTCCTGCGATGCCAAGGGGATCATGGCGGCACAGATTACGGCGGCAGTGCGACTGCGGGAGCAAGGCTTCCCTATCGGCCTGCTGTACGTAGTGGGCGAAGAACGTGACAGTCTGGGCGCGGAGACGGCAAACCGTCATGCGCCGGGATCGCGCTTCCTGGTGAACGGCGAACCGACCGGAAACCGGCTTGCACTCGCGTCCAAGGGGTCCTTGCGTGTGGAGCTGACGGCAACGGGACGCATGGCGCATTCGGCGTATCCGGAGCTGGGCGAGTCGGCGATTGACAAGCTGCTGGATGCGCTCCAGCGGCTGCGCCAGATGCCGTTGCCGGTCAGCCAGGAAATTGGGCCATGCACGTTAAACATTGGAGTTATCGAAGGAGGCCGCGCGCCCAACGTCGTCCCCGACTTCGCGCGGGCGCAGTTACAGTACCGGCTGGTGGGACTGTCCGATCAGTTGCGGACGCAGATACAGGACGCGGTGCGCGATCTGGCGACGCCGAACTTCGTTCTGGAAATCCCGTTCGTGCGACTGCGAACCATTGATGGACTGCCCACCATGGTGGCGAAGTTTACGACCGACATCCCCCGGTTGAGCAACTGGGGCGAGCCGCTGCTGGTCGGGCCCGGATCCATTCACGTCGCGCACACCGAAGGCGAGTGCATTGCCAAGCAGGAGTTGTTGGAAGCGGTGGAGTTGTACGAGAGGATTGCGCGGAGATTGCATTCAGGGTGAGCCCTGCTGGCCAATACACGGCTCTTTCCCGGCAACAGACAAGAAAGCCGCCGCATTCTGCAGCGGCCCTAATCGCACTTCTGGGGGTGGGAGGGATAACTTTGACCTATTTTCCGCTCATCTTCTGCAAGTCGGCGATCGTGGCTTTGTCGTCATAAATCCCGGCGCTCACGACATAGGGCGTGTTCGGTGCATTCATGGCGTAGCTGATTTTTCGGGAACCCTCTTTCTCGCCCGGTTTCGGCCACCAGTACTCGACCCAGACACCGTCAGGCTTCTTGGTTGCGGAGCAAAGGTCACCGAAGAACGCCGTGCCTTTGGTGTCTTTCATGTTTGCAACGTCCTTGCCGATCAGGTCCGGTTTGATCGGGTGGGCCGCCATAGTCATTTTGGTGCAATCCAGAGCAAAGATGTAGCTGTCCTTCCACACCCACGGACTGTCTTTCTTGTTGAACTGATCCAGTCCGGCTGCGCCGGATTTCGACAGTGTAGCCGCCGCCTGTTTCACCTTGGCGACAACTTCCTGCGGAGTTGCGTTATCTGCTGCGACAGCGACCTGGGAAAGCGTGAACGCCGCCACCGTGAGCCCGAGAACTGCAAGGACCCAGCGCTTCTTCATGGTCATTCTCCTTGGGGGTGATAATGACGAGTGGCGGCCTGGAACGAAATGGGCTGGCATAATACCACAGCTCGCAGGCTGCCAGAGCGTCTACGTGCCTCTGCTGCGCTGGTGTTACGAAAAAGGAATTAAGGTGACACTGCCAGGGCGTGTCGCGCTATGAGCCGCGTTTCGCCGGAATCCTCAGGCCCATGCGTTTCATGACCATTTGCAGGTCTTTCCAGGCCTCGGCTTTCTGGCGGGGGTCGCGGAGGAGATAGGCAGGATGGTAGGTCACGGCCAGTGGGATGCCGCGGAAATCAAACCAGCGGCCGCGCAGCGCCGCCATCGGTTCGTTCATGCCTAACAAGGTGCGCGCCGCGACTGCCCCGAGAGCAACTATGACTTTGGGCTGAATGACGTCAATCTGCCGCAGCAGGAACGGCGAGCAGGTGGCGCACTCGTCGCGCTCCGGGGTGCGATTGCCCGGCGGACGGCACTTGATGATGTTGGCGATATAGACATCGTCGCGGCGCAGACCCATGGCGGCAATCATGTTGGTCAGCAACTGTCCGGCACGCCCGACGAAGGGAATGCCCTGCTCGTCTTCGTCTGCTCCGGGCGCTTCGCCGATAAACATCAGTTCAGCATAAGGATTGCCGACGCCGAAGACGATCTGCTTGCGTCCCTGCTTGTGCAAGGGACAACGCTTGCAGTCACCCAGGTCTTCGCGGATGGCGCGCAGCGCGGCGGCATGGTCCACGGCCGCTTCGACGGCGCGAATCGTTTCCGTAGAGACGCAGCTTGCTACGTCTCTATTCGCTTCGTCTGCGAGAGCATCTTCGAGCATTTGCCGTTTCCTGAATTCCCGTTCACCCGCTTCCATGCCCTCGCGCTCCTGGGCCACGCTCTCGGGAACCGGACGGCGGTAGAAATCGTAGATGCCGAGATCTTTGTAGTATTGAACGCGAGCGGCGAAGGCGCGGCGGGTTTCGGGATCGAGCATCTTTGGCATTGCTGAGCTATTTGCCCTGTGACGCGCCTGAAGTCGCACCCGGTTGCGGAACCTGCTGCTGGCGGAGCTTGCGCACGACATCCAGGACGCGGTGCGCGACTTCCCATTTCGTACTCTCGGGGATTTCGATCTCTTCCTGCGGGGTGACGATGGTGACGGCGTTGCGGTCGGAATCGAAGCCAATGCCGGCGCGCGAAACGTCATTGACCACAATCGCATGCAGCGACTTGCCCAGGAGCTTGCGGCGGGCGTTTTCCATCACGTCTGTGGTCTCAGCGGCAAACCCGACCACGATGAGCCCGTCCTGACGGGCGCGAGCCACTTCAGCAACGATGTCGCTGGTCGGCTCCAAATCCAGCGTCAGCGCGCCTTTGCGCTTGATCTTTTCCGTTGAGGGCGCTTTCGGCCGGTAGTCGGAAACTGCGGCCGCCTTGATCACGATGGTAGCTTCGGCCAGATGATCGAGCACGGCTTTGCGCATGTCTTCCGCGCTTTCGATTTTGACCACATTGGCTGCCGCAGGCGGCGTCAGGTTCGTGGGACCGGTCACAAGGATGACACGCGCGCCGCGGCGCAGCGCCGCTTCAGCCAGCGCGTATCCCATCTTGCCGCTCGAACGGTTGCTGATGTAACGCACGGGATCAATGGCCTCGCGCGTAGGACCAGCGGTGATCATGACTGTTTCGCCAGCCAGGTCCTGGCTGGAACCAACGGCTTCCAGCGTGACGGCCACAATCACGTCCGGATCAGCCAACCGCCCTGCCCCAACCATGCCGCAGGCGAGATACCCGCAGCCGGGCTCGACCACGCGCACGCCACGCTTTTTCAGGAGTTCAAGATTTTCGCGGGTCACCGCATGCTCCCACATGTTCACGTTCATGGCGGGAGCGATAATCACCGGTGCCGTAGTCGCCAGATACAGCGTGGTCAGGAAGTCGTCGGAAATGCCATGAGCGAACTTGGCGATGATATTGGCCGTCGCTGGCGCAACCAGCAGCGCGTCAATGGACTGCGCCACGGCGATGTGTTCGACGGCGGAGTCGATGTTGGGCTGCTCCGCCCCAGTGCCAAACATTTCGGTGATGACCTTTTCCGCGGAAAGCGCAGCAAAGGTCAGGGGACGTACAAATTCCTGGGCGGAGCGTGTCATGACGACCTGTACGCGCAGGCCGCGCTCCTGCAGCAGACGCACGATTTCTGCCGCTTTGTAAGCTGCGATGCCGCCGGTTACACCGAGAGCAATCTTCATAATTTTTTAGACGCGGCAGGCCGCGCCGAGACTCAGGGCCGGTATTAGAGGCGACATCCTAGGCGAAGCGAAGCGGAGCCGAAGGACCTGCTTTATTCACGTCCAAAAAAGCAGGCCCTTCGCGTCGCGGCCAAAGACAGGCCGCTCGCTCAGAATGACTCCTCCAGTCTGCTGCGGATACAGTAAAACTGAAAACCGCTTTAAGTTCCGCCGCCCGCTACGCGGGCTGATTTTCGGCACTTCAGACCACTCGATTTACATAAAAAGCGGCTCTCACGCACCCACTCCAGTCGGCCTTTAGCCGATTATGCCTTGGCATCTGTGCCGGTCAGGGCCTTATCCAGCATCTCACTGGCGACATCCACGGCGGAACGTGGCGGCTCCAGCGACCACTTCACTTTTCCCGCTTTGATTTCGTCCTGCGCGATCTTGCAGGGTTTGCGGGAGGCGCTTTCAATCGCCGGCCGGGCGCCGGATTGCAGTTGGCGGGCACGGCGCGCCGCGACCAGAATGTAACGGTATTTGCTGTCAAAACCCTCAGCCGAAGTCATGTATTCTCTCCTACTTAGCCCTTGAACCGGGGGCAGCCGGCTGCATGAAAGTGGACAAGATCTGCTGGACGCGCTGGCCGCATCGAGGCAAGCGGCACAGCTCAGCGGCACTGACCAGCTTGGCATCCTCGGCGGAAAGCGCTCTCCCTGAGCGGCGCAGGCGCTCCGCCAGGACAATGCCTTTCAACAGATCAATGGATTGTTCCAGCTGATCGTTAACCAGAATATAGTCGTAATTCGGGTAATTCTCAATCTCTTTGGCGGCAGCGCGCAGACGGCGCTGAATCGTGGCCTCGCGGTCGGCCTCAGTGCGGCGGCGCCCAGGGTCCTCGACTTCCTTCTCGCCTTCGCTGCGACACCGCAGACGCTTTTCCAGCTCATCGCGCGAGGGCGGCAGGATGAAGATGCTGACCGCGTCCGGCAGTTTGCGTTTGACCTGGCCGGCGCCTTGGACGTCAATGTCCAGCAGCAGGTCGTTACCGCGCGCTTTGGCGTCGCGCAGGAAGCGGCGCGCAGTCCCGTAGTAGTCGCCGAAGACGCAAGCGTGTTCGAGAAATTCGTCCTCCGCGAGCATGCGCTGAAACTCCTCCGGAGTGACAAAAAAATACTCGCGCCCATTCTGCTCGCTGCCGCGCGGCCCTCGCGTAGTGTAGGAGATGGAAAATTCCAGGTTGGGCACCGACTTCAGCAGCTCAGCGGTGAGGGTGCTTTTGCCCGAGCCGGAGGGCGCCGAAACAATGTAGACAATGCCGCTCATTCGATGTTCTGCACCTGTTCGCGCATCTTCTCGATCTCCGACTTCATGGCCAGTCCCAGCTCAGTAATGCGCAGTGCCTCCCCGGCGACGCCGCCGGTCTTCGACAACAGGGTGTTGGCTTCGCGGTTCATCTCCTGCAACAGGAAGTCGAGCTTCTTGCCGATTTCGCCGCCAGTGTCCAGAAGGGTTTGGAAATGCTGGATGTGAGTGTCCATGCGCACGATTTCTTCCTGAATGTCGCTGCGCTCGGCCAGCAGCGCCGCTTCCTGCATGACGCGGTCCTGGTCCACATGCGCGCCCACCAGTTCCTGTATGCGTATCTGTATTTTATCCACATAGGCGCGCAGCACGGCAGAGCGGAACTTGTGGACTTCGGCGGTCGCAGCTTTCAGTCGCGCTAGGCGCTCGCGCAGTTCGCGTTCGATGCTGCAGCCTTCTTCGGCGCGCATGTCGTTCAGCTTCTGAATGGCCTTTTCGAGCTGAACGAGCACGGCGGATTGCAGACCCGTGTCCTCGCCGAGGGAGCCGTTGGCGCTTTCCAGAGCGCCGGGAATTTTGAAAATGGCGTTGAGATCGGGTTCCGCGGAGACGCCGAACTCCTCGGCTGCAGTGCGGAAGGCTTCCAGGTATCCGCCCACAATCTGCTTGTTCACGGAAAATCCGCCAGCGCCGGTGCGTTCGACGGTGAGCGTCAGGTCCACGTGGCCGCGGGCCAGCTTGTCTTTGAGGATACGGCGCAGCTTCATCTCCAGCGCATCGGTTTCCGCAGGCATGCGCAGGTGGAGGTCGAGAAAACGATGGTTCACCGATTTCAGCGCCAAGGTGAAGCTGAGCTGGTCATTGACCTGCGTCTTCACCTGCGCGAATGCGGTCATAGAGCGAATGGTCATGGGATCATCGTGAAGCACCAAACAAACCAGCAGAGCCGCCACCAATGGCCGAGCATTTGTGCGACATTGCTCAGCTGAAACCAGTGTGTGGGCGCGACATTTGCCAGCCCAGCACCGAAGGCTCGTCACTCCTTGGCCCAGCGCCGTAGGCGCGGTATTCGTTAGCCCAGCACTTCAGTGCCGGGAGAGCATACGCAATGATGCCAGAGTCCCGTAGGGACGGCACTAACCAAATACGTACTTCGGATCGTGCTCGATTCCACACTTCTTCAATAATGCGACGAACTCTTCTTCAAAACTCCGTTTCCGGTGGTGTCGGCCTTGGCTGCGGACATATTCCTTCACGATGGGCACCTGGGACTCACGCTGAACGCGCCGGCGCCCTGCTGCCACTCGAAATCTTCTCCCATCCACGGGAGGCATTCCCTTTCAATTTTTGCATGGCCTGCGATAAAGACAACGTGGGCGGCAACGCGATCAACAGGTGAACGTGATTCGCAGTGCCGCCGGCTGCCACAAGTTTTATTTGCTCCGCGCTGGCCACACCGAAGAAATAGGCCCAGAGTTTTTCCTGGCGATCTTCGGGGATCTGGTCTCTACGTTCTCGGGTGCTGAAAATGCAATGCAAAAAAATCTGTTATTAGGTTTAAGCCATTTGGGGCCGTCCCTGCGGGACTCCGATTCACTGCTAACCCATGTCCCAGCGCTGAAGCGCTGGGCTAACGAATGTCGCCGCTACGCGGCTGGGGCGTCATCTGCTCTGACAAATTATTTCTATCCTTAATCAAAGGATTTCTATCACTAGCCGAATTTCCATCATATGCAATCAGCATAACTATCACTCGGGTACGGAGCCGGCAGTGATGACTTTGGCTCCGTTGCTGCCGTTGAATGCGCTTTCCAGATCCACGAACTGGAGGTCATACAGGCGGCGGTAGGTTCCCAGGCGGTTCATAAGGTCGTCATGGGTACCGGAATCGGCGATGGCGCCGTTCTCCAGCACGACAATGCGGTCGGCGTGGCGCACGGTGGAGAGGCGGTGCGCGATGACAAGCACCGTCCGGTTGACCATCAGGTTCTGCAACGCCGATTGCACCAGCGATTCCGACTCGCTGTCCAGCGCGGAGGTGGCCTCGTCGAGAATCAGGATGGGAGCGTTTTTCAGCAGCGCCCGCGCAATCGCCAGCCGCTGGCGTTCGCCGCCGGAAAGCCGCACTCCCTTTTCCCCGATTACCGTGTCATAGCCTTCCGGCAGGGCCATGATGAAGTCGTGCGCCAGGGCGGCTTTGGCTGCGGCTTCCACATGGTCCTGCAAAATTTCCGGCTGGCCGTAGGCAATGTTGTTGCGGACAGTGTCATTGAACAGGACGATTTCCTGCGTGACGATGCCGATCTGTGAGCGCAATGAAGCCAGCGTGACATCGCGTACGTCGTGGCCATCAATGGTCAGAGCGCCGGAACTGACGTCGAAGAAGCGCGGGATCAGATGCACGAGCGTGGACTTCCCAGAGCCGCTGGAGCCCACAATGGCCACGATCTCGCCCGCGCGCACTTCCAGGCAGAGATCGCGCAGCACTTCGCGGGTTTCGCCATTGGTCCCGTAGCTGAAGCTGACCTGGTCGAAGCAAATGCGCTCACGAAATGCGGGCAGGCTGATGGCGCCGTGCTTCTCGCGTACGTCGTCCTTTTCGTCCATGAAAGCAAAGATCGAATGCGACGCGCCCAGCGCCTGCTGGAAGTTGTTGTTGTAACCCGCAAACTTGCGGACAGGTTCGTACAGCTTGAACACCGCGGCAATGAAGGCAATAAAAGTACCGGCAGTAAAGGCGCCAGTCCTGATCTGGTCGCGCCCGAGCAACAGCAGCATGGCCAGGGCAATGAAACCGAAAAGGTCCATCAGCGGGGAACTCAGGGCGGCGGCGCGGACGGAGCGCAGGTTGGCGCGAAACAGCTTGCGGGCGGCGCCGCGGAAGCGCACCAGTTCCCACAGTTCCATGCTGAACGCCTTCACTACGCGCACGCCGGTGATGGTTTCGTGCAGGATGTTCTGTATGTCAGCGAGCTTGTCCTGACCGCGGCGGGTGGTGTGGCGCACGCGGTAGCCGATCTTGCGCGAGGAAAACAGAATAAAAGGCAGGAAAAGTACCAACACCCATGCCAGCTTGCCGCCCAGCGAGACCACCAGGAAAACCAGAAAAATCAGCGTGAAGACCTGCTGAAGGAATTCGGCGAGCACGGTAGAGAGCGCAAACTGCACGCGCTCGATGTCGTTGATGGTGGTGGAAACCAGCGTCCCCGTCGAAGTGCGCTGGAAAAAGGCCACGGAGCGCCGCAGGATGGTGTTGTACAGATCATTGCGCAGGTCAGTGATCATGCCGAAACCCGCGTAGTTGACCAGGTAAGTACCCGCGTAATCGAAGATGCCTTTCAGCGCGGTGGATGCCACCAGGGCAAACGCCACGATGGTCCAAGCATTGTGGAAGTGCTGCGGAACCAACTGCTGCAGGTAAATGATGTGCTTCGTCCAGGGAACGCGCAACAGGTAGATGTTATTCGATGTGGTCGAAGCCGGGTTCAGAACGTGGTCGAAAATAGGGCCGATGAGCAGAACGCGGAACGCGTCCAGCAGGCCCACGGCAGCCATCAGCGTGACAGAGGCGAACAGGTGCAGCAGATACGGCCGAACATAATGCAGTAGCCGGATTAGCTGGCGCATAACACCTGCCGGGGCCCCTGAGTGGACCTCATAGCCAAAACTTTGCCAATGGGATGCAAGCACTTATTCTAACGGAACACGGGAGGAAATGGACGTTCTCCGTTGTCCATTTCTCGTTCCCGGTTGCCGGTTGTATTAACCGGGCTACGGGAAACGGGAAACGGAAACGTCACTTCGGGCAGTCGCGATGCACGACTTTGACGTGGTATCCCGCCTTCTGCAGACGTTTGTAGACTTCCTGGGCGATGAGCACGGAGCGGTGCTGTCCGCCGGTGCAGCCGAACCCAACCGTCAAATAACTCTTCCCTTCCTCTACATAATGCGGCAGCAGATACACGAGCAGGTCGGAAATGCGAGAAATGAATTCCTGTGTCTGCGGGAACGAACGGATGTACTTGGCCACCTTCGGATGCTTGCCGGTGAAGGGACGAAACTCGGGCACGAAGTGCGGATTGGGCAGGAAGCGCACATCGAAGATCAGGTCCGCTTCCTCGGGAACGCCCTGCTTGTAGCCAAAGCTCACGCAGGACACCAGAATATTCTTATTAGAGGCCTCGCGATGAAAGCGGTGCATGATGTGCGCGCGCAGTTCGTGGACGTTGAATTTTGAGGTGTCAATAACTACGTCGGCAATGTTGCGGATTGGCCGCAGGCGCCGGCGCTCGAGGCTGATCGCCGCTTTCACCGTGGACGAACCGCCGAGCGGGTGCGGCCGCCGCGTTTCGCTGAAGCGGCGTACCAGGGCTTCGTCGCTGGCTTCAAGAAACACAACCGTCGTCGGCAACGATGCCTTGAGACTCTTGACGATGGCAGGCAGCCGCTTCAGCGCCGGGCCCTCGCGAACATCCGCCACCAGAGCGGTCTTCTCGATGGACCCTGATTGTTTGGCCAGCTCGGCGAAACGCTGAATCAGGTCGGTGGGAAGATTGTCCACGCAGTAATAGCCCAGGTCCTCGAACACCTTCAGCATGGACATCTTGCCCGAACCGCTCATGCCGGTGATGATGACCAGTTCGGTGCGCGGCGGGTGACCGTCGCGGAGCAGCCCTGCCCTCCGCGACCGCTTTGCGGCGGCCGTGCGGAGGCGTGACTTCGTGGGAGACGCCATCGCGTTCATCGTATCAAAACCCAGCAGAAAACCCACCACAGCGCGCTGTTTAGCCCGCCGGCAACACTCACCACGGCAGTTGTCGCTTGCTGGACTAGCGCTAAATGACTATGATGACCATAATGACCTTTTGAGCTGTCGAGGTAAGCCATGGGAACACACAAGTGGACAGTCGCTGAAGCAAAAGCAAAATTCAGTGAAGTGATCGAGCGGGCTCAAGCCGAGGGGCCTCAAACCATAACTCGGAAAGGTCGCAACACGGCGGTGGTCGTAGCCGCCGAGGAATGGGAGCGCAAGACAAAGCGACACGGCAGCCTGGCGGAGTTCTTTGCCTCGTCCCCGCTGCGAGGGTCCGGGTTGCAGATCAGACGTGTGCGGGGCGGAGCACGGAAAGTTGAACTATGAGCTTCCTCCTCGATACCAACGTGGTTTCAGAGTGGGTAAAGCCGCATCCCAATGCGGCGGTAATCGCGTGGCTGGACGAAGTAGATGAAGATCGTGTCTTCCTCAGTGTCATCACGCTGACCGAACTGCGCTATGGCATCGAGCGCCTTGCAGCTGGCAAAAGACGCAAGCGGCTTGAAGACTGGCTGCATATTGAACTGACCCTCCGGTTCGAAGGGCGAATTCTGGACATTGATCCGACGGTCGCGAATGCTTGCGGGGAACTCCTGGCGCAACGGGAAGCCGCGGGGCGGCCCATCAGCGCCATGGATGCATATCTCGCAGCTATCGCCGAGGTGCACCACCTGACTTTGGTAACGAGGAATGATTCGGACTTCGAGGGAACTGTGCGTTGTCTCAACCCCTGGAGTTAGTTCGCGTCAGTGGCATAGTAATGCGGCAGAGCGCATTCGGCAGGAGAAACCACGATCAATCACAACTGCCACTCTCGCGCCGTACAGGACTATGCAAGGGGGCCACTTAAGCTGTTGAAAGTAATGGTGGCCAGGGACGGAATCGAACCGCCGACGCCAGCCTTTTCAGGGCTGCGCTCTAC
>JBHGAZ010000033.1:0-45037 GCA_041946765.1 Terriglobales bacterium
TTGCCGGGCGTGTAGAGGACTTTCACCTCCAAGTGAGTGCGCCCTGCCGGGCGCACCATAAAAAAGCGGCGCCCCTTGGGCGCCGCTATTATCTTTTCGAAAGTTTCAATCAGGCGAACCGGCGCACAACCGGCCGCCACAGCTTCTAACGAGCCGTCGCTCTTTCAGCCGCCGGAGAACCTGCGTGAGCAGGCACAGCCGGCCGCTTCGCGAGCAACTCAGCCACGAGTGCAACAGCCGACAGCGCGGCCGCCACGTAAAACGGCGCCTGGAAGCTGCCGGTGCTCTTGCGCAGCGTTGCTCCCACCATGGGACCGATGACGCCAGCCACGCCCCATGCGGTGAACAGCATACCGTAGTTGAGACCCGCATTCTTTGTGCCCCAGAAGTCAGAGCATGCGGAACCGTTCACCGACAGCTGCGTGCCGTAGCACCAGTACACAACGAAGATCACCACGAACAACGGCATCAGACTGCCGCCCGCCTTGTAAAGGACCGCCATGGAGACCATCGAGATGGCAATCATCAAACGCAGCACGTTGATGCGGCCGATCGCGTCCGACATGGCGCCGGACAGAATACGGCCCAGTGCATTGCCGGCCGCGCCTACGATGAACGCGGTGCCGGCCGCTCCAGCCGCAGCAGCAGGGGCCATTCCCGCGTTCTTCAGGCTCTCCAGGAAGAACGGTACCAACTGGGTGATGACCATCAGACCAGCAGCGCAGCCCAGCGCATACGCGATCCACATGAAGTAGAAGGTCGGAGTGCGCAGGGTTTCGGCAGGCGTAAACTCGTAAGTTGTCGCCGCCGCTTTCGATGCCGGAGCCGGGGTCCAGCCCGCCGGCTTGTAACCGGCCGGCGGATTCTTCAGCAGGAATGCACCGATCATCGTCATGACCAGGAAGATCCCGCCGAGAATCTCAAAGGTGTGGCGCCAGCCGTAAGCTGGAATCAGATAGTTGAGTCCCAGTTTCCCGAATATAGCGGAACCGCCGCCGTAACCGGCGACAGCCAAGCCGACCGCCAGACCGCGTCTATCCGGGAACCACTTCGCCATAACCGGAATCGGCGTGCAATAGCCGAAGCCGTTGCCCAATCCGCCGACTACGCCGAACCACACGTACAGGGCTTCCAGGCTGTGAGCATGCCCTGACATGAAGAAACCCACGCTCACCAGCACGCCGCCCAGAACTGAGCAAACAAACGGGCCTTTCTTGTCCTGGATTCTTCCGCCGACTACGAAGGTCAGCGCGAATACCACGACCGCAATTGTGAATGTGAGAGCATAGTCCGCCGGCGTCTTCCCTTTGAAGTCTGGGTCCTTCATGAATTGCGGTACGAACATGCTCCACGCATAAAGGCTACCGAGGGCTAGGTTCATTGAGAGCCCGCCCACTACCCGCCACCATCTACTGATGCCGGGCTGCGATTGAATTTGAGCTTGGCTAGTTGCCACGGCTGAATCTCCTTTTTCTCCTCTACGACTACTTGCTTTTTCACTGCCTGGACTGCCTCGCCTGGCTTCCTGATCAGGGGGCCCAGCAGGTCCGGGGTTCCCGACACGCCCGGTTTGGCGTAGCGGAGTGGAAGCCCGGGTTGACTTGCTGGGTCCCAGCAAGCCCCCTCCCCAGCAAGTCTGCTTTCGGCTTGCTGGAATGGTTCTTGCTGGGTCTCAGGTTTTCGAGGTCTCCGGCACAGTTCATGGGGACGTAGCTTACTACATCTCGAGTTCCCGTGCCGGAGACGCTGTCATGCGACCAGTCCTCTTCGATCAGAAGGTAAAGATCGTTGAAAACTGTGAACGGAAGTCATGCCACTCGCGCGCCAGGTTGCCGCGGTAAGTGGCAGCAGTACCCAAGCCAAGCGGGTTCGTCCCGCCAGCCTCGGTTAGCGCAACACCGGCGCCGTCCACGTAGTTGGACACATGCGTGAGCTGGGTACCGGCGTAGTACGACTCTTCAATACCGAACGTCACGAACTGGTTGAGCTTGTACAGCAGGGTAACGACGCCAACGTACTGTCTGTTGAGCGTCTGGCTCGCCTTGGCAATGTCAGCAGCGAACGGCTGAACCGTGCCAAACGACCCGAACAGCTGCCAGCCGGCGTTGCGGCCCGCGGGATCCGCATTGAAGATGCGGGACAGCGGGAAGCCAATCTGGGCAAAGCCGCCCTGGGACCGAACCGGACGATACGGAGCAACCACTATACCTGTCCCAGTGTCACAGAACGTGACCTTATTAGCCGACCCGTCCGTGGCGTTCTTCGCCGAGGTGGCTATGCACCCGGTCGTATCGGTGTAGAAGGTCTTACCCAAACCAGAACCCGCAAACCAGTTGAGCGCATTGCCGCGGAAATACTTGGCGACAACAGTTACGTACCGGGTCGGCAGCTGCACTTCAGCCGTCCAGCCCTTCCGCTCAACGTCCGCAGACGTGCCCGACGGAGCTGACCCCAGTGACTTAACGTCGCTCGCCGATGCATAAGCCGTGTACCTGCCCTGGTCCCCGCTGAAGATGATCTGCGCCGGGGCTACGCCTTTGGCGTGATCAAGCTGGAACTGGAACAGCACACGGGCCTGAATGTCCGGCCGCTGCGAGAAAGAGCCTTCCTCACCACGGGATATTTCCGTCGCCAAGTCGCTCGGCAGGAACCCGAACGCAGCCTGCGCGATCGCGAAATCGCCGCCCATCGTGAACCCACCGAAGTTGTGGGTCAGGCCGACACGCAGCTGCGGGTCACGCTGGTACAACGAGCCGTAACCGCCTTCCCAGTAGTTAGTGGTTTCAAGAATGTTGGGGATGGTAGAGGATCCGAAAATCGTGTAGTCCTGACCGCCCACCACGTACAAGCTGGTCTTGTCAGTGGCCCTGTAATCAACCCGTCCGTAGGCAAGACGGATTCTGGGGACAACCTGGCGAACCGCGTTGGAAGTGAACGCGAAGCCGCCCTGGAAGTCCATCTCGAACTTGCCGGTAACTGCCACTTTCGGGCTGATGTCCGGCATCTCGAAATTGGCGCCCCAGCGGGTGTTGCGCGCATACAGGTGGTACGCAGGCGCGCCGTTCAAAGCGGTGTTGCCGAACCCGGCGCCCAGCGGAGCATCCACACCCAGCGGATCCGAGCTGTCATACGCCGAATCCAGTTTGAAGTACCCGTAGAACTTCAAGCGCGCGCCGGATCCCAGCTTCACGTCAGGGATCAGACCGCCGGGCTTCGAAGGTTCCAACTGGAACACGCGAATCGGGGCGATGGCCGGAATCACGCGCGGAGCCGCCGGCTTGGCTTCTGCCGGAGCTGCAGGCTTCGCTTGTTCCGTGTAGGTTACCGGCACGAATGTGCCAGCGGGCAGCGACCCCTGTACCGAGTTCAGGTCGCTGGCGGACAGTACGCCCTTTTCGCGCAGCAGCTGCGCCAGGCGATCACGCTGTTCCGCCGGGGTGCCGGTGATCGTGTGGGCGTCGCTGGAAGTCAGCACACCCTTCTGTACCAGGACCTGCACCAGCGGGTCCTGCGTGGTGGTCTGAGCTACCAGCGTGGTGGTCAGAAATGCGATGAGCACCATCGCTATAGCGAGCCCCGATATTCTTCGGAGAGCATTCATCATTTCCCGGGACCTCCTTTTCTTCCCAGTCATGAGCAATTAGCGGTGACCATTAATGGGTCTGCGAAAACTGATTTCTTTGGTGCCCCACATCTGCCCGGTTTTGGCAGATGTGGGTCTTACTCATCCCATTTTTCGCTCTCGCGAAAAGTGGGCACCATCAGACCCGCCGAGCTTGCAACTAGTGACCGTTTTGCCTCGTAGTGCAAAACATCTCAGCTAGTGAGTGTGCTTGCCCGTAATGCAAAATACGTCCCGCAGAAAAAAGCAACACACGGTATCGGAACCTATACTTCGAATCCTGACGAGCTAAAAGAAACCGACATACATTGGAACGGTGCAAAAACAAAGCTTCCGTCCCTCGGTCGCTTCTCCCCGGTCCCGCAATACTGGTTGTGTGCTGCTACCCCACCTGTATCAAAACACGATTTGTGGGGCGGATTGTTCAAAAGCTGACGCCTTCGTGCAGTGACGTACGTCACAACCCCCATGTGACGCACGCTGTCCGGTGAGGCTGTGCGGACCCGCCCAGGCTGGCCTAAACGCCTGCGAGGCAGTGCGTCCCGGCTTTCGTTGGCCTGATCAGGCCCAGTAGTTTCATGGAGATTGAGGAGATTCAGTACAGAATGAGTATGACAACGAGAAGCCCTTTGCACTCCGCCCGCAGGTGCTACCGACCCCGCACGGCGGCTATTAACAAAATTTCGCGCCCGGCCGCTTTCCCGCCGGTTTTCATGCCCGCTGGCCGCATTACAGCACCTGTGCGCGTGCTTCCACACCGTTACGCGCACTATGCGCCCGCTGCCTGACACAGCCTGTGACGGCCAGTTGCTCGACATATTTGACTTACAGGAAGCCGCTACTCACGGCTTAAATGGGGATGAAAATATCACTGTCAGCAGCAGTTTTCAAGCTTTTTCAGGTGTACGGGACCCTCGCTGTTACGGAGTTAAGCGCCTTAATTGATGGGATTTACACGAGGCAGACGAGCACTCAGCCGTCAGCATTCAGCCGTTCAAGATTTATTGCCGATCACTTAATACTGAGTACTGAATGCTGAATGCTGATGGCTTTTCACCAGCGCTCGATCACGACGCGCGTTTCTGTGTAGAAGCGCATGCCGTCCTTGCCGGTGGCGTGCAGGTCCCCAAAGAATGATCCCTTCCAGCCCGCGAACGGAAAGAACGCCATCGGCGCCGCTACACCGACGTTAATTCCCACCATGCCCGCCTCCACGCGGGTTCGGAAGATGCGCGCGGCCTCCCCGCTGCGTGTAAATATGCTGGCGGCGTTGCCATAGCGCGAGCGATTGATCACCTCGAGCGCCTCCTCCAGATCGCCTATACGCATGCACGACAACACCGGTCCGAAGATTTCCTCCTGGGCAATGCTCATTTCCGGGCGCACATCGTCGAAGATGGTAGGGCCAACGAAAAATCCGTCCTCCGGTTTTGCCTTGGTCTTGCGTCCGTCCAGCACCAGCCGCGCGCCTTCCTGTATGCCTTTTTCGATATAACCGACCACTCGCTGACGGGCGTCGGTACGGACCAGCGGCCCCATGGCCGAGTCCTGCAGCAGGCCATCGCCGACGCGCATCGCGCCCGCTTCCTTGCACAGCCGGTCCAGCAGCGAATCGGCAATTTTTCCCGAAGCGACGGCGACGCTTCCCGCCAGGCAGCGCTGTCCGGCTGCGCCGAATGCCGAGCCCAGGATGGCACGCACCGTCACGTCCATGTCCGCGTCGGGCATTACCAGCAGATGATTCTTCGCGCCGGCCAGCGCCTGTACGCGCTTTCCGTGCGCAGCCGCGCGCGAATACACGTATTTCGCAACCGGCGCCGAGCCCACAAACGAAATCGCGCGCACGTCGGGGTGCTCGAGCAGGGCGTCCACCGCGGCCCGCGCCCCGTGCACGATATTGAGGACCCCGTTGGGAAAACCCGCTTCCATGGCGAGTTCGCCCAGGCGCACGGCGCTCATCGGCGTACGCTCGGAGGGTTTCAGCACAAACGTATTTCCGGCCGCAATCGCGATGGGAAACATCCACAGCGGGATCATCGCCGGGAAATTGAACGGACAGATTCCGCCCACCACTCCGAGCGGCACGCGCAAGGTGTGGCTGTCAATACCGGCGGCGATCTGCTCCAGGGTTTCGCCCATCATCAGGCTCGGCATGCCGCAGGCGAAATCCACTACCTCAATGCCACGGCGCACCTCGCCTCGCGCGTCGGTCAAGGTCTTGCCGTTTTCCTGGGTCAGCAGCCGCGCCAGTTCCTCAAAATTCTGTTCCAGGACCTGCTTGTAACGAAACAGATACTGCACGCGGTCTACGACCGGCGTGTCCCGCCACTGGGCAAATGCGCGGTGCGCTGCCTGAACGGCAGCGTCAACTTCCTCCGCCCCGCATATGGGCACCCGCGCGAGTACCGATCCGTTTGCCGGATTGAAGACCGGCTCGCTTTGCTTCGCCACGGAAAGCCGCCAGCCCCCATCAATCAGCAACCTGAGCACTGGCTCCTTGCCCGCTTCGGCCTTGCGGCTCTCCCCTAGGTCAGCTTTGGTCTGCGACATAAGACCTCCGAAATTGGATCCTTGAGTCAATTGGGTCCATTGGATCATTGGATCATCGGGTCGTTTGGCCATTGAGCACTGGGACACTCGCGACTAACCACTGGCCACTGATTTGTCATTCCCAGCGAAGCGAGGAATCCCTGTTGCGCCGATAACTGCGAACCATTCAACGCAATGATCCGATGATCCAATGATTCAATGATCCAATCGCTCAATGGCCCAATCGCTCAATTACTTGACCGCTCCCACGGTGAACCCGGCAATGAAGCGGTCGAGAAACAGGTTGTAGACAATGGCAATGGGAAGGCTGGCTATCAGACACGCAGCCATGAGCGCGCTCCAGTAATACACATCGCCTCGCACCAGAAATATGGGAACACCGACCTGCACCAACTGGTTGGCTTCCGAAGAAATGAACGTGAGTGCGTACACGAATTCCTGCGTCACCAGCGTGAAGGTAAAGATCACGACCGTGAGAATACCGGACGTAGAAATCGGCACTACCAGCTTCATGAATGCGCCGAAATGCGTAAGCCCGTCCACCATGGCTGCGTCTTCCAGTTCTCTCGGGATGGATTTGAAGAAACCCATCAGCAGCCAGGTCGAGAACGGAACCGTGAAGCTGGGGTAAACAACCACCACCGACCAAATCGTATCCTGCAGTCCCAGGTTAGCCACCACGCGTGAAAGCGGGATGAACAGCAGCGTCGGCGGGATCAGGTAGGTGAGAAAAATGCCGATGCCGATGCGCTGTCCCCAGCGTCCGGTCAGCCGCGCCAAAGCGTATGCGGCAGGCACAGCCAGCAACAGCGTGATCGTCACCACCAGGACGCCGACGGCCGTAGTATTGGCCAGCCAGCGCACAAAGTTCGTTTGCCCGAACAGAAATTTCAGGTGTTCCAGCGTCGGCTTGGCGTTGAAGATGAATGGGTTGTTTTCCAGGTTGTAGAGGTCAGAGCTCTGCTTGAAAGTGGTGATCAGCATCCAGTAAAACGGGAATGCCAGCAGGACGGAGAAGGTCACCACAATTAGCCAGTGCACTGCTCTAAAACTGATGCGCCGCGCTTCTCCTCGAACCATCACGCCACCTCCGCGCGATGGGCCATGCGCAACATCAGAAACGCAATGATCACCAGAAGCGGAAACAGGAACAGCGAAATGGCTGCGCCGGAAGCCAGGTCAGCGCCAAGAATGCCGGTAAAGAACGCCAGCGACGGCAGCACCTGGGTACTGTCGTAGGGGCCGCCGCGCGTCAGGATGTACACCACAGTCATGTCGGTGAACGTAAAAATCACCCCGAACAGCACCGCCACGTTGATGATGGGCAGCAGCATGGGAATGGTCACCTGGAACATGGTCCGAAAGAAACCGGCGCCATCCACCGCTGCTGCTTCCGGGATGTCCTTGGGAATGGCCGTTAGACCAGCCAGCAGGATGACGGTCGAAAACGGCAGCAACCGCCACGTCTGCACCAGAATTACAGAAATCATGGCCAGGGTCGGCTCCCCCAGCCACATCGGAGGTGTCCATTGGTTCACCAGGTGCATATGGATCAGGACCCAGTTGATTACGCTGTAAAGCGAGTCGAGGATCCACTTCCAGCCGATTGCGCCCAGCGAAATCGGCGCTACCCAGGGCAGCAGCACCAAAAAACGCACAAAGCCCCGGCCGCGGAATTTGTTCTCCAGCGCCAGTGCCAGTATCGTCGAACCCACCACCACCAGCACCTGCGAGCTTATGGTGAATATGAACGAGTTCAGCAACGACTGCCGAAAAACCGGGTCCTCAACGACATGGCGGAAGTTCTCGAGTCCTACGAATTTGTATCCAACGCTGCCTATCCGCACGTTGCCAAAGGCATAAAAAAACGCTAGCGCCAGCGGCAGTCCAACCACCGCTACGATATACAGCACAGCAGGGCCAAACATGGCGACCCCGAGCAGGTTTCGCCTCCTCGCCGCACCCACTGGAGGGATGGGCGGCAGAGGCTCCAATACCGGGGGTGCAAGCGTTCCCGGGGGCCTTTGCTCGGAGGTTACTGCCATGCCAGCACCTTCGGCTCGGTGCGCTTCTCCGTAGCCGCGTCGAAGTACTTCATGTCTTCTTCCGAAACCGCGAAGTCGTACACCGTTTCCGTCTCCCGCGGAGTGGCGGTGGCGATGGTGGCAGGCAGGCGTGAAATCACTTTCTTGCCGTTAAACCGGCCCCCCTCAATCGTGCCGTACACGATCAGCTCCGAACCGAGATACTCGATCAGCGTGACCCGCAACTTGAATGGCACGTGATGGCCCGGGCGTGCTGCCGCCGCCGGCCGCAGATGCTCCGGACGGAAGCCCGCGATCACGTCGTCCATTTGCAGCAGATTCATTGGTGGCGAGCCCAGGAAGGTGGCCACGAACGTGTCCGCTGGATCGTCATAGACTTCCTTCGGGCTTCCGATCTGATGCACCACTCCTTTGTTTAGCACTGCCACACGATCGCCCATAGCCATGGCCTCCACCTGGTCATGGGTCACGTAGATGGTCGTAGTACCGATCCGCTCTTGGAATTTTTCCAACTCCTCGCGGGCCGCAGCGCGCAGTTTGGCATCCAGATTTGAAAGCGGCTCGTCCAGCAGGAACACCGACGGGTTACGCACGATGGCGCGCGCAAGCGCGACGCGCTGACGTTCGCCGCCCGACAGCTCTCGAGGTTTTCGTTTCAGCAGGTGGTTGATGCCCAGCAGCGATGACGCCCAATCCACCTTGGTCATGTGCTGGTCTTTCGGCACCTTTTGTGCCTTCAGCGGAAAAGCAATGTTGTCGTAAACACTCAGGTGGGGATAGAGCGCGTAGCTTTGAAACACCATGGCGATGCGACGTTCCCGCGGGGTCAGGCGGGTAACGTCGCGGTCGCCGATGTAAATCTCGCCGGCCGTGGGCCGTTCCAGGCCGGCGATCATCCGCAGGAGCGTGGTTTTGCCGGAACCCGAAGGTCCCAGCAATACCAGGAATTCCCCCTCTTTGGTTTGTAAGTTGACGTCGTTTACAGCTCCGAGTTCACCTTGTTTGAAGACCTTGGTCAGATGTCTCGTCTCGACTACCGCCATGTCGTATTCTCGTTTCTGGTTAGCTTTGCCATCTGGTAAAGATGCGTTTGCAGGCCGCTTCGGCTTCCCGGGCTGCGTCCTCGGGAGTGGACTGGCCACGTGCCACCTTGGCGAACATAGTCGGCACCACGAAGGTGTTGAACACCTCGTCAATCGCGGCGGTCGCAAATCCTGGGTGGCCAACGTTGGTGGCCCAATCCAGCACGTTGCTCAGCACTTTGTACTTGTCTGGCGGGACGGCTTTCGGGTCTTTCGCGATCAGTTGTTGCAGGTTGGGGACTGTCTTGGGGAAGCAGGGAAAGTTGTATAGCTCGCTGGCCTTGAAGGCGGTTTCAAAGTCGTCAATCAGGTCAATCAGGAACTTCTTCGCACCTTCCTTGTTTTCCGCAAAGTTCCAGATTACGTAGCAATCCATCACGTGTTCCGATGCCCACTGGCCTCCGGGGCCTTTCAGCGCCGGCGTGAGCTGGATCGCCTTCGACATCTCCGGGTTGTCCTTCTCCGCCTGGCGCGTGACCGAGATCGCATTCTCCACAAAAGACACACGTCCGGAAAGGATGGCGCGGTTGTTGGATGACGGATCCCAGGTGAAGACCTCAGGCGTCTCACTCTCCTGATACAGCGCCTTCATGAACTTCAACGCTTCAATCGTCTGTTTGGAATTGATGCTGACATTGCCGTGCTGGTCCTGCACGGAAGCCCCATACGACCACATCAGGGCGCGCATGGCCATGTTGGTATCAAGTTCCTGCGACAGGCCGATCCCGCAGGGGTGGCCGGTCTTGTCCTTGATCTTCTTCGCGCCATCGCGGAGCTGGTCATAGGTGGACGGCCCGTTGGGATACCCTACCTGGCTCCAAAGGTCCTGGCGATAGTTGCCAGGGTCGGGAACGTAGGAATCCGAAAACGCAAAGTACCTCTTCGTCTTGGGGTTGTAAGTGGACTTATGCGCCAACCCCACTTTCTTGCCATGCTTCCGCTCGCATTCCTGATAAATTTCGCTGTGGTCAATGGTCTGCTTTTCATAGGCCGCGGGCGGAGAGAGGAACATGAACAGGTCATGGCCTTTCTTGGCGGAAACCTCAGCGGCGCCGCGCGCCTGCAGGTCATTCAGCGAGATATGGTCCACGATTACTTTGGTGTTGTTCTTCTGTCCCCATTGCACGCAGAAGGTGTTGTCGAACCACTTGTCATATCCGGGGATGAAGTGGCTCCACTGGATGATTTTCACGGTTTTCTGCTGGGCTGCGGAACGCTCGGGGAAGAGGAAGTAGGGGCCGCCTACCCCTGCTGCCACTGCTCCGGCGCCGGTTATCTTCAGGAAGTCTCGGCGTGAGAGTCCCGTATCTTTCTTCTTAGCCATCTTTCTGTACTCCTTCAGGATCAGCCGCGCCCGACAAGATTTCACCCGCATACACCAACGCGCTTCGGGGGCGTTCGCTACGTGAGTGAGGTCGAGGTGCCGGCCGAAGATGCTGCCGGGACGTCTGGTTCACCAAGACGTTATGCCGTTACCGGCTCGCCAAGACCTGGGCACACCAGCGCCGGGTCGCATTTGACGTATGTAGATGTCCACAAATCTGGATTGGCTGCTCAGCAAAGTCGCGGCACGACCTTTATATTGCTATATTGCGTGCCCTTCCAGCAGGTCGGAATGAAGCTAAGTCGTCAGCGACGGCTCTCGCCGCTGGGGTTGAACAGCCAGTCCAGGGAGATGGGACCGGCGCCATAAAAAATAAAGAGGAAGGAGATGGCGGTAATGCTCAGGGGGAAGTCATAGCCGCCGGAACCAGCGAGCCCGTGCTTCAGGTGGACTTTGAAGATGGCCACCAGCATTTCGATGAAAACCGCGACTCCCACTAGCCGCGTCAGTAGCCCAACAATCAGCAGGATGCCGCCGACAAACTCGGTGCCGGCAGAAAGGTAACCGAACCAGGCGGGCATGCCGAGCTTGCCGACGTACGCCATATGCTGGTGCAGACCGCCAAACACCTTCGGCTGGCCATGGGCGATGAGAACAGCGCCTAGAACTACGCGCAGTACGGTGAGCGCGAACGGTTGCGCACGATCAAGAAATCGCAATCAGGCCCCCGCAATTGCCGGTTCCACTGCCGCCGGCGCGGCCGTGTATTGGCTAAACTCGATGTTGATGCCGCGCGCCTTCATCTCCTCCATGAAGCGGCCGGCCGGGACTTCCACCTCCTGGCGGATGGCGCCGCGCTTAGCGATAACGCTGGAAGCCAGCATCTGTACCACAATCGAGGCAGGCCACGCAGTGGTGCGCATCATGGCAGTCATCTTCGTAACGGGATCGTAGCGGTCAACCACGGTGAATGCGGAGACCTTATCCTGCACATGAGCTTCCACGCGCATGATCACCACATCGGGTTCGTCGCCCGCAAACTTCTCCTTGAAGATGTCCGACATCAGACGCCGGGGCACAATCTTCACGTTTCCGACCTTACGTTCCTTGCTGGAGAACAGCCCCAGGTCGTAGAGGGCGCGGATGATCGGGAAGTGGCCCTGGTAGCGCAGCGTCTTTTCGAAACACTCGCCGACTTTGCCCTGGAAGGTCTCGGGCAGGGTGGCGGTCCCACCAGAGGTGTGAAAGGCATCTAGGGGCGGGAAGCCGGTCATGACAAAGGTCTCCGGTTCGCTCAACGGCTCGACCAAGGTGATCTTGCCGTTGCGCAGAATGCGCGCGGGCTCGACGTATTCGTTGATCAGTCCTTCGACGGAGAATACGAGCTGATAATTAAACGGCCGCTTGGGCTCTGCCGGCAGGCCGCCGACATAGATTTCCAGGGCGTCGGCCTTGCCGCCCACACGGCGTATCAGTTCCCCGCCGAGGATAGAGGCCATTCCCGGTGAAAGGCCGCAGTCCGGGGCGATGGCCACGCCGCGCTTGGCGGCTTGCTTGTCCAGCGCCAGCTCGCGGCGGACGACATCGTTGTTCCCGCCGAGATCGGCGAAGTGGCATCCGGCCTGGACCGCCGCCTTGGCCAGCGGCAGATTATAGAAGTAAGGCACGGCGGAGAGGGCGGCGTCGTGGCTGCGCATCACCTTGACGATGCCGCTGGAACTGCTGGCGTTCACCTTCAGCGCGCGCACCTTGCGGGTGCGGCTGAGCTTGTTCATGCGGGCCGCGGCATCGGTGGCGCGCCGCAGGTCTTTATCCACCAGTGTGACCAGTTCGACATCGGCTGAGCGAGCCATGTCGTACGCCGCAGCCGATCCCATCATGCCCGCGCCCACTACCAGCAATTTCATTAATCCGCTCCTGCTCGATCAAAAAGAGTATGAAAGGGATAAGCCAGCCAGATTACAACTTCCGGCAGGCTATGTCACCATATCGCCTGGGTAAGGCTCCATGATCTTATTGAGATTGCTGCTGGCAGTTTGCAGGCCATAAAGCACTAGAGCTCCGGTTTTGCGGTCGATGGTATCGTCCAAGATGGCGTTGATGGTTTGCATGAGCGCGGCCTGGATGGAGGCAGCGTCTTCCAGTATCGGCAGGGACAAGCCTTTGCCGTTGCGGCGCCGCGCTCGCGCCCGGCGGGCGAACCGAAGCTGTAATTGGTGATGGTAGAAACACGCCTTCTTGCCGCGCAACGCAGGTGAGCCGCATTGCACGCCATTGATACGCACGTGCTGACAACGAGGAACATCCACCCCTATGGCCATACCCCCCACCCCCTCGGTCTTTTGGAATCAGGTATTTACGATAGAAATATGGTCCAGGTCTTTGAGTTCAGGGAAGTTACAGGCAAAGTCTTTGGAAACAGGCACTTAGAAGACCCGATCACTTTAAGTTATCCTATACATCCAGAATAACACACAGGCTGGACGGGAAGGGCGGAGGGAGGCTGGTAACTCGTTCAACTGTAGTGGTTTACAAGGCCAATAAAAATTTCGCTTGACATTACTAGAAGCTATAGCAGCAAAGGACATCCAGAAAAACCTCTTTACCACAGAGAGGAAACAGAGGATGCAGAGAGATGGGCGCTGTGATATCGGACGAAGTGTGACAAGCGACCATGAGACGGTGGAAGCGCCGGGCTTCAGCCCGGCGAATTCAGGCGAACAACCATTGGCTTTAGCCACGGTTTCACCGACCGGGGCTGAAGCCCCGAAGCTTGCGAAAACGGGTCCACCGGGCTAAAAGCCCGGTGCTTCCACCGGGCACAGCAACAATATTACGAACAGGGAGAAGAACCTCTTTGCCGCAGAGCGCGATGAGCGCAGAGGAATATTGAGAGAAGCCTCTGGACCACAGAGGACACGGTGAGCACAGAGGAAATTCCGGAGGTATCTATTTCAGGCGCTTGGGCCGGAGAAGCTGGTATACACTCCCTTTCAGAATGGCGGAACTAAACCTGAAGCCGACGCACGCCCCGGTGAAGGCGTATTACGACGCGCTTGAACCAGTACGGGCAGCTCAATATCAGCCACGAGACGGCGGTGCGCAGCGCGTTTGAAAAGCTGTTGCGAGACTGCGGACGGCAATTCAAGTGGACGCTGGTGCAGTGCCGGAATATCCCATCCGGCGGCACAACCTGCCGCCGCTGCGGGCAGATGCAGCGCTGCTGGACGACTCACGCCTGGTTCTATGGGTGAAGTGCAGTGTCACGCTCGGCACGCATTCCCCTGGACAACCGAGCCAGGCATGAGCCCAAATTCATGCGCAGCTGATGCTCCCAGAACCGCAGCACGCGAATGCCACGCCAGCGCAGACGCGCACGCACCTTAGGGTCGCGATAAGACGTGATATTCAGCTTGTCGGGATTGCGGGCAGTTCAACGGCGCCGCACTGAACAAGATATGCCGCGGTCTGCTCTAATTCCAGATGAAGGCGACTCTCATCAGACAAGGACGGCTGCGGCACGTAGATGACCATCCCTTGGCGTGCGCGCGTCAGCAAGACTCGGTAGGCATTGATACGGTACTGGTGCTTTTGGGCGCTCCCAGCGCTCGTCATCTTCCGTGGAATCCAACGTTTATTATTGAAACGATTACTTATCCACGTACTGCCATTCCAGATGAAATCTTCGCCCCAACAGACACCCACCCAATCAAGTTCAAGGCCCTGCACTTCGAACTGTGTTGCGAAAACTTCTAAGCGCGATGAGCAGCGCACATCCTCATCAGTATCCAAGAACCAGTTCTCCCAATCAAAGCGGCGATGGAAATCGAATGAAGGTTCCAACCCATCGCGCCGCAAACGACTAGCTGCAGCTGAACCAACTAAGCCCGCCCGAGTGAATCCGCGCCGCTTCTCGGTAAGCCATGCTCTCGCTATTCCCAAACTACGTGTGAGCTGTGGCCGCTCAGCTAGACTCACAGCAATAGCCCGCGCACTTTTTTGTTCGCCGGCTAGAACAGCGTTGACCCAATCTGAGATTTTTTGCGCACGGATTGAACGCACCGCAACCTTCAGGTGCAAAGATTCGTCCACATGCACACGCTCTGGATTTTGGTCTCTCTCTTCGAACAGTGTAAAACTGGGAAGATTGGCCCCTTCCTGCAATATTTCAGGCGAGGCTACAACTTGCCAGTGGCTAAAATTTGCGAGCGCGCGGCCCCACTCCGCCAAACCGGCCTCTCCGCGATTAATTTCCTGACCGCCTCCTACCAGAGCCACAATCACCGCCCAATCCTTGTGACGATCCATAATTTGCAAGATCATCTCTGGTTCCGATAGCTCCCTACCAGCACGTTGCGATTCTGTAAGATCCCATGCCCGCTGCGCTTCATCGAACACCACCACGTGCTCGTTAGGAACTTTGTCATTCGCGTGAAAACCGTCAGCGAAATGGTGAACATTCTGGATGAATGTCTGTACCTTCAGTCTGGCTTCCATTCGGGTTGCACCAGTCCGCCCGACCACGTCGCGGATCAAGGCCTCGCGAATTATCTTCACAAGCGGGCCGTTCCCGGAGAGAAATGAGCCAGCATTGCGAATCTCTGGCTCGTGGACGGCATTTAGCCCGACCAGTGTCTTCCCTGCCCCCGGAATTCCAGTGACAAAGCAAATTGTCTTCGTCCCATTGTTTCGAGCCGAACACACGGCCTGAACTAATGTGTTTGTCGTTCGTTGAAGATCTTCGCGCGCTGCGCATGAATGGCCAATTTCAAAGACGCTCATGTTTGAATACAGCGCAACCGCCGCATCGATAATCGGAGGAATTGGTTTAAATTGGGCCTCGTCCCACGCGTTGGCGTCCACCTGAAGATCGCCACGCGAGCAGGTGCAAACAATTCGCTGAATTGTCGGGCCGATCTCGGCAAACGTGGCAAACATGCAAGGCTGGATCAGGTGGTCAAACGTGGTTTGCTCCCCGCGCTTAGCTACGTGAGCATCTGCAACTACCAAAGGAACGATCGGTCGGGATGCACTTCCCTCGTGGAAGCAGGCCAGGTTGAGAGCGTAATCATCAACCTGTCTGGCAGCGGACGTGGGAGCAGTACCTGTCTTGACCTCTACAGCAACAATTACATCTCGTGCAAGTATTACCGCGTCGATGCGTTTGCCAACGCGAGGAATCGGGTATTCGAGAAGAATCGACCACGATTGTGAATCCTGTACTTCGCGAATAAGCCAGTGTGCCGCATTCTTAAGTTCCGGCAGTTGCGCTTTCCAGGCGAACAATGCCTCTGGTTGTAGGGGAAACGCCGCTCTTGCGTTCTGTTCAGCGAGGGTCGCTTCGATTTGAGACTCTGGCGTATCTACAAACTCCTGTAACGAAGCACGATAGTACGCCGGCATAGGTCCGCCAGGATACCTGGTCGCCAATGGAAGGTCCAGCTAAACTGAACAGCGCGCGCTTGCGTCATGGAGGGGTTGATGTACGTATTGCAACTCGAAGCGGCTGAACGGAATTACCTTTTATCCCTGCTAAAGAGGCAGCCGGTATCGACGGCCAGACGACTGGCCACGCGGTTACGAACGGCTGATAAGGTGTTTGGCGTAGCAATGTGGACTGACGACGATATTGCATCGACGCTCAAGGAGCACGATGTTCCAGATACCCCTGAGAACATCCGCGCGGTGCGCAACTCGTTTTACGCTCGCCACATCGGCGATCATATGGTTGAGCATGGCTGGGGGGTGCTAGAGGAAGCTGTGTGCCAACTGAAAGCCGCGCTGAAGTCCTGATGCGATCAGCGGTCAGCCTAGTAGTGCACCCGAACTCCACCTCGACAGGCTAGCGAAGTTTTTCGCTAGGGGCTCGAACCTCGCCCCATCAACTCTGCGTCTTCTGCGAATCCTCCGCGCCCTCCGCGTTCCAGCTTTGTCCCGCTGAAGGCGGCCCGGCTACGTTATCTCTGATTCTTGCATACACTTCCGCTTTCCCGAACAAAACCCTCTCGCACCCGGCCATCACAGTGTCCAACAACTGCTTTGAATCCAGCTTCCTGTATAGCTATCAGTAACTGTCAAGGAATTTATTTTTAGTTTCTAACTCTTTATCTTTTCAGCACTCAAGCCCTCTTTTGGCTTGAGTGGGGATGTTGCGACGCTGCCGCACATCTGCGCCAGCAGATGTGGGTTTTTTTGAGGTTGCGGAGTTGTCATGCTGACGCTGAGCGCAGCGAAGCGGAAGCATCTCTGCATTTGTAACTACCCCACAACGAAAACCACGTTGACTGGGCCACCCGCCGCCATGGCGGGCTGTGCCCACATCTACAAAACCCCCACCCTTCGCTGCGCTCAGGGTGGGGCACCCGCGCGGCTGAGGGTTAAGCACGGAAAATCCCCACCCTTCGCTGGGCAGGGTGGGGCACCCGCGCGGCTGAGGGTTAAGCACAGGAAACCCCCACCCTTCGCTGCGCTCAGGATGGGGCACCCCGCACATCTCTGCACAGCGGGGGCGGCTGTGCCGCACATCTCCAAATACCCACATCTGCTGCGCAGATGTGGGGCACCCAGCCACGCAGTCAAGCAGCCACACAGGCATGCGGCGCTGTAGCATATAGGAGTGATGGAGGAGGCGGAAGTATGGCACAGGCGCCACTATCACCGGAAGACCGGCTGCAGCAGGAGTTCAACCGCTGGGCCGAAGAGGGCCGCGGCGAAGAGATGGAGCGCAATCACTTCAGCATCGCGGAGCAGACTATCCGGCTGATGAACCTGAAGCCCGGGGAGCGCGTGCTGGACCTGAGTTGCGGCTCGGGCTGGGCGACGCGCCTGCTGGCGCGGCTGGTGGGCGAGGGGCCGGAGGGATTCGGGCAGGTCATCGGGCTGGACATTTCCGACGAAATGGTGCGGCGGGCGCGGGCCGCCTCGCGCGAGTTCGACAACATCATGTACGTGTGGGGCTCGGCGCAGCAGATTCCGTGGGAAGAAAATTTCTTCGACAAGGTGCTCTCGGTCGAGTCGTTCTACTACTATCCGGACCAGGACCGCGTGCTGGCGGAGTTGTTCCGGGTGCTGGCGCCGCGCGGGCGGTTGTATCTGCTGCTGAACCTGCACAAGGAAAACCCGCCGACGCTGGGCTGGGTGGAAAAAATAAAAGTGCCGGTGCACGTGCGCTCGGAAGAGGAATATGTGCAGATGCTGAAAGCGCACACATTTGAAGAAGTGGAAGCGCGGCATATCCCCGACCTGACGCCCACTCCGGACGACTACAAGGGCCAGTGGTTCGCCAATGTCGAAGAACTGCGGGAGTTCCGGAGGATTGGGGCGCTGCTGTTGACGGCGCGCAAGCCGGACTTCCGGTCTCCGGCGCCGGGGTATCAGATTTATTGAAGACTTGTGTTTGTTCCCCCATCTGCTGCGCAGAGGTGGGGCACCGCAACGCGCTCGCCGGCGCCGGGATGACGAGAACAACTATGTCTTGCGCGGGAGCATGATCATGAATTTCATTCTCCCGAGCAGGTTGGGAAGCCAGCGGCTGAAGGGCTGGTCCAGGGTCTCGCGGAACTTTTTCATCAGCATGGAAGTGGGCAGTTTGAACGGGGAGATACGCTTGAAGCCGAGGCGCTCAAAGTACTCCGGTTTCTGACAGATGAGCCAGATGGTTTCGGCGTGACGCTCCAAAGCCGCGTTTTCCGCCTGTTCCAGCAGACGCGGTCCGATGCCCTTGCCCTGGCATCCGGGGGCCACCGCCAGCGAGAGGATTTCGGCGTACGTCGGGGTGTGGAAGTGGATGGCGACACAGCCCATCAACTTTCCTTTTTCGTCGGTGGCAACATAGAAGTCGCGCAGGTTGCGCTGGATGTCGGCGCGCGAGCGCTGGTAGAGCTGGCTGTCGCGCTTGTTGGCCAGGAGCACGGAGTGGATGCCGCTGACGTCGTGCAGCGTGGCTTTGTCCACGTAAATTCTTATGCGTTCCGATTTGTTCTTTGGCTTGGCCGCCGCGGTACTGGATTTCGTTATCACGCTCATAAAAATCTCCGGCGTTTGGGGCCTCTGCATACCGGTCGTTGACCAGTGGGGACACACCGAGACCTGTGCACCGCAGAATTGCTCCCATTCTGTAAGGTCTGTTACTTGCTATGCATCCGCAGCACACAGAATCGTGTGCTGCAGGACCCCCACAGTCCTGTTGAACCGCCTTGGCAATCGAATATCACCTGGCCTCAGGCCGATGCAAGCAGAAACGCGCCCGGGAGAAAATCGAAAGTAACCTGCGGTAGAGGCGTTTAGTAACAAGGGAGTGTTTTGGCGCAGGGCGCAAACACAACATCCTTCGGGCCCGCCGGCCCGCAAAAGCGGCGGGCCGAAAAATCTTGCGGGCGCTGCGCTCAGGATGACAAGTCTGATTCGCGTCTTAATCGGCCTTCAGCAGGACCAGGGTGGCGTCGTCGCAGAGCGGGCCGCCGCCGCAGAAGGTGGAGACCTCCTGCAAAATTGCGGCCGCGGAAACATCGCGCCGGAGCAGATGCTGGTTCAGACGGTCGAGTCCATATTCGTTGCCTTCGCATTCGCCGGCATCAGTCACGCCGTCGCTGTAGAGGAGCACCCGAGAGCCAGGCGGAAGCTCGAGCGTATGCTCATCGTATTCGCTTTCGGCGATGCCGAGGGGAAGCCCGGCAGAAGTTCGCAGCCCTTGCACCGCGCCGTTCCGCGCGAATACCGGCCACGGGTGTCCGGCGCTGGCAAAGGTGAGGGTGCGATTGGTGGGATCGAGCACAGCGTAGATCATGGTCACGAAACGCTCCCGCGGGAAATCCTCGATGAGCACGCGGTTGAGGCGGTTCAAAACAGCAGCAGGACTGGCGACGCTCCCCACCAGCGCGCGCAACATGCCGCGAGTGGCGGACATCAGCAGCGCCGCGGGCATGCCTTTGCCCGAAACATCCGCCAGTACGATTCCCCACAGGCGGTCGTTGCCGGCACGGTGCACCGGCAGGGGCACGTAATCAAACCAGTCGCCGCCGACGGCCCCGGCAGTAACGCAGTGTCCTTCGAGCGTGAAGCCCCGTATCAGCGGCGCCTCCCTGGGAAACAGAGTCTGCTGGATCAGGCGGGCCTCGTCCTTTTCCGCTCGTTCCTGCTGGAAGAGGCGCGCATTGTGGATGGCGACCGCAATGTGATCGGCCAAAGATTGCAACATCTGCAATTGGGCGGGAGAAAATGCGTCCAACTGCGTATGCCCTGCGTTGAAGACGCCGATCACTTTGCCGTCGGCGACCAAGGGAATGTCTACCTCAGACATAATCTCCGGTTCGCAAGCGATGTAGTAAGGGTCCTTGCGGACATCGGGAGCGTAACGCATGGTGCCGGTACCGCCGACGTGGCCGATCATGCCCTGTGTTCCCAGGCGCAGACGCGCGCCTTTCTTGTGCACCGTGCATCCGCGCCCGCCGAGCAGCACCATCTCCTCCGCTTCCCAATCGTGCAACCAGATGCTGATTTCGAGGCAGCCGAACATGGCGGCAACCTCGGTGACGACTTTGTCCAGCAAGCTGTCGAGTTCCAGGGTGGAGTTAATCTTCTGTGCCGCTTCATTGAGCCGCAACAGCGACTTGACGATTTCGCTGTGGGCACGGCGGCGGCGTGGTTTGGGAACCGGAGTGAGGTCCGGAAACAGGCTGGCGGAAGACATGCCATGCTCCTTCCGAGGGATCTCCGTATTCCTGTTGGATGTACCCGCGCAACCGTGAGACTCGCAATTAAATACGTGCGATCGGTTGCCTGGCGCGGCATCCTTGCGCTGCGTTGAACAGGTGGTCGAATCTTGGGGGCGCGCGCGTTCAGGGGTCGCGGGCCAGTTTGTCTGCTTCCCCTTTTTCGCCTTTCGGCTGCTTCGCCGCCTGGTTCTTCCGGCGCTTGATTTCATCCAGCCGCTCCTTGATGCGTTTCTCTAGGCCCTCGCTGGTGGGGCGATAGTAGATGCGATTGCGGAGATTATCCGGCAGACACCGCATATCTGCGACTTTATTTTCCAGATCGTGAGCATACTGATAACCGGCGCCGTAGCCCAGCTTTTTCATCAGCGAAGTGGGAGCGTTACGAATGTGCAGGGGCACAGGCTCGGCGGAAGTTTTCTCCACGTCCTGCTGCACCGCGCCATAGGCGGTGTAAAGCGCATTCGACTTGGGGGCAATGGACAGGTACACAGCCGCTTCGGCCAGCGCCAGGTTTCCTTCCGGCATGCCGATGAAATCCACCGCGTCGCGCGCGGCCATGGTGAGCGCAAGCGCATTGGGATCGGCCAGTCCAATATCTTCCACCGCCATGCGGACCAGCCGGCGGGCAATGTAGAGGGGGTCCTCACCGGCTTCCAGCATGCGTCCCAGCCAGTAGAGCGCGGCATCGGGATCGCTGTTGCGCACCGACTTGTGCAGCGCCGAGATCAGGTTGTAGTGCTCCTCGCCCGCCTTGTCGTACAGCAACACACGACGTTGCACGGCGTCCTGCACCATCTGGGCGGTGACCTCAGCCGGAGTGTCAGGCTTGGCATTCTGCGCGGCCACAGCGGCGGCGACCTCGAGCACGTTGTAGGCGGAACGCGCATCGCCGCTGGAATATGCGGCGATGGTGCGCAATACGTCTTCGGCAACCTGCAGGTTCATCGCGCCCAGGCCACGCTCTTTGTCCTCAAGCGCACGCCGCAGCAGAATGACAATCTGCTCCTCCGTGAGCGGGTTCAGTACATACACCCGGCAGCGGGACAAGAGCGCGCTGATGATCTCGAACGAGGGATTTTCGGTGGTGGCGCCGATCAGCCGGATGTTGCCTTTCTCTACGTGCGGCAAAAACGCGTCCTGCTGCGCCTTGTTGAAGCGGTGAATTTCATCCACGAACAAAATGGTGCGGGTGCCGTACTGGCGGGCTTTTTCCGCGTCCGCCATCACCTGCTTGATTTCCTTGATCCCGGAAAGCACGGCGGAGAACTCGATGAAATCCGCCTTGGTGGCATTGGCGATAATCTTGGCCAGCGTGGTCTTGCCCACACCTGGCGGTCCCCAGAAGATGATGGAGCCGGGATCATCACGCTCAATCTGCAACCGCAAGGGCTTGCCGGGCGCAAGCAGGTGCTCCTGCCCGACGAACTCATCCAAGGTGCGCGGGCGCATGCGGTCGGCCAGCGGCCGGCCGGTGCCGCCGGGTTCATCGTGGCTCGGAATGGGTTGAAACAGACTCATTGAAAACCCAGCACAGAAACGCAGAGACATTTACGATTTACGAATTCCGATTTACGAATTTGATTACGTGCTTGCCACTAGCTCCTGATTTGTGTAGTTAGCCACTGGGAAATCGTAAATCAAAAATCGTAAATCTCTCTGTATCTCTGTGATAGGTGTTCTCATTTCTGTCTCTGTCTGGCGATTTCGTACAGCAGAATACTCGCGGCCACGCCCGCGTTGAGCGACTCGACTTTGGGCGAGTGGGGAATCATGACGGTCTCATCTACTTCTTTCAAAATCTCGCGGGGCAGGCCGGCGCCCTCGTTGCCGATAAAGAGCGCCAGCGGTCCGGAAAGTCGCGCCTCCTGCAGCGGCGTCCCTCTGTGCGATGACGTGGCCACCAGCCGCAGGCCGCAGCCGCGCAGCTTGGCAATGGTCGCGTTCAATTCGACCGCAGTCATATTGACGCGAAACACAGAACCCGCCGAAGCCCGCACGACCTTGGGATTGAAAAGGCTCACGGTTCCTTCGCCCAGCAGCACGGCGTGGGCCCCAAAGCCCTCGGCGGAACGGGCGATGGTGCCAAGATTGCCGGGATCCTGTATGCCCGCCACAACCACCACCAGCGCATCTGGGACGCGCAGGGCGGCGTCGAGATCGTGCTCCTTGAATTTCACCAGGGCCGCCACGCCCTGCGGGCTTTCGGTGGCAACCGCGCCAGCAAAAATGTCGTCGGGCAGCACGACGGTTTCGACGTGACTGCCGAGTTGCGGCAGCAAGCGCGCGGCCTTTGAGGCCGCCGATTCGCTGAACAAAACCGCGCGAAATTTCAGTCCGCTGCGAATCGCCTCTTCGATCAGCCGGACGCTTTCGATGGCGCAGTACCCATCATGGGTGCATTCGCCGCGGGCGAAGGCGCGGCGCACCTCTTTCACTAGAGCATTTTGGCGGCTGGTAACGCGCCGCAGGCGATCTTTGATGTTGATGGACTCGGCCATGGCTCATGATCATAGCTCAGCGAGTGTGGAAGAGGTTGGTTGGCGATGCAGTGCGCGTGATGCCGGGTTAGAGCAGTTCCACTCTTCGTGAATCCCGATCTATAGGAGGTGTCATCCTGAGGCGGAGCCCAGCGGAGCCGAAGGAGCTGCTTTATTCGCTTCGAAACAGCAGGTCTTTCGCGTCTGCACCCCAGCACGCGAAAAGCGCGCGTGCCGGGCCGGGTCGCGGCGAAAAACAGGCCGCTCGCTCAGGATGACTCCTCCAGTCTGCTGCGGATAGAGTAGAACTGAAACCGCTTTGGGGTGGCTCAGTTGCGGTATAGCGGGATGATATGCTAGCTTTCGCGGTTTAAGATTGTACTTGGGTGCGACCACGGCACCGGCAGGAACTAGTAGGTTGCTGAACGGCTCCAAACAGCAGATTCCTCGCGGGCTAAAGCCCGCTCGGGATGACAAGAAGAAAGAGCTTAGCGGCACGACTGAAGTCGTGCCCCTCCGAAACAGCCGCTAGCACTGAGGTTTTGAGCAACCGGATAGCGGGTTTTTGAGCAACCTGCTAGTGGGCCAGCCGGTCTGTGGAGCCGACGTCTGCCGTGATGCGGCGGAGTCGCGTGAAAGGAAAGTCTTGTCGGCCGAAATCATCAAAATCAGCCAGCAGAACCCGGAGCCGGCACTGATCAGGTATGCGGCGGAGCAGCTTCGCAAGGGCCAGGTGCTGGGCATGCCCACGGACACGTTTTACGGGCTGGCGGCCGACCCTTACAATCTGCGGGCAGTGGATCGTATTTATGAGATTAAATCGCGTTCGCGGCACAAGCCGCTATCGTTGCTGATTCAGTCTATAGATCAGGCCGAAGAGCTTGCGAAAGCATTGCCGCGCGAGTTCTACATGCTGGCGGAGCGGTTCTGGCCGGGACCGCTGACCATTATTGTGCAGGCGGCGTCACGGCTGCCGCTGAAAGTGACAGCTAATACCGGCAATGTGGCGTTGCGGGTGCCCGCGGCTGCAATACCGCTGGCCGTGATCGCCTCGGCCGGTGTGCCCGTTACCGCCACTTCAGCGAATCTGAGCGGCGCCGCGGAATGTACAACTGCGCAGGCGGTCAAGGACCAGCTTCAAGAACGTATCTCCATTATTGTGGATGGTGGACCTTCGCCCCGCAACGTGCCTTCCACCATTGTTGACCTGACCGTTCAGGAAATCGGCAAACCCTGCTGGCGCATTCAGCGCGAGGGCGCTATCAGCCCACAGCAGATCACGGAGTTGCTCGGCGGCAAATGAAGTATCCCCCCAATGGCCACTTGAGCACGGCCCCCAATGACAGGCTGGCAACCTCGGAGTCCTCGTCTGCACACGCGACTACAGAGCCGCTGGTGCGCCGCGGGTATCGGATGGGGCGCTGGATCGCCGGACTCGCAGCCGTGGCAGGGCTCGGCGCGGCCGGCTTCGTGGGAGCAACCGCTATCGCCGTGGTACGGCAGGCGCCCAGGGATGAAACCCGTCGGGCCGGTGCCATTATTGTGTTCGGTGCAGCCGAATATTCCGGGCGTCCGTCGCCGGTGTTCCGCGCGCGTCTCGATCACGCCTACGATCTGTTTCAGCGCGGAATTGCTCCCCTGGTGATTACCACCGGCAGTGGGGCCCGCGACCCGAAGTACACGGAAGGGGGCGTCGGCCACGATTACCTGCGTCGGCGGGGCATTCCGGATGTCAATCTGGTGGCTGAGACCCAAAGCGATGACACCTCTGATTCCGCCCACCGCACCGCCACGATTCTGCGGGCCAACCGAATCCAAGATTGCGTGGCCGTGAGCGACGCCTATCACATGCTGCGTGTGAAGAGACTGCTTCAGGAGCAGGGGGTGACGGTGTACGCATCACCGCGGCCTGACTCCATCCCGCATACGCGCCGGGCACGCATTGTCACCGCTGCGCGTGAAGCACTCAGCTATTTGGCGTACAAGATAGGTTTGAACTGAGCAGCCTGCAGCTATTGCGAAGAATTAATTTAAGTTATCAGGAGACCCATTCATGGCATTCAAACCGGGAACCCAGGCCCCACACTCAGGATTCTATTGGTGCAGCGTGTGTAAATTGCCGGCCTCGTTCGAAGCAGGCCAGACTCTTCCCAGGTGCAAGAACAAGTGCGGACGCGGGAGTTGGGAGTTCGTGCGTCCTGCCATGGCGGAAAAGCAGACGGCGAAGTGAGTGAATGCAGATCCCTCGACTGTACACCCCGGCACGCCAACTGCTGGCGTGCCGGGGACCCCGTCCTCCGGCCAACGGAAGGCCTTCGGTCCCCTTCGACTTCGCTCAGGGCTCGGCCCTTCGTGCCTCCGGCTAAAAATGGGATGGCGCCATCAAGATGCGCAGGTGAGATTAGGGCAAGAGTGCAAGAATACGCACGGGACCGCCGGAACCGCCTTCCAGCTTGATGGGAGCAACGACTACCAGCCCGCCGGCCGGGGGGAGGTCCGCCAGATTAGCTACATTCTCGATTCCATAAACTGCGTGCTCCGCAGAATAGTGGTGAACCGGGAAATCGGTGGACTGACCGGGATCAATGCTGAGGGTATCAATCCCCAGCCCGAGAGCGTTGCGTCCCTCGACCAGAAACTGTGCCGCCAGCAAGGAGTAGCCCGGGAAATGCATAACTCCTTTGGCGTCGGCATTGCGGTACTGCCGGGGTGAATTCCAGCGGTTTTCCCATCCAGTCCGGGTTATGACCACCGCCCCGGGAAGCATGTGACCGTTCGCGTCTTCCCACTTCGCGACGTCTTCTACGCTGATGGAATAGTCGGGGTTCTTGGCTGCTCCGGCACTGACGTCAAGAACAACCAGGGGCCGGACCAGGCGCTCGGGAGGAATTTTCTCTACGGTCCAATGACCGCGTCCGAAGTGCGCCGGTGCGTCAATATGCGTGGCGAAATGCTCCGGAAGTGAAATATCGCGCGCGAAGTAGCCGTTTTCCTTGTAGGTTGCCACCACTCGGGCGGAGTAGGGTGACTGGCTCGCGCCTTCCCATGTGGGTGCACTCGCGCTAATGGTGTGCGTCAGGTCAACGACCTTCGTGAAGGCATGCTGCTGAGGTGATGACGATTGGGCGTTTGTTCCCGGACCGGCGTGTCCCGGAGATTGCGGCCGGCGCGCAAACAAAAAAATGGCCAGCGCAAGTGCGCAACCAACGGTGAAAGTCTTTACTGTCATGTGGAACCGTCCGTCGGGGCTGACTGAAACATCTTTGCCGACTGAAGAAAACCGGCATAGGAGTGCTCGCCGATGTGATGCTCCCGTGGGGCCCACGGCTTCATGCTTGCGAGCAGAAATCACCCTAAGGTTGGCGCGTCGGTTTGACTTTGGTCTTTTCCTAAATCAGGAAAAGCAACACCAGTCCTGCGGCGGCGGAGGTACTGAGTAGGTTGACGGTGTTATTGCTGACCCAGCCGCGTTGCTGGAGCACCGCGCCAAGAACGCTGTCAATGCAGTTGCCGAGGATGGCTGCGCCGGCGGTGGCTGCGATCCAGTGCTGGGGAATCAGCGCTGTGACGGTGGCTACAACTCCCACCAGGATGGCGGCGGCAACGCCGGCCATGGTCCCGATCACGCTGATAGCTCCATCGGTGCCGACCGGCACCCGCTCAAACGTCGTGATCAGGTAGACGCGGGTGGTGAGAGCTTTGCCCAGTTCGCTGGAAACGGTGTCTGCGGCGGCCTCGGCCAGCGCCGCCACGACTCCGAGCAACAGCAGGGTGCGGTCAAAATAGAGCGAGGCGACGGCCAAGGCTGCCGCAACCACCAGATTTGCAAGCACCTGCCAAGCGTTGCGTCCAAACTTGCGTTCGGCCATGCCGAGCCGTTGCTTGCGTGCGTAGCCGAAGCGGGTCGAGCCCCAGGCCAAAAGGAACACGGTAACCAGACAGGCAAAGCCCGCCGGACCACAGCTCACGTACAGCAAAAATGAAACCACCGCTCCCGCGAAGGCTCCGGAAGTGTCCACGGCGCGCACGCGGTGGGCAAATGCGGCAAACAGGACAGTAACGAATATGGCCGCAAGTACGCGGTGGCGGCTCACCGTCGCAAGGGGCGCGAAGGCAACGCCGGCGCGAGCAGGGACGCTGGCCAGCAGCAGCCAGATCAGCGTGGCAAACTGTTTTCGGCGCGAGAGGATCACGCTTTTCCTGCCGCCGCGCCAATTGCGAATTGGAGCCCGCCCCGTGTAATAGATTCCGGCAAACGGCGTCTGGTGTAGCGCATCCTATCAAACGTGCCCTGCTGAGAAAACCCGGCCGGAGTCTCTGATCGGGGAATCGGGAAATCGGAAGGAGAAATCTATGCCGGCGTCGCTCTGGACTGGTTATCTGACATTCGGACTAATCTCAATGCCGGTGCGGTTGTTTGCGGGAGCACGAGGCACGCGCATCGAATTTCACATGCTGCACCGCGACGACAATGCGCGCGTTAAGCAACAGCTTATATGTCTGGCCGAAGAAAAGGTTGTTGGTCGCGACGAGATCGTCAAAGGATACGAATACCGCAAGGGCGAGTATGTGGTAATTGAGCCCGACGAGATCAAGAAGATCGAGCCCAAGACCGCTAAGGCGATGGAAATCCTGGAATTTGTCAAATCGGAGGAGGTGGATCCGGTTTACTTCGAGTCTTCTTATTATTTGGTGCCGGAGGAAGCCGGACGCCGTCCGTATGCGTTGCTGCAGCGAGCGTTGGAAGAAACCAACTACGTGGCCATCGCCAAGCTCACGATGCACAACCGGGAGTACACGGTGATCCTGCGGCCGTACGAGAATGGCCTGATGCTGCACACCATGTTCTACAGCGACGAAGTGCGCGAGATGCCGGAAATTGCCGAGCCGCAGGCGGAATTGAAGGAAGCCGAAGTCAAGGTCGCCCACCAGTTGATCGAAGCTCTGGCTGCGCCTTTCCAGCCGGAGAAATATCACGACACGTTCGAAGACAACGTGAAGAAGCTCATCCAGGCCAAGCTCGAAGGCAGAGAGGTCGCTCCGGTGGAGAAGCCGCGCAAGGCAGCGCCGCCGGTGGATCTTATGGCCGCGCTCAAACAAAGCCTGGCGCAAATGCAGAAGAAGCCGGCGCAACGCGTGGACGAAGCCCAGGCAGCGAGTGAAGTCCGTCCGGCGGCCAAGAAAGCTGCCGCCCGCAAGGGGCGGAAAGCGGCTTAGATCAGAGCAACTTTTTCCTGGGCCAGGGTTCTTACCACGTAAGTGGTAGGAGGTCCTCCCGCCCCGGGATTCGGTCATGCACGCTCCTCGCAAGCTCCCCGCAGTAGTAGTTGTCCTGCTGATTGCTATTTCCGCTTCCGTCGTACTGGCCCGCAAGAAACCGACAACTGCCAAAATGCCGGAGTTGCAACGCGCTCTGCACGCGCTGAACCGGCTGACTTTCGGCCCGCGCCCGGGCGACGTGGAGCGCGTCGAAGCGATGGGCGTGGACCGTTGGATCGAGTGGCAACTGCACCCGGACCGGATTGACGACTCCGCCCTCGAGGCGCGACTGGCCCCGCTGCGGTCGTTGAAAATGGGCCCCCGCACGATGCTGGAGCAGTTTCCGCCTCCGCAGCTGATCAAGGCGGTGGCGGAAAGCAAGCTGCCCATGCCCTCCGATGCGCGCCTTCGTGCCATTTATGAAGCGCAGCTTGAGCGCTATCGCAGTCGCTTGGAACGCAAGCAGCAGTCGAGCGCTCAGGTCGCGCGAGACGGAGAAGGATTGGCGAAGGCCGACGCAGAAGAAGGCCAGGATGACAAAGTGCACCCCGAAGAGAGGCGATCTGCCGAACTGCACGCCGCTGGCCTGCTCCAGCTTGCGCCAAACGAGCGCTTTGAGCGCATTTTGCGCATGCAACCCGGCGAGCGCCAAAGGCTGGTGGCTGGCCTGTCTCCGCAACAACGCTGGCTATTGCTGCACGACCTGAATCCCGAGCAGCGAGAGACCCTGATCGCAATGGCCAGCCCGCCGCTGGTGATCATGAGCGAAATCGCTTCGGCCAAGCTTTTGCGCGCCGCGTACAGCCAGCGCCAACTCGAAGAAGTGATGACCGATTTCTGGTACAACCACTTCAATGTGTTCCTCGGCAAAGGCGCCGACCGCTACCTGGTGACGGCTTACGAGCGCGATGTGATACGTCCGCACGCCCTCGACAAATTTCAGGACCTGCTGGTCGCCACGGCGAAGAGCCCGGCCATGCTGTTTTATCTCGATAACTGGATGAGCGTCGGTCCAAACTCCGACCTTGCCCGGTACGGCGCCCAACGCGGCGGAGAGAAGGGGAAATTCCGGCCACGGGCGCGTATGGGTGTAGGCTGCGGCATTTTCGGCTGCAGACCGCGCATCGGCATTGGAACCAGTATCCCCATCGGCGGCACACCTCAGCGCCGTGGCAATCCACAGCCAGAACAGCAGCAGGCAAAACTCAAGCGCGCGGGCCTGAACGAAAATTATGCGCGCGAGTTGATGGAGCTGCACACGCTTGGTGTGAGTGGCGGATACACGCAGAAGGACGTCACCGAAGTAGCGCGGGTCTTCACCGGATGGACTTTGAAGCGGCCGCGCCAGGGCGGCGGATTCGACTTCAATTCGCGCATGCACGAACCAGGAGACAAGATCGTCCTGGGCAAGAAGATCAAGGAGCATGGCGAACAGGAAGGGCTGGAAGTGCTGAAGATGTTGGCGCACCACCCTTCGACCGCGCATTTCATCTCCAGCAAGCTGGCTCAGCGTTTCGTATCCGATGATCCTCCGCCTGGGCTTGTGGACCGCATGGCGCACACCTTCCTCGATTCCAGCGGCGATATCCGCGAAGTGCTGCGCACCATGTTCCGCTCACCCGAGTTCTGGGCGCCGCAGGCATATCGGGCCAAGGTCAAGACTCCGCTGGAATTTGTTGCGTCCGCTCTGCGCGCGAGCGGCGCGGAGGTGGAGAATCCTCTCCCCGTGCTGCAAGTGCTGAACCGCATGGGCATGCCCCTGTACGGCGCACAACCGCCGGCCGGCTACTCGACGAAAGCGGAGACCTGGGTGAATTCATCCGCCTTGCTGAACCGCATGAACTTTGCCCTGGCGCTTGCATCCGGCCGTTTGCCCGGTATTCGGGTGGAGGCGCAAACATTTCTGGGACGACCTGAAAGAGACAACAGCGCGGCTGATTCCGTGCCGCAAGATCCACCGACTGCCCTGGCGCTGCTGGAGACCGCGCTGCTTGCCGGCGACGTCTCGCACCAGACGCACGACACCATCTTGAAGCAACTGAATGATCCGCAGATTACCGGCCGTGGACGGCCGCCGAATCTCGCGCTGATTGCGGCGCTGATCCTGGGATCACCGGAGTTTCAGAGGAAGTAGTTCAGTCGGCTTACAGGTTAGAGGTTACAGGTGACAGGTTACAGGTCGTTACAGGTGACAGGTGAGAGGCGACAGATTTCAAGTCTCGGTTTGTGGCTTGCAGTTTTCAGTTTTCAGTTTTCCGAGAACCAAAGGTAAAAACAACCACACAATCCGACAGCCGAGAGCCGACAGACGAGCGGAGCTTATGCCAATTACGCGACGCATATTTCTGAAGGGTGGAGCGATGGCGCTGGTGGGTACAGCATTGGTGCCGTCGTTCCTGACGCGGGCGGTTTTCGCAGCCGAAAGGAACGATGTGCGCCGCAAGCGACTGGTCGTCATCTTTCAGCGCGGCGCAGCCGACGGGTTGAACATCGTTGTGCCGTATGGCGAACCTTCGTATTACGCCATGCGTCCCAGCATCGCCATCCCCCGGCCACGCGCTTACACCGAGTCGGCCATTGATCTTGATGGCTTCTTCGGCTTGCATCCCGCAATGGCGGTCTTCAAAGCGCTATGGGAGCAGCGCCATCTGGCGATTGTGCATGCGACCGGCTTGCCCGATAATACGCGCTCGCATTTCGACGCTCAGGACTATATGGAATCGGGCACGCCGGGCGTCAAGGCGACTGAAGATGGCTGGCTGAACCGTGCCCTGCGTTATCAGCGCGAACCGAAGACGTCTCCGTTTCGCGCAGTCGCCATGGGGCCCACGCTGCCCCGTATTCTGTCCGGTGCGGCGCCGGCAGTGGCGTTGAATAACGTCAGGGAGTTCGGCGTCGCCGGCCGCAGCCCAGCCGCCGGGCCGCTCACTAACAGCTTTGAAGCCATGTACGAGCAATCGGTGGACTCCGTGCTGCACGGCACCGGCCAGGAAACTTTCGAGGCAGTTAAGATGCTGCGCGCGGCCGACCCGTCGCGCTATACGCCTGCCCCTGGCGCGAACTACCCGCGTGGCCGGCTGGGCCAGAGCATGCGGCAACTGGCGCAGGTCATCAAAGCTGATCTTGGCGTGGAAGTCGCTTTCGCCGATATCGGCGGCTGGGACCACCACGTCAACGAAGGCGCCACCCAGGGACAGCTCGCCAATGTTTTGCGCGAGTTCTCAGAGTCAATTGCGGCCTTCTGGACCGATCTCGGCGATCTGGGCGAAGACACCGTAATCGTGACCATGTCCGAGTTCGGCCGTACCGCACGCGAGAACGGCAACCGCGGCACGGACCACGGCCACGCCAATGCGATGTTTGTTATCGGCGGGCCAGTGCGGGGCGGCAAAGTTTACGGCCGCTGGCCCGGTCTCGAGCCGCACCAGCTTAATGAGGGTCGCGACCTCGCGCTGACCACAGACTTTCGCACCGTGCTGGGTGAAGCCGTTTATCGCCAGGTCGGGTCGACGGATTTGAATGAAGTTTTTCCCCGGTTCAACAACTCACCCTCGGGGTTTCTGAGGATCCTGGGCTGATCCGCTAGCTGCTGAGCCGAATGAAGTGGGTGTGGGAGAACTGTGGCGTTCCTCTGTTCCATTGTCCATGGTCGCCCGGCCTCCGATTAGCAGAACCGAGGGCGGCTGTGCCACACAGTTCATGCTTACTTGGGGACCGGCAGGCTACAGCAACCCTGCCTTTGTTCTAACGAATGGCGCTGCTGCGCGGCTGATTGAACATTTGCAGAAAGCCCCATTTTCCGGGGACACCGAAAAATGGGGCAGGCACGGTATCAGGCACAAAACGGGCAGTACCGGTTATCCGCCGCCGTATTCGACCATGTTCTGGATGGATAGCATTCCGGTATCTTTGTCCATTGTGCCTTCCATCTTCACTTTCTTGCCGGCCATGGGCTTCGCTTTGTCCTGATTAGCAATTTTGCTGACTTTGCCCTGATCGTCTATGAAGACGAAGTCGCCACTCGTCTCCGTGCAGGACGTGTCACAGGTGGACTTGCCTGCGGTTTCTTTCACACACTTCTCATTGCAAATCCAGCCAGTCATACTGCCTGAGTGTTCCTTGTCTCCGGCGAACACTGGCGTCGCCAGACACATGACCACAACAAGCAGCAAAGCAATGTGTTTCATAGGTCGGTCCTCCTTGCAGGGGGCATCCCACGTGAGTTCTTCCCGGCTTCAGATTCCAAAACCGGACGGCTGGATTGCCGGACAGCAGCGAAAAAAGTACCCAACAATTTTGTTGCCATCCAACGTTTGGCAGCACGAGTGCGGCATTTGCGGCAGGACCTGAGCTGCAGATTGCTCTAATCCGGAGACGTCTGTTGGGTTGAGTGATTAAAGCTGTTTCCTTTTTACTATCCGCAGCAGACTGGAGGAGACAACCTGAGCGACCGGCTTGTTCTTGGCCGCGACGCGGGTCCCCGGCACACGCGCTTTTCGCGTGCTGGGGTGCAGACGCGAAGAACCTGCTTTTTCGAACGCGAATAAAGCAGGTCCTTCGGCTCCGCTTCGCTCCGCCTCAGGATGACGCCCCGCTAAAGAGTGGACACCCGCACGACTGCCGTGAGGACGCCGGCGCCACGCTGGTTAAGGGGGCTCTCCGAAACTCGCTACTCTGCTGGTCTTATGGCGCCCACAGTTTCAGGTTCGCCGATGAGTTCGTGCACGATGCGGTCTTTGCCATCGCGCTTGGCGTTGTACATAGCGAAATCCGCCTGGCGAACGAGATCTGCCACGGTATCAGGCTGGGTGAGAAACGTGACCGCTCCGAGGCTAAACGTCACCTGTAAGGAATCGCTGAGCAACTGCTGCTTGAGGGCATCGTGTACTTTATCCAGCACGACCGAGGCTGCCTCATACCCGGTTTCTGGCAGCAGGATAACGAATTCATCCCCGCCAATGCGCGCCAGAATATCGGTCTCCCGCAGCGTGTGCCGAAGCACCCGGGCTGTATCCACCAGCACGCGGTCGCCTGTCGCGTGACCATAACGGTCATTAACTTCCTTGAAGTTATCCAAGTCGAGGTATGCAAGCGTGAGCGGGCGATGGTAGCGGCTGGCGCGCCGTTTTTCCCGGTAAGCCAGATCATGAAATGCCCGCGAGTTGCTTATGCCGGTAAGAAAGTCAATCGCGGAACTTCTCTCCGCGTCCTCACAGGCGCGCTTCAGGGTGGAGATAATCAGGGAGGCGATAGTGTAAAACCCGAACAGAACCACCGCATTCCAGTATGGCAGCCAGTGATGGAAAGCCACAACGTCTCCATCCATCTGTACGAACCATGCAACTGCGCTCGCCAAGGCGACTATTAGGCCGGCGGCTCGGCCCACATAACAGCTCACCACAAAAACGGGTAGCAGATAAAAAACGCTGAACAGAATTTCTGGAGCGGAACGTTGATCCAGCAGAGCCAGGACGATCACCAGCGCCACAGCAAGCAGCGTAAGCTGCACCTTGGATCGTGTTGTCAGCTTCAGCCTGTTCATTCCGCCACCTTGGGGAGCGGGAACCTGGAACGGAAACCTGCCTATATAACCGCGTCGATCAGACCACAACCGGCGGTGGATGTCCCGGATTTTCACCAGTCCGCACCTTACCGCAGTCATGTAGATTTGGTTACTGAAGGGATGTAACTGAGTGTGCACGTTCCCAGTCGGTGAAGCATGTAGATTCAGGCAGTCAAGTTACAACGTGTCAGGTTTTCAGGTTTGAGGCGGATATAGGTTCTGCGGCACTGATAAACGCTGAGCGCTGAATGCTGACTGCTGAGTGCTTCAGACGTACACCAGCACGTCGTCACCTTCAATTTTCAGGGAGTATATTTCCAGCTTCAGGTTTGCATCTTCGACGGCTGCGCCCGTGACCGGGTCCCATCGCCAGCCGTGCCAGGGACAAATGACTTTTCCGTCCAGGACGACACCCTGGCCGAGCTGCCCGCCACGATGCAGGCAAACGTTGTCCATCGCGGAAAACGTGCCGTTCACGTTGGCTATGCAGATGACCTTCGCGCCTGCGGTGAACTCCTTTGCTTCGTTGAGCCCCGGGAGTTCGGAGACCGACGCAACACGGATGAACATGGTGGCTCCTAAGGTAAGCTGCTGAACTCCATATACGATCTTTTTCCAACCCAAAGGGGGCCATTCGCTGTATAGGCTGTCCTCATTGCTGTGGGTATTCTGCTCTCCCCAGGAGGACGGGATCTCCCACAATTGAGACGCTACTTTGTCGTTTTGTCTCTGTTGACGGCCAGTTGCTTCGCTGCCGACCGGGTCAACATTAAATACTACGGCTGCGCCGACCTGAAGCACTGCCAGGTCGAGCATGACGGCGTCATGCTGGCATTACAGACCCTGCACTTTCCAAACGACTGGACCATTTACATCATGTGCAGCCGCGTCCACTGGGAGGATGCGCGCATAAAGGCCAACTCGCCTAACACCCGTACTGCATTCACCCTTCTTGACAGCAGGTTGACGGTGATAAATGGAGCTATCTTTGGGGGATTGCCGGGGCAGTACCGGCGCATTCTCGCGCATGAACTGGGTCATATAGAGTGCCAGTGCGCGGACGAAGAGAAGGTGCAGAAGATCGCCCACCGGTTGCTGAACCAAAAAGCGCCAAAACATGCGGCCAAGGCGGAGGGTCGTCAAGCACCGGGGGATAATGGGACAGGCGCTTCCGCGGGTCACTTGTCCCGCCCGGATACTGTAACCTCAGCCTCCAGCGGTTCACCGCCCGCGAATTAAAATCTCAAAAGCTCCGTAAAAAGCCGCGTACCCGAAGGTCGCGGCTTTTCAATTCTTGCTGTATGTCAGCGTTATTTCGGCTGCAGGGTTTGGGCAATCATCACCTGCTTCTTGAAGTTCTCCACCATGCTTTCGTCCAGCCGCACTTCCGTCGGTCTCTTGGCAATAGACATGGTGTCAATCTTGTCCTGCAGCTTCAGCAGCGCGTAGAACAGGTTTTCCGGACGGGGCGGGCAGCCGATCACGTAAACATCCACGGGCACGATCCGGTCAACGCCCTGCAATACGGCATAGGTGTTGAAGGGGCCGCCGACGGACGAGCACGCGCCCATCGAGATGACCCACTTGGGCTCCGGCATCTGGGCATAGATGCGCTGGATGACGGGCGCCATCTTGAGGGTTACGGTGCCGGAAACGATCATAAGATCGCTCTGGCGCGGGCTGGGACGAAACACCTCGGAGCCAAAACGCGCGATATCGAACCGCGAGGTGGAGGAAGCGATCATCTCGATGGCGCAGCAGGCCAGGCCGAAGGTCATCGGCCAGAGCGCCGACTTGCGCGCCCAGTTGAATACGTAGTCCACCGAGGTGATCAGGAAGTTCTTTTCAAACTTATTCTGTAGCCAGCCCATGAAGCCTCTCTGTCCACGCCGCGTAGTCGAGGGCTACGCTGAGACGCGAGCCGAAGTATCAGTTAAGATGTATGATTTTCGCCCAGCACTCGATATTTGCTCCGTGATGCAGGTCACAAACCTCCGGGCCCCCGGTGGAGCAGTTTCTGGGACTCCTTTTAGTCTAGGTCTCAGGCGGGGGAGTGTCAACGAGGCAGGTAAGCAGGTATCAGATATCAGTTCAGGCGTGAGGCTCTCAGGATTATGAAACGTCTAACCTGTAACCTGGAAGTTGGAACCACCTGTCACGTTCATCACCTGTTCACCTGGCCCCTGTAACCTGTCACCTGAAGCCGCTGGTCAGCTTCGGGCCTCGGCATTAAACTAAGCGGGATGTCTTTGATCACGCAACACGTCGCCGCCGCCAAATCAACGGGCGGCATTGAGCCTTCGGCGGAGCGGATCACCACGCTTTCGATTATCATTCCGGCGTATAACGAAGCGCAAACCATTCGCCAGGTTGTGCACACCGTACTCCAGGCGGATACGGGCTCGATCCGGAAGGAAATTGTCGTCGTTGATGATTGCTCCCACGACGGCACACGAGATGTGCTGAAGGCGCTGGAGCAGGAACTCAGCTTCAGCGGTGGCGACTCCATCAAGCTGGTCTTTCACGACCGGAACCAGGGCAAGGGAGCCGCCGTGCGCACGGGGATACAGAATGCCGGCGGCGACTTGGTGCTCATACAGGATGCCGACCTGGAATACGACCCCGCCGATTATCCTGTCCTGCTCACACCTATCCTGAACGGACGCGCCGACGCCGTCTTCGGCAACCGCTTCCACGGCGGTGTGCACCGCGTGCTGTACTTCTGGCACTACCAGGCGAACCGGGCGCTTACTTTGTTCTGCAACGTGCTGACCGACCTGAACCTCAGCGATATGGAAGTGGGCTACAAGATTTTTAAGCGCGGAATTTTCGAGCGCATCAAGCTGAAGTCCAACCGCTTCGGCTTCGAGCCGGAAGTGACCATCAAGACGGCCAGACTGGGCTGCCGCATTTACGAAGTTCCCATCTCCTATCACGGCCGCACCTACGCCGAAGGCAAGAAGATTGGCTGGAAAGACGGGGTGGCGGCCATCTTCCACATGCTGAAGTACCGCTTTTTCGACTGAAAACGCTCACATCGCCTTCAGCTTGTACAGCTTCTCGGCAAACCTTCGTACGGTGTCGGATACGTTCTTGTTCAGGGAAAGCTGTTTCAAGTCGTGCAGCAGCAGGTTTTTCACCAGCGGCAGCGAGGTGTCTATGGGACAGCGGGGATTGAACGTGAGTGCGCGCACGACGTTGTAATCTTTTATGAACTTCCGATTGGCAGCGATGCCGCGCAGCACCACGCTGGACACGTTCTTCATGGAAGCAAACAACTCCACTTCCGCTTCCGTCAGCTTGGGAGACTCCAGCACCGCGGTCGCGACCACTCGGGCGCCGTCGCGGATGAGGATAAAACGCTCATCGCGCAGGCCGGTTATGGCCAGCTTGATGCGCTCCGGGACAGTAAGTCGCGCGATCTTCACCATCGGGGAGACGTGCTTGTCATCCAGTTTCGCAGGTGTGCGCGCGCCGGCAGCGCCTTGGGCTGCTGTTGGGGGCGCGGCCTGAGCTTGCGCGCGCTTGATTTCCTGTTCCTCGTCAAGGCTCCAATCGAACAGTTGGAAGGGAGCGTTTCCGGCCGCGCTGATTTCACTCGCGTTCTCCCGCAGGTAACGCGCAACTTCAATTTCCAGAATGTTGTCGTCAACGTCCGCAGGAGCATGGTCAACCGGTTGAGGCGTACCTTCAAGATGGGAAAGTGCTGTCTGGACTTCCGTCCACTGCTTCGGGCTGAGCTGCGGGTTGCGCGCCAGCGCCTGCAACACTTCGGCGGAAGCACGCACGCGCTCGCTCGCCAACATCATGCTGAGAAGTTCCGCTGAGGACTCCTGCGCAAAGCCCAGCAGGTGGGATTCTGCAACCGCCGTATTCTCCAGAAGAGCCGGAATCAGCCGGGGACGCCGGTTTTGCGGGGCCAGAAAATATTCCAGCACCGCGGGCGGCGTTTGCGGGTCGGATACAACGGCCAGGGAACTGGCTTCGTCCCACCCCGCCAGGGTCATGCGCGCTTGCGGCCCGAAAATGGGATGGGCCGTAAGATGGACGAGGATCTCGATCATCTCCGCAGACGGCAGCGACAATGCGCCACGAGCGGCCGAGCGCATGATGGTGGCAGGCACAGCCGACTGTCGTATCAAATCAATCATTCGCGGCATGTTGCGTGTGATGTTAGCAGAGTTCCTGAGGATCGGTTGTCTCCGCGACGCTACTGAAGCTGGTGACGGCAATCACTGCGAAAGTTGTGGCAACAAACATAATTGATTTAGGAAGGAAAGGGACCAAATCTCCGGAAGGAGGTGTCCCAATGTCGTCCGCTGCGTCGTCTGCTGCGCTGGCCAAGGCCGCCTCAAAATTCCAGAACATCCTGGTTGCAACAGATTTTTCGGCCGCTTCGCAAGCGGCTCTGCCGTACGCCTGCGCCCTGGCCCAGCTCTACGGCTCTACCATCCATGCCCTATACGTTGCCGGGCCGGAACCAAGGTTTGGACCATTGGGATCGCCGCTTCCCGACATAGAAAGTCAAGATCGGGCGGGACGCGCCAAGCTGGACAGGTTCATGCGTCCGGTCGCATTTCGCGCCGTCCGCTACACCACAATCCTGCGGCGGGGTCCGGTAGAAGAGGTCATTTCCACCTTGGCTAGCGAACTGAACGCCGGCCTGATCGTGCTGGGCACGCATGGACGGCGCGGGTTGAAGCACTTTGTGCTGGGTTCGGTTGCGGAAGCGGTTTTCCGGCGCGCCAAATGCCCGGTCATGACCGTGGGCCCGGCGGCGCGCATGGGCGGGCTGGCGAAAGGCAAGCTCGACACCATCGTCTATGCAACCGACTTTTCCTCTGCATCCTTGGCCGCGCTGGATTATGCGCTGTCCCTGGCTCGCACTAATTTTTGCCGTTTGCTGCTGTACCACTCTATCGCGTCGGACACCGAGGCGCTGATGGATTATCCCGAACAGGACATTTCCGGCCTTAGACAACGGCTTGCGGATCTGGTCGGCGAAGATTCGGAGATCAGCCATGAGGTGATAGTGGGCTGTGAACCACCAGCGGACGGCATCCTGCGGCTGGCGCGCGAGACAGGCGCGGACCTGATAGTGATGGGCGCACATCGCGGCGCCTCTTCGTCGGCGCACGCCCCCTGGGCAGTGGTTCACAACGTCGTCTGTTATGCGACCTGTCCTGTACTGACAGTACGGGACTGATTGGCGGAAAGTGATGGTGAAGGCACCGATCGAGCTTGCAAGCATTTGCCGCGACGGCTAACCGGCCGTCACGGCGATAGCGCGGCGCTTCGCAACTTGCAGGGGGCGGGGCGCCGCGTTCTTCTTTACGATGAGTGTTGGAGCAGCAGCACCAGCGCGGAGTCATGAATAGTGCAGCACTAGGAAGAACGCAAAAGACCGCGGGGAATCGGTCTTTTTGCGTTCTTACACTGAATGAGTTGGCCCTTATTTGTGATCCAACAGCGGGGCTGCTCCGAGGTCACGCCTGCCACCACCCGCTCCACGGGTGGCGCGCGCCGCTTGCGCGGGCTGGCTACCAAACTCCGGACCGTACTTCTCCAGCAGCACCGGCACGAGTGCACCTTCGGCTTCTTTGACAAAGACCATGCGGTCGTTCTGCATGTCTATGCGCACGAAGTCGCCCAGCTTCACCTGGCCGGTCGCAACGAGGTTGGCCAGCGGAAACACCACATTGCGCTCGATGGCACGCTTCAGGTGACGCGCGCCATACTTGGGATCGGTACCTTCTTTCAGCAAAAACTCCTTCACGCTGGGAGTGCAACTGAAGACAAACTGGTTGTTGCCAGTCGCCTGGAGGATACGCTGCTGCACCATGCCGAGTTCGATCTCAAGGATCTGCTGCAGGTGTTCGGGACGCAAAGTCTTAAACACCACAACCTTGTCAATGCGGTTCATGAACTCGGGCGAAAATTTGCGGCGCGCGGCCTCCTGCGCTGTGCGCGTGATCTTCTCGTCAAACCTGCCGTCAATCTCCTGCGCCTTTTGCGCGAAGCCCATGCCACCCGAAATCAGGCCGTCCATTTCTCCGGCGCCAAGGTTGGAGGTCATGACGATGATGCACTGCGACAAATCCACGCGGCGGTTATCGCCCAGGGTCAAAGTCGCCTTGTCCAGAATGCCCAGCAGCAACTGCCAGAGCGCGTCGGAGGCTTTCTCGATTTCATCAAACAGCAGCAGGGAAAGCTTCAGCTTGTCGGTGTGCCACTGATTCAGAGCTTCCTGAGTTAGCAGGGGATGGGTTTCGCGATGGCCCAGATAACCGGGCGGCGATCCGATCAGCTTTGCAATCTCATGGGAATGCTGGAATTCGGCACAGTCAATCTTGATGAGCGCACGGGAGTCGCCGAACAGCGCTTCCGCTACCGCTTCAACGACGCGTGTTTTCCCTGACCCGGTGGGACCGAGGAACAGAAGATTGCCGATGGGCCGGCCGGGAGGATTGAGTCCGGCGAGGAACATCTGGTAGATCTCCGTCATTTTTTCAATGGCGGCATCCTGACCAACTATCTTCCGGCGCAAGGCATTGTCAAAGTCTTGTGCGTCGGTACTGCGGCGACTGGGATCGAGTGCTGTATTAAGACCGGTTTTCATTCCACTTTGGCTCCCAAATCTTCGGGACCCCTCTCCGTCAACGCGGAGATGCATTGGTAGATGGGAGAGATGGGCTTGGAGTTGCAACGCATTTACTTGCGACCACTCGCTTCCATCTTTGCCACATTCCATTAGATGCTGCTGAACGAAGAAAAAACTTAAGTTTCCACTTCTGCACAATTCACGCTTGAAAAGAGCAGACTCATTTCCCCTGAAGTGGGTGCAACCTATTCCGGAGTAGCTGAACGCTGAAAACGGCAGCCGGATTGCCGCAGCCGAGCTGCCAAATCCGCCAGTGCGCACGCAATCATGAAACCACCGCCTCCCAGTCGTGCTACTATCCGTTTGCCCCCAGTTATCGCGCGCGAAACCGGCGCGCGGGGAGCCCGTGGAATCGCGCAAACATTGTTCCCGCCGCTGCAACCTGCCCATAAGAACGGCGAGTTTGGCAATCTTGGCAATGCTTGGAACCGCGCTGCTCCGCATGGGCCCAGCACCTGCCGGTTCAGGCGGAACGACAGCTATCGTCACGGCTGGCCCGAGACGCATTTCCACGCCAGACCCGCCCGACCAGCCCAGAGACACTATCTCAGCGCAGAGTAACGCGCAAGTAGCCAATTCACACAACTCCCGCCCGGAAACCCAGACAGGGGTGGGGGCCGAAAACGCACGTCCCATAAAGGGCGAGGATCCAATGGGCGCAGCCGCGATCAGAGGTTCCGCGCCGGAACTCGTCACCGCTTCGCTGGCGACCGCGCCGCCGGGCATGGCGCTCCACATGGTCAGGAAGGGCGAGAGCCTGGCATCGCTGGTGCGTCTCTACTTGCCGCAAACAGCGTACATGACCGGTTCGGAGCTGGAGCAAGCGATTCGAAAGGCGAACGGGGACCGCCAAGGCAATGCGGTCAAGCCGGGTGAATCTATCCTGATACCCGGATACGAAGCCGGCCCGCTTGTGGAACCGTCCAATCCCGTGGCGCGGGACTTCCAGGTGCGCGCCATTTACCTTACTGGCACCATGGCGGGCAGCGCCCGCGGGCTGGAATTAATCCGCCGCTGGCGCGCGCTGGGCGGCAACTCAATAGTGTTCGACATGAAAGACAGCGATGGCTCGGTGAGCGTTCCATTTCCTCACCCGCTGGCGCCGCGCCGAACACCTCCCATCCGCAATCTGCCCAAGTTCGTCCGATTTCTGCACAGCCTGGGCCTGCACTCTATTGCTCGTATCGCGATATTTCGAGACGAGCACCTCGTACAGAACCATCCCGAGTTGGCCGTTCGCTCGCGCCGCAACGGACAACCGTGGCGGGAAAACGGCAAGCTGGTGTGGACCGATCCATCCCATCCGGAAGTGCAACGCTATAACCTGGCCTTGGCACGGGTGGCAGTGGAATCCGGCATTGACGAAGTGCAGTTCGACTATGTCCGCTTCCCTGCTGAGGGCGACCAGCAGGACACCCTGTTCGCGTTCCAAAGCACGCATCCCGAATGGCAGCGCTCGGATGTCATTAACGAATTTCTTCGTTCTGCTTACGCGGAACTCCGGCCAAAAAAGGTGTTGTTCTCGCTCGATGTGTTCGGGGTGATGGCATGGCAGCGTCCCGTGGACCTGCTGCACACGGGCCAGGACATTGTTGCCATGGCAAAGCATTGCGACGTGCTGGCGCCTATGATCTATCCGTCGCACTTTTTCGGAATGGACGGCTACCGCGACCCCGGCGACGCTCCCGAACACTTTATCGGCGCATCCATGGACAGGTTCCGCGAGATAACGAGAGGCAGCGGAGTGGTACTGCGTCCCTGGTTGCAGGCCTTCGGCTGGCGCACGAAAACCTACTCGCCGCAGTACATACTGACGCAGGTAGCGATCGCGCGCCAAAAGGGCGGGATCGGATTTATGTTCTGGAACGCGCGTAACGATTACAGCAAGCCCTTTGCCGCTATGCCTGAGATGACAGCGCACCCGGCACGCTATTTCCTCCCTGAGCCGTCGCAGCCGCCTTCAGCGGCAAAAACTCAGGCCAAGCCTCCGGAAACAACGGCACGGGACAAGACGGCAACCGGTTCCGGCGACGTGCGGTAACCCAGCACTGGGCACAGGCCGCGCTCAGGCTGTGGCGCACAGTCCGAATCCAACAAGCCTCGGCTATAATGATGGTTCCCCTGAACGGCTGGACTGCGGAATACGCTGCTTCCTTGCGGCCGCACTGGCGGGGTTGAAGGAGACTTATGCCCATTCAGAAAACCGAGAAGATTTGGCACAACGGCAAGTTCATCGCGTGGGACGACGCTCAGATCCATGTCATGTCGCACGTGGTGCATTATGGGACCTCGGTTTTCGAAGGGGTGCGCTGCTACCAGTTGCCATCGGGACCGGCGATTTTCCGCGCCACCGACCACATCCAGCGTCTGCTGGATTCGGCCAAGGTTTACCGCATGAACCTCGGCTTTACACGCGACGAACTGGTGCGCGGCATGGTGGAGTTGGTTGCCATCAACGCCGTTTCGCCCTGCTACATCCGCCCGATCGCGTTCCGTGGTTATGGCGAAATGGGCGTCAACCCGCTAAAAAATCCGGTGGAGACTTACATCGCCAACTTTGGATGGGGCCGCTATCTGGGCAGCGATGACACCGGCGTGGACGTCTGCGTCTCCTCGTGGACACGATTGGCGCCGAACACCCTGCCGACCATGGCCAAAGCAGGCGCCAATTACATGAACTCGCAGTTGATCAAGATGGATGCCATGGCGAACGGCTACGTGGAAGGCATTGCCCTGGACGCCAGCGGCTACGTCAGCGAGGGGTCGGGCGAGAACATCTTCGTGGTGTGGCGCGGCACGTTATATACAGGGCCAATGGGGAACTCGGTTCTGCCGGGAATCACCCGCGACAGCGTCATCAAGTTGGCGGCAGATTTGCGCATCCCGGTTGTGGAACAGATGATCCCGCGCGAGATGCTCTACATTGCCGACGAAGTGTTCTTTACCGGTACAGCAGCGGAAATTACCCCGATCCGCTCGGTGGACAAGATCCTGGTTGGCGACGGCTCGGTGGGACCCATTACCCGCGCGCTGAAGAAGGAATTCTTCGGCATCGTCGAAGGCATAGCTCCAGACCGCTACAAATGGCTGACTCCAGTGCCGGCACGCAAGCCACAGCCCGTCGGAGCGTAAGAGCAGTGGTCAGTGGTCAGTGGTCAGTGGTCAGTTTCCGGTTTCTAGTTTCCAGTTTCTGGTTTTGGGTTTCTGGGGTTCGATTGCTGTTCCCCACTTCCGGTGAACGGTGCGAGGGTGTGTCTTTCCGATCACCCGATCACCCCATCACCCGATTTGCCAATTTCCCGATTCCCTGATTTCGATTTTGATGACCCGAACGGTCATGGCCATCTGGCCGTGTTTCCTGATTGTGCAATTTCCCGACTGGCCGATGCAGGGACCGGACTTCATTGCGTAAACGTCCGCAGCGTGGTAAGTTTCAGCCCACATTAGAGAGGCTCAGTTCTCTGCGCCGAACCAAGTGCGCTGAGAACACGGGAAACCCATGCACATAGACGATCTGCTGCGCATCGCCATTGAGCGGAAAGCCTCCGACTTACACCTGAAGGTCGGCAACTACGCCTGTCTGCGGGTGGACGGCGAGTTGGTGCCCTTGAGCGACCAGCCACGCATTTCCGCCGAGGACATGCTGAACATGGCCTTCAGCATGATGTCTAACCGGCAGAAGCAGAAGTTCAAGGAGAACGCCGAACTCGACCTGGCATACGGCGTCCCTGGTCTGGGCCGTTTCCGTGTGAACGTCTTTCAGCAGCGCGGCAACGTGGGCGTGGTACTGCGCGTGATTCCCACGAAGATTCGCGCATTAGACGAGCTCTATCTGCCGAAGATCGTGGAGAAAATCTGCGATGAAAACCGCGGACTGGTGCTCGTGACCGGCGTTACCGGTTCGGGCAAATCCACCACGCTGGCCGCCATCGTTGACCGCATCAACTCCACCCGCGCCGAGCACATCATTACCATTGAGGATCCTATCGAATTCCTGCACCGCGATAAGAAAGGATTCGTCAACCAGCGCGAGGTGGAAGTGGACACGCCATCGTTTGCCTCCGCGCTACGGGCCAGCCTGCGCCAGGACCCGGACACCATCCTGGTCGGCGAAATGCGCGATTTGGAGACCATCGCCACCGCGCTGCACGCCGCCGAGACCGGCCACCTTGTGTTCTCCACCCTGCACACCCTGGACGCGGTGGAAACCATCAACCGCATCATCGCCGTGTTCCCCCCGCCTGAGCAGAAACAAGTGCGGTTGCAACTCGCGGCCACCCTCAAGGCCGTCGTCAGCCAGCGTCTAGTGAAGCGCGCCGACGCGGCCGGTCGCGTGCCTGCGGTTGAGGTCATGATCGCTACCGCTTACGTGCGTGAGTGCATCATTATTCCGGAAAAGACGCGGCTCATCCGCGAGGCGATTGCAACCGGAACGTCCCAGTACGGCATGCAGACGTTCGACCAGTCGCTGTACGACTTGTATCAGCAGGGATTGGTTTCTTATGAGACCGCGCTGGAGAACGCCTCCAACCCGGACGACTTCAAGCTGCGCGTGCAGGGAATCTCGGGCACGGCCGAGTCCACGCGCGACGATATGCAGATCATCGGGTTCCAGAGGTGACGGCAGTTTCCAGTTTCTGGTTTCCAATACGCCAAGTGCGGCGGTAGCACGGGCACGGGGATTTGTCATCCCGTCTATAACGACGTTGGCGTTGTCAAGACAAACGGGGGCACCGACGCC
>JBHGAZ010000034.1:0-42950 GCA_041946765.1 Terriglobales bacterium
CTTACGCCAACTCCAGAGTACTCGCTTCGGATCGAGCCAACGTCGTTATGAAATCAAGCAAAGCGAGGGGTCCCTATTGCGCCGGCAATCTGCCATGAGCATTCCAACCACCTGGTCATTTGTTTATTTGGTTAATTATTCCGACCCTCACCGAGCGTAATTAACCAAACAACCAAATTTCCAAATGACCAAATAGCAGAGCGGTCAGCGCACCATCACCGCCACCATCGCCCCCGCCGGGATGCGTTCACGGTCGGGCGGCAGCACGATGTAGCAGTTGGCGCGGGCCGTGGCGGCAATATCGCCGGAGCCCTGCCAGCGGACCAGTTCCACTTCGCTGTCTTCGTATTCGCCGCTCAAAATGGCGGGCAGGAAGCGCGTAAGTCCCGTCTTGGTCTGTATTCCAGATTTGAGTCGCGCCTGCACGAACACGAGTTTCGCAGGCGAGGCGCCGCAGAACGCGTCCAAGATCACGCGCGCAAACAGTTCGAACGTTACCATGGTGGAAACCGGGTTTCCGGGCAGGCCAAAGAAGTATTTCCATTCTCCGGAAGCAGGCGCAGTACCTAATCCACGAAGTGAAGCGATCGCGCTGGCTGGTACGCGGCCAAAGACAACAGGGCGTCCCGGCTGGATCAGGGCGCCGGTGAAAAAGAATTCTGCGCCGAGATCATGAAGCACCTGCTCTACTAGGTCGTATTTCCCAGCCGAAACGCCACCGGTAAGCAGCAGCAGATCGGCGGTCAGACCTTGTTCGACGAGCCGGCGCAATGCGGAGGGCTCGTCCGGCGCAATGGGTAGCTTCAGCGGCAACCCTCCGGAAGCTTCCACCTGGGCGGCCAGCGAATAGCTGTTCGAATTGCGGATCTGGCTGGGCCCGGGCTGCGCGCCGACTTCCACCAACTCGTCGCCTGTAGCAAGAATCGCCACCTGCGGGCGCCGGTACACGTTCACCTGCACCTTACCCACGGAAGCAGCGACCGCGATAGCGACAGGGGTGAGCCGTGATCCCGGACCGAGCAGCAAATCACCGCGACGCGCTTCTGCGCCTTGTGGCACCACGTTCTCGCCGAGAGCAACGGCACGTTGCACCTCAACCACATCGCCGTGGCGTACTGTGTACTCCACCATCACGACCGCATCGGCCCCGCACGGCACAGGGGCGCCGGTCATGATTTCAGCCGCCTCGCCCGGCTGGAGCGGACAGGGAAACGTCTCTGGAGGCGCGCCGGCGCGAATTTCGCCCGCCACCTCAAGTCTCGCGGGCAACTTGTCGAGATCGGCCGCGCGTACGGCATAGCCATCGCGCGTAGCGCGTGCAAAGGGTGGGAGGTCCCGGTCGGCAACAAGTTCTTCCGCCAGTATGCGCCCTCGGCAGCGCAGCAGGTCCACCGGCTGTGACGCGAGCGGCCTGACGCGCGACGCATGCTCTTCGACAACCTGCCGCGCGTCCCGCAGCGGGAGCACATTGGCGGTAAGTTGCGAAATTTCAGCCATAGCTAGCGGCGGGTACGTACAAGCGATTAGCCTTCTTGGTTGTCGGCTCGTGGCTCTCGGCTTTCGGCTTCCGAGGGAGCGCACAGTGCGATGCTAAGCGAACGCTTGTGCCAATTGCGACTCTTAAGACGCTCGAGCAACCAGCCCGCGCCGAGAGCCGAGAGCCAAACTACTTCTTCTTTTTCGCTCCGTAGCTGGTCTGCACCTTGGCCCCGATGCTGGCCAGCAAATCTTTGGCCGCCTGGGCGTTCGGACCATTAGGGGACAGCTCCAGATACTTATTCAGGCCCTCCGCGACCCCCGGCGGCGCTACCATGTGGCCGCTCTTATCAACCGTAGCCTTGCCAAGCAAATTTACGGCTTTCCAGTAATACGCATCGGCACGCGCGGGATCGGCGGCAATGGCTTTGTCGAAGGCGGCATTGGCCTCGTCAACTCGGCCTGAGTTCGTCAGGACGGCGCCAAGGTTGAAATAATACCTTCCGGCCTCAGCGGGATCATTCTGTGCCGCCAGGGTGTACTGCTGGACCGCAGCTTGCGTATCACCCGCGCGAGCGTACGCCTCGCCGAGTTCATTCAGATACGGCCCGGCTGGCTTGATGGCTACGGCTTTCTTGAACGCCGCGATGGATTCCTGAAAGTACTCTTTGGCCTTAGCGCGGTCAGTGGCCTGGACCTTTTTACCGGCAACCAGGTTGGCTTCTCCCAGTCGGGCCCAGACCAGGTCCTTGGTCGCGTCGGTTTGGACCGCCTGATTCAGCACGGCAATAGCCTGGTCGAAATTTCCCGCCTTCTCGAATTCCGCTGCCTGCGCCAGCATGTTGTTGAGACCGGCAATCTTCTCATGCTCCTTCTGTGCCTGTTCCAAATGCTGCCGCTGCTCCTGCGTCATCGTGGAAACGGCCTTGGCTTTTTCGCTGGCGACGTTGAAGTCGAGCACATTTTCTTCCTGCGAGAGGCTGACGGGGAAGTTATTGATAGTGAGCAGTGCTTGGCCGTCTTTCACCAGCTTGGCGGTGTAGGTGCCGCCCTGAATACCAAGGGAGAAGTATTCCCCCTTGTTGTTGGTCTTCAGGTTGTATTTGCGGCCATTCTCTTTATTGGTGAGCTCCACCGTTGCTCGGGTGATGGGCTTGCCGTCTGCATCCGTGGCCCTTCCCTTCACGATGGTAGTCTGCGACCATGCCGGCGTGGCCAGCACTGTCGCAAGCATGAGACCGGCGAGCACAAATGCGAATTTCGTTTTCACGTTTTTCCGCCTGTCGAAGACTATCACTGACAAATTGTAAACACAGGAACCGGAAAGGCGCGCAAGCATTGAGCTGGCTGCCAATTTACATTGATGCGCAGATGTGGCCTCGACGCTATCTCAGGAGCGTGCGACCGAGGGTGTGAGGTACCCGATCGGGTCGGGTGCGCCCGCGGCTGCAAAGGCGCGCAGCCGCAGCACACAGCTCTCGCAGACGCCGCAGGCGCGGTCTTCGCGGCTGTAACAGGACCAGGTCAAGTCAAAGGGGGCGCCCAGGCTCAGTCCCAACCGCACGATTTCCGCTTTGCGCATCCAGATCAACGGGGTGACGATTTCAATGCCACCTGCGCGCGTGCCCACGCGGACCACATGATTAAAGGCGTCGTAGTATTCCGGACGGCAATCGGGATATCCGGAGCTGTCCTGTTCGACGGCGCCGATGAATACTTTCGACGCGCCCAGCACCTCCGCCCAACTGACTGCCGCAGCCAGGAAGTGTGCGTTGCGAAACGGCACATACGTGACCGGGATTTCCCGTCGAACGCCGGTATCAGCGGCAGAGGCGGTTCCCAGTGCAGGCAGTCTTGCGGCGTCCGGCACGGCGATGCTTTCATCGGTGAGCGCGGAGCCGCCGATGGCGCGGAACACAGGATTGCGGATTACCAGCCGGTCCTTAATTCCCAGACGCTCGCAAATGCCCTGAAACGCGAGCAGCTCGCGCTGCTCCGTCCGCTGTCCGTAACTGATGTGCAGAGCTGCCGCCTCATAGTCGCGTGCCGCCAGCGTGGCACAGACACATGAGTCCATCCCACCGCTCAGCAGCACCACGGCGCGATTCTTCCGAACTGCTGCTGTATCCGCCATGTTTCAGAATCGTTCCCGTCTCCTCGTAGCGCCGCCGTCCCCGGCGGCAGTGGCGGGCGTCTCGCCCGCCACTGTGAGCGCGAGACGCGCTCACGACCGCCGGCGTGGACGCCGGCGCTACACGCCTTTAGTCGCCGGATCCCAGATGAATTTGTGAATCTGCAATCCAAGCCGCACGTTGAGACCGTCCTGCAATATCCACTCCGTCAGCTCGCGCGGATCCAGCAGGCAATGGGAGCTATCGCGCGAGCCCGCAGCGTCCTTGGCAAACGCCGGCGAAAAGATCACCGAATGCACCTGCTGGGCGAGGCGATGAGTACGCGCGAAGTCGCGCGCAAATTCATAGTCGGCGCGGTCCGCGAGCACAAACTTGACCTCGTCGCTGGGCCCAAGCGCGTCCAGGTTCTGCATATTGAATGTGCCGCCTTCACCCGAGCCGGGACACTTGACGTCCACAATCTTGATCGCCGCACGGGGAACATCGCCCAGTGGGCGCTCGCCGCTGGTCTCCAGCAAGACTGTGTAGCCCGCATCCAGCAAACGGCGCATCAGCGGCAGCAGCTCGCGGTCCTGCAACATGGGTTCTCCACCAGTGATCTCGACCAGGCGCGCCGGACCGCAGCCGCTGACCGCGGACATGACATCGTCCGCCGACATCCTGCGGCCGCCAGTGAAGGTGTACTCGCTGTCACACCAGGAACAGCGCAGGTTGCAGCCGGTCAGGCGCACGAAGATGCACGGCAGTCCCGTGTAGGATGACTCGCCTTGAATGGAGCGATATATCTCGGTAACTTGCATAATAAAGATTGAGTCATTGTGTCATTGAGCCATTAACCACAAACTTTTACAGCTGCCCAATGGCTCAATGGCTCAATCACCCAATGACTCATTCAAAGTACGTGGCGGTCGTCGTATCGGTTTCCCACAGCTTGACCTGCTTGACGCGTACCCGCCCGTTGGTGGCCGAACGCAGCCGGTCTGTGATCTGCTCGTAAAAATACCTGGCCATGTTCTCGGCCGAAGGATTCAGTTCCTGGAAGGGCACGATGTCGTTGAGAAACTGATGGTCGAGCCTGTCAATGACCTCGCCCATGAGCTGCTTCAGGTCCTTGAAGTCATATAGCAGGCCGATGCTGTCCAGCGTCTCGCCGGCAAGCGTCACCTTGACTTTGTAGTTGTGACCGTGCGGGTTCTCGCATTTTCCGCGATAGCCGCGCAAGGCGTGCCCCGCGGCAAATGTGTCTTCCACGCTGACTTCGAACATAGGGCCCTTTCAGAACGCTGCAAAACAACAGCTCATCGTCTTGTGTAAGGATTTATTTTACAGCGGAGACAGGGCTAAGCCGAAAAAACCAGGTAGCGCAGGCGTCCTCGCCCGCAACGCGAGCCCAACCGGTTCCGCGAAACAAAAAAGCAGGGTTACCCCTGCTTTTTGATCCCCGTTGCCCGACGTTACTTCTTGTTGACTGCCTTTTTCAGTTCCAGTCCGGGGGTAAAGCGCGCCACCTTGCGGGCGGCGATTTTAATCACCGCCCCGGTCTGGGGATTGCGGCCACTGCGGGCCTTGCGCTGAGACACCGCGAAGGTCCCGAAGCCCACCAGGGTAACGCGCTCGTTCTTCTTGAGCGCCCCGGTGATACCGGCCATCATCGTGTCAATGGCTGTTGCCGCCTGCACCTTGCTGATGTGGGCGGCACCGGCGACTTTGTCAATCAAATCGGCTTTGTTCATTCCCGCTCCTGGACAGGTACCTACCTCCGCCGCAAAGGCGCAAACAGGCCAGTTTCGGGGCTTTGTACCTGGCGCGAGCTATTAAGCGCTGGCACGCGGGGATTGTCAAGACACTGGGCAATAAATAAGGAAATTTGCATGCCCCAGGGTCACCAGTCCCTGGTTACCGATTACCTTCAGTCTCAGCGTACACCCACCGCCGCAGGCTCGGCAGGAACCTCCACGCTGATACCCGCCTTTTCGGCCAGCGCGGTGAAATGTCGCGCCCATTCGCCATCATCCGCAAGTCCGGGGGATTCAGCCGCCGCCCGCATCACCGGAAATACGGTTTGCAGCAGTTGATAGCATCCGTTCTGCACGTTCCACAGGTTGACCTCAAACGGCAGGGAGCGCGCCAGGTCCAGCATGGATTCCAGCCGCACCAGCGGCTGCAGCTCGGAGGGCTCAGCCAGCACCGCTTCCATCATTCCATCCAGACGCGACTTGAGCGCGTAGGCGAGTCCCGCCGCGTCCAGTGCCACCTTCTCCCGCGCAGCCGTGCTGAGCAGCCCGCGCACGCGCTCCAGGTCAATTTCGTCTTCCGCAAGCGCGCGACGCAGGCTGCTGTTAAGCACGAACTCGGCGGTCAGGCTCAGGACACGCGGCAGCGGCAAGTGCAAATCGGTCAGGAAGCGCGCCAGCGGCGAATGCAGCTCGTAAATGTGGCGGTAACTGGCTTCCGCCTCCGCAAGGATGGATTCCAGCAGGTGGTCGAGAATGCAGCGCTGCTCATCGCGGAACAGCGATTTCAGGGAATAGGCGGCACCGGAGAAGAATTTGTCCAGCAGGCGCAGGGTGCCCGGGATGTCGCCGCGAGTAAAGGAACCGGAGGTCTCGGCAGCAAGTTCCTCAAAATCGCGCTGGTTTTGAAAATAGCGTACTCCCGCGTTGAGGTTGTGGTCGCCGAAATGAAGCACCCCAAAGCTGACCGTGGCCCGCTCCTCGGTGATCTGGGAAGAAATATCGGCACGACCCAGAGCCAGGCGCGCGCGTCCGGACTGATCCATCCGGTACTCGTGCACATCCACGTTGTAGCAGTAGATGGAGTGGTGCTCGGGACGGCCATCGAAAATGGAACTGATGGCGTAGTGTGCGCACACGGCCAGCAGGTCCACGATTGCCGGCTTCACCAGGCGGTTGTAGACCTGGGCACCGTCGCCGAATTCAGGTAGATTGCTGCGCGCCTGCGCCAGCCGCTCCAGAAATTGCTGCTCAATCTGGCTGGCTTCCCCGAAGATATCTTGCGCCAACTGAATGGCGCGTCCGGCATAGAAGATGACCTGCACGGTTTCAATGCCGGTCAGCTCGTCGAAGAACCAGCCGCAACTGGTGTACATCAGCATGGCGTGACGCTGCATTTCGAGCAGCTTCAGCGCCAGCACGCGCTCCTCGCGACTGAGTTCGCGGATGGCATGTCGATCAAGAAAATGCTGCACCCGCAGCGGGTTGCGCTCCAGCACCACGCGGATATATTGGTCGCGCGCTTCCCACGGGTCGCGCAGAAGGGCACGCGCTTTTTCCTCGTAAGGGGCGGCCAGGGCGTCTCGTAGCCAGTCCAGCGCAGCGCGCAGCGGGCGCCGCCACTCCTGCGTCCAGTCCGCGTGGCCCCCAGAGTTGCAGCCGCAATTGCTCTGCCAGCGCTCTACGCCGTGCATGCAGCTCCATGAACTATTCGGGACAATTTCCACCTCTGTGCTGGCCGCGTACCGCGCAAGATATTCACCGTAGTTGGTGACGCGCGCCAAATTCCTGGACTCGATGTAGTGCAGCGCGTAGGCCAGCGCCATGTCGCCATGCGCATGATGATGCCCGTAGGTCTCGCCATCGGTGGCGATATGCATCAACTGCGGCCATTTGCGCGTCTCGGAAAATCCGCTGAGCAAGCGTTGCGCAAAGGTCTCGCCGTTCGAGAGCAACTTTTCGAAAGCCACTGCACGAGAGATCGGCCCATCATAGAAGAAGAGCCGGATCGCCTTTCCCGAAGGAAGCCGGCAGACATAGGGCCGCGTAGGATCAATCTTTGCGCCCTCCACGTTGTGCCAGGGAGAGTTACGGCGCAGCCGCCGTACCTGCCGGGCCTGGTGCGGCGCCAGAATCGTGAACTTGATTCCGTTTTCGGCTAAGACTTCCAGCGTTTCCACATCAACCGCGGTCTCCGGCAGCCACATGCCTTCCGGGGCCCGGCCGAAACGGTGTTCGAAATCGCGCAGTCCCCATTTGATCTGCGTTTCCTTGTCGCGGCGGTTGGCCAGCGGCAGGATCATGTGGTTATACGACTGCGCAATGGCCGAGCCATGCCCGGAAAAAAGCTTTCGGCTCTCGCGGTCCGCCTCGATGATCTTTTCGTAGACCTGCGGAGTGTTGTCTTCCATCCACGAAAGCAGCGTGGGGCCAAAATTGAAGCTGATACGGCTGTAGTTATTGACGATTTGCGCGATACGCCCGCGGTCGTCGAGAATGCGCGAGGCGGAGTTGGGCGCATAGCACTCGGCGGTAATGCGCTCGTTCCAGTCGTGGTAGGGATAAGCGGAATCCTGTAGCTCTACGGCTTCCAGCCACGGGTTCTCGCGCGGCGGCTGATAAAAATGGCAGTGAATGCAGATGTATCGTTCCATGAAATACGCTCGGTTGAACGCGAATAAGCATGAACTTGGATGCAGCCAACCGGCATGCGCGGGAGGAGTAGCACGCCAAAGCGCCAGAAGCAGAGCCGCCGCCGTTCCGAATCGGGGGCGGAGCTAGGGAAGCAGATTCCAGCGTTTTGGAGGTTTCGCATGCCAAGGCAATGTAGAGACGCAGCTTGCTACGACTCTTGCTGGGTGTCCCACCCTCATCGCTCCAAAATCGGGAGCGATGAGGGTGGGGCACCCACTCCCATCAAGCCGCGTGCTGGTCGGTTTTCTTCTGCCCCGGGCCGGGGACCAAATCGTCTTTTTCCAGGTTTGGACACTCGCCGAGAATAGGCTGGCAAGCAGCGGTAGGCCCGCCTGGCGCCGTGCTCACTTCTATCGCCTCTTCCCGGAACTGCTCTTCTTCCGTGGATCCCTGCAATGCAAGCGTAGAAAGCTCTCCCTGCGAGATCACCTGCGCCACTTGGTCGAAATATCCCGTGCCGACGAAGCGTTGGTGCTTCACCGCCTCGTAACCGTACTGGTGTTCGCGGCTGAACTCCTTCTCCTGAAGACGGGAATAAGCCGCCATGCCGATCTCTTTGTAACCGCGCGCCAGCTCGAACATGGCCAGGTTCAGGGAGTGGAAACCAGCCAGCGTGATGAACTGGAACTTGTATCCCATGTCCGCCAGCGACTCGCGGAAGTAGCGGATGGCTTTGTCGTCCAGCTTCTTGCGCCAGTTAAACGAAGGAGAACAGTTGTAGGCCAGCATCTTGTTGGGATACTTGCGGTGCACGCCTTCCGCGAATTGCTTGGCTTCTTGGAGGTTCGGCTCCGAAGTCTCACACCAGAGCAACTCCGCGTAGGGCGCGTAGGACACCGCGCGCGCGATGGCGGACTCGATGCCGCCGCGAAGGTGAAAGTAGCCTTCGACCGTACGTTCCTTGACGCAGAACTCGCGGTCGCGGGCGTCGATATCGCTGGTGAGCAGATGGGCGCTGAGCGCATCGGTGCGCGCCATGATCAGCATCGGCACGCCCATGATATCGGCTGCCAGGCGCGCGGCCACCAGCTTCTGCACCGCCTCGGAGGTCGGCACCAGCACCTTGCCTCCCATGTGACCGCACTTCTTGGCGGACGAAAGCTGGTCTTCGAAGTGGGCGCAGGCAGCTCCGGCTTCAATCAACGCCTTCATTAGCTCGAAGGCATTCAGAGTCCCGCCGAAACCTGCCTCCGCATCGGCCACCAGCGGCACGAACCAGTTGATCCCGTTCTTGCCTTCGCAATGATGTATCTGGTCGGCGCGCGTGAGCGCGTTGTTGATCCGCCGCACCAGGTTGGGAACACTGTCAGCGGGATAGAGGCTCTGGTCGGGATACATCTGACCGGCGTCATTGGCGTCTGCTGCCACCTGCCAGCCGCTTACATAGATGGCCTTCAGTCCGGCCTTGACCTGCTGCACCGCCTGATTGCCCGTCATGGCGCCCAGTCCAAATACGCATTCCTCTGACTGAAGCATGTGCCATAACCGTTCCGCGCCCATGCGCGCCAGCGTGTGCTCAATGTGCACCGAACCCCGCAACCGTATGACATCTTCACTCGTGTATGGGCGTTCTATGCCGTCCCATCGCTTATCCGTTTGCCAGGTGTTTTCGATCTCGGGGAAATTGTTGAACCCCATGCTGTCTCCTTTTGGCCCTATAGCCCGTCGGGTGTTTCCAGAAAAGCAACTGTGTGGCTCGCTTGCGGATGCGTAGAGTGATTCGCGGGTGGAACTGACTCACCCAAGGTCATGTCCTCCCGGCGCGTCAAGAAACCACCGCGCCCATCCGTGCCGTACCTTGATTGTTTGCCTGCCGGATCTCCCGTAAACTTGCAGCGCCGACACGACTGGCTGCTCTTTCGATTCTTAGGGTATGTGTCTGGTTGCGTTATTTCGGCGCGCGGCGTAAAGTCCTGCTGATCAATTCGTTCGACCACCATCTTTCCGTGCACCCATTTCGTGCACCCCGGTGGGGAGCAGAGATGAAATGAGTTGCCCTGTCTGTGACGATAGCGGCTGGAAAGTAGTTGGCCCCGAAGACGACCGCCGGGTCACCCGCTGCGAATGCCGCAGCGCCGGCGCTGCCGAACGCCTGCTGGCCCGCGCCCGCATCCCCAAGCGCTACGAGCATTGCGAGCTGTCGAACTTCGACGTCCTGCCCGGACGTTACGAAGCTGCAATGTCGAAGGCCAAGCTGGCTGCAAGCGCTTTCGTCGAGCAATATCCGATCGAAAAAGACGGGCTTTTGCTGCTGGGCCCCATTGGGGTGGGCAAGACACATTTGGCCGTGGGCATCATTCGCGAACTGATCCGCAGCAAGGGTGTGCAGTGTCTGTTCTGCGACTATCGCGAACTGCTGAAGGGAATCCAGAACTCCTATAACCCATCAGTCGACGTCACAGAAATGGAAGTTCTGCGCCCCGTGTTCTCTGCCGAGGTGCTGGTGCTCGATGAACTGGGGGCGGTCAAGCCCAGCGACTGGGTCTGGGACATGGTCAGCCTGATCCTTAACACCCGATACAACGAGAAACTAACCACCATCGTTACAACTAACCTCCTCGATCTGCCGCCCCGCGGCGGCAACGGGGACGGCGAGCAGGCCTCCACGGCCCGCCGCGCCGCCAGCGAACCCACCTTGGGCGACCGCATCACCGAGCGCATGCGTTCCCGCCTGCATGAAATGTGCCGCAAGATCGAGATGCACGGCGAAGACTTCCGCCAGCGCTACCGAAAGGCCAGCTTCCATTGCGATTGAGCCAGAAAACCCATTGAGTCATTGAGCTCATTGAGCCAATGAGCCATCTGCTCATCGGCTACTCATTGTCATTCCGAGGCGAAGCCGAGGAATCCCTATCACGACCACGATCACTGATAGCAATAGTCAGGGCGCGCCGGAATGATTGCCCTCGGCCGCGTCGGAATGAGAATGCCCGGTGTGCACCGGGAAATCGCCACTCATTGCCTTTCCAATAACCACATACCCAAATGACCAAATAGTTAAATAAGGAATCCGCTCTGTGTCTCAGTGGTGGGTGTTTGGTTAAACTTGAAACGTGCTGACGAACCAGCTCCACTTCGCTCCCGAGCGCGACGCGGAAATCTTTGCTGCCGCGGCGCCCGCGCCTGCCGTCTTCCTTCTGCGCGGCCGGGAACCGGGAGAGCCGTACGTCAGCAAGACGGCCAATCTGCGTCGGCGGCTCATCCGCCTGCTGGCAGCCCCGGAAGATCGCAGCCGAAAACTGAGCCTGCGCGACCGCGTCTCCTCAGTTGAATATGCGCTGACGGGATCGGATTTCGAGTCTGGCCTGCTGCTCTATCACGTGCTGCGCCGCGAGTTCCCCAAAACGTACGCTAAGCGCCTGCGCTTGCGTCCCGCGCCCCTGGTGCGGCTGATCCTGGAAAACCAGTATCCCCGGGCCACCGTGACCACGCGCATAGCGACTTTGCGCGGACGCTCGCTCTACTACGGACCCTTTCCTTCGCGTGCGGCGGCCGAAAAATTTGCCAGCGACTCGCTCGACTTCTTCAAAATGCGCCGCTGCGTGGACGACCTGCACCCCGATCCGCAGTTCCCCGGCTGTATTTACTCGGAGATGAAGATGTGCCTGGCGCCTTGCTTCAAGGGATGTACCGACGCCGAGTACCAGGCGGAAGTTGCGCGCGTGCAGGCGTTCTTCGACAGCGGCGGGCGGTCGCTGGTCCGCGATATGGCGGCACAACGCGATGCGGCCTCGCAGAACCTGGAGTTTGAGGCTGCGGCAGCCATCCACATGCGCATTGAAAAGCTCACACCGGTTCTGGGCCAGCTTCCAGAAATCGTGCGCAGAATTGACCACCTGGCGGGAGTGGTTGTGCAGCCCTCGGCGGAGCCGGACTGCGTCAACCTGTTCCGCATTGAGAAAGGCCGCCTGAGCGCGCCCATCATCTTCCCGTTGCAACACGGGGCTCCCGCCGCGCCCGAATTTGGCGCGGTGGGGCGGAAACCGCTCTCCATGGAAGCGCGCGTGACGGAGGCACTCGCGGCAGCACCGCCCTTCCCGGCCGCGTCCGCGCAGGAAACCATGGAGCAGCTCGCTTATCTGAAGCGCTGGTATTACCGTACCAACAAAGTTGGAGAGATTTTTTTCGCGAACTCCGCCGGGGCTTCCGGCACGCCCGATTTTGGCGTGCGGGGATGGCATGGCGACCTGCCGCTGCGCCGCATCGTGCGCGGCATCTCGCGCGTCTTTCGCGGCGAACGGCCGGCCGGCGAGCTAAGTGAAACCGCCCGCGACTACTGGATCAACCGCGGCAAAGCCGCCGGACTGAATCCGGAAGACTACAACGTGTGATCTTCATTAACACGCACCACAGAGAAGGATTGTCATTCCAAGCAGCGAGGAACCCCTATTGCACCGATACCTGAAAGTTGTCATTGTACTCATGAGACTCCGTGGCGGTCATAGGGATTCCTCGCTCCGCTCGGAATGACAATCCTAAGTCCTCCGCGTCTGCGTCTCTGCGGTTAGAAGGCGATTACTGCCCGCTGCGCGCGTTTCCGGAACACCACCTTTACTCCCTCGCGCCAGCGCTCATCAATGCCGAGCAGGGTGCAATCAATCTCCGGCGCAATGTAGCGCAGCAGCGTGTCGGTCGCCGGGTGGACGTGCAGCGCGGGCGCGACCAGCAGCAGGATCGGAGGCTCGGGCGAGAGTTGCCGCGCTAGGAGCGCGCCGTCCGGCTCCACGAAGTAGCCGAAGCGCTGGAACTCGCCCCGCTGGTGGTGCCAGTGGACCCGCGCCCAGTAGTCCAATCCTTGCAGCGGCAGGTGGATATCTTCGTCGGCCTTCAACTCCAGTAAAGCCAGCCGCCCCTGGCGTGTGCAGGTGAGCACGTCAATCATGGCGCGGTCGCTGGCGGCAAACGCCGGCACCTGCGAGTAAACGTACGACGCGTCCAGCCGCTCGTCTATGGCTTCTACATGTCGTATTACGATAGATTCCAGCCAGCGCTCCGGGCACATGCGCCACAGGGGATGGTTGCGCTCTCCACCGGCATGGCGGATTTCCCGCAGCCGCCGCAGCAGGTCGGCGAACTGCTGGGCGTTGGCTTCGGTCAAGAGCGTTTCCGGCGTTCCGGCCCCAAAAACGATTTGCTCGCTGTTGCGGAATGACGCGTCCGGAACCAGTTGGGCGCGCGCGAACTCCAGGCCGTGTAGCCGGAAGGCTATTTCGGCCCCGGACAGCACCGCAACTTCCGATTCGGGAACCAGCTCCAGAATGCGCCGGATGGACTGGGTGAAGCGCTTGCGCGCCGCCGCGTCGTCCGGACAATGCACCAAGCGCGTGCTGACGTTGCCGCGATCGGAAGTGTCAACCACGAACGCCGTGTTCTCGGCTTCATCTGCTTCATATAATTGCCACTTAGCGGCGCCTGCGTGCAGGTGCGCCATGCGCTCGCGCACCAGCGAAAATGTTCCACGTGGAACAAATAGCTTCAGCCCCTCGACATGGCAGCGGGAGGCATAACGTTCTCGGCAAAAGTCGAGCCACAGAATTCCAAAAGTCAGCGCCGCGTCAATGGAGGCTTGGGACTCCTGCTGGTTGACTCCGAGCACGGCGAAGGCCGAGCGGCCCTGGCGCAACAGGCCGCGGGTGTAGAGTGGGCTGAAGCTGCGCTCCAGGTCCATTTCTGTCGTGAGACGATCTATTGTCCATAACGGGAACATCCGCTCCAACAGCGCCCGCAACCACCGCTGATAAGCGCTGCGGGCGGCGCGGCGGGCGGAAGGTGAGCGCCGGTCACGGTCGCGGCACAGTTCCAGGCGAGAGGGTCTGGCTTGTCCGAAACGGTGCGCAGTCAGCCGCAGGTTGCCGTTTTTGATTTTCGCCTCGACAATGCGACGTACGGTATTACGCTCGTGCGACCATAGGTGCAGCACGCATTTGCCGTGCTCAGTACTGAGGGAGTAGCGGGCGCCCGCGGCGAAATCAAACAGCAGCCCGCCGTCTTCCAGCACGGCCGCATTCGGGGATTCCGCCAAAAATCCCTCTATGACGCGCGCGAGCTGTTGGGGCGAACTCGTCATTGCACGATGTTGTTTCCGGAAAAGCAGCGCTCCGCTGGGCCGAGCGCAGACTTGATGGTCCCGCTCTCGTCCACGCAGAAGGTGGTGCTGCCCATGATGGAGGGTACGGCGGAAGCGCGAAAATTCATCGCCGGACGCCCGCCGTCGCACGTCACCCGAAAGCGATAGCCACCTGAACTGCCGGAGGCAAGAGCGGGATCGAGCATACCAGTCGTGCGCAGTTCATCGAGACTGCAGGCGAAGCCCTTGTCCGGATTGGTCGAGGTGTAGGTCGCCTGCGCCGACACGATGTTGCGCAGCGACTGCACGGCGCCCGGTTCGTCCGTACCGGCCATGGTGCCGCCGAAGCCGACCCGAACTTTCTCTCGCGCCGTCAGGGGCTTTTCTTCTTTCTCTTTGAACAGATTGTCGATTTGCGAACAGCCCGCGGCGAGAACCAGCAGCCCCGCGGCGAGACATGCACAAAGTGCGCTCTTCATAGTTTCCCTCCGTCCCCACTCTACGCAATACCAGCGAGGGTGGCACAGCCGCCCGAATAGGGTTGGGCGACCCATTTCCACTTCATCCAGGAGGAACTCTGTGAGCGCGGATTATAAAACGAAAATGTTGCAACTGAAGTCGTCCTTAAAGCCGAACCAGGAAAGATGTATTCCGGAGCAGATTCTTCTGGCCCGCCATGACGAGCAAAGAGAGGCATCTACTCTTGGTAACTGCATTGGAAAGTGCATGTCTCGTCGGGCTGGCGCCCTCCTCGTTCAAGTGCCGCCCCTGAAGGGCTGAGATATCAGAGGGCAACGAATTCCTGCACTTTCTCGCCTCCTCCCGGGACTTTGGCCACATTTTTCCGGAAGCCAGCGTGGCACACGGGTGGAGCAGGGCCTCCCTTCATGAATAATGCAGGTTAGACGTGCTGGGCTATTTTCGTTGCCTCCGCTGACGCGGACTCGCTTTTGGCTGACCTGCAGTTGGGGCAACATCAACTGGTTCATCGAGAAGTCCGCGTGTGTCGCATTTGGCCGGTGTGAAATAATCGAGCTGGTTCGTCCCGGGCCCCGTGGCATCCAATGGTGGTTATGCAAAAATCCACCCTGTTTTTTCAGCGATACGGGCTGACTGAAAACGACCTGGAGCGCTATCTCGGAGCAGCAATGTCGGCGGGCGCCGACTACGCCGACCTCTACTTCGAGTATCTGACTTCCACCTCGATCAGCGTTGACGAGTCGCTGGTGAAGTCCGCGACCCAAGGGATTTCGGCCGGGTGCGGCGTGCGCGTGGTCAGTGGCGAACGCACCGGCTATGCCTATACCGACGACCTTTCGCCGGACCGAATCCTGCACGCCGCCCGCACCGCCGCCATGATCGCAAGCAGCCCGGCGAAAAAGCCGATTATCGGACTGAAGCGTTATTTGCATCACGACCTCTATCCCGTGCGCCTGCCGTCGGTAGACGCGGACATTTCTGCCAAGCTGGAACTGGTCATGCGCGCCGATAACGCCGCACGAAAATATGATCCGCGCATCAAGGAAGTCCGGGTCGGGTACGCGGACGAGTTGCGGCAAATCCTGGTGGTCGGTTCCGACGGCACCATCGCCGAGGATTCACAGCCCCTGCTGCGACTGAGCACTTTCTGCATTGCGCGCACAGACGGCGCTTCCGCGCGCGGAAATTTCGGCGGTGGCGGCCGCGTCGGCCTGGATTATCTGCAGACGGAAAAACCTCCCGAGTTCTTTGCCACCGAGGCGGCGCGCCAGGCGATTGTGCAACTGGACGCACGCGAAGCCCCGGCGGGCGAGATGCAAGTTGTCCTGGGTCCGGGCTGGCCGGGCATTCTGCTGCACGAGGCCATCGGCCACGGCCTGGAAGCGGATTTCAACCGCAAGGGAACGTCGGCGTTCACCGGTCTGATCGGCAAACGCGTAGCCAGCGCTAAATGCACGGTGGTGGACAACGGCACGATGCCGGGGCGTCGCGGCTCCATCAATGTGGACGACGAAGGCTCGCCGACACAGAACACGGTGTTGATCGAGGAAGGCATTTTGAGGGGCTATTTGAGCGACAAGCTCTCGGCGCGGCTGATGAAGATGCCTGACACCGGCAACGGGCGGCGCGAATCCTACGAGCACATCCCCATGCCGCGCATGACGAACACCTACATGCTCGGCGGCGAGGATGCTCCCGAGGACATCATCCACTCGGTGAAGCAGGGGGTGTTCGCCGCCAATTTCGGCGGTGGCCAGGTAGACATTGTGAGTGGCAAGTTTGTGTTCTCGGCCTCGGAGGCTTACCTGATCGAGGACGGCAAGATCACCGCGCCGCTGAAGAATGTAACGCTGATCGGCAATGGCCCCGACGTGCTGACACGCGTCTCCATGGTGGGCAACGATCTCAAGCTGGACGAAGGCGTGGGCACCTGCGGTAAGGACGGCCAGTCCGTGCCGGTGGGTGTGGGCATTCCTACGATCAAGGTGGACAGGATTACCGTGGGTGGAACGGCGGCGAGATGAGGAATTGAATAATGAAAAATATTGAATATTAAAAAATGTTTATCGAGGATGCACGCGTTGAGGCTCCGAAAGCTTCACTCGCGATGTTCGATATTGATTCGAAACTAAGTGTGGTGATGCTGGGTAGAGCTCTTCACTCCCGGATTTCAATATTCGATTTCCACCATTCAATATTCAATATGAACTATCTTTCCCTTCCCATTGGCGACAAAGCTCCGGCGCTGGTCAACGCCGTGATCGAGATTCCTGCGCGAGGCGTTAACAAGTACGAGTACGATAAAGAACTGCACGTCTTCCGCTTGGACCGCACATTGTATTCGCCGGTCCACTATCCCGGCGATTACGGATTCATTCCGCATACGCGGGCGGCAGATGGAGATCCGCTGGACATCCTCGTCCTGGTGGACGAGCCCACATTCACCGGATGCCTGGTCGAGGTGCGTCCTGTCGGCATGCTGGAAATGCTGGACCAGGGAGTGAAGGACGAAAAAGTGCTCGCGGTTAACAGCAACAACCCGCGTTACCAGGACGTCTGCAACTACAACGACGTCGAGCCGCACGTGCTGCGGGAGATCGCGCATTTCTTTGAGATCTACAAAGACCTCGAAGGCAAACGTACCAAGATGATTGCTTGGCACGATATCCAGGTGGCCCATGAAACCATCCGCCGCAGCTATCAGCGATATCTGGAAAGTACCCGGGAAGGAGAACAGGTGGCGTGAGATTTATTTGCTCATTTGGTCATTTGGTAATTTGGTTATTGGGTCAATGAAAAGCCCATTTACCGGAGAATTGAATTGACCCAATAACCAAATTACCAAATGACCAAATAACCAAATTAAGAACTATGGATCTGCGCGAAATCGCAACTGATGTGGTCAAGCGAGCCATTGCGGGTGGCGCCACGGCGGCGGAAGCGGTGGTGCGCGAAGGCAGCGAATTTTCCACGGTGGTGCGGCTGGGAGAGGTGGAAACGCTGAAGGAGTCCGGCGCTAAAGCAATTGGCGTGCGCGTGTTTTTCCGGCAGCGTGCGGCCAGCACCTACAGCAGCGACTTGTCTCCGCAGGGGCTGGACACGATGCTGAGCAACGCTCTCGCGCTCGCCAAAGTCACGTCCGAAGACCCGCACGCCGGGCTCCCGCTGCCGGACGAGCAGGGCTCCGTCAGCAACAATCTCGATCTTTACTACGACGACGTGTATTCGCTCTCGACCGACGACCGCATTGATCAGGCACGACGCGCGGAAAAGGCGGCCATGGCTGCCGACCCGCGCATCCGCAACTCTGAGGGAGGTTCCTTCGACGCTGCTACGGGCCGCAAAGTGCTGGCAAATTCAAATGGCTTCGTAGGCGAGTACCAGCGTTCCTACTGCTCCGTTACGGCTGTGCCCATCGCCGAAGTGGACAGCAAGATGCAGCGCGATTTCTGGTATTCCGTAGCGCGCAGCCTGGGCCGGCTGGACCCGCCCGAAGAAGTGGGACGCATTGCCGCCGAACGCACCATCCGCCGCCTGGGCGCTCGCAAAGTGAAAACTCAGCGCGTACCCGTGGTCTTTGATCCCCAGGTCGCACGTTCGCTGCTGGGCGAGTTGTGCGACGCAGTGAACGGAGATTCCATATATCGCGGAGCATCGTTTCTGGCCGGCAAACTGGGTGAGCGGATCGCAGGAGAAAACGTCACTATCATTGACGACGGCAGCATGCCTGGCGGATTCGGTAGCGCTCCGTTTGACGGGGAAGGCGTGCCCACGCGCCGCACGATAATCATTGATCGTGGCATGTTGAAGTCTTACCTGCTGAACACCTACACAGCGAAGAAGCTGGGCCTGAAGACTACGGGAAACGCGTCGCGGGGCTTGGCGGGCAATCCTGGCATTGGGGCCGGCAACTTCTTTCTCCAGCCCGGCAGCCGCTCGCCCAAGGAAATTATCGGCGGCATAGCGGATGGCCTGTACGTCACCGAATTTCTGGGATTCGGTGTGAACTTGGTGACGGGAGATTTTTCCCGTGGCGCCAGCGGGCTCTGGATTTCCGGCGGTGAACTGGCTTACCCCGTCGAAGAGATCACGGTGGCGGGCAATCTGAAAGACATGATGTTCAACATCGCGGAAATCGGCAACGACCTCGTGTTCCGCGGCGCCGTCGCCTCACCTACTCTGCGGATTGAAGGCATGACCGTGGCGGGAGAGTGAGGGGATTGGGCCGTTGGCCGATTGAGCATTGGATCATTGTGGAGCGCACGACCCGGGAATTGTCATTCTGAGCGCGGCGAGTGTCATTTCCAGCAAACAAGGGAATCCTATTGTCGGCACTGAAGCATTACATGCAAAGTTGTCATTCCGAGCGAAGCGAGGAATCCCTATTGCCAGCACAGAGCATCATGAGCGCTAAAGAGAAGCGCTATTACGTTTACATCATGGCCAGTCTCTCCGGCACACTGTATCAGGCATGTCGAACAGCATCTGCAGACGTACGCGAGAGCACCAGAACCATTCAGGCTCCGAATTGCTGCCCGCTATGGCATAGACAGACTCGTCTATTGGGAGAGTTTCAAGTACGTCCAGAATGCCATCGCCGGCGAGAAACAGATTAAGGGCTGGAGGAGAGAGAAGAAGATCGTCCTGATTGAGTCGCTCAACCCGGGTTGGAAAGATTTGAGCAGGGACTTTGGGAAGGAGTTCAAACCAATCACTCACGACAAATCAACGGCGCAATAGGGATTCCTCGCTACGCTCGGAATGACACACTCCGGGGTTGAGCCATTCGGCACCCGATCGTGAGCGTTTGTAATCGGAATTCGGAAATCGAAAAATGCTTCTCTGTGTGCCTCCGTGGCTAAAGCGCCTCACGCGTAAATTCCGCGCACTTTGATGGCTGAAGCCACGCGGTCTACGGCAAGGATATAGGCGGCCATGCGGTTATCCACATTGTGGGTTTCGGCGTAGCGGATTACGTGCTCGAACGAGGTCCTCATGATGTATTCCAACTGTTCGTTAACCACGGACTCGCGCCAGAAATATCCCTGCCGGTCCTGCACCCACTCGAAGTAGGACGCGGTCACGCCACCCGCGTTCGCCAGGATGTCGGGAACAACAAAAACACGCTTTTCGGCAAGAATATCGTCGGCGGCGGCGGTGGTAGGCCCGTTAGCGCCCTCGCAGAGAATGCGCGCGCGGATGTCGCCGGCGTTCTTGCTGGTGATGGTGTTCTCGGTAGCGGCGGGAATCAGGATCTCGCATTCGGAAATGACCAATTCGTCAGAATCGTATTTCTCAGCGCCGGGGAAGCCGTGGATGGTGTGGTTCTGCGCTTTGTATTCGCAGAGCGCGTCCACGTCCATGCCGTCCTTGTTGTAGAGGCCGCCGTCGTATTCGGCGATACCGATGATCTTGTAACCGGCCTCGTACATCAGGCGCGCCGCGTTGCTGCCGACGTTGCCAAAGCCCTGCACGATGACCCGAGTTTCTTCGCGGTTCAGGGCCAGTCTCTTCAGCGCTTCATCGCACACTACCATGATGCCGCGGCCGGTGGCTTCCTTGCGCCCGCGCGATCCGCCCAGGGAGAGGGGCTTGCCCGTCACCACCGAGGTCACGGTCTGGCGCATGTGCATGGAGTAGGTGTCCATGATCCACGCCATGACCTGCTCGTCGGTGTTTATATCCGGGGCGGGAACGTCCTTTTCCGGACCGATGAATTCCATCAGCTCGGCGGTGTAGCGGCGGGTCATGCGCTCCAGTTCGCCTTTGGACATGTGCTTGGGATCGCAAATGATGCCGCCCTTGGCGCCGCCGAACGGGATGTCCACGACGGCGCATTTCCAGGTCATCCAACTGGCCAGGGCGCGCACTTCGTCCAGAGTGACATCGGGACCATAGCGGATGCCGCCTTTGGCCGGACCACGGGCAATCGAGTGCTGCACGCGAAAGCCGGTGAAGACTTCCAGCCTGCCGTCGTCCATATCAACCGGGATGTGTACGATAATTTCGCGGTTAGGGTAGCGGAGGAACTTCCAGAGACCTTCGTCGAGGTTCAGCTTGCGCGCAGCCATGTCGAAACGCGCGGCTTGCGCTTCCCAGGGATTGACTTCCTGAGCCAGGGGAATCGGCTTGGTGATCATGACACCTCCACCTCGGTCGCCCCATTTAATTAGATGCGCAGCCGGCTGCTCTGCCAAGTCCCCAGTGGGGAACCCCTGCGATTGGCCGTCTGCTACATGTAGAACAGGCTCAGCCGGGGCAGTCCGTAGCGCTCCAGCAGGCGCTTGTGGACGTACTGCTTGTGGAGCTGTTCGATTTGTGCGGCCGGCATTTTTCTGCGGTACGGCGCCAACTCGCGGTCGGCGTCGGCGCGGACCGCCACAAGCTGCGCGTCGTCAGTTTCAGCCAGCAGCCCCGCGAACAATTTCTCTTCCATGACGGTGAGGCGGCGCTCCAGATCTTCCAGCGAGGCCGGGGCGCTGGTCAGAGCAGCACTGAGTTCCCGCAGGGTGCGTGAGGTCTCCTGCGCCAGCCGCCGCACTCCTCTGGGCAACGGCGTGCAATTCTGCTGCACGCTGCCGTGGGCTTGAGCACAAAGGGCTTCCAGGGCTGCCGCATTACGCTGCAAGAAATTCGCCACCCGGATGGATTCCAAGCCCAACTCGCGTGAAGTGTTCCGCGCAGAGCCGAGGGAAGCTTCCTCGATATCTTCGGCAGCAGCCAATACTTCCTGCGAACAATAGGCAAGGCTGTTGACCTTGCGCGTCTTAGAGGGCCGCGCGTCCCAGCGGTCGAAGGCGGCGTCAATACCGCGCAGCACCGCTTCCAGAGGGATACCGGCGTCCTTCCATGTTTCAATCAGCGCCCAGTCCAGTGTGGACAGCAGCAGGGCAGTGCCGCGGCGCTGCTGGAACCGTTCCTCAATTTCAGTGAAATAGTTGAAGTAGTTCTCCACCGCTGCTCCGTTCCTGCCGCATCCCGGGGGCGGCAGGACCACTGCTGTTATTGCGAGGAACGGCGCTTGGAAGTCGACGTGGCCTCTGCTGCAGAGTTGTTGTCGCTGTGTTCGCGCGCCTTGCGACGGGCGGCGACATTGCGCTCCCAGATGATTCGCAAGCCTTCCAGCGTAAGCAGATCGTCTACTGCCGTGATGTAGCGCGAATGAGCGCCGATCAACTCGGCCAGCCCGCCGGTGGCGACTACTTTGGCGTCGCGGCCCAGTTCGGAAATCATGCGCTCCAGGATGCCATCCACCAGGCCGAGATAGCCGTAGAAGAGTCCGGATTGCAGGCTGCCGATGGTGTTGGTGCCGACCACGCGCGCCGGCTTGCGGATGTCGACCCGCGGCAGACGTGCGGTGTGCTCGAACAGCGCGTCGGCGGAAATTCCCACGCCGGGCGCGATGGAGCCGCCCAGGTACTCGCCTTTTCGGGAGACGGCGTCGAAAGTGGTGGCGGTACCGAAGTCCACCACGATGCACGGCCCGCCGTATTTCTCGAACGCGGCTACGCCGTTCACCACGCGGTCCGCCCCCACTTCCGCAGGATTCTCGTATAAGACTGGCATGCCGGTTTTTACTCCCGGCTCAATAAACAGAGGACGCGTGTGGAAATACCGCTCGCAAACTTCGCGCAGGGTCGAATCCATCGGCGGCACCACTGAGGAAATCACGATGCCCCTGATGGAACTCACCTCGAGGTCCGCCATGGCGAACAGGTTGCGGAAAAGCACGCCATATTCGTCCACCGTTTGTGTCTTGATCGTGGCGACACGCCAGTGCGCGACAAGGCGCTCCACCGGGCCCTCGTCTTCGCCTTCGGCGGCCGACGAGACGGTGTACACGCCCAGCACGGTATTCGTGTTGCCGACATCAATGACGAGAAGCATAAGAATCTTTAATCTGGGAATGGGGGGGAATCGGGTAATTGAAGCGCCTTGTTCCCCGATTTCCGATTACGCGATTTCCCGATTACCCGATTGCCCTGACTCCGCCCGACAGCACCGTCTTCAGCCGGTCGCTCGTGCGGACCTGCAGAAAGCCGCGCGCATCCAGGCCTTCGGTGGTGCCCTCATATCCGCCGTTTTCGTCCACGTGGACACGGCGTCCGCGCGCATAAGACGAGCCCTCCTCGAAGCGCCGCAGGATCGCGGTACGGTCGCCGATCATGGCGCGATATTCGCGGTCGAGCGATTTTAGCAAAGCTGCAGCCAATTCTACTCGCGACCATGCCCGCCCGGTCTCGATTCGCAGCGAGGTGGCCAGCGGCTGTAACTCTGCGGGAAAACTCTGCTGGTTCACATTCATGCCGATTCCCACCACTGCGTAGCGTACACGGGTAGCTTCGGCATTCAGCTCCGTCAAGATGCCGCAGAATTTGCGTTCTTCCAGGCGACGCTCGCCAGAGGCAGTCACCACCTCGCGCGCGATCAGCAGGTCGTTGGGCCAACGCAGGTCCGGCTTCAGCCCTGTGACTTCTTCGACCGCACGCGCCACCGCCATTCCCGCCACCAGGGATAAGATCAGCGCGTCGGCCGGAGCAAGTTGCGGCCGCAGCACCAGAGAAACGTAAAGGCCGACCGAACGCGCCGAGTGCCAAGTGTGCCCGCTGCGCCCGCGTCCGGCGGTCTGTTCTTCGCTGAAGAAGACGCCGCCTTCAGGCTCGCCGCGCTGGGCGGCGTCCATGGCGGCAACGTTGGTGGATCCAATCTTGAAGTAATGATGGATGTGCGAGGCAAAAACTGTGCCCTGCACCAGGGGCGCAATCACTTCCGGCAACAGCAAATCGGGGACGGATTCCAAGCGGTATCCTGTCGCCGGATGCCCGGCAATTTTCACCCCCAGGGCCCGCAGTTGCTGCACCAGCCGCCAGACTTCGGAACGGCTGGTGCCGATTTCGCCGGCGATTTTGGTGCCGCTTACTACAACGGTTGCGTGAGCAGTGAGCAAGCGCACGATGCGGCCCAAACGCGCGTCGGTAAGCGCGGCGTCGGCCGCCGTGGTCCGCGGCAGCTTCAAACGGGATGGGCTTGTGCTTTTGATGGCGGCAATTATGAGGCTAAAGGAAGCGGTTGGCTAGAGGTGCTCACAAGACGTGTTGGATCGCTTGCTTTTTCCCGAGATCGAAAATCCCCACTCTAGCGCCCAAAAGGGGTACGAGGGGTGGGACACGCGCGCTCGCATAGATGTCATTCCGAGATCGCCGAGTGAGGCGATCGAGGAATTCTTATTGCTACCAAGAAGTGTGGTGAGTGTGGTTGTGATAAGGATTCCGCGACTTCGCAAGCGAAGTCGCGGAATGACAAATTAGCAGCAGCTTCCCCGCTGAGGGCACGCCACTCTTAATCCCTCTAAGGTCTTTCGTCAGCAGCATTTAGCAGGTACTCCCCATTGTGGCGTCAGGGAAAGCTGCTGACAATCTCAGGCATGCGCCCAACAACCCTTTTCCTCTTTCCTGTTCTGCTCCTGGCGGTTGTGGCGCATACCGAGCAAGTGCCCGTGGCTCCCGATCCGCTGACGATCGCCGCCACTTACCCTGGCGCGATGCCGAGCGGTCCAGAATTGACCGCGCCTCAGTCCGTGATGCCGGCGCCGGTAATCGCTCCTGCCCCCGCTGCTCAACCGGAGCGTCCGCGTCCTAAAGTGATTGACAAGAAATTTATCGCCCTCGCGGCGTTGGTGGTCGGTTTGACGGCCGCTGACGTCGAACTCACCCAGCATTGCCTCGAGGCGCGCACCTGTTACGAAATGAATCCCTCGCTGCCACGCTCGCGCTGGGGACAGTACGCAGTGAACACCGTCACCAATGCCGCGGTGATGTATTTGGCTTATCACCGCCGCGCCAGAGGAAAGTGGGGCTGGTGGCTGTCACCGGTCATAGATATCGGCGCGCACGGCGCCGGCATCGGCAGCAACCTGCGCTTCGCCTGGTAAGACCTATCCGGTTATTTTGGAAATTCGGTGATTTGGTTTCACAAGAGGTGTACGGTACGGATGTTTAGCTATGTGTTCAGGTATCAGGTCCAGGTTTGGACCTTACCTGAACCCTGACACCTCGGACCTGACACCCTGACACCTAACTACGCGACGCGACGGACGTCACGTTCTTCAGGGCGATGGACGACTTCTTTGCGGCGTCCGCCTCCCAGTCCGAGCAGGCCCAGAAGTCCGACCAAGCCCCACAGACCCCAACCGCCGCCACCGCCAGTGCTGGCCGTCGGCTGATTGGTCTCAGCAGTCTGGGTTCGCTCCTCAGTACCGCTAGTTTCGGCCTTGTTTGCGCTTGTAGCCTCCGGACTCCTGCCGGCAGCGCTGGTCTCCCCGGCATTCGAGGTTCCAGCAGCCTGCTCGCTGCGGGCTGAACTCTGCAGTTCGGCGATCTGTGGCTGCGTGTATCCGAGCCGCTGCAGTTCGGCCGCAGTCAAGCCGGCGCCGTAAATCACATCACCGCCAGTTAAGGCGGTATTGGACTTTACATCAGAAGTTGGGCTGGATACGGTGCGGTCAGGGTTGGTCATCTGCGCGGCAGCCGGCAGCGTGACCAGCGTAACCGCCAACACCAACGTCAGGGCACAGACAGCCCCGGTACCCCATAGACGGACCTTCATGGCAGTCTCCTTTTCCTCCCCGCGAGGGACTCCCGCCGGGTGCTTTGCATTGGGTGATTCCAACCTAGGACGACTCGTAGCGGGCGCAGGATGTCCCCGATTCGAGGCGCAAAGCAGGACCAGGTGCTGAAAGCGGGAAGCAGGGTGCGGGGAAACAAGAACCCGGGAGCCGGAGAAGGGGGAACGGAAAACGCGTTCTATCCTTTCCACTGGTATGCGCCCGGCTGAGGCAGGCCCAAGTGCGCCAGCACGCGATTGGCGTATTCGCGCGCCATCTCTTCCAAGCCCGCGGGACGGTTGTAGAAGGTGGGGACCAGGGGATAGATGGTGGCTCCGGCATCGGCGGCACGGTACATGTTGCGGATGTGGATCTTGTTCAGCGGCGCCTCGCGGACACACAGCACCAGCGGGCGACGCTCCTTCAAACAAACGTCGGCAGCGCGCTCGATCAGGTGCATGGCCAGGCCGTTTGCAATCCGCGCAAGGGTTCCCATGCTGCAGGGCACCACGATCATCCCGTCGGCCGGATAGGAACCGCTGGCGATGCTCGCCCCGATGTCGCTGTTGCTGTGCTGCTGGATTTTGGCTGATTTTCTTCCCAGTATCTGCTGGACGAGGTTGCTGCGGCCGCTGATCTGAAGCTCCTCTGCCATGACCCGCAAAGCATTGTCAGAAGCAATGAAGTGAACGATTTGCACGCGCTGGTCCGCTTCAAGAGTGAGCAGTAACTGCTGCAGGAAAACAGAGCCGCTGGCGCCAGTGGTGGCAACGGTCAGCGCGTACTGTTCTGGTGTCATGCGCGGTGGCATCCAATCCTGGTAAATCGTCCCGGTTCGCGGTCGTCCTCTCCGCAATTCGCGCTTTGAGCATAGGGAGTGCGGTTCAGAGAAGTCAAGGTTTAGCCGGGCCACGTTGCGCCGGCAGGAAGTATGGACTCAAAAGCAAGCCTCAGATTGCGCCGCAGCGCCGCGCAGATGCACGCGCTGACGCAACTGCAACGCGAGATCCGCGCCAGCGATCCTCATATCCGTCGCAAGTACCTGCGCGATTTCAGCGACGCCTACCGGAGCTACGAATCCGTTCTCAGCTCCGATCAGCTATTTACGATCTACGGTGGAGCCGACGTGCTGCTGGTGGGCGACTACCATGCCTTGCCGGCATCGCAGCGCTTTGCCGCCGCCCTGGTCCGGGAACTTGCGCAGCAGGAGCGCCCGGTCGTGCTCGGAGTGGAAACTATCTTCGCGCGTGACCAGTATCTGCTCGACCTGTGGCGGCAGGGCCGAATAGACGCGCAGGAACTCCGTGCTGGCATTCGCTACGATCAGGACTGGGGCTACGACTGGGAGCCGTTTTTCGAATTGCTGGAGAGCGCCCGCCAGCACGCGTTCTCGATCTACGCGCTGGATTGCAAGCCGCGCAACGACCTGCGCAAGATTGGCGCCCGCGACCGCCATGCGGCCAACAGGATTGCGGAAATCCGCGCGCGCCACCCGGACGCGCGGGTTGTAGTCTTGTTTGGCGAATCGCACCTGGCGCCCAAGCACCTGCCGGAGTTGCTGCGAGCGCGGCGTCCGCAGGACCGCATGCTGACAGTCCTGCAAAACGTGGACACCCTGTACTGGCTGGCTGCGGGCGAGCGTCATGAACGCGTGGAGGCCGTGCGCGTTGCTGAGGATGTGGTCTGCGTCTTCAACTCCACGCCGCTGGAGAAGTACGAGAGCTATCGCATCTGCCTGGAGCGCTGGCGTGAAGAACGTGAGAGCGCGCCTGATTACGCGCCCGCATTCTACAACATGGTGGAAGCGCTGCTCCGGTTTCTTAACATCAACCGACGTTCGCCACGCAACGGCGTGCAGCCGGTGCCCCTCGATCTTCTTCAAGTTCACTGCCGCACTTCCAACGACCGGTTGCGCCGTCTGCTGCTACATAAAGGTGCGGACCAAAGCGAACTGAACGCAACACTGGCGCGCATTGAGACTCAGGGGACCTGCTACGTTCCGCGCACGGGCGCGGTATTCGCGCGCAACTTCCAACTGGTCCACGGGGCCGAGCAGGCGGCGCGGTTCGTACACCACATCTGTCGCGGCGCGAAGCTGGACACTGAAGCCGCCGGCGCGGAAGAGCGCTTCTATACGCGCACCATGGAAGAAGCGCTGGCGTATTTCGGATCGCGGGCCTTATATCCCGTGCGGCCGGCTGTACGCCAGTCCCACCTGTATGAACTTTACTCGATGCGTCGCGAAAGCGTCGAAGAGCTGGGAATCTGCAGCTATCGCGAGTTTATGCAGCTCGTTGACTTTCTCGTCCTGCACAAGGATTACGAGACCAACCTGCGCCACTACCGCCGCCTTCCGGACTTGCTGCGGGAGGGCCCCTCCTGGGGTGGCGAGCGCTTCGACTACGCCACTCAGCAGCTCGGATACATGCTCGGCAGCGAGCTTTACGACGCCTATATTGCCGGGCGAATCGCAAAACGATTTTTGCGCGCGCTCTTCTTCCGCAATCTCGACAAACCTGGCGCGGCGCGAATTGCGTATTTCGCTACCGTGAAGCGCTTGCGGAAGAAAATGCGTTCAAGTCAGCATTCAGCCATCAGCACTCAGGGCTCAGCCAAATTCCTGTCGCAATCGTGACCGCGACCTAACCCATGTACAGATGTGGCGCGGGCGCCCCGGCCGCGAGCACCACGCACTACATACTGATTGCTATCAGGACACTATCGCAGCACGAGTGATAAGCTGAACGCTGATGGCTGATTGCTGACGGCTCACTGTGAAACCTGATCGCATCCGAAAACTTTTCCAGCAGGTTCGGACGGGAACGCTTTCGCCCGACGAGGCGGTGGACCGCCTTCGTCATCTTCCCTTTGAAGACCTCGGCTTTGCCAAGGTGGACCATCATCGCCTGTTGCGGGCGGGCATGCCAGAGGTCATCTTCGGCCCGGGCAAATCCTCGCGGCAGGTGGCCGCGATCTTCGCGCGCTTGGCGCAACACGGTGCCAACGTGTTGGCTACCCGCACTACCGACGAGCAGTTCGAGGCCGTACGCGCCGTCTGTCCCCAGTGCGAGTATCGCTCTCTGGCACGCGCGATTGTGCTGCGCCAGGATGCGAAAAAATATGGCAAAGGGAAGATCGTTGTGGTCTCGGCGGGAACCAGCGACGTGCCCGTGGCCGAAGAAGCGATAGTGACCGCGGAGTTGATGGGCAATGATGTGCAACACATTTACGATGTGGGGGTTGCCGGCATTCATCGGCTGCTGGCGAGCCGCAAAGCGCTGGCGGAAGCCCGTGTCCTGATTGTCTGCGCCGGCATGGAGGGGGCATTGCCAAGCGTGGTTGGGGGACTCGTCGGGGTTCCGGTGATTGCGGTTCCTACCAGCGTAGGATACGGCGCGGCATTTCAGGGAATGGCGGCGCTGTTGGGAATGCTGAACTCCTGTGCATCCAACGTCAGTGTGGTCAATATTGATAACGGTTTTGGCGCCGGCTATGTGGCATCGGTGATAAACCGCCTCTAGTGCTACCTGTCGGGACTAAGTGAAATTTGGAAGTGTGATTCTGAACCCAGCGGAGAGAGATTTGAATCTATGTGTTTGAAGGGATGCATAGATGCTTCCGCTTCACTGCCCTCAGTTTCAGGACGACACATCACAGTCACTCAGGTCCTGTATGCAATTCGGGTTTGGTCACTAACTTGCGGCTCACAAAAATTGTAAAATTCAGGCGCATTTCGGAGTACGCTCCGGTGTGAACAGGTGAGGCCGTGGCACTGCAGTTTCCATTGGCGGCGTGGGATGGGTATCTGGTCTTTTTTCTCTGGATACTGGGCAATCGTATTGGTGTGCCTATCCCGGCCACTCCTGCCCTGCTCTTGGCCGGGGCCCTGTCGGGGTTTGGTGAACTGCGTCTGGGAACCGTCCTGCTGCTGGCCATCGTGGCCACCGTCGCCAGTGACAGCGTATGGTTCGAATTGGGGCGCAGATACGGCACGCGCGTGCTGGTGTTGCTGTGCCGCCTGACGTTTCAGTCCCATACCCTCGTTTCCCGCGCCAAGCGCCTCATGCATCTGCACGGTATGCGCTCGTTGCTTATCACCAAGTTCATTCCCGGTATGAACCGCACCATGCTGCCGCTGACGGGAATCAGCGAACGTAGTTTTGCTAGGTTCCTGATGTTCGATGCTGTGGGCGCGGCCATTTGGGCCACCGCTTATCTGGGCTTGGGATTTCTGCTGCGGGAAGAGTTGGAATCTGCAGTGAGATATGCAAAACACGCAGGTTGGCTGTTGGGGACGATCGCAGTGTTGGCGGGCGCCGGTTTCTATGTCTTCTGGCGCCTGGTGCAGCGAAACCGGGTGGGTGCTGAGCAAGTCCCCGACTGATTGAGAGCTGAGACCGACTTCCCCGGAACTCCGATAGCCGGACCAAGCGATCGCTCGATTTCCTTATTCCTCTGTTTTCTCCGAGCGCTCTGAGATCTCTGCGTTTGCGCTTACACCTCTCCCAACGCGCTAGTATCGAAAGTAACCCTGTCGGTATTCCTCCCAATTGCGTCCGCATCGTTGCTGTGCTACAAACCACGGCAACGCGGGGAAGTTTTTCTAGTTCACAAGTTATCCATTTTTCAGGGGCGGAGGATCACATGAAACCACTGGAAGTCAGCCGCGTCGTTCGCGAGCAAACTCCGTTGCACACCACTCGCCTGATGCTGCGCCCGTTGCGCATGGATGATGCCAGTGACATTTTTCACTACGCCCATGATCCCGAGGTGACGCAATACACCACCTGGGATGCGCACCGCACTGTGGAGGACAGCAGGCGATATATCGAGCAGACAATTGCGGCATACCAGCGCGGCGAAAACGCTGAACTGGCCATGGAGTTGAAGGATGCCGACCACAAGGTAATCGGTACCTGCGGCATTTCCAATGTGTCGGCGGAGCACTGCCGCGGTGAACTGGTATTCGCCATGGCCAAGGAGCATTGGGGCGGTGGACTGATGGGCGAGGCGCTCAAAGCAGTGTTCACCTTTGCCTACGGTCCCTTGCAACTCAATCGTATCTGGGCCAGGGTGGACCCGGATAATATGAACACCATCCGCGTGTTGAAGCGCGCCGGATGGCAGTTTGAAGGGACCCTGCGCCAGGACGCCAAGGTGCGGGGACAGTTCCGCGACGTGAAGCTTTACTCACTGCTGAAAAGGGAGTTTTCGCCCTCGTCTACGCACTGATTGGTCTGCACTGCTGGTTTGTTATTCAAAACCTGGGTAATGGACTATCTTGTGATTGCGACAATACGTTGTCTGTCATTCCGAGCGGAGCGAGGAATCCCGATTGCGCGGACGACCTTGTCATGAGCGTTGATTGAACGAACTCAACGCTTCTTGCTTGCTGCTCGCTGCTTGCCGCTTGCTTTCTGCTTTGACAACGTAGCGGCGCCGAACACCCGGGCGAAAATCTTGTCCACGTTGCGCAGTTGGCGGTCCAACCGGAAGGCGCGCTCGATCTTGCTGCGCGGGATGCGGGCGATGATTTCCGGGTCATTGGTTACCAGTTCGCGAAAATTGCGTCCGTGTTTCCAGGCGCGCATGGCATTGCGTTGCACCATGCGATAGGCTTCCTCGCGCAAGACTCCTTCCTCTACCAGGTCGAGCAAAAGCTGTCCGCTGAATACCAGCCCGCCGGTGCTGTCGAGATTGGCTTGCATGCGCTCCGGGTAGACGAGCAGCGTGTCAATCAGGTTCGTGGTCTTGTGCAGCAGGTAGTCCGTAAGGATGGTGGAATCCGGGAGGATGACCCGCTCTACCGATGAGTGTGAAATGTCGCGCTCGTGCCAAAGGGCAACATTCTCGAACGCAGCCTGCGCGTTGCTGCGCACTACGCGCGCCAGGCCGCTGATCTGTTCACAGGTGACTGGATTGCGCTTGTGGGGCATGGCCGACGAGCCCTTCTGTCCTTCGCTGAAGAACTCCTCCGCCTCGCGCACTTCGGTGCGTTGCAGGTGCCGGATTTCGGTGGCGATCTTGTCCAGGGTGGAAGCGATCACCGCCAGCGTGGCCAGATATGCGGCATGACGGTCGCGCTGGACCACCTGCGACGAAATCGCCGCCGGCTTCAGCCCCAGGCGCACGCAGATTTTTTCTTCCAGTTCCGGTTCCAGGTGCGCAAAAGTACCAACGGCGCCGGAGAACTTTCCTACCCGCATATCCTCGGCAGCGCGCTCAAACCGCTCGATATTGCGCAGGGTTTCCGCATACCAGTTGGCCAGCTTCAGACCGAAGGTGATGGGTTCAGCGTGGATGCCGTGGGTCCGCCCGATCATGGGCGTGTCTTTGAACTCGAAGGCGCGGCGTTGGAGGACGTTCCTCAGGCGCCGCAGATCGTTCGCGATGATCTCCGAGGCAGAGCGCACCAGCAGTGCCTGGGCGGTGTCCACGACGTCATTGGAGGTGAGCCCGTAATGCAGCCAGCGCGACGCCGGTCCGATGGTTTCCGCCACAGCGGTCGTGAACGCGATTACGTCGTGCTTGACCTCGGCCTCGATCGCAAAAATGCGGTCCAGATCAAAGGTGGCCTTGCGGCGGATTTCGCGGGCTGCGGCCTTGGGCACGAGGCCAGCCTCAGCCAGGGTCTCAGTGGCCGCCACTTCCACTGCCAGCCACATGCGGAACTTGTTTTCGTTGCTCCAGATGCGCCCCATCTCGGAGCGGGTATAACGGGCAATCACGGGGCGTCACCTCCGGTAGATCAAGGCCGGCGTCGAGTGGCCGGCAACCACCACAGCCTCACATCACAATGCGACCAATCCCGGGAAATTGGATTCTAATGCAGCATGGCATTATGGGCCAGCGGTCAGGCAGGCACGCGGCAGACGCTGTACCTTGCACGCAGAGTATGGAACCCGCGAAGCTACTAGGCGCGAAGTGAAAATCATCTGCTACTTTGGTAACATCGTAGCACGATAGAGCAAACGGGCCCCGGCGAAGCCGTGCTCAATCGCTCGGGTGCAAGGAGCACTTATGAGTCCTAATGGCATTAATGAGAACGATTATCGCGCTCTCGCCGAGTTCCGGTATCACATCCGCCGTTTTCTGCGTTTCAGCGAACGTGCCGCCCGCAACGCCGGGCTGGAGCCCCAGCAGCACCAGTTGCTGCTGGCAGTGAAGGGCATGCCCGACGGCGCACGTGCCACTATTGGTGAGGTTGCGGAACGGCTGCAGATCCAGCATCACAGCACGGTCGAACTAGTGGACCGGCTCTCGAAGCGCGGTCTGGTATCGCGCAAGCGTACCGGCGAGGACCGGCGCGAGGTCCTCATTCAGCTAACTGCCAAGGGGGAAAAGCTCCTGCGCGAGCTTTCCGTCCACCATCGCGATGAGCTGAAGTCCGCCGGGCCGGCGCTGGTCGGGGCGCTGAAAAAGATGATGGGCGCGGTGGCCGAGAAGAAGCCACGGACGCCGACCCGCAGCCCGCGCCGTGTGTGAGGTAGTGACGAGCGTTTTGGGGTCCCGGACCTGGAGTTGAAGTTGGGAGTTTGGGGAAAAATCAGTGCGGCATTCGGCCACCAGCAACGGAAGCAGGCTGCGGAAGAACTCGGTGACTTCACCACCACCTGGGAAGTCCTGCCGATCAGCGCCCTCGGCATTGTCATAGGCATCCTGAGCGCATTCGTCGCGCTGGTGCTGCTGCGGCTGATCGGATTCTTCACCAACATCTTCTTTTACCAACGCCTGAGTACCACGTTCGCTTCTCCCGCCAATAACAATTTAGGGCTGTTAGAAATCGCCGTGCCTGTGGTTGGAGCATTGATCGTCGGGGTCATGGCCCGCTACGGATCGGAGCGCATTCGCGGCCACGGCATACCCGAAGCGATCGAGGCGATCCTTCTCAAAGGCGGACGAGTGGAACCGCGCGTGGCATTGCTGAAACCGCTATCGGCAGCGATTTCCATCGGGTCAGGTGGACCTTTTGGCGCAGAAGGGCCGATCATCATGACGGGCGGCGCATTCGGTTCGATGATCGCCCAGTTCTTCCATCTCACCAGCGCCGAACGCAGGACACTGCTGGTGGCTGGAGCCGCTGCAGGCATGTCGGCGACCTTTGCCTCGCCGCTCGCTGCCGTGCTGCTGTCGGTGGAACTCCTGCTTTTCGAGTGGAAACCTCGCAGCCTGGTTCCGGTTGCCCTGGCCAGCATTGCGGCGGCGGCGACGCGCCGCTACATCATCGGTGCAGGCCCGCTATTTCCGATGGCAGCCCACCCTGCAACAACCGATTCCAACGTTCTGCTTGCGTGTCTTCTGGTTGGCGTGATGGCGGGTGCGCTTTCCGCTCTGCTGACGCTGTCCGTGTATGCCGCCGAGGACAGCTTTCAGAAGTTGCCGATCCACTGGATGTGGTGGCCCGCCATCGGCGGGGTTGTCGTCGGCATCGGAGGCTTGATTTTCCCGCAGGCGCTCGGAGTTGGCTATGACACGATTGGCGCGATCCTGAAAGGGGACGGCTCTGTGAAACTCCTGCTGGGAGTGTTGCTGGTGAAGTCGGTTATTTGGGCGGTATCGCTGGGGTCCGGCACTTCCGGCGGCGTGCTGGCGCCGCTGTTGATGATGGGCGGGGCCATGGGGGGACTCGTCGGCAGCTTCCTTCCCGGCCAGGAAGTCGGGTTCTGGCCGCTGATCAGCATGGGGGCAATCCTGGGCGGCACCATGCGGTCGCCTTTTACCGGTGTTGTGTTTGCCGTGGAACTTACTCACAACCTGAATGTGATCCTGCCTCTGCTGCTGGCTGCCATCGTTTCTCATGCGTTCACGGTGCTCACGTTGCGCCGCTCTATTCTCACGGAAAAAGTCGCCCGCCGCGGCTACCATCTGAGTCGCGAATATGCTGTGGACCCCCTGGAGATTTTGTTTGTCCGGGAAGTCATGAGGTCGAACATTGTGGCGCTTCCAGCGGATACGCCGGTGAGTGCGCTGGCGGGTTCTTTGCACAATGAAAACAGAGACCGGGGGCAACGCCTGTATCCGGTGATCGACAAGGATCGGCACGTCGTCGGGGTTGTCACGCGTCACGATCTGCAGGATCTCCTGCGGCAGCCTGACAGCCGGAAATTTTCCGAACTGGTGCGGCCTAGCCCGACGATCGCGTATCCCGATGAATCCCTCCGCGTAGTGGTGTGCCGCATGGCTGAAACCGGCTTGACACGCTTTCCCGTGGTGGAGTGTGGAAATTCCAAGAAGCTGGTGGGAATGGTTTCACTCGAAGACTTGCTGAAAGCCAGGGCCCAGAACCTTGAAGCAGAGCGGCGGCGCGAACGCGTTCTGCCATTGCGCTTATTCCTGCCCCGGGGTGTCCGCAGGAAGCGCGCTGCGTAGAACTGCGATCGGAACTGTTTCAGCAGCGTTCCGAACCAACTCCCTTCGGCGTGCCTTTCTGCAATTTGTCCCAGCAGCCTTTGAGGGTCGGACAGCATCCTATATATATCGGAGTACGATATATCATCCCGACAGGAGGCTGGTATGGAAGCTCCCATCCCAAATGACCCAACGCCAGCCAGCGCGCCGCCATACGGGCACGCGCAGCGGACAGGGATTTCCCCATATGGGGCCATGAATGCAATCCTGAAAGGCGAACCGCCGCTTCCCGCCACTCATGATTTCGGCAAAGCGTTGGAGCGGCAGTTGCGCAGAACCGAGCGCCAGTACGTGCTTACGCACGTCCTCCACGCGCTCGCCTGGTTCGCCTCCCTGCTGGTGTTAGAAGGAGATTGACCGGGTTCGCGGCGCCGGCCGCGTCCGATTTCCCGGTATTCTGCGCCGCCGCCGGGGTGTAATCCACCGCGCTTTGACGGAATAGACTTCGCGCACCTTGCAGCCCAGAAGTTCCACTACTTGCAGACAGTGTTCGGGCTTGCTGCGCAGCAAACGAACGATCTCGCGGCGCGGAATGAATCCCAGCTTTGAATCTTCCAGGATTTCCGCGGTGAAATTGTAGGGGCAATTGCCAATCGCGCAGGGCAGGCCGAGGATAGCTCCCGGTCCGACAATCTGCGTGGGCATCGCCTGGGCATAGACCTGCGACAGCCGCGCCTTGCCCTGGGTCAGCAGGAAAACCCCGGAACCGGGATCGCCTTCCCTGAACAGGACACTGTTTCTCATTTTGGCCACCGGGGAAGCTATCTGTTCGAGCTCGGCCCGCAGCCGGGGATCGGCAACAAGTACGCTTGTTCGACTCTGTCTCACGAATCCCTCCCAAAAAGCAAAACGACCCGCGATTTTCGACTCGGGGTCGGTGGATTGAACCACGCTGCTTTGTTACTTCTTGCAGCTCTGGCTGATCCACGCACCCGCGCAACCGGCGCACATACATCGTACGCAGCCGTTGTCCGCGTTGTGGATCTTGTTCAGCATCAACAAACCATAACCGCTGATGAGGCGAAAGAAAAGTGGAAAAAGCTGATGGGAGTTATGAAGGAAATCCGGGGTACATGAACTCGCGGGTGAAGCGGGAAATTACCATGCTTCAGTCGGCCTGCGCCGCCTGCCGGAACATTTGGTTCACTATGCTCACGTACATCGCCTTCGGCATCAGTTCCCGGCTGACGGTGTTCAGCGCCTCAGGCGACATGGCTCCCTCTGTTACGAGTTGCCGCCCCGCCTCGTGCGCCGCTTCCAGCACGTCCTTCACCGGCGCGCCCATTTTCATCATGCTATACAAGGCCGGACCGTGGGGCCGCAGCAGAGCTCCGGCGAATTCGAAGCCGATGATGTCGCACATGGCCTTGAACTGCACCAGCAGCGGGTCGAAGTTGTCCCTCTCCCAGAAGCCGCAATTGGACACCAGCACGATCTTGGGCGGCGCACCCTTCTGCCGAATGGGATGAGAGCAGTGCCCGTGGCGCATGCTGATGGTTGGCTCGATCAGCGGAATCAGCCGGTCCATCACATTCTTCATCGGGCCCGCAACACCCCACACGTAAACCGGCGTGGCAAACACCCAGACACTGGCCTCACGCAACCTCTCGTACAGCATCTGCATGTCGTCTTCCTGGTAGCACTTGCCCGGGGACTTCAGCCAGCAGTTGAATTCGCCCTGGCAGGGGTTAATAGTGAGCTGGGAGCTGTAAAAGATTTCGACCTCTGCGCCGGCAGCGCGCATGCCCTCCAGAAACGGAGTCAGCACCAGCGCGGTGTTGCCCTTGTCCATCTTCGGACTGGAATTGAGTGCCAGAACTTTCATACCAATGCTCCTCGAGTCAACACCGTCTCGGCCCACGGCAACTCCGCGGCAGGCGGAGCCACTATTCTGTAGCCGGTCAGCACAGGTTGCAAAGCTTATTCGTTGCCTCGGCAGCCGCCAATAGAACAAAAAGGGGAAAGGTTCGTTCCCCACTGCGCTATCTGTACTGTGGCTGTGTGGTACAGCCGCCCTCGGCTGTGTAAGACCGGCAAGGAGACGTAGCAAGCTACGGTCTCCACAACCTGTTTCAAGTTCGCCATTCATGCCGCTTTCAGCCGCTGACGCTAAACGCAGCTGAAGTAGAGGCGCTATTCAAGAAACACGCCCTACGTAAATAATCAAAAGGAAAGGGAGCGTTTCCGCTCCCCTGTTCCTGATGGCTGACCGCTGACGGCTAGTTATCGTACAGCAGCACGCCTTCCTGTTTTTCTTCGCCCACGGGACGATAGTAGAGGCGATCGTTTTCGAGATATACCTCGATGAACGCCGGACGCGTGGTGATAGTGCCCTGGATGAGCGCCTCCGACAGCGGGTCCTCGATGTACTTCTGCAAGGCGCGGCGCAGCGGACGAGCGCCGTAGCTGCGGTCGCCGAGCGTGCGGTTGAGGATCCACTTCTTGGCGTCTTCGTTCACCGTGACGGTGATCGAGCGCTGCGCCAGGTTCTGGTTCAACTGGCTGATCATCAGTTCGACGATCTGGATCAGGTCCTGCTCGGTGAGAGCGTTGAACAGAATCACCTCGTCCAGGCGGTTGAGGAATTCAGGATTGAAGGTGCGTTTGACTTCGTTGCGCACCATCTCTTCGACCTTCCCGGAGATGCTTTCTTCCCTCTCCGATTGAAAGCCCAGCCCGTGGCGCTTCTGCAGGTGGCGGGCGCCGATGTTGGAGGTCATGATGATGATCGTGTTCTTGAAGTCCACGGTGTTGCCCAGCCCGTCCGTAAGCTGGCCGTCTTCAAACACCTGCAACAGGATGTTGAACACGTCCGGATGCGCCTTTTCGATTTCGTCCAGCAGCACGACGGAGTAGGGCGCGCGCTTCACGCGCTCGGTCAACTGACCACCCTCTTCGTAGCCCACGTATCCCGGAGGCGAACCGATCAGCTTGCTGACCGAATGCTTCTCCATGAATTCGGACATGTCGAAGCGGATCAGCGACTTCTCGGTACCGAACATAAACGCTGCCAGCGTGCGGGCTACTTCGGTCTTGCCCACGCCCGTGGGGCCAAGGAACAGGAACGACCCAATGGGACGGTTCGGCGACTTCAGTCCCGCGCGCGAGCGGCGGATGGCGCGGGCCAGGGCGGAAATCGCCTTGTCCTGCGAAATCACGCGCTTGTGCAGCTCTTCCTCGATGCGCAGCAGCTTCTGCGATTCTTCTTCCTTGATGGAGGCGATGGGCACGCCGGTCCAGCGCGAAACCACGTCCTCGATGTCCTCGCGGTTGACGATACCGGTAGATGATTCGTCCAGATGATACTTCTCGCGCAAGGCGCGGAGGTTTTCTCGTTCCTTGCGCTCCTCGTCAGAGTAGAAGCGCGCTTTCTCGAACTCATGGTTCGCGATGGCGTTTTCCATGCGGTGGACGATGAACTTAATGCGCTTCTGCACTTCCGTGATCTCATCCGGCAACGAGGTTTGGCGCAGCTTCACGCGTGCCCCGGCTTCGTCAATGAGGTCAATGGCCTTGTCCGGCAGGAAGCGGTCGGGGATGTAACGGCTGGAGTGCGAAACCGCAAAGTTGATGGACTCATCCGTGTAGGTCACCGCATGGAACTTTTCGTAGCGGTCCTTCACGCCCAAAAGAATCTTGACGGCATCAGTCTCCGAAGGCGCGGGCACTTTGACCGACTGGAAGCGGCGTTCCAGGGAACGGTCTTTTTCAATGGACTTGCGGTACTCACCCGGGGTCGTCGCGCCGATGCACTGGATTTCTCCCCGCGAAAGCGCAGGTTTCAGGATGTTGGCGGCATCGAGCGAGCCCTCGGCTGAGCCGGCGCCCACCAGCGTATGCAACTCGTCAATAAAGATGATGGCGTTCTGCGACTCCATCAGTTCTTTCATGATGGTCTTCAGCCGCTCTTCAAACTGGCCGCGATACTTGGTTCCGGCGACGATCAGAGACAGGTCAAGGCCGAGGATGCGCTTGTCGGCCAGGAACGAGGGCACTTCGCCGTCGGCGATACGCTGCGCCAACCCTTCCACGATGGCGGTCTTGCCCACGCCCGGTTCCCCGATCAGCACGGGATTGTTCTTGGTGCGGCGGCAGAGGATCTGGACCACGCGCTCCAGCTCGCCTTCGCGCCCGACCAGCGGGTCCAGTTGATTGTCCATGGCAGCCTGGGTGAGGTCGCGGGAAAACTCGCTCAGCAGAGACGATTCGCGGGAACGCTGCGGCGTGGACTTTTCCTGCGTGCTGCGCGCCAGTTCCTCCCGGATGGTGGACAGGCGCAAGCCGCGCTCATGCAGGATCTCGGCAGCAAAGCACTTTTCCTCGCGCAGCAGTCCGAGCAGCAGGTGTTCGGTGCCGATGTGCTTGTGGGAGAGCCGTTCTGCCTCTTCCGCCGCATAAGCAAGCACACGCTTGCACTCGTTGCTCAGGGGAAGGTCAACGGAGGTGGATACCTTCTCACGGATGGTCGTGTGCCCCTCGATCTGCTTGCGGATGGACTCGACCGACGCATGCGACCGCAGGAACCGGTTCGTCAGTGCCTTGTCCTCGCGCAGCAGGCCGAGTAGCAGGTGTTCCGTCTCTATGTACGGCGAACCGAACTGGCTGGCTTCATAGCGCGCGAAAAAAATTACCCGCCTGGCTTTTTCCGTGTACCGTTCAAACATTTCCCTCTCCCGAGTAAACCCTTGTCAGCCCTTTTCTTTGCCGGTTCCTAGCATGCGTCCATTGCCTTAACGCAACAAACAAAATCGAACGCTTGTTGCAATCTTTCCTTCCAATATTGAAACCCAGTAACAGGCCGCCCTCTGCGTCGCGTTACCAAACCTGTGATGCCAGCGACTCCGGCGCCAGCTCCTCCAACCGCCCCTGATGCAGGCGCAGCACGCGGGAACAGCGGCGCGCAAACACAAGGTTATGGGTAGCAATTAAAGAGGTGAGCTGGCAGTCGCGATGTAATTTGGCAATCAACTCGAATACTGCTTCTGCTGTCCGGTTATCGAGGTCGCCGGTAGGCTCGTCGGCCAGCAGCAACCGTGGCCCTGTGACCAGCGCCCTGGCCAGCGCCACCCGTTGTTGTTCGCCCCCGGAAAGCTCGCCCGGCCGGTGATGTGCACGCGCCTCAAGCCCCACTTCGTGCAACCAGCGGTTTGCTTCCGCTGCGGCCTTTCGTCGCGTCACCCCTCGTAGCAACAGAGGCATGGCCACGTTCTCCGCTGCCGTGAACTCCGGCAGCAAGTAGTGGAACTGCCAGACGTAACCGATCTCACGATTGCGAAAATCCGCTGCAGCCGCGTCCGAAAGCGATCTGAGCTGTAGTTGATCGCAGTATACGTCACCTTCAGAAGGCCTATCAAGCGCTCCCAGAAGGTGTAGCAGGGTGCTCTTGCCCGCTCCCGACTCGCCCACTACCGCCAGCATCTCTCCCTTTCGCACCTGGAACGACAGATTGTCAAAAAGCACCAAGTCCGACGGCCCCGAGCGAAAAACTTTTCTCAGGCGCTGGACCCGCAACAAGATTTCTGCCTCTTCCATTGGATGCAGCCACAATTAACAGCGGTTCACTTCAGCCCCCGCAAGCGCCCGTTGGCCGTCCATTTTGGGCCAACCGTCCGCAACGGTTCCTCTCTAGACATTACAACACGGAGCAATGCCCGGCGATGCGGAAATCAGGCCGCGTTACGCATTACGGAAGACACCTTCCCTCTGGGAATGTTTCCTTCAACATGCGTTTGGACAGCATTGGTCATCAGTCGTTGGCAGGCTTGTGGCGGACTGAGATGTACCTGCTACATACGTTTGTTCCAGTTAGAACAAAACCAGGGTTGCTGAGGTCCTGCGGGTCGCCGGGTAAGGTGGCACAGCCGCCCTCGGCGGTGCGAGCGGTTCACACCATCTGTGGTTTTCTCTAGCGCTGCCCGAGCGCACAGCCGAGGGCGCCTGTGCCACACGGGGAGCAGGAAACGGGAGACGTGTCTTACTCATAGCGTAGCGCCTCGGCCGGCAGCACCCGCGCCGCCGACCACGAGGGATAAATCGTTGCAATGAATGAAATTCCCAGCGCGACCACCGCTACCAACACGCCGTCTATTACCCGCGGCGCCGAGGGAACATAGTCAATCGAGTAAACCTCGGGGGACAGCGAAATCCAGTGATAATGTCCCAGGCCCCACGCTAGGACGTATCCGAGAATCAGGCCCAGCGCGGTCCCGACAATCCCGACCAGCACCCCTTGCGCTATGAAAATGCGGCGCACCTGCTCCTTGCGCGCTCCCATAGACATCAGCACGGCAATATCGCGAGTCTTCTCCATCACCATCATGATCAGGGAAATCAGGATGTTGAGCGCCGCCACGAAGACAATCAGGCCGATCGTGATGAAGGTAACCACACGCTCCAGGCGCAGCGCGCGAAAAAGCGCGCGGTTCTGCTCCATCCAGTTGCTGGCCATGAAACCTTTGCCGGCAGCGTGCTCGATTTCATCGGCGAAAGCGGCGGCTTTGTATATGTCGTCAATTTTGAATTCGATCACAGAAATCAGGTCGCCCAGCCCGAACAGGCGTTGGGCATCGTCTAGGCGGGTGAACGCCCAGGACGTGTCGTAGTCATAAAAACCCGACTGAAAAATACCCACAACCTTAAAACGCACGTACTTGGGGACGATGCCAAAAGGCGTCAGTTCGCCCTGCGGGCTGGTGACCAGCACCACCGATCCCACCGTGGCGCCCAACTCGTCAGCCATGTCTTTACCAAGAATGATCGGCGGCATGGACTCGGAGCGTTTTTGCACCTCAGTCAGCGAGTCGTCTTGTGGCATTTCCGATTTCTGATTTTCGATTTTCGATTGTTTGGACTCCGGCCGAACCGAGCCGTCTCCATCTGGCTGCGGGGGTAAAGCCGGCGCTGCTACAGGATTCAGCGCTTCGGCGGATCCGAATTTCACCTCTTGCAGCAGTTGGCTGACGCGGCGTTCGTATTGCGGAATTATGCCCTTGAGGACGCCACCCTTGGCGCGCGCCCCGCGCGAGATCAGCACCTGCTCATAAAGCGCGGGCGATGCCGCCAAAACATGCGGCTCATGGCTGAGTCGCTCCAGCAGCGGACGCCAGTCACGTATGCCATCGCTCTCTACCCGCATGAGATTGACGTGCGCGGTCGAGCCCAGCAGCCGGTTCTGCAAATCCTGGCGGAATCCGTTGTTGATCGCCAGCGCAATGATGAGCGAAGCCACCCCGGCGGCTACCCCGGCGATGGAAATCGCAGTGATCACGCCAATCACCGCCTGCCTGCGCTTGGCGCGCAGGTACCGGGCAGCGACAAAAAGCTCAAAGGTCATGGCAGGAGCGGAACAATAGCGATGTTAGCAAACCGGCCAGGTCGATTTCCGAAGTACGATTTCCGATTTACGAATCCGCATGCAACGTGCATGCGAATGACAACTTCGTAAATCGTAAATTTCACCGGTATCGTTAGCGCCGGCGTCCTCGCCGGCAGTCGTGCGGGCGTCCCCGCCCGCACCCGCGCCCCGAACGATAACTTCGTCAGTCGTAAATCGAAAATTCTCTGTGTCCTCTGTGGTTAAAGTCCCGTCGCCTGTGGTTACGCCCTCCGTCCCGGGATCAGCGCCGCCGTCCGCGCCTTGTAATCGCGATACGCTTGTCCAAAGCGTTGCTCCAGTTCGCGTTCTTCGGCGCGGATCATGAAATAGCCGGTGATCACGGCAAAGGCAGTGAGAGCGTAGAGCACCGCCAGCCCAGTGCCGATGGTCCAGCCCAATAGCTCGCAAAGATGGCCAAGATAGTACGGATGCCGCACGTAGCTGCGAATGCCGGCAGTGACCAGTCGTTGTTCATGTTTTTGCGGCTGCAACTCGGGGCGTCCCAGCACCTGGTCAACACTGAAGTCGCGGCGGGCAAATGCATATATCGTCAGGCCAAAAAAAATCAGCGCCGCTCCCGGCGCCCACGTCCAAGGGGTGGAGTACAAAAGCACGCGCCGCCACGACCAAGTGATCGCCCCGGCGGTCATCCATGTCAGCAACCATAAGGGACCTACGGCCATCAAGCGCTTGCCCCCGCCCTGCTCCCAGGAACGGGCCCGCGGGTGCACCATCAGCCAGTAGGACGGGACCGTTGCATAGATAATCCCAATCATCCAGGCGGCGGTCCGCAGCACTACCATGACAAAATTGTATCGTGATCGAAAGGCCGGATCTTACCGTGTGGCACAGCCGCCCTCGGCGGGGTGGCGTGCGCCGATGTAGCGCCGGAAGGCCTGCGACACTCGGCGACGAAATCCCGCGTGTCATAGCCCTTGTCGCCGCCTGCGGTCACTCGTTTCATGCCCGGAACCTGCTCCAG
>JBHGAZ010000035.1:0-39780 GCA_041946765.1 Terriglobales bacterium
GTGGCCGAGTGGCTGAAGGCGGCGGTTTGCTAAACCGTTGTACGGTCAAAAGCTGTACCGGGGGTTCGAATCCCCCCCTCTCCGCCAGATGCTTGCAATCCCAATCACTTATCAACTACTGAATGGCCGAACGTTGGGCGGCCGTTGCGGGGTTTAGTCTCCCACAGGTGTCCGATGCGATTCCAGCCGCAGGTTTCTTGCGCCTCGCCAGCCGCAGGATTGATTGCGGTAACGTTAAGCAAGTCAACACAGAATTAATGTTCGGTCCTGTTACTTGCCTGCGGATGCATAATATGGCTTCGCCCACGGCATCCGTGCCGTAGAAATCCACCCAGACCTGCAAGGTGAACTTTAGTGACCGGAATACGAGTCCTGTTCGTAGGCATCAGCGCGGCCACAGGGACATGCTTTGCCGTGCTGGCAGGACTGAGTATCAGCGCTGCGGCTTTTCCCGCCCGCCGCTTTCACTTCTTCTCCGTCGTGGTAGCTGCGGTAGCGATCTATCTCGCGGTGGTAGCGTTCCGAACGGCCATCGCTGGCAAGATCGATGAAGAGAATCTGGTCACATCGCTACGCCGCGGCATGATCGGTGCATTTGTCGGATTGATAGTGATGATTTTCTTCCTTCTCATGTTCCGGGCCGACACTCTGGCCTTCCTGGCTCACTCGCTGGGGAAGCCCGCGTCCAGCTTCAGCGATTTTCGGTTGATGAGTGGCGCGGTGCTCCTGGGCTTTGGGACTGGCTTCGTCGTGCGCGCTCCTAAGGCCGCCGCCTGACGTAGATGGTTCGCGAAGGGTAAGACAGACACCTCCAGCGCCTTACAAAAACGGGCAAACGCTGTCTGCGACGGAGGAGATTCTAGTAATCCTGTCCCCACCCGCCGCATCTAAGTTGTTTGTGACGGGTAGAAAGCTATCGATCCGGGTTGCGTTGGTGGCTCTGGGAGGGATCACATTCCTGATGTTTGCGGCCGTGGTAGGCGCAGACGCCACCCCGATCCGTCCGGATGTGAAGAAGCTGCTGGCGCAGCCGCAGGAGTCGGCCGCGTCGACGGATTACGTGCCGGCGCGGGCCGGCTGGGACGGCCCGGAAACCCCCAAGCTCCAGTTCACGGATAACGCCACCCTGGACATTCTGAGCCCTGCGGCCACCGCACGCCACGCCCGAAAGTCTCTTCTTATGGCTGCGATCCCGGATTTGCGGGCCCTCGCCGCCGTGCTGTTGGCGATCCTGTTGTTGCGCCGTATGTACAAGGTCAGGCGGAGGAAGACTGCGGTTCTTGACCTGGCTGCCTCCGGATCGGTGTGCAAAGACACCGCGCTGGTCCAACCGCCTTCCCCAACCAGCCCCGGAGAACGAGCCACAGAACGTAAGGCAGCCTGATAATTTTGCCGCGCGGAGAAAGGGCTTCTCGTTGCACGATCCTGAATCGGACGAGGAGCCTTCTTCTATTTGGTCATTTGGAACTTTGGTTATTTGGTAATTGAAAACACCGGCAGCAGGATCTCCGTGTCGAACAAAACCGCGGACAATTCCGAGCAGCAACCTGCTCTATCCCGCCTTGGGGGCTTCTTTGCGGCTACCGACGTGCTCGCTGGCCAGTTTGGCGGCGAGTTCTTTAAAGGCGCGGGCGATTTCGGAATGGTGTTGCTGGGTAACGGGAGTACCACGGTCAATGGCGGCGGCAATGGCCGCGTATTGATTAGGGACCTTGAACAGGATCCTGGCGTGGGCGGCGGACTCGATGTGCGCGTCGGTGAATCCGGCTGTTCTGTGAAAGCGGTTCAGCACCAGCCGAATGCGCTCTTCGCTGACTCCGGCAGCGAGATATTCCCGCACGTGGTTGGCACTCCACAGAGACGCGAAATCAACCATGGCCACCAACAGCACCATGTGGGAGAGGTCGCAAACAGTGCGGATGGCGGGGTCCACCCTGCTGGAGGCGTCCACCACCACGCAAGAGTATTGGTCCACGAGGGTGTCGAACAGGCGGGCATAATCGTTTCCGGGAATATCCATGGGAGCGGGTTTGCTGACCCCTGCCAGCAAGTGGAGTCCGTTGGAGCAATGGACCGTGTAGCCGTCCAGCAGCGATCTGTCCATGCGGTGCACGTTCTTGAGGGCGTCCATCACGGTGAACGCGGGAGTAACGTCCAGATGGATGGCGGCATGCCCCAGCCGGGCCAGATCAACGAGCGCCACCTTTCCCTGCAGGGCTTGCAGCGCAACTGCCGTGTTGACCGCAATCGTGGTCGCTCCGCTGCCGCCCTTGGCGCTGACGAAGGTGAACAGCTTGCCACGGCGACCGGCTCCCGGCGTCCTTTTTCGCCTGGAACTCAGGCGCGCGAAAGCGTCCAACAGGCTGTTGGTGCTGGTAGGATGCTCCAGGAATTCGCGTGCCCCGGCGCGCATGGCGGCAATGATGATTTGTGGTCGCGAAACTTCTCCCACTGCGAACAGCACCGTGTTCGGCACTTCGGCCTGCAACAGTTCAAGGGCGCGTAGCGCAGCGGATGTGTCTCTGCTGATGTCCACGATGGCCACATCGGTGCGAACTTCCTGAAGGCGCCGCAGAATCAGGTCCGTACTTCCCAGGGGAAGTGCGCCAAAGGTATTTACCGTGCGCGCTACCCCCGTGGCATCTACCTGGATCTCCAGGATTCTGCGCTGCTCGTCATCTGTCGCCAGAATGGTTACCGAAAGCTGACTCATGCCTGATTCTCGGGATCGTCCCAATACCCTATCCTAACTGCAGCGGACGCGATGGTGTATTCGCAAACGCACTTTTTAGAGAGCAGCTTTCCTGTGTTGGAATTGACGTTTATGCCAACGGCATTTCGGGTTATAAGCCGGGCCAAGGGTCGGGCTACCCCTGGTACCTTGCAGTCGTGGCGATGATAGAGACTCCTCGCCTTGGCTGTGCGAAGGCTCGGAACGACGATCCAGAACCGTATCACCACACCCGGCAGGGGTTGGGGCGCACCATCGGCGAGCCCGCCTTGCAGCCGAAGGCTTTCTGAAATTCCGGCATGTTGGAAACTACGCCGTTGGTGCGGTACTTGGGCGGAGAATGCGGGTCTATCATGGCCCGCATACGCAACGCCTCAGGACGTTGATTAGAGCACCAGCTCTGCGCGTAGCCGATGAAGAAGCGCTGCTCGGGTGTGAGTCCGTCAATGGGCGCCAGCTTCAGGCCGCGAGTCTGGTCCTGCCATGCCATGTATGCCAGGATCAGGCCGCCGAGGTCGGCGACGTCTTCACCGAGCGTCAGCTTCCCATTGATCTTCACGTCATCCACCACCGTGTATTGCGAATACTGGTCGGAGATGCAGGCGGCGCGCTGGTCGAATTCCTTGCTGTCCTGCGGAGTCCACCAGTCGCGCAGATTGCCCTGAGCGTCGAACTGGCGGCCCTCATCGTCGAAGCCGTGGGTCAACTCATGACCGATGGTGGCGCCGGTGTTGCCGTAATTGGGAGCGTCGTCGCTGGCGGGATCGAACAGCGGCGGCTGAAGCACGCCGGCGGGGAAATTAATGTCGTTCATCTGCGGGTTGTAATAAGCATTGACGGTGGGCGGCGACAGATACCATTCCCCGCGGTCCAGCGGTTTGCCGATCTTGTTCAACTGCCGACGGAACTCGAATTCGTTGCCGCGCACTCCGTTGCCGAGCGCGTCTCCGCGAACGACTTTGAAGGCGCTGTAATCGCGCCATTTATCCGGATAGCCGATCTTGTTGACCACGGTGTGCAGCTTGGCCAAGGCCTGCTGCTTAGTGGCGTCCGACATCCAGGGCAGTTGGCGGATGTCGCGCTCCATGGCGACTTCGATTTGCTGGACCATCTTGAGAGCGCGCTCCTTGGTGTCTTCATGGAAGTACTTCTTCACGTAGGCCTGTCCCAGCGCCTCGCCGAGGGCGAAATCGGTGTAGCGCACGCACCGCTTCCAGCGCGGTTGCAGCTCGCGGGTACCCGCGAGTTTGTGCTCGTAAAAATCGAAATTTTCATTCACGAATGCCGCCGGCAGCCAGCGCACCCACGCGTGCACCACGTGCCAGCGCAGATAGGTCTTCCAAGCCGACAGCGGTTCCGCCACGAGCGCCGCGTTCATGGCTTTGACGAAGTCCGGGTTGGCAACGTTCAGCGATTTAACGTGTGCGAGACCGATGGCGGCAAAATACCGGTCCCAGGAAAATTCGGGACTCAGCGCCGCCAACTGCTCGCGCGTCATCTTGTGATAGACGTTGTTGGGATTGCGGCGCGAGACCAGGTCCATGGAACCTTTTGCCAGCGCGGTTTCAATGCGCATCACTGTCTGCGCATTCTCGGCCGCGGCCGCCGGAGCGTCGCCCAGCAACTCAAACATCTTCTGCACGTGGGCGACGTACTGCGAGCGGATTTCCTGCGACTTGGCGTCGGTCTTCAGATAGTAGTCGCGCTCGGGCAGCCCCAACCCGCCCTGGTCGGTTTCGGCGATGTACTGCGTAGAATCTTTCGCGTCCTGGTCGGCGCCGAAGGAAAACAGCGCCGACTGGCCAAAGTAAATTCCGAGGTCCTGCTGGTGGAAGCGCGCCAGGAATTCCGGTAACTCGGCTTTAGATTTCATGGCGGCAATGCGGTCAAGTTCTGGTTTCAGCGGCGTGATGCCGGCCTTCTCAATGGCTTGCTCGTCCATGCAGGAAGCGTAGTAGTCGCCGATCTTCTGGTCGTTGGGGGTGCGAATATCTGTGGAACGGGGCCCCTTTTCGTCGCGCCGGATCCACACCTGGGGCACGGCCGCGGCTTCCAGGATTTCCCGCAGGATTTCGCGGTTGTGCTGCGTCATCTTGGAGTACACGCTCCAGGAGGACTGGTCGGGCGGGATGGGATTGTTCTTCATCCAGCCGCTGCAGGAGTAAGTGTAGAAGTCCACGCAAGGATCCACGCTGCGGTCCATGTCCGCCAGGTTCAGGCTGTGGGCCTCGACGGGCGAACTGGCCGGCGGCAGGGGTTGCTGCGGCTTGTTGGCTTGCGCGAATAGAAAAGCAAAACTGATGATCAAAAGCAGGCAAGGCAGGATGAGCCTACGTAAGCGCATGTTCACTCCAGAGGACAAACAGCTCAGAAAATATCTTACATGGATGTGAGGCCGAGCGACGGGGCCTCAGGAACGGTGTCTAGTTGGGGCATCGGCACTTGCACTCTGCCGGAAAATTCAGATCCCTCGACTCCCTTCGGCCAAATTCGGCCCCCGGTCGCTCGGGATGACGCCTGTATTGGTGAAGTGCTGACGAAGCACTCAATCGCACGCAGCCGCTTTGGTTTCAGCTTCTGATGGCTGATGGCTGATGGCTGATGGCTGCTCCAGCAGGTCGAACGTCCAATCGAAGACCGGATGCAGGCCGAGCGCCTCCAGCCTGGGGGCGTAAATCGGCGCGTCGTAGGAGCGGGCGGCGAACTGGCGTCCGCCATGCTTCAACGAGTATCCGCCGGGAGTGGTGGCGCAGTTCAGCGTGAACAGGCAGCCGCCGCCGCGCGCCATTTCGATGCATGTCTCCCATTCTTCGCGCGTGCTGACAAAGGCTGCCGTAGTGGGCGAAAAAATATTGTGCAGTGCAACCGCCGCGTGGAATTCCCCGGTGGTAGGGATGAACGGAGTTTCGTGCAACACCGCGCCCGGCGCGTGTTTCAGCCGCGGGGTGCCGAGAATGTCGGTGCCACACCTGTACTGCTGCCGCAAATACTCTTCGTGCAACATCAGCATGGCCCAGTCCGCGCGCCAGGCCGCCAGCCCGGAGAGCACACCAATACCGACGTGTTTCAACCCCGCGCTGAGCATGCGGTCAAAAGCATTTAGACGGTAAGCGAAGTCGGTCTTCCTGGTCTTGCCCGGGTGGAGTTCGGCATAGCGCGAGCGGTCGTAAGTTTCCTGCCAGAGGACGGAGAACGTAAGGCCGGCGTCAATCAGGTTTCGGTATTCCTGCTCGTCCAGTGGTTCGGCGCTTATGCCCACCATGCCGCCGCCGCGCTGCTCCAGCAAATTGCGCAGCCGTTCGACATGCTTGCACATGGCGGCGCCGCGCATCAGGGGGTCGCTGGCGTAGACGAGTTCCAGGACCTTCAGTCCTTTTTCCTCGATCAGGTAGACGGCTTCACGTTCCAGTTCTTCCAAGGACAGCCGGCGGCGCTCGACCTGAACGCCTTTGTTGCCGGCGCGGTAATTGCAGTAAAGGCACTGCTCCACGCACACGCTGCTGACGTACATCGGCACCAGAGGGAAGACACGATTGCCGTACAAGGCGCTCTTTATTTGGGCGGAGCGGGCCAGGAGGGCGCGATCCAGGTCGCCGCCGCGACCGAAATCCCGCGCCCACAAAATCCGGGCGAACTCGGATGCGGAGCCGGTTTCGGGGATAAAGGTGTCCCCATCGCAACCTTGCTGCGATAACTCAAGCACCTGCTGCCAGCAGGACATGTAGTGATCGGAGAACATGCTTCTATTGGGTTATTTGGTAATTTGGTGGTTTGGTTAGTGAGCTATGCGGAATGTGTGCCCCCGCCAGCGGCGTGCTTTCCAATAACCAAATAACCAAATGACCAAATAATCTCTTTAATCCTACTCTCCTGACGCGCGCATTGCACTCATGGGGTCTGTCTGGTGGCGCCAACTTCGGCCAGGACTTCCTGCTCCACCGGTTTCCCTTCTTCATAAATGGCGTGGATCAGGCGCACGCGACTGGAGCGGTTGCGGGTCATGGCGTTGGCCACGTCGAAATTTGCGAACGATGCCACCAATTCCCATTTTTCGCCGTGCAGCGCCCAGATCTCGTACTGTTCAAAGCGCGACATAACACCACTGGCCAGTGTGGTCAGTGGCCAGTGTCGCCCCTCCGGGGTTCTGACAGTGTATTGCAAATTCGTCCCAGCGCTCACGCCCTGGGCTAAACTCCGATGTCGCCCTTCGGGCTGGGTATCGTCCGGTTGGGTGATCCATTGTGCTCAGGGAAAACAGGGGGGCAACTCCGATGGTTTACGGCGCGGCTGAAAGCCGCGCCCCTTCAAAGCCAAAGGCAACACTATTTACAACCGGTCTAAGAAAAACCAGTCGCTTACGACAGGTAATCGTCCCAGCAGTGACTCCTCGCTTCGCTCGGAATGCCAACTTCCCAGTTAGGATGAGACCGTTTGTGGGATAGCTTGCGCATTGGGCGCTGACGAATGCGCGCGGCCGCAGCCGCCCGCGAATCGGAAATCGGAAAATCGTAAATGGAAATTACAACTACTCTTCCTCTTCCACCGCTTCGCCGCGTTCGGCCTTGGCGGCAGCAATGATTTTTTCCTGCTGCGCCTGGGGCACGACGTCGTAGTGGTCCATTTCCATGCTGAAGGAGCCACGGCCCTGGGTCATGGAGGTCAGGTCCACGCCGTAGGTGAGCATCTCGGCCATGGGGACCTCGGCGTGCACGATAGTGTGGCCGCCTTTGTTGTCCATGCCCTGGATCCGCCCGCGCCGCGAATTCAGGTCGCCCATGATAGAGCCGGCAAACTCATCGGGCGCGCTGATCTCGACCTTCATGATTGGCTCCAGCAGCGTGGGTTTGGCCTGCTCCATGGCTTTCTTGAAGGCGATGCGCCCGGCAGTCTTGAACGACAGTTCGTTGGAATCTACCTCGTGATACGAGCCATCGTACAGGACCACCTTGAAGTCCACCACCGGGAACCCGGCCAGATACCCGCGCTGCGCCGCCTCCACGATCCCCTTTTCCACCGCCGGGATAAAATTCTTGGGGATGGCGCCGCCGAAGATTTCGTTGACGAACTCGAAGTTGCCGCCGCGGGGCAGGGGCTCCATCTTGATGCGGCAGTCGCCGAACTGGCCGTGACCGCCGGTCTGCTTCTTGTGGCGTCCCTGCACATCGGCCTTGCCGCGGATGGTCTCGCGGTACGGCACCTTGGGAGCTTTCAGGTTCACCTCGGTGTTGTAACGCTTCTTGAGGCGGGAAACTACAACTTCAATATGCTGCTGTCCGGTGCCGGCGATGAGGAATTCCTTGGTCTGCTCATCGCGGTAGAAGCGCAGCATGGAATCTTCTTCCATCAGCTTGTGGATGCCGTTGCTGAGCTTGTCTTCGTCGGCGCGCGTCTTCGGCTGGATGGCGAAGGTGATCGCCGGTTCCGGCAGCTTCACTGTGGGATAAATGATCGGGGACGCCTTGTCGCCCAGCGTGTCCCCAGTGACCGTGTCGCGCAGCTTAGCGACTGCGCCGATGTCGCCGGCATGAATTTCGTTCACCGGCACTGCCGTCTTGCCTTGCAGCAGCGAGACATGCGACAGCTTTTCTACCGTGTTCTTGTTGAAGTTCTGTAACGTGGCGTCGTTCTTCACCACGCCAGAATAAACCTTGAAATATGTAATGCGGCCGGAGAAGGGATCGCTGACGGTCTTGAACACGAATGCGGAAACCGGCTCGGAATCGGAAAGCTTGCGGCTGGCGGGCTGGCCATCGCCTTCGCGTGCCACACCCTTCACCGGCGGACGGTCCACCGCCGAGGGCAGAAATTCGACTACAAAGTCCAGCAGCCTGTCGGCCCCGATGTTGCCCAGTCCCGAGGCAAACAGCAGGGGGAAGATGCGCCGCTCGCGGATAGCTTCGCGCAGGCCCTTGCTGATGTTTTCCGGCGACAGCGTGCCTTTGTCGAAGAATTCTTCCATCAGCGTGTCATTGCCTTCGGCAATCATTTCCACGAGCTTTTCGTTGGCGGCTTTGGCTTCGTCGGCCAGATTGGCGGGGATTTCGCTTTCCTTGCCTTTGCCGTGGCCGCCCATTTCGTACGTGTATGCCTTCATGCGGACCAGGTCCACCACGCCGGTCAGGTTCTTTTCGCTGCCGATGGGCAACTGCACCGGGACAACCGAGCGGCCGAATGCGCCGGTCACCGATTCCAGGACGCGGCTGCGGTCGGCGCGCTCGCGGTCCATACGGCTGGCGACGACGATCCGCGGCAACTCGAATTCGTCGGCGTACTGCCAGGTTTTCTCAGTGACCACTTCCACGCCGGAGACGCCGTCCACCACAATAGCTGCCGCTTCCACGGCCGGCAGTGCAGTCTTGGCTTCGTGGACGAACATGTTGAAACCGGGCGTGTCCACCAGGTTGACCTTGATCTTGTTCCACTCGGCGAATGCCACCGCGGTGGCGATGGACATGGACCGCGCCACTTCTTCTTCGTCGTAGTCGGTGACCGCGGAGCCGTCGTCCACGTGTCCCAGACGTTGCGTGCATCCGGCAGTGTAGAGCATGGCGGACACCAGCTGCGTCTTTCCGGCATCGCCGTGGCCCATCAGGGCCACATTCCGGATGTTCGCGCCTTCGTAGATCTTCACGAGTGACTCCTTTCAGGGCCGTAGAACCAGATACGCGCTGTCCTTCCGCGAGGTACCGCTGAACCTTCGCGGGAGTGAACCCCGCAGACATTTCGCATCGGGCAGGTACCCCGGCACGGTGGGACGCAGCGGAAGTTGAATAAAAAATGATTCTAACACCCGGATTTTTACGGGCTCAACTGGCGCGCACGCAACAAGCAGCAAGCAACAGGCAATAAGCGACAAGCCACTGAAAGCCCATTGCTTGCTGCTCGTTGCTTGTTGCTCCTCGGTTCCATTTTGCTGCGCTATCGGAATCCAAACCCGCGCGTCCAACATCAGAAGTTAGAGATGCTGCTGGAAAACTGGGCGCGGCGCGCTGCGCGCAGGGCTGCAATGTGGCATGTTAGAATCCAGTAACTCTGACCAGCAATTATCGCCAGTTAAACGAGGGTTGTGTCGCCAATGAAACGAAATCGCCTGTGGCTCTTGGGTCTGCTGGTGCCGCTGGCCCTTGCCAGTCTCGTGGCCGTTCGTGCTCACGCACAGGACGCGTCTGTGCTGAAGCCGCCCAAGGGCGCACGTGTCGCGCTTGTCGTTTTTGAAGATTTGCAATGTCCGGACTGCGCCCGGGCCAATCCGCTGCTGGAGCAGGCTGCGCGGACCTACAACATCCCCATCGTGCGCTACGATTTCCCGCTGCCGATGCATCCGTGGGCGCAGCAGGCGGCCGTGCTGGCGCGCTACTTCGATACGCTGTCGGCTGCGCCGAAGTCCAGGCGGGTATCGGCGAATGCGCATTCGGCCTCCACCCTCGGGGATGAGTTCCGCGACGCGATTTTCCGGCATCAGCGGGAAATCACTCCGCAGAACCTGCACGCCTTTGCCGAAAAATTTGCCGCCGAGCACAAGGTCGCCTTACCGTTTGTGATTGATCCCCAGGGCAAACTCGCGGCTGAAGTCGAGGCCGACCGCGAACTCGGCAAGCGCGTGGGCATCTCCCACACTCCCACTATCTACGTGGTGAGCAATGCCAGGGCCGGCACCCCGTTTGTTGAGGTCGTGGACCGCCGCCAGCTCTTCCAACTGATTGAAGCCGTGCAGAAGGAAGCGCAGTGACAGCATTTGGTGATTTGCTAATTTGGTTATTTGGGTTATTCCAATCGGGGTGCCGAGTCTGCCGGTCATCACCAGGTGAATTCAAGACGCTCCGCCTGAAACGCGAATTACGTCACCGCACAACCGAAAAAACTTGCCATCAAAACTTTGCGAGTGTGCAATTGCCTGCAATGGGATGTTTCCATTCTGCCCATTTTGGGAACGAACTTGCACAAGCTTAAGCAACGTTGAATTCTGTGCTATCAATCTAAGGGAAGTAGCTGTCCAGCTTTGGAGTGGCGGAGGAAGGGAGGTTCTTTTATGGATTTCACCTCTTCGCTGGCCGCGTTTGCGGTAACTGACATATGGCTCGGCTGGTGGGTAATTTTGGCCGTGCTGCTGATAGCGATCATCATGAAACGCCGTGGCCGCAAAGAAAAGGAAACAAAGGCAAAAGGGGCCGGAGCCAGCGGCCGTTACGGGGCTTAGAAGACGCAACAACCCTCCCCTCTAGCCACACCTGCACTGAAACCTTGTTTACAATCAGACGCAGGGCGCCTTCGTATTTCTGTGTGGCGCCATGCTGTCTGCACTCGCGCCTAGGACGAGTACGGCGCCGGCAGTTTGTTTATCAGGCGATGCCGCCGCATGCACTCCGCCTGGTGGGAGCGGATGCGCAATTCCGAGCACGGCTTCCCCGTACAAAGGAGCACATATCCGGCAGCGCGGTCCTGCGGGAAGAACGCGACTGAATCGCGCTGATCCACCTCGCCGGGAGCGTCCAGACGACCGGCGCAGGTGAGGCACCATCCCTGATGGCACAGCGCCGGCAATTCGATGCCGGCTTCGTAAGCGGCATCCCAGAGGTGCTGGCCGCGGCGAACGGCAATCACGCGCTCGCTGCCATCAGGCGCGAGCAGAGTAACGTTGTAGACGTCCGTCGCTGGAGGCTCAGTCACGCGTATGGACCGGTACCCGTTGCCCGTTTCCCGTTCCCCAAAACACACAAGCGGGAAACGGGTAACGGGAAACAGGAAACGTCTCTCTAGCTGCCGATATAGAATTTTGCGTTCTTGCTATAGGGCGCATGACCCGGCTCACCGCGGCGGAAATGGCCGCCGGGGATGGACTTGCCGTCGCGTTCGTGCGCCAGCAGTTCAATGAACCAGGCTTCATGCTCGATTTCCTCATTGAGGATGCGCGACGCCATGTCGTAGGTGCGCGGGTCCTTGCCGTAGGTCATGTCGCAGATTTCAATCCAACTACGAATGGCGCAGCGCTCCGATTCCAGCAGCACCGTCAGAATGTTGGCGGCCGTGGGCGGATCGGGCAGCTTCGCGGCGCGGCATCCGGCCTGGTTATGGAATGTGGGCAGGTCGTTGGGCAGTTCCCCGCCCAGTTCGTAGATGCGGGGCACGATCAGTTCCCAGTGGGCGCGGTCTTCCAGGCGGGCGTCTTCGCAGATTTCTTTGTAATCCTCGTGTCCCGCCAAGTGCATGCGCAGGATAGTGTAGTAATAGTAAGTGCTGGCAAATTCCGCTGCCGCATTGGCGATCAGCATCTTTATCAGTTTGTCCACGTCCACACCGCGGGCGCGGATGACCTCCACGCCAACACGCTGGCTCACGTCGCCGGCTTTGACCACACGTTCTTCAGCCATAGATCCTCCAGGATTGAGAAACAAGGGTGGAAACTTGCGGGGTTTGCCCCGTCCCGACCTAGCGCCGGTACCTGTAACCTGTTGGCTTTAGATGTGAAGTCTCCCGGGAGAGACTCTCCGAGCTGCGACAAAAACTCGGATGCAGTTCGTTTTGGGACTCAGCGACCGTTCAGATTGCGAAGAACCTCCAACAGCGGTTGGTTGGGCGGCTGTTCGTCCAACCTGTACACCTTAGCGAAAGCGATCGTGCCCTGTTTGTCCACAATGAAGACCGCGCGCTCGCTGATGCCGGGGACAGGAGGGCCCTCGCGCAGGATGCCGTACTGCGTGATCACGCTGGCATGCGGATAAAAGTCGCTCAGCAGGGGGTAGTCCAGCATGCCGATTTCTTTTTTCTGCCACGCGATGTGGCAGTAGAAGGAATCAATGCTAATGCCCACGACCTGGGCATCCAGCGCGGCGAACTTCGGCAGATCTGCCTGATACGCCGGCATCTGGAGCCCTCAAGCCGGGCTGAAGTCGAGCGCGTAAAAGGCCAGGATAACGTGTTTCTTGCCGCGATAATCGCTGAGCTTGAATTTGTGTTTGCGGTCGCCGGTCACTGCCTGGAGTTCAAAATCCGGCGCCACATCTCCAACTTTCAGGGCTGCCATTCGACCTCCGCTACGTTGCTGATGGGACTGGCTTTCGCCCCAGCACTCAAGAAGCCGCTGGGATTCCACCGATATGGCATCCACCGTCGTTACCGACAATGGGAAGTCGTTGGGAAGAACGGCGCCTCCTCCGCGATCCGGCCCACAACACAAGCATAGTACTGAATGAGCTACATGCGCCGCCGCAACCGAGCCATTTTATCCGCGAGCCACTGAGGGGGCAAGTTGCAGACTGGTAATGCAGCCGTAGGCATTGGCAGAACAGAAGAAAACACCATTCCGTCAGGTTGGCATCACAAGAAGAGCATTACTGCCTTGCGGGCGAACCCCGGTCCCACATTTATCCAGCAATTTTTGCCGCCACCAGTTGGCGAGGAGGAGTGGCTGATGTTTGGTTTCAAACCTTACAACTACGAGGAGTTCACCAAAGACGTTCTCATCAAAGACATCGCCCTTGACAAGTTCAGCAGCCCCAAGCCCGGCGACCGCGCCCCCGACTTCGAAGCTCGAACCCTGGAAGGCGAAAAGGTCCGCCTCAGCTATTATCGCGGCGAGAAAAATGTAGTCCTCACGTTTGGCTCGGTGACGTGCCCATTCACGGCATCCTCCATCGGTGGGCTGAACGACCTCTATGAGGATTACGAAGGCGAGGACGTGGCCTTCCTCTTCTGCTATGTACGCGAAGCGCATCCTGGCGAGCGTCTGCCGGCGCACGAGTCCATGCACGAAAAAGTTCGCGCTGCCGAATTGTTCCGCAACGAAGAATCCGTCTCGATCCCAATTGTGGTGGATGACTTGAGCGGCAGCATTCACAAAAAGTATGGCAAGTTACCCAATTCGACTTTCCTGATTGACAAATCGGGCCGCGTCGCCTTCCGCAGCTTGTGGACGCGTCCGCGCATACTTCGCGACGCCCTGGACGAACTGTTGGAGCGTCAGGAAGAGCGCGGCGTCGAGCATGCCGTGGTGCATAACGGGCAGGACACGTTCATGCCGTCGGCCAAGGCGATCATCCACACCCATCGCGCCCTGCAGCGCGGCGGGCGGCGCGCCATCCGCGAGTTCCGGCGGGAAATGGGCACTGCTGGAGTGCTGACGGTTACCGGCAGCCGGGTAGTACGGCCGGTGGCGAAGGTTGTCGAGCCCGTGACTGAGAATCCGGGCAAAACCATCGCCTTTGCAGCTCTTGGCGCAGGCATCGTTGTGGGCGCAGTGTTTCTCGGACGCGCGCTGCGCAATCGGCGCCTCCGCCAGCGTGTGCCGTACGACATTGAACGGCTTGGGATGCCGCGCCGGACCGCCAGCAGCCCCGGGGACTACGAGGCCGTCGGCATCTAACGGAGGTTACGCCGCCGATTCGGTTGGGAACAGCACCGGTTCCAGCAGCAGGCGGCGTGCTGCCTCGCTATTGACAAGTTGGTCGGAGGAATACGACCGGGCCCTTCCCCAGCGTGACGGGCGCAAGGAAAACATGCCGCTTCCTGAGCCTGCCGTGCCCACGCCCGATCTCGAAACTCGTCCTTAATCCAGTCCATGCCAACTCAGTTGCCTGGCACAAACTTGCAGTTGCCACTACACGCGAAGCTCTGCTCTGCTTGGGGAAAAACTGCGATGTTACAATCGCCGTCTGACAGCAGGAGGAGCGATGAAAGAGAAGGTTGTCACGCCGAAAGCTCCAGCCGCCATCGGCCCTTACTCACAGGCAATCAAGGTGGGCGGGTTCGTCTTCACCTCCGGGCAGATTGCCATTGATCCCGCCACCGGACAGGTGATCGCGGGCGATATTGCCGTGCAAACGGAGCGCGTTCTGAAAAACCTTTCCGAAGTTCTGGCGGCTGCCGGTTCCGGACTCGACCGGGTAGTCCGTACCACCGTGTTTTTGAAAAACATCTCCGAATTCGCCGCCATGAACGAAGTCTACGCGCGCTTTTTCCAGGACAGTCCGCCCGCGCGCTCCACGGTGGAGGTGGCACGCCTGCCCAAAGACGTGCTGGTGGAGATTGATGCCATAGCCGCGCTGTAACATTCGCGACGGTCACACTCCAAGGGTTGCAATCGTTTCGCTTTCCCAGAAGTCGCGGTTCCCCGCGGACCGTTCGCGGATGAATTGTTGCCGTTCAGCTACTCTGGTAAGGCGTTCGCTGTATTCTGCGCCGCAGGGGAGCGCGGCGGATTTATGCTTGGGCCGGGTAAGTCTCTCAAAACGCTCGGAGTTTCACGTCGGACATGCGCAAGGTATCCTTCCTGGATTCGCTCCGCATCATTAGGCGCGGCTCGGTGAACTGGCCAGTCGGCCGCCCCATCGTGGTCTCGTTTGAGGTAACGGATTCCTGCACCTGTTACTGCAAGCATTGCGACCACGGCGGTCCGCGCGACAACTCCCGCAACCTCAAGCCTGCCGAGTATCGCCGCTACATGGAGGCGCTGCGCCCGTGCGTCGTCCAGGTGTCGGGCGGCGAGCCGCTGATGCGCGAGGACGTGGTTGAAATTGTCCGCAATATCAAGTTTGAGCGCGCGGGAGTTCCATACCTGATCCTGGTCTCCAACTGGTCGCACATGACCGAGGAGAAATATCTCCAGTTGCACGACGCCGGCGTGGACCAATTCTCCGTGAGCCTGGATTTCCCTGACGAACGGCACGACGACTTCCGCGGATACCCGGGACTCTATCAGCATCTCCGCGATCTGGTGCCGCGGCTGGCACGCTACGGCTACGATGACATTGTGCTGAACTCCTGCATCACCAGCGAGAACCTGCCCGAGATCAACCGGCTGGCCGACAAAGCGCGCGAGTGGGGAGTCAACATCTGTTACAGCTCGTACTCGGCGCGCCGCACCGGTTGCCGCGATTACTCGCTCACCAGGCCGGACCAACTCGCGCTGCTCAACCGCGAACTGGACCGGGTGGAAGCGCGCCGCGACCACACCAACTGGATCGTGAATGCGCCCAGCACCCTGGAGGCCACCCGCCGCTTCTTCCAGCTTGGTGCTGCTCCGGGCTGCAAGGCGGGACATCGTTTTCTGGTGGTCACCAGCGACGGCTGGCTCCAGCCGTGCTCGATGATGTTCAAGCGCTATCGCCTCGAACAGCACGCGCAGATGGTGAAGGAGTTCACCAGCAGCAACACCTGCGGCGAGTGCTACGTCTCCATCCGTTCCTATCTGGACAAGAGTTTTCCGCAACTGCTCTGGGAAAACGTAAGCGGGTTCCTGGCTGTTAAGAATTAGGATTCCCGAGAAGGTTCGTATACATTTTCAGAGCAGTTTTAAGAAATTTTCTGCGAAAAAAACTGCTTGGTGTCATGACGGGGAGGGCGTATCGGCGCCCCCGGAACGCGCCGCTGTTGCACGTTCTGGGGCAGACAGCCCGACGAGGCATCTGCTTTCCAGGGCAGCGTAGAAAAGCAGATGCCTCGCTTCGCTCGTCATGACCGCTAAAGAATGCCTGCTCGAAAGGATGCCTGTCCTTGGCAACGCCTGTAAGAAGAATGCCGGAACTCTCACCCGCGCGCAAAAAGATGCGCTTAGTGAGGGCGTATCTGTCGGGGCTGCCCATCGCCCTGTCCTGGCAGGTGACCTATGCCTGCAATTTCCGCTGTCGCGGCTGCTCTTACTGGCAGGACGAGGTCAACTTCAGCGCGGAAGCACGCGCGAGAGAGGCGTCGCTCGACGATATCCGTCAGGCGGCAAATAAACTGGGCGAGCTGGGATCGCTGATCGTCAGCATCGGAGGGGGCGAGCCCTTCCTTCGCCGCGATCTGGCGGAGATCGTAGGCGCGATCGCGCAACAGCACATACCACTGCTCACCACCAATGGCTGGCTCATTGACGAGCAGCGTGCCCGCGAAGTTTGGGATGCAGGGCTGTGGGGAATCAGCGTCTCGCTGGATTTTAGTGACGAGCACGCGCATGACGAGCATCGCGGCAAACCCGGCGCCGCGCAGCGTGCCCGGCGCGCGTTGCAAATCCTGAGCCGTACACGCACCCGCCCTCACCAGCGCGTGAACGTGATGTGCGTGCTGAACGACCGTAATCTTGGCCAGCTCGAGGGGCTGGTCCGCTTTGCCGCCGGGAACGATTCCTATTTCATGATGCAGCCCTACACGGCCATCAAAAACGGAAACCGCCGCCTGCTGCCCGCGTACAAAGCGACCCCGCATCTGCTGGCGTTGAAGAAGCGCTACAGAAATTTTCTTTCCAACCCGTATTATCTGGGAGCTTTCGACCGCTTTTACGAGCAGGGGGGGATCCAGGACTGCAAAGCGGGGCGCGCCTTCTTCAATGTGGATAATTTTCTTAATGTGCAGAAGTGTGTGGAATTCCGGGCTGAGCATGTAGGCAATCTGCGCGACCTCAGCGCAAGAGAGATCGTGCGCCGGTTGAGAAGCGAATCCCGCCGGAATCAGTGCCGCGCCTGCTGGTATAACTGCCGCGGCGAAGTGGAGGTCCTGTACTCCGTGAAGGGATTACTGGCGGCGCTGCCGACGCTGGTTCGTGGGGGCGCGTGATTTGTCGTTCCGAACGCAGCGAGGAATCCCTGTCGCAACCGTGCTCCTTGGTAACAACAGGGATTCCTCGCTTACACCCCAGCAAGCCAAAACCGGGCCTGCGGGGGACCCCGTGCGCTCGGAATGACAATCCTACAGATTCAGCCTCGGGCAGCGGTTAACCTCGGGCATGGTTCCTACGCTGTTTGCCGGCGCGTGCGGGCCAGCATGCGGCGCGCCTTTTCCAGTGCCTGACGTTCGGCTTCCTCTCGTGTTGACGCCGTGGTGCGCGCGAGCCAGGCGCCCGGTGACACGTTGTCCGCTTTGCAGTGGTACACGTCTCCCAGGCGGTAGGAGGTGAGGTTCACCTCCCACCCCTCCACCTCAACTCTGCGTTCCTCATAATCTTCAGGCTTCATATCAGGCCGCCTTGGCAGCGCTGGTTGCGCCCTTTTCTACCGGAGCTCCCACCAGATTGCCCCACTCCGTCCACGAGCCGTCGTAGTTGGTGACGTTACGGAAGCCGAGCAGGTGCCGGAGCACGAACCAGGTATGGCTGGAACGCTCGCCGATGCGGCAATAGGCGATCACGGGCTTGGTTCCGTCCACGCCCTCGGAAGCGTACAGCTTTTTCAGTTCGTCATAGGACTTGAACGTCCCATCGTCGTTGCAGGCCTTGACCCAGGGAATACTGCGGGCGCCGGGGATATGTCCGCCGCGCTGGGCCGTCTCCGGCAGACCGGGAGGGGCGATGATTTCGCCGGTAAATTCCTGCGGGCTGCGCACGTCCACCAGCTCGGCGGTACCCTGCTCGTAAGCCTTGTGCACCTGAGGGAGAAAGGCGCGGAGAGACATATCGGGCGGCGATGCTGTGTACGTGGCCCGGGGCACGTTGGGGACGTCGGTACTCAGTTCGCGGCCTTCAGCGATCCACTTCTTGCGGCCACCGTTCATGATGCGGACGTCGTCGTGACCGTAGATTTTCATCTGCCAGAAAGCCCAGGCGGCGAACCAGTTATTGTTGTCGCCATAGAGCACCACGGTAGTGTCGTTGTTGATGCCGGAAGCGGCCATGAGCTGCTCGAATTCCAACTGCGGGAGAATGTCGCGGCGCAGGGTGTCGCACAACTGCGAGTTCCACGCCCAGGCAATGGCTCCGGACACATGGCCTTCGTGAAAGGCGGCGGTGTCCACGTCCACCTCCACGATGCGGACCTTGGGGTCGTTATGATGCTCGGCAACCCAAGCTGTACTTACAAGAGTTTTCGGGTCAGCGTAGTCACCCATGGCTCCTCCTAAGGATCAGAGATTTTTTAAGATGCAATGGCGCGCAGTTTGGACTCTTCCGGGAGCTTGCATGTCCGCCAGGCGTCAAAGCCCCCGACGACGTTGTAGACCTGCCGGAACCCCGCAGCTTGCAGCAGGCTGACGGCAATCATGCTGCGATACCCGCTCTTGCAGTGGACGGCAATCGGAGATCGCCGGTCCAACTCGGGCAATTTCGCGGGGAGGTTGTGCAGAGGAATGAGCTGCGCGCCGGGAATGTGTCCGTCGTCCCATTCATTGGGCCGGCGAACGTCTATCACCTGCCCCGAGCCGGCTCCCGTGGTCCGCAGGCGGTAAAGTTCTTCGACGGAAATCTGTCGCACAGATTCGAGCCGTAAGCCTTCACGTGCCCAGCCAGCGACGCCATCTTCAAGATAGGCAACAACCCGTTCAATCCCAACTCGTGCCAGGCGGACGCGTGCCTCCTGTATGCGCTGCTCGCTTTCTGCGATCAATACGACATCTTTGTCGAGTCCGATGAGGGTGCCCGCCCAGGAGGCAAACTGTCCGGAGAGGCCGATGTGAATGGACCCGGGGACATGGGCAGCGGCAAAATCTTCGTCTGGGCAGGTGTCCAGCACGATGGCGCCGTGGTCCTGTTCGATCATCAGTCCATGAGGCCGCAGGGGCGGCAGCGGACGCTGCTCGCTCAGCAAAGCCGCGCCTTTGCGGTTGATCTCTTTGTCCAGGCCGAAATACCCGGGGCGCTCGGGCAACTCGCTGGTAATCAACCTCACGAACTCCGCTTCACTGGCGGCGCGCAGCGCATAGTTGGTGGCTCTTTCTTTGCCGATGGTCGAGGAGCGCTCTTTGCTCAACTGCCGGCCGCAGAGCGATCCGGCGCCGTGCGTGGGATAGACCTCCACCCCATCCGGCAACCGCAACAGCTTTTCATGCAGACTGCGATAAAGCAGTTGTGCCATCTCCTGCGGGTCCTTGCCCTTGGATAGATCGGGTCGGCCGACGTCTCCGATAAACAGCGTGTCTCCGGTCAGGATGGCAAACGGTTCGGGGGAGCGCTTAACATCGGTGACCAGGATGGAAACGCTGTCCAGCGAATGGCCCGGGGTTTCCAGGAACTTCAGAACGCAGTGTCCAAAGCGGATTTCGTCCTGGTCGTGCACGGGGACGTGAGGAAATTCGGCGCGGGCGGCGGCAGAGAGATAGATTTTGGCGCCAGTGAGCGCGGCCAGCTCGCGGTGTCCGGAGACGAAGTCGGCGTGCAGGTGAGTCTCGATGACGTGCGCGATGGTGAAACCGTGTTGTTGCGCTTCGTCCAGATACAGACCGATGTCGCGCTGAGGATCAACGACAGCCGCCACGCCTTCCGAGCCAATCATGTACGAAGCATGGGACAGACACGCCAGATAGAACTGCTGGAAGTACATTGCAGTAACTCCCGTCACGCTAAGTTGCTGCGGAACGTTCTGCCGTTGCCTTGTGTAATGCGAAAGCTGTTCTGGCTCAACTGAAATCCAGCGCAGGAAAAGCGCGAACGCAGAGGTCGCGAAGGGCACGGAGGTCGCAGAGGAAACCTCTCAAACGTCCCGTCACTGGCTGACTGGTCGGCGCTCACGGCTTATACTGAATTTATGGCACCCACCGAGTACACCCAGCACACACCTCTGTCCGGGACGCCGGGGCCCGAGGTCACGCCCAAGTCCGTGAAGGTGGACATCACGGGCGGTTCGGGCATGAACATCGAGTGGAAAGACGGACACAAGAGTCATTACAGCTTCGTCTGGCTGCGCGACGCCTGCCCGTGCGCGGTCTGTGACGACGAACGCAGCAAGGAAGACCGCGACCCCGGCCAGCCGAAGAAGCCGGACCCAAGCGCGCTGCCCATGTTCAAGCCCCCAGCCAAACCAACCGAGGCAGCCGGGGTGGGCAAGTACGCCATCCGCTTCACCTGGAACGACGGCCACCAGCACGGCATTTACTCCTGGGAATTTTTGCGCCAGTGGTGTCCGTGCCGGGAGTGCTCCGCCATGCGCAATGTGGCCAAGCTGGAGTCCGGATCGGGGCAACTTCAATAATTGGTTATTTGGTCATTTGGTTATGACTCGTACTCGGAGAATTTGAACGACTGCCGAACAGCTTCACACAGTGCGATAGGCTTCGCGAGAAACTCGACCTGTGTGAAAACGCAAACGCTCGCTTTTAGTTAACCAAATAACCAAATGACCAAATCGAAATTCGTTACACTAGAACCAGCTTAAATTTCCTGGACATCTCTTGCCTTTTCGCGACGAACTCAATCCTCAGCAGCGTGAGGCCGTAGAAGCGGCAGACGGTCCCCTGCTCATTTTGGCCGGGGCGGGGAGCGGCAAGACGCGGGTGATCACCTATCGCATTGCTCACCTGGTGGAGAATCTTGGCGTGCCCGCAGATTCCATCCTGGCGGTCACGTTTACCAACAAGGCGGCCAGCGAAATGGCGGAGCGGGTGGAGCAGATGGTTGGGCGCAGGAGCTTCGCCAAGCCGCTGATCTCGACGTTCCATTCCTTCTGCGTGCGTGTGCTGCGCCGCGATATCGAAAAACTTCAGGTCAACGGCAAAGGACTGACGAAGCAGTTCGTCATCTACGATGAACGGGACCAGGAACTGCTGGTCAAGGCGGCGATTCGCCGGCTCGGGATTGACGACAAGCAGTTCAAGCCCAGCGCCGTGCTGGCGCGAATTTCCTGGGCCAAGAACCACATGCTCGATCCGCAGGACTACTATCTGCAATCAGCCGATCCCAAAAGCGAGCGTACTGCGCATGTGTACGAGATCTACCGGCGCGAACTGGCCAAGGCCAACGCCATGGACTTCGACGACCTGCTGCTGGAAGCGGTGCGCCTGCTGAAGGCCATCCCCAGCGTGCGCGAATATTACAACCGTCACTTCGCGTACATCCTTGTGGACGAGTACCAGGACACCAACCGTCCGCAGTACGAGCTGATGCGCCTGCTGGCGGGCGAGCGGCATAACGTCTGCGCGGTCGGCGATGAAGACCAGTCCATATACTCCTGGCGCGGAGCCGACATCCGCAACATCCTGGAGTTCGAGCGCGACTTCCCCAACGCCCGCATCATCCGCCTGGAACAGAATTACCGCTCCACGCAGAACATTCTTCAAGCCGCCTCCGCCGTGGTAGCGAACAACGTAAAGCGTAAGGGCAAGAACCTGTGGACATCGCGCCGGGGCGGCAGCCGGATCGGCTACTACGAAGCGCCCGACGGCGAGAACGAAGCCCTGTTCGTGGCCGACTATATTTCCAGGTACATGAGCCAGGCGCCCGCAAACGGCAACCGCGCACGCGCCGCCGTGCTGTACCGCACCAATTCGCAGTCGCGCCTGTTTGAAGAAGCCATGCGCCGCTACCAGTTGAAGTATCACGTGGTGGGCGGCTTCTCCTTCTATGAGCGCGCCGAGATCAAGGACATGATCGCCTACCTGAAGGTGATCCACAATCCCGACGACTCTATCGCGCTGCAACGCGTCATCAATACGCCGGCGCGAGGCATCGGCAAGAGCACGATGGAGGTCATCGAGCGGGTCGCGCTGGAGACAGGACAGTCCATATGGAGCGCCGTGGGCGAGGTAATCCAGCGGCAGCTTCTGCCCGCCCGCGCTACCAATGCGCTGCGCGGCTTCCGCGAGATCGTCGAAGACGCGCGGGCCATGCACCTGGGCACGTATGCTGCGCGTCTGGAAGAAACGGCGGCGCTTCCGGGCGAAGCCAAGCCCGCGAGTATTCAGGTTCGGGACGAGCAGGTCGGCCTGGAACTGCCAGCGAGTGGCGAGGGCGATACGTCGTTCGAGTTTGGCAATGCAGACGTAGCGCCGGCCTCGCGAGAAGCGGATGTAGCGCCGGCCTCGGGAGCAGCGGACGTAGCGCCGGCGTCCTCGCCGGCGGGTCCTTCCGGCTACTCCGATGACACATCCCCGGACGCGAACCAATCGGAAATCGTAAATCAGAAATCGGAAATGCCCCGGGCCAGCACTGCCGACCTGCTGAAGTTCCTTCTTGATCGCACCGGATACATCAAGCAACTCGAGGCTGAGGACACTCCCGACGCCACGGCGCGGATCGAGAACCTGCACGAACTGGTGAACGCGGCCATGGATTCGCGCGACCGTGGCGAGACCCTGGACGAGTTTCTCGATCACGCCGCGCTGGTCAGCGACGCCGACGATTACGACGAAAAAGCGCAGATCACGTTGATGACGCTGCACGCCGCCAAGGGACTGGAGTTTCCGCTGGTGTTCCTGGTCGGCATGGAAGAAGGCTTGTTCCCGCACTCACGCACGTTTCTGTCTCCCGACGACATGGAGGAAGAGCGGCGCCTGTGCTATGTCGGCATGACGCGCGCCATGGACACGCTGGTGCTCACGCGAGCGCGCTATCGGCGGCGCTACGGGACGGACATGCCGGAAGCGGGCGTGGCGTCGCGTTTCCTGGAGGAAGTCCCGGCACTGCTGCTGGAGGACCTGGGCTCGCCGCGAGCGCGGGTGCCCCACCCTGACCCCGAGCGTGACGAGGGAAAAGGATGGGACCGCCGCGCGTCGGATCGCCATTATGCTTATGAAGACGAAGACCAGCGCCCGTCGTATGGGCGCAGGCGCAATGCGTACACCGGCCCGACTTATAATTCGATCGAAAACATCGCCGAGTTTTTCGCGTCGAGGGGAAAGAAATTTACCCGGCCTAAAATGGATATCAGGGAGCCGGCGGGCACACGCGGCTTCCGTCCGGGACAGCGGGTGCGTCATCCGAAATATGGCGAGGGAATCGTCTATCAACGCGAAGGTGAGGGAGAAGACGCCAAGCTTACGGTAAAATTCACCAGCGGCCTGAAAAAGCTGGTGGAAAAGTATGCGCAATTAGAGCGCGCGTAAGCACTCGGAAGACACAGCTTCGTATCAGGGCACGGCTTCAGCCGTGCCGGATGTGCGTTTAATTACATCGGGGCTTTGGCCCCTGAGCAAAGGACAAATGGACACTACCGAAATCAAAGACAAAGCCGAACGCAAGAAACTGAAGCGGGCAGCGCGCAAGAAGGCCGCGCCCAAACAGCCGCGCTCCTACGCGCGCGGGTCGAAAAAGAGAAAAATGAAGAAGATGGCGCGCGGCCAGACCAAGCGCTAACCCCCTTTCATCGCAGAGACGCAGAGGCCGCGGAGGAAATGACATCTCTGTAGCCCTGTGTCTCTGTGCTGGGTTTTCCTTTGCAAGACAACACGACCGGCAAAACGTTTATCGCGGCGCTGCCTAAGGCGGAGCTCCATCTGCATCTGGAAGGCACCATTGAGCCGGACACGTTGGGCGAACTGGCGCGCATGCACGGCCAGGAACTGGCCCCTGAAGCGGCGCGGCGGATCTATCAGTACACGGACTTCACGGGTTTCCTGCTCGCGTTTCGCGACGTTATGAAGTACCTGAAGACTCCCGAAGACTACGAACTGATTACCTACCGGCTGATGCAGCGGCTGGCGGCGGAAAACGTCCTGCACGCCGAGGTCTACATTTCGGTCGGCGCCTGCCTGCGCTGGGGCCGCAACTTTGAGGAAATTTTCGAGGGTCTGGACCGCGGACGCGCACGCGGGGAGCGTGACTTCCATGTGTCGCTGCTGTGGATCTTCGATGCGGTGCGCCATTTCGGCCCGCAAGCAGCGCAATGCGTTGCCGAACTGGCGGTGCCGCGGCGCGAGCGCCACGTGGTCGGCATTGGCATCGGGGGAGATGAGCGGCTGGCCGCGCCGGAGTTGTTCGCCGACGTGTATCGCTACGCGGCGCGCCACGGCCTGCGGCTGACCGCGCATGCCGGAGAAACCATCGGGCCGGAGTCGGTCTGGGGTGCGTTGCGCGTGCTGCGCGCCGAGCGCATCGGACACGGCCTGAATTGCTGGAAGGACCGCGAGCTGCTGGCGCACCTGGTGCAGGAGCAGGTCCCGGTGGAAGTTTCTGTCAGCAGCAATCTTCGTACCGGGTGCATAAAGAAACTGTCGCAGCACCCGCTGAAATCGTATTTCGACCTCGGGTTGATGGTCACGCTCAACACCGACGATCCTGCAATGTTTGAAACCAGCATCGGTCGCGAATATCAGATCGCGCAGGATACTTTCGGCTTCACCGACGCGCAACTGAAACGCCTGGCCAGAAATTCCTTCCAGGCGTCCTTCCTTCCCGAGAACAAGAAGCGCGAGTATTTGCGGCTACTCGAGACCCTTCCCACGGCACATGGAGACTGAGCCGGCCGGAAGACATTTAGTGCGAAACCAGAGATGGTGTAAACCGCTCGCACAGCCGGGGGCGGCTGTGCCACACGGTTCATGCTTGCCCGGACGACCGACAGGGTTACAGCAACCCTAGTTTTGCCCTACAGCCGTACACGAAAGAGGCATACCTCTAACACGTATCGTGGTGTCATGACGAGGAGGGCGCCAGCCCGACGCGGCATCTGCTTTCGAATGCAGTTGTTAACAGCAGATGCCTCGCTTCGTGCGTCATGAGACGAAAAAAGTTTTGCGGGATACGGCTTTCCTGGTTCTGCTCTACAAAAGGCTCAAAGGCGGGTTCACACCGCCACAGCATTAGTCGCGGCCTGCTCCCAGCGCGACATCAGCAGCGCCAGGGCGCAGGATCCCATGTGCGCCAGCTTGTTGTCGGCGTGATGGACGATGATGATGGGCACGCGCGCGCCGATGACCACGCCCGCCACCTGCGCGTCCGCCAGATGTTCCAGTTGCTTGGCCAGGATGCTGCCGGCCTCGAGATCGGGCACCGCAAAGATGTCGGCCTGCCCGGCCACCGGCGAAACCACGCCTTTTTGACGCGCCGCTTCGGCGGAAACCGCCACATCGAAGGCCAGCGGCCCATCCAGTATGGCTCCGGTGATCTGGCCGCGGTCCGCCATCTTGCAAAGGACCGCCGCATCCAAGGTCGAGGTCAGCTTCTGGGAGATGTGCTCTTGCGCTGAGAGTATCGCCACCTTTGGCATTTCCAGTCCCAGAGCATGCGCCAGCTCGATTGCGTTCTGGATGATGTCCCGTTTTTCCTCCAGCGTCGGCGCGATGTTCAGCACCGCGTCGGTGACAAACAACGGACGCGGGAAGCTGGGCACATCCACCGCGAACACATGGCTCATGCACCGCGCCGTGCGCAGTCCCTGGGGCGCATCCACGAAATGCATGAGTTCGTCCGTGTGGAGCTTGCCTCGCATCAGCGCTTCCAGCTTGCGTTCCCGGGCCAGGGCCACCGCCATGGCAGCGGCCGCATGGCTGTGTTCGGTGGGCACAATCTCGTATGGCGACAGATCAACGCGGGCCTGCGCGGCAGCGTTCTGAATTTTACACTGCGGCCCCACGAACACGGGGATGATCAGGCCGGCTTTGGCGGCATCAATCGCCGTCAGCAGCGAGAAGCTGTCCACCGGATGCACCACGCCGGTGCGGAGGGGAGAATATCCCTTGGTTTTCTCGATCAGTTGCCGGTAGTAGCGTCCCTTCTCCAACAGCTTCACTTCCGGCAGGGTGACGCGCTCGCGCGAGATTTTCTCCGTGGGTGCGATGACTTCTGCTTGTCCGCTGATAACCAGTTCGCCGTGCTGATTCATCGCCTGACATTCCAAAGTGACCCGGTGCTTCTCCTCATTCTTATCGACAACTTTTACGCTGACGGTAATCGTGTCGCCCAGCCCTACGGGACGCCGGAAGCGCAGCGACTGTCCCAGGTAGATCGTGCCCGGTCCCGGCATCTGCGTCCCCAGCACGGTGGAGATGAGCGCACCGCCCCACATGCCGTGAGCGATAATCTTGTGGAACATGTCGCTCTTGGCAAACGACTCGTCCACGTGCGCCGGATTGACATCCCCGGACATGATCGCGAACAGCTCGATGTCCTTGTAGGTGAGCGTGCGGACGATGCTTGCCGAGTCTCCCACCTTCAGTTCAGCGAATGTGCGGTTCTCGATGCGATCCACGGAGCCTCCTACGAGTGCATGTCGCCCAGCACTTGATACGTGTGCCCGCCCAAACTGTCAGGCTAGCACCTTAGAAAGCTGCCCGCTGTGAGTTTTCGCCGCACGCCAAATTATGCCGCGGTTCAAATCGGGAGAGACAGGGTCGGCCACAGAGGACACGGAGGACACGGAAAAAGACAGAAAAGCAGCTCGCTGCGCTCGTACAGAATGATGGTTGGTCTCTGGAATTCTTGAGGCCCAAATTCGATCTTCTACTCTGTTAGGTCAAAACACACGGGGGATTAAGTTTTTTCTCCGAATTCTATGTCTCTGGATTAGCATACTATCGCTTCATTTCAGCCGATAACGGGCAGCCGGAGCGCAGCGATCGCCGCACGAAAACCCGGTGTCCGGTCCGGTGCGTTGCAGGCCACTTCGTCTTTGCTGTTTCAGTTAGGTCAGAGTCCCGCGCGTTTGCGGCAGGGGACGAGAACAGCATCCCTGTCGCTATGGCTGTTTGCGCGCCCGGGTAGAGGAGCAAAGACAAAGGCATGGCGGCAATCGCGGTTTCCCCGCTTCCCGACTGCAGCTATTTTTTCCGGCAACTCGCGCAGGCCGAACAGGGTGTGCTTGTGCTCGACTATGACAGCGCCGTCGCCCGCTTTGGACCCTTTCGTCAGTGGCGTTTCCCCGGTCCCACGGTTTATGAAGTTCTCGATTCCATCCTGAGTACCACGCGCACTCGCGTCGTGATCGTGAGCAAGCGCCGCAGCGGTGAGTTGCAGCGGGTGCTCGGGAGTGTTGCGGACCCTGGCAATTGGCATTCTGGCAATCTCCAACTCATCACCCTGAACGGCACGTATCACAAATCTACGCCGCAATCCCTGCTGGCCAATTTGTGTCCTCTGGGACCGCTTGCGTATCTCGGGACTCATCAGGAGCCAAAACCGGCCCCAGCGTCGCGAAACGATGCGCCCCTTGAGGAATTGAAAAGAGAGTTGCTGAACTCGTTGCGGAAGGAGACGCCTGCATCCGTTCAGCCGCGCTTCTTCCTGGGCGACGCCCAGAGCTGGCTGGGCGAGCCCGAAGATCTGGTCCAGTTTCTCATTGATTGGCTGCGCGCCTGCGGTGGCGAGCTCTGCTGACGCACACAGAATCAGACCATCACCATCAACGTCGTTACGCTCGCGAGGAAACCAATGCGCCTGGTCACCCGCCTCATCCTGTACCTCATCCTCTGCATACTCGTCGTGTCGCTGTCCTCCTCCTACTACCAGATTGACACCGAGCGCCGCAGCCTGAACCGCGATCTGCGCAAGCGCGCCGTGGTCCTGACCGAAAGCCTTCAACAGAGCGCCGAGCACCTGATGACGCCCGAAGCGGCGCCGCAATTGAACCGCCTGGTCGAGCGCTTCGGCAACGCTGAGCATCTTGCCGGAGTTGCAGTATATGACTCGAGCGGCAAATTGCTGGCAGCCACGGCGGGTATCGAAGACCAGCTCTCGCGCTTTTCCAGTGCAGTGACCCAGGCGATGGCCGCCAACCAGCCGCAGAAGAAATACGTTCGCACCCCCGGCGCCCCCGGTCCGCTTGGGATTCGCGTACCCTGGTGGAACGATCATCGTCTGTACGGCTATGCGTTGCCGCTGCACTCTGCCCCCCAATCGCAGGCGGACTCAGGGGGCGTGGCACCGGATGAGGCCAGCGTCATCGGTGGGCTGGTCACCCTGCACAACGCCGACTACGTCCGCCAGCAGACGCTGCGGGCGTGGCGCGACGTCTCGCTACGAGTGCTGATCCAAATCGTCTTGATCGCCATCATCACCCTGCTCATCTTTCAACGCAGTGTGGCCAAGCCGCTGGCTAAAACCGTTCACTGGATGCGCGAACTGCGCAACGGCCGCGCTGCGCTGGAGCCGGTCGTTCCCGACGCCGATGTCTTCAAGCCTTTGGCCCGCGAGGTCACAACTTTTGCGCGCAGCCTGGCCGCAGCGCGGGCTTCCGCCCAGCAAGAAGCGCGATTGCGCGACGCCGCCGAATCCTCGTGGACGGCCGAGCGTTTGTCCGTCGCCTTACGCGAGAAGCTGAAAGGCAGCCGCCTGTTCGTGGTTTCCAATCGCGAACCGTACAGCCATGTGAGGCAGGGCAAATCCATCGAGGCCGTCATGCCGGCCAGCGGACTTGTGACCGCGCTGGAGCCGATCTTGCGCGCGTGCGACGGCACTTGGATTGCCCACGGCAGCGGCGACGCCGATCGCGAAGTCGTGGATCAGCGCAACTGTCTGCGCGTTCCTCCCGACAGCCCTCGCTACACCTTGCGGCGTGTCTGGCTGACGAAAGAAGAAGAACAGGGATACTACTTCGGCTTTTCCAATGAAGGTCTGTGGCCGCTCTGCCACATTGCGCACACGCGTCCCATCTTTCGCGCCGCGGACTGGGAGCAGTACCGTGCCGTCAACGAGAAGTTCGCCGCCGCGCTGCTGGAGGAGATGGAAGGCGTCACCGAGCCCGTTGTCATTGTCCAGGATTACCACTTCGCCCTGGCGCCGCGCATCATCAAGCAAAAGCGTCCCGATGCCCACGTGGGGCTCTTCTGGCACATTCCATGGCCCAATCCGGAGGCCTTCGGCATCTGCCCGTGGCAGCGCGAACTGCTCGACGGCATGCTGGGCGCCGACCTGCTCGGCTTCCACATTCAGTCCCACTGCGACAATTTCCTCGACACTGTGGACCGCGCTCTCGAGTCCCGCATCGAGTGGGAGCGCTTTGCCGTCAACCGCAGAGAGCATGTGACGCTGGTGCGCCCTTTCCCCATCAGCGTCGTTTTCCCCGATTCCACCGCGGAAACGAAGAAGCCTGCCAGCCGCGCGGCGCTTCAGGCCGAGATCATCGAAAAACTCGGCGTCCACGCTTTGTACCTTGGCGTGGGCGTGGACCGCGTGGACTACACCAAGGGCATCGTCGAACGCTTTCTGGGAATTGAGCGCTTCCTGGAAAAGTACCCGCAGTGGCAGGGCAAGTTCGCGTTCGCGCAGATCGGCGCTCCCAGCCGCACGCACATCAAGCGCTACCACGATTTCATGGCGGAATTGGAAGCGGAGGCCGAGCGTATCAACTGGCGCTTCCAGAACGGCAAATGGAAGCCGATCATCTTCCTCAACCGCCATCACAGCCATGCCGAGTGCGAACGCTATTACCGCGCGGCCGATCTGTGCATGGTCACTTCTCTGCACGACGGCATGAACCTGGTGGCGAAGGAGTTCATCGCGACCCGCGACGACGAGCAGGGTGCGCTCATTCTGAGTCCGTTCACCGGGGCGGCGCGTGAACTGCCGGATGCGCTCGTAATTAATCCGTACGACACCGAAGAACTGGCCGACGCCATCAACTTCGCCTTGGAGATGGATACCAAGGAGCAACGCGCGCGCATGCGGCGTATGCGCCAGCAGGTGAAACAGCAGAACGTCTATCGCTGGGCGGCGAACCTGATTACCGACCTATGCGAGATCCGCGTGGCGCCGCTGAGCAAGCCGGCAGTCAAGACGCAGAAAGCAGCATCGTAGGTGGTTCTAACAACAGAGGACACGGAAAGATCGGGAAATCGGGTGAGCCGTGCTCATGGCTGTCGGCGTTTTTTCAATGCCACGATGATTGAATGATTTAATTCCCGCCGTGTCCTCTGCGGTTGATCTTATCGAGGAGAAGAAATGCTCTTAATGCTGATCGTGCTTATTGCCCGAAAATACTCGCAATCGCTTCGGCAACGCCTGCTCCCGCTGCTCCCTGTGTGACCAGGTCGGCTCGCGCCTTGAGCGTGGGGAGGGCATTGGCGACGGCCACGCCGAACCCGCACGCCTGCAGGAGCGCCTCGTCGTTTTCGGCGTCCCCGATAGCGACGGCGTTCTCGGCCGCGATGCCCAACTCGCCAAGAGCGCGTTGCACGCCGCTGGCCTTGTCCACGCCCGCCGGCAGTATCATGGCCGAGTTCTTGTTCCGAACAATTTGCAGCTCCAGCCCGAGCTGACGGATCACTTCCTCCACCGCGCTGGTGTGCGCAGCGTGGGTGGCCACGATGGCACGTCCCGTGGCAACCGGCAGTCCGCGTTGCCGTAACGCAGCCACAAAGTTCCGGGGAACCGGCTCACAAAGCAGCGTCTGTTCCCCGCTGGCCGGGTTGTACATAATCGCCCCATTTTCCGCGACTACACGGTCGAATTGCGTCAAACCCGGGAACACAGATTGCAGATCCTGCACGACCCGCCCGGTCACCAGCACCAGCTTACAACCGGCTGACGCGGCCCGCTGTAGCGCCGCCATCGCCGCCGTGTCGGGGCGGCCATTGGCGGCCAGCGTGCCATCGTAATCAGTTGCGATTGCTAAGAACTTCATGCTTACAGGTAACAGGTAACAGGTAACAGGTGTCAGGTTCGAAATTCAACTCCTAAAGAGAAGCATTTTGTGATCTGACGGGCTACATACCTCAAGGGCTGGAGCCCGCATCCTTATTGCCGGTCCCATGCAAGCCCGAAGGCTGCTCCACCCATTTAGCCGGATACTGATACCCGTCATCTGTGACCTGTTACCTGACACCTGATAGCTGATCTACGGGAAACAGCATTTCAGTGTTAGAATCGCCTTACTTCCTTGAAAAGAGAGCTTCCTTTGATCGAGCTCGCGCCTTCGATATTGTCTGCTGACTTTGCGCGCCTGGCAGAGCAGGTGCAATCCGCAGTCGAGGGCGGCGCCACTTTGTTGCACGTGGACGTAATGGACGGGCACTTTGTCCCCAACATCACTATTGGCCCGCCGGTGGTGGCCTCTTTGCGCAAGGCCACCGAGGTCCCGCTCGATGTCCACCTGATGATCGAAAACGCCGACCAGTACATCCCCGCATTCGCCGATGCCGGTGCGGACTGGATTTCCGTACACCAGGAGGCGTGCGTTCATCTGCACCGCACCCTCGAGCTGATTCGCAGCAGGAACATCCAGGCAGGCGTGGTGATTAATCCCGCGACGCCGGTGGCGACTCTCAGCGAAGTCCTTGAAATGGTGGATTTTGTGCTGGTCATGTCGGTGAACCCGGGCTTTGGCGGGCAGAAGTTCATTCCCGCAGCATTGCAGAAGATCCGCAAGCTGGCCATGATACGCGCGGAGCGCGGCGCCAATTTCCGAATTGAAGTGGACGGCGGCATTGCGATGGACACCATTGCGGCCGCGGTGAGGGCCGGAGCTGAAATCCTGGTGGCAGGCAACGCGGTGTTCGGGAAAGGTGATCCCAAGAGCAACACCCAAATGCTGCTGAAAGCGGCCTTTGAGGCCACCCTGCAACAGGTATAAATCGCATTCCGGCAGCAACTTATCTTCCGAGTTGCTGCTAGAATAGGAAACAACATTCAGGGTGTGGGTTCGAATCTGCTCCTTTGCCTGGCTGTGTTCGAGGCCCGCAGGGCGCGCTCATGCGCGAAAGGCTGAAGAGGGTAGGTAATGCATCGTCGCTTACTGGTTTCTGTGATCGGGGCCGCCATGCTGATCGGCTTGGCTGCATGCCACCATAGCAAGGTCAAAAACCCCATCGCCACCGTGGATTCCAAGCAGCCGGATAAAGTGCTGTTCGACAAAGCCATGGCTGCCATGAAGGACCACAAATATGACGTGGCGCGGCTGACCCTGCAAACCCTTATCAACACCTACCCGGATTCGGAATTCCTGGCCCGCGCCAAACTCGGCGTGGGCGACTCCTGGTACGCCGAGGGCGGCACCGCCGCGCTGACCCAGGCCGAGAGCGAATACAAAGACTTCATCACCTTCTTCCCCAACATGCCGGAAGCGGCCGAAGCGCAGATGAAGATCGCCAATATCCACTTCGATCAGATGGAAAAGCCGGATCGCGACTTCACCCACGCCAAACGCGCCGAGGACGAGTATCGGGCGATGATCCAGCAATTCCCCGACAGCAAGCTGGTGCCCGAAGCCAAAGCGAAGCTGCGGGAAGTGCAGGAATTGCTCGCCCAGCGCGAGTTCCTTATCGGGCGTTTCTATTACAAGCGGAACTCGTGGGCGGCGGCGATTGCGCGCCTGAAATCGGTCACCGATACCTACCCCCTCTTCAGCGACGCTGACGAGGCGCTCTTCATGCTCGGCGATTCCGCGGAAAAGGAAGCCGCGGTCATGCGCGCGAGCAAGCTCAATTCAGCTCGCAAAGACCTGCTGATAAAGGAATTCGAAAACCAGGCGGCGGAAGCTTATGCGCGCATTGTCACCCGCTATCCCGTTATGCAGCGTGCCGAAGACGCCCGCAAGCGTCTGGAAGCGATGCACCGCCCGGTACCCACGCCCACCCCAGAAGCCATCGCCCAGAACAAGGCGGAACAACAGGGACGGACGGGCACCGGCATGTTCGGGTCTGCCTGGGGCCACATGCACCGGCGTCCTAACCTAGGCATGGCAGCCAAAGTCGGCGAGCCAACGCTCGTGGATCCTAAGCAGACCAGCGCGACCGAGATCGTCCGCCACGCGAATGAGATTATCCGCGGCAGCGGGACCCAGAGCGTCAAAGTCGAAAAGGTGGGTACTGGCGAGCCGGCCGCAAGTGAGCCCGTACCGCGCTCGGAAGATTCGGCCCCCGCCACTATAGAATCCAGCAGCAAGCCGGAATCCTCAGCCACCCAGACGGCTGCCGTGCAGAGTGGCTCCGCTCCGGCACCCGCGCCCACGCAGATTAACGAACTCGACCGTCCTGGTGGCGGCACATCAACTTCCTCGGCTGCGGCGGCAACCCAATCGTCCCCATCTTCTTCTGCCCCGGACAACAAAGAAGAAAGCTCTTCCAAGGCCAAGAAGAAGAAGAAACTGCTGGGCGTGATTCCGTATTAAAGCCAGGTCGGAGGTTTCAGAGGTTTCACGAGTTCGGAGGTTTCAGAGGTTTCACGAGTGTGGAAGCCCCCACCCTTATCGCTCCGGAGAATTGTCATTCCGAGCGAAGCGAGGAGTCCCTGTCGGGCAGAGAATCTGTCGTGAACGTTCAATGAGTAGATCCAAATGCGCGAGTTAGGGTGGGGTTGTTCATTGCGCAGACCTCGACCACGTTACAGAATTACCCGCTCATCCCCCGCCCGCCGCGTGACTCTTTCTCGATCCAGGTACTCCAGTAACGGGATAGCGTATTTACGGCTGACGCCCGTCAGTTCTTTGAACTTGCCCACGTCAATCTTCGGAGACTTGCTCTTGTAGTCCTGCATCATGCGCCGCAGCTGATTGAGCGCGTCACGATGGAACACCAACTCCTCCGACACTTTCACCAATACTTTATCCCGCAACAACAGGGTCACGATCTTCTGCGCGCGCGCGCGGTCCACCTTGAGCCCAGCCAGCACTTCCTTGAGTGCGGGAACTTTCAACCCGGCGAGAGCGAAGGCCTGTTCGATCTGGCGCTTGGATTCGGCTTCTTCATCTTTCATCACCACGCCGCGGCCGGCGGCGCGCACGAGTTCGCCACTGACTTCCAACTTCTTTTCGCGCACCAGGGCGTCGAGGATGCCGTTGAAGATTTCAGGACGCAAATCAAGCTTTTCGCGGAGTTCTTCCTTACTGATGCCGGCGACGAGGGAATTGGCGGAGTGGAAGGCGGTAACCTCATCGAGGGCACATGTCTTCGCAACATCGAAGTTTACGGCATGGACAAGAAGATCGCCGAACTGCAGCAGCTTGTGCGGATCGAGCAGGGTGCCGACAAGTGCCCTGAGACCATGCGGAGTCCATCCGGTCTCTGCGACTGCGTCCTCTATTGACAAGCCTGCGAAACCGCGCCGCGCGACGCGTATTTCAAGGAGGTTCTTCCGATCATTCGCAGCGAGCTTTGCTGCGAGTGTCACCAAGGCGTAAGGCGTCGTTCTCGCTCTGCGACGAATCGGAGCCGCGTCCACCACCACCCCGCCCCCGATCGTCACCACTGGCGAGAACTGCCGCAGGATGAAGCGGTCACCGGGCAGCAGCAGCAGAGGATCCGCAAGACGCAATTGCGCAAATACAGTCGAGCCCGGAGCCAGTTCCCGGGCGCGCTTCGGCGCCACTCGTGCACTCCCATCCTCTGTGTCCTTTGCGCCTTCTGCGTCTAAAGCTGTTCCCAGCAGTACGACCTCGGCGATGGTTTCCGCCGTGTGCGCGTGGAAGTGTACCCGCGCATGGTCGCGCAGTGGCCGTGCACTCGGCAACAGGTTCAGAGAAACATCCACCCGCCGAGTTGCGCGGAACAGCCCGGGCTTTGTCAGAGTCATCCCGCGCGCGAGATCGTCTGTCGTGGCGCCGGCCAGGTTCAGCGCCGTACGCTGTCCTGCAACCGCCTGCTCCGCCGCCGCTCCGTGCACCTGGACGCCGCGTACGCGCACCCGCATCCCGCTGGGGAGGACCTCCAGTTCATCTTCTTTTTGGACCGTGCCGGCGAGCAGCGTGCCCGTCACGACCGTGCCGAATCCCTTCATCGTGAACACGCGATCTATCGGCAAGCGGGCCACGGCATTGGAGTCTTTGACTGCGACCTTCTCCGCCGCAGCGGCGAGGGCGCGCTTCAGCTCCTCGATGCCTTCGCCGGTTTTCGAGCTGACCGCGATTACCGGCCCGCGCTCCAGAAACGATCCCCGCAGGAACTCTTCCACTTCAAGGCGCACCACGTCGAGGGTTTCGCGGTCTACCAGGTCGGACTTGGTCAGCACGGTGATGCCTGAATGAAGGTTCAGCAGGCGGCAGATGTCGAAGTGCTCGCGGGTTTGCGGCTTGATGGATTCGTCGGCCGCGATGACCAGCAGCACCAGATCAATGCCGCCCACGCCCGCCAGCATGTTGCGCACAAAGCGTTCGTGTCCGGGGACGTCCACAAAGCCCAGCCGCAGAGTTTCGCCGTTGGGCGCGGGCAGTTCCAGGTGGGCAAAGCCGATATCAATAGTGATGCCGCGCCGCTTCTCTTCTTCCAGGCGGTCGGCGTCAATCCCGGTCAGCGCCTTCACCAGCGCGGTCTTGCCGTGATCAATGTGTCCCGCCGTGCCTACGATGACCGACTTCATCGCAACCCAGTTTACCGGAAGCCGTTTAGCCACGGATTAGCACGGATGCACACAGATGAAATCTCTACCGCTGCGCAAGGGTCTTATGGTGCCGAATAGTTCGTAACTTGTCATTCCGAGGCTCCGCTCTGCGAAGCCGAGGAATCCCTATCACTAGCACGTTCCAAAATAGCGATACGGATTCCTCGGCCGTCTCGCTACGCTTCGGCGACCCCGGAATGACAATCCGGACGGTGATGACGTTCCCTGATCCGTGAAAATCCGTGTAAGTCCGTGGCTGATTCGCGAGGTAGGAGAGCCCACTGAGGGGCTCAGGGTCGCCGCTGGTTGGCGGCTTCCCTGAGCTGCCCTGAATTATTCAGGACAGTTATTGCGTGTCAATCCTTGGATGCTGGCCGCCCCCAGCCGGATACCTCTGCTGATAAGCTGTATCTTCCCGTACAATGCTTTTAGCGAGGAAACATGGCAACTTCCCAGGGACAGGCCATCACTCCCGAGCTGGTTCGGGAGCACGGCCTCAGTCCGGACGAATACGACAAAATCCTCAAGCTCCTCGGACGCGAGCCCACCCTCACCGAGCTAGGCATCTTCAGCGTGATGTGGAGCGAACACTGCTCCTACAAGTCCTCCCGTGTGCACCTGAAACGCCTGCCGACGCACAGCCGGCGCGTGGTCCAGGGCCCCGGCGAGAACGCCGGCATCATTGATATCGGCGACGGATGGGCTTGCGCGTTCAAGATCGAGTCTCATAACCATCCCTCGTTTATCGAGCCATTTCAGGGAGCGGCAACCGGGGTTGGCGGCATTCTGCGTGACATCTTCACCATGGGCGCGCGCCCGGTGGCCGTGATGGACTCGCTGCGCTTTGGCCCGATCACGCCCGCCGCCGGCCAGGACCAGAAGACCATCCACCGCAATCACGCAATTCTGGAAGGCGTGGTCAGCGGGATCGCCTCGTACGGCAACTGCTTCGGCGTGCCCAACCTTGGCGGAGAAACCAAGTTCGAGCCTTGCTACTCGCAGAATCCGCTGGTAAATGCCTTTGCCCTGGGGCTGTTGCGGCGGGACAAGATTTTCTACGCCAAGGCCGCGGGCGAAGGAAACCCAGTGATTTACGTTGGCTCGAAAACCGGACGCGATGGCATCCACGGCGCCACCATGGCCAGCGAGGAATTCAGTGAAGCCTCCGAAGCCAAGCGTCCCAACGTCCAGGTGGGCGATCCTTTCCTCGAAAAGCTGTTGCTGGAAGCCTGCCTCGAAGCGATGGAGACCGGCGCAGTCGTCGGCATCCAGGACATGGGTGCGGCCGGCCTGACGTGCTCAACTTGCGAGATGGGCGGCCGCGGCGGCGTCGGCGTGGAAATCGAACTCGACCGCGTCCCCCAGCGCGAAACCGGCATGACCCCCTACGAGATCATGCTCAGCGAGTCGCAGGAGCGCATGCTGCTGGTGGCCGAAAAGGGCCGCGAAGACGAAGTCTTCCGCATTTTCCGGAAGTGGGGACTGGACGCGGTCGAAGTCGGCCGGGTGATTCCCGAAAACAAGATGCGTGTGCTCCACCACGGCCAAGTCGTGGCGGAGATACCCAATCCTGCGCTGACCGACGAAGCTCCGCTCTATAGACGTCCACTGGAACGCTGGGAACCGCCCGTCGCGCGCGACATACCGCCTTCCATCCGCCTTGGCGAAGGGGTCGACTTCACCGCCAAGCTCAAGCGCCTGCTGGCCAGCCCCAATATCTGCTCCACGCGCTGGATTCACGAGCAGTACGACTCCATGGTGCAAATCAATACCCTGGAAGGCCCGGGTGCCGGCGATGCCGGACTCATCCGCATCAAGGGCACGCAACGCGCGCTGGCCATGGCGTTGGACGGCAACGGACGCTGGTGCTGGCTTGATCCCCGGCTGGGCGCCATGCACGCCGTCGCCGAATCCGCGCGCAATGTGGCCTGTACGGGCGCCACCCCGGTTGCGGCCACCAATTGCCTGAACTTCGGCAATCCCGAGAAGCCGCCGATCATGTGGCAGTTCTCGCAGGTAATTGACGGCATGAGGAAAGCTTGCGAAGAGCTGGAATGCCCGATCACCGGCGGTAACGTCAGCTTCTACAACGAGACGCTCGGGGAAGGCATCTATCCAACTCCTGTAATCGGCATTGTCGGGATTCTGGAAGACCTGAGCACCGCCATGCGTCCGGATTTCCGCGAGCCGGGCCGCAAGATCGTCCTGCTGCGCGGCTCCGAGCCCGGCGATCTGGCCGACGCCGAAGCCGAGTTCGGCTCTTCCGAATATGCCAAGGAAGTGCTGGGCGCGGTTTGGGGCTTCCCGCCGGCGCTGGAACTGGAGAAAGAGGCTGCCGTGCAGAAATGCGTCATCGAGCTGATCGCCAACCGCCTGCTCGACTCCGCGCACGATTGCTCCGATGGCGGGCTGGCGGTGGCGATTGCCGAATCAGGTTTTCTGCATCAGGTCGGCGCCAGAGTCAATCTAAAAAACGACGGTCTTCCCGTCGAATTTTTATTGTTTGGCGAGGACGCAAGTCGTGTCATTGTGTCCTGTACAGCCGAACATCTACAGGCGGTGCAGCAGGCTGCGGTAAAATACGGCGTTGCTGCTGAAGAGATTGGGGAAACAGCTCCCGAGAACCTGGAAATCACGGTAGACAGCAAAGTGGTCGTCTCGGCCAGGATCGAGGAACTGCGGGAGGCGTGGTCGCGCGCCCTGGAGCAGGCCCTGCACGGCGAAACCGAAGAGCGCCTGGTCCCGGAGACGCTGCAGAAGAGCTAGCTCGGCGCAAAGGCCAGTGTTTGCGAAAGAAAAGTGTCCAAAATGTCCAAACTGTCCACGTCTCTGGGTGTTGTTATGAAATAACAGCCCCGTACGAAAATACGAGACGTTGTGAAGCTGGTTGAGAAGGACGGCAGGGAGCTGGTAAACATGCGAGGCAGCCATCGGCAGTACAAGCACCCGACCAAGAAAGGGCGGGTCACGATTGCCGGTCACCCAGCGCAAGACTTAGCCCCGAAGACTCTGCAAAGCATCTTGAGGCAGGCCGGTTTGCGATGAAGTACGCGGTCATTTACGAAAAGACTGGCACTGGCTACAGCTCCTATGTTCCCGATCTGCCCGGCTGTGTTGCCGCCGGTGCGACCCTCGAAGAGACCGCGCAACTGATCCGCGAAGCTGTCGAAATGCACTTGGAAGGCATACGCGAGGACGGTGACCCGATTCCTGAACCGAGCACCGTCGCGGACTATATAGTGGTTTAACTGGAAACCGGAAACTTGAAACTGGTCTTAGACAAATTTCGCGAAGAGTGCGGCGTAGTCGCCATCTACCACCATCCGGAGGCGGCCACGATCGCCTACTTGGGACTGCACGCGCTCCAGCATCGTGGACAGGAGTCGGCGGGCATCGCCTCGGGCGACGGAACCCGGTTGCACGTGCACAAGGGCATGGGCCTCGTCCAGGAAATTTTCTCCGCGTCCGCCCTCGCCAAGCTTGCCGGTCCTGTGGCCATCGGCCATACGCGATATTCCACCGCCGGCGATTCGGCGCTGCTGAATGCGCAACCGCTTCGCGTTGATTGCAACAAAGGTATGATTGCTGTCGCGCACAACGGCAATCTGGTCAACGCTCAAGATATCCGCACTAAGCTGGAAGGCTCGGGCTCGATTTTCCAGACCACCAGTGACACCGAAGCCATCCTCCACCTGATCGCCCACTCGCGCGAGCAGACGCTGACCGACGCCATCACCGACGCTTTGCGCCGAATCGAAGGCGCTTACTCGCTGGTCTTCTGCACGCCCGACCGGGTGTTTGCGGTGCGCGACCCGCGCGGCTTCCGTCCGCTGTCCATGGGCCGCATGGCTTCCCGGCCGAGTGGGCGCAAGGATTGCATCGTCTTCGCTTCCGAAAGCACCGCCTTCGACCTGATCGGCGCCGACTTCGAGCGCGACGTCAAGCCCGGCGAGCTGATCGTGGTCGGGCCGGAAGGCTTCGAGTCGCGCTTCTACGCGCCCGCGATGCCGCAGTCGGCCTGCATCTTCGAGCACGTTTACTTTTCGCGTCCCGACAGCGTTGTGTTCGGCCGTCCCGTCAATCAGAGCCGCGAAGCGCTCGGCCGGCAACTGGCGAAGGAATCGCCGGTGGACGCCGACATCGTCGTTCCCGTGCCCGATTCCGGCGTGCCCGCCGCCGTGGGCTACGCCGC
>JBHGAZ010000036.1:0-58398 GCA_041946765.1 Terriglobales bacterium
GCCAAGGGTATCGGCGGCACCCGCGCGGGCGTCATCGAGACCACCTTCGCCGAAGAGACGGAAACCGATTTGTTCGGCGAGCAGTCCGTGCTGTGCGGCGGCACCAGCGCGCTCATCAAGGCGGGATTCGATACCCTGGTCGAGGCCGGCTATCAGCCTGAGATCGCCTACTTCGAGTGTCTGCACGAGCTGAAGCTGATCGTGGACCTGATCTATCGCGGCGGCCTCAACTACATGCGCTATTCCGTCAGCGACACCGCCGAACACGGCGACTACACCGGCGGCCCGCGCATCATCACCGACGAGACTCGCAAAGAAATGAAGCGCATGCTGAAGGAGATTCAGGACGGAACCTACGCCAAAAAGTGGATCGAGGAAAACCAGAAGGGCCGTCCGTGGTTCAAGGCCACACGCGCCAAGGAACAGGAACTGCTGATCGAGAAAGTCGGCGAGAAACTGCGCGACATGATGCCGTTCCTGAACCCGGTCAAGGTCCGCCCGGAGAGCGGCGGTACGTACTAATAACGGTGCCCCCACATCTGCGCAGCAGATGTGGGGGCTCCCCGAGACTCGTTAATGCCACAGACCCGAAATTCGCGCGCGGGCGCCGGTGCCGCAACGCTGGCGACGCCCCTTACCAGGCCACGTCCCATGCGGATCGCGCTGGTCGGCTACGGTACCGTGGGCCGCTCGGTCGCCAAAATTCTCTGCGAGCGTCCCTGCGCAAATCTCGTTCTAACGCACATCTGCAATCGCGACGTGGAGCGCAAGAAAGACCTATCGCTTCCGGCCGCCATTCAATGGACCGGCAACATTGACGACGTGCTCGCTTCCGACGCCGACATCGTTGTGGAAGTAGTAGGCGGGCTCGAGCCTGCCGGGAATTGGGTCCGCACCGCCTTGCAACTGGGAAAATCGGTGGTCACTGCGAACAAGCAGTTGATCGCGCACCACGGCGCCGAACTGTCGCAACTGGCGCGCCACAAAGGCAAGCAGCTCGCCTTTGGAGCTTCTGTCGCAGGCGGCGTTCCGGTGCTCTCCGGCTTGCAGGAAGGGCTTGCCGGCGACCGCCTCTACAAGCTGCTTGGAATTCTTAACGGAACCTGCAACTTCATTCTCACCAAGGTGGAGAATGAAGAATTGTCGTTTGCTACGGCGTTGCGCCAGGCGCAGGAAGCCGGTTTCGCGGAAGCCGACCCAACTGACGACGTGGACGGTTACGATGCGCGCGCCAAACTTACTATCCTGGCGCGCGTCGCTCTGGGCACGCAGCTCCGCCCCACGGACATCGCCTGCCGCTCGATTGCTGAAGTTGAGGCCGTAGATTTTCCCTACGCCCATCAGCTCGGGTGTACCATACGGCAGATTTCACGTGCGGAAGTGCAGGGCAAGAAGCTTCTGGCGGCGGTCTCGCCGGCCCTGGTGCCGCTCGACTCGCCGCTAGCCCGCGTGTCCGGCAGCCAGAACTGCGTCCTGGCAACGGGCGAGTACGGCGGCGAAACCGTGTTCTCCGGTCACGGCGCTGGCGGCAATCCCACGGCGGTAGCGGTGGTTTCCGACCTCATCGCCATTGCCTCCAGCAACAGAGACGCCGTGAATGCGTACGAGCCGCCTGCGGAAGTTGCCCGCAAAGTGAGTGGCGATTTTGTCACCGCGCATTACGTGCGTTTTATCGTGAACGACCGTCCCGGCATTATCGCGCGTCTGACCACAGTTTTCGGGGCGCACGAAATCAACATTGATTCCGTGCTGCAGCAGCCCGGCTACCCCAAAGATAAGCTGCCCTTCGTAATCACGTTGGAGCCGTGCAGCAACTCGGCAGTGCAGTCCGCTTTACAGGAGATTGCCAAGCTGGATTTTCACCTCCAGCCGCCAGTCTGCTTGCCCACAATCAAATAGGACCGACAAAGATAGCCCGGAGGAAATTGCTGATAATGCACTTGCGCTGTAGCAATCGAAGCTGTGCCGCCGTGCAGGAACTGCATGCGCGCGCTCTGGCGTGTCCGCGTTGCGGCGATCTGCTGGAGGTCGTGGTCGAGCACCATGCCGACCCCGGCGCGCTGAAACGCTTGTGGCGCCAGCGGCGCACCTCGAACGACCCGCGCGACCTCAGCGGCGTCTGGCGTTTCCGCGAATTTCTTCCAGACACGTATGGCCCTGATGGCATCGTCACCATGGGCGAAGGCAACACGCGCCTGGTTCGCGGCCAGCGTACGGCTGAGTGGGCCGGCGCGCGCAATATTCAATTCAAGCATCTCGGCTGGAATCCCACGCTATCGTTCAAAGACTTGGGGATGACCGCCGGCGTGACCGAGGCGAAATATCAAGGCGCGAAAGTCGTCGCCTGCGCTTCGACCGGCAACACCGCGGCTTCCATGGCTGCTTATGCGGCGCGCGCCGGCATGACCGCGCGGGTTTATCTGCCGGCAGGCATGGTGTCCCTGGCCAAGGTGGCGCAATCCATGGACTATGGCGCCGAACTCGTGCAGATCGAGGGCAGCTTCGATCTTGCGCTTGAGACGATGCTGAACAATCCCGATCCGAACGTCTATTTCCTAAACTCCATCAATCCTTTTCGCATTGAAGGCCAGAAGACAACGATTTATGAGCTGATGGAGCAACTCGACTGGAAAGAGCCCGACTTCATCGTCTGTCCGGGCGGGAATCTCGGCAATTCCTCCGCGTTCGGCAAGGCGCTGGAAGAATTAAAAGCCAATGGCCTGATTGAAAAGGTCCCACGTATGATTGTGGTGCAGGCGCACGGCGCCAATCCCTTTTATCGCACGTGGAAGAAGGGACTGAAGGAACTGGAAGTGGTCGCCAATCCGGAAACGGTGGCGACCGCCATCCGCATCGGCGCGCCCAAGTCGTGGAAGAAGGCGCTGCGCACTATCGAATTTACGAACGGGATTGTGATGGAAGTTACGGACGAAGAAATCGGCGAGGCCAAGACCATGATCGGACGCGACGGCATCGGTTGCGAGCCGGCCTCCGCCACTACCCTGGCCGGCGTGCGCAAACTGATAGCGCAACAGACTATTGATCCGGACGCGACTATCGTCGCCTTGTTGACCGGTCACTCGCTCAAGGACACCGATTACATTATCAAGAGCCGGCAGAAGCAGGCCGAAGAACTGGCAGGAGTTTCCTCGCATTGAAAAAGGCCTGCTGAATGGAGCGCATGCAGAGTACGGAAATGCACATGCCGCGGGGCGCGAGCATTGAAGGGACTGAGATCCTGGTGCCCGCGTCCATTGCCAACCTCGGCCCAGGTTTCGACACCCTGGCCGTGGCCGTGCAACTCTACACGCGCGTCCGTATCCGCAAAGTGGATTCCAGTCGCAAGAACGAACTCCGATTCGAGTTCATGGACATCAAGCTCTCCGGCGAAAACTACATCGAGCGCGCATTCCGCTTCCTCACGCGCCAGAACGGAGTTGCGTTTCCGTCCATGGAGCTGGAAGTGCGGACGGAGATCCCCATGAAGTCCGGGCTGGGCAGCAGTGCGGCTGCAACCGTAGCGGGACTTCGCCTGTTTGAGACCGTGATGCGCCCGCTGCCGCCGCAGGGACTGCTGAACGCCGCCTGCGCCCTGGAAGGACACCCGGACAACGCGGCTGCCGCGCTGTTCGGCGGACTCACCGGCAGTTGCCAGCTTCCGGACTCGTCCACCATCGCGGTCTGTTTCCGTTGGCCGGAGCAGCTTTGCTTCGTGGTGCTCACGCCGGAAATAGAGCTGAAGAAAGGAACGTCGGCCTCTCGCAGTGTGCTCCCCGAGCGGATTTCGCGCGCCGACGCCGTCTACAACCTGCAACGGCTGGTGCTGCTTTTCCAGGCCGTGCAGAGCGGAGAATTCGGCCTCCTGCGCGAAGCCCTGCGCGACCGGTGGCATCAACCCTATCGGCAGGCGCTTGTGCCCGGGCTCGAACGTGCGCTGGGCTTGGACCATCCCGACCTGCTCGGCGTCTGTCTCAGCGGCGCCGGTCCTTCCATCGTTGCGTTTGCGGAAAAGCCTGCGGCAGTGGAGGAGTTGCTGGCCAGGACCTACGAACCGCTCGGCATTCCGTTCCGCATTCGTACCCTGCGGGTACACCAGAACAGCCTGAGCGCTGCGAACGGCGCGGCTCAACTTCCGCAGCTTATCCAAATTCAGAAGCCCGCAGCAGTGTTTTGAGGTTCTTCCGTGTCCTCCGTGCCCTCTATCGTGAAAAGGTGTTACCGTAAATACAATGAAGACCGCTGATACCCTCTCCATGGTTACCCTCGAAGACGTGAAGACAGCCTACGAACGGATTCGGGGATCCGTCCTGATCACTCCCTGCGGACGCTCCGAGATTTTTTCGCAACTCTCGGGAAACAATGTTTACCTCAAGCTGGAAAACCTGCAGATGACCGGCGCCTACAAGGAGCGCGGGGCACTGAACAAAATCCTCACTCTCACCCGTGAGGAGCGCGAGCGCGGATTGATTACCGCTTCGGCCGGCAATCATGCCCAGGCGGTTTCTTATCATGCGAGCAAGCGTCGAATCCGAGCGCAGATCGTGATGCCGCTGGCGACCCCCTTGAACAAAGTCATGGCCACCCGCCGTTTTGGTGGCGAAGTGATTCTGCACGGCGCCAACTACGACGAGTCTTGCGAAGAAGCCTGCCGGCAGGCCGCCGAGCACCGCCTCACCTTCATTCATCCTTTTGACGACGACGCCATCATTGCCGGCCAGGGAAGCCTCGGAGTGGAACTGCTGCAGCAGGCGCCGGACATGGATGTGGTAATCGTCTCCATCGGCGGTGGCGGGCTCATCAGCGGCATGGGTTGCGCGCTCAAAGAGATCAACCCGCGCATTCGCGTCATCGGCGTGCAGACGTCCCGGCTGCCTTCGATGCGGGCCGCCGTGGCCGCCGGACATCCTGTGACCTTGCCCGTCGCCTCCACCCTGGCCGACGGTATCGCCGTGCGGACCGCGGGTACTCGCACCCTACCGATGGTAATGAAGTATGTGGATGAGATCGTTACTGTCGAAGAAGAAGAAATCGCCAGTGCCATCCTTATGTTGCTGGAACGCGAAAAAACGTTGGCTGAAGGCGCGGGAGCTGCCTCCGTGGCCGCGCTGATGTACAACAAAATATCTTTCAGAGACAAGAAAGTCATCGCCGTGGTTTCCGGCGGCAACATTGATGTTTCCATGCTTTCCCGCATCATCGAACGCGGGCTCGCCAAAGACGGGCGTCTGCTGCGCCTGCGCGTCCATCTGCCGGACTATCCTGGCGCCTTACACCGGCTGACGGGAGTGCTGGCGGAACAGCGCGCCAATATCGTCGAGACCTCCTACGACCGTAACTTCGGCGTGGACCTCGGCGACACAGCCATTGACCTCACCATGGAAACGCGCGGCTCGGAGCACGTCGCGGAGCTGATCAACGCCCTGCACGTCGCCGGTTATCAGTTCGACCGCATCCAGTAACATTAATTCACCGTAGAGACGCAGAGAAAACCAGAAAAATTGGCCACGGATTAGCACACGGATTCTCACGGATTAGTCTAGGCTAGAGTGGAAAGAGAAAATCAGAAGAATTCATTTTCGGGGTTTTGATCCGTGAAAATCCGTGTAGATCTGTGGCCGTTTTTCCTCTGTGTCCTCCGTGTCCTCTGTGATGAAAGGGCTTTACCGCGTTTTCGCGAACGCCAGCGATAGCAGCGCCTTCTGCTCCAACTCGTGTGCTTTCGCCGAGCCCGTAGCCGGGCTGGCGGTTGCCGAACGCTTCACTGACCTGACCGGCAGTGGACGTGACGCTCGACGCAGTCGCGGCAGCACGAACCCTAGCGCACCCATGTTCGCCGGTTCTTCCTGTACCCAGACAACCTCGCGCGCTCCCGGATGCTTGCGCAGAGCCTCGTTCAGCTCGGCTTCGGGGAACGGATACAATTGTTCAAGAAACACAATCGCTGTGCGGTTATCCTTGCGCCGCTTGCGTTCCATGCGCAACTCGTGCCCGACCTTGCCCGTGCACACCAGCACCCGCTCAGCGTTCTGCACTTCAGTGTCGTTGATAATGGGCAGGAAGCGCGGGCGCGAGAAATCCGCGATCGGCGACAACGCATCCGGATGCCGCAGCATGCTCTTGGGCGTAAACACGACCAGCGGTTTGCGCCACCGCCGCAACACCTGACGCCGCAGCAGATGGAAATACTGCGCCGCGTTCGAAGGCTGGCATATCTGTATGTTATCGTTAGCCGCCAGTTGCAGATAGCGTTCCACACGCGCGCTGGAATGCTCCGGTCCCTGGCCTTCGTAACCGTGGGGCAGCAGTAGTACCAGTCCCGAAAGCAGTCCCCACTTGTCTTCGGCCGCGGTTATGAACTGATCAATGATGATCTGCCCGCCGTTGGCAAAGTCCCCGAACTGCGCCTCCCACAACACCAGCGACTCCGGGTAATCCCGGCTGTAGCCGTATTCGAAGCCCATCACCGCCGCTTCGGAAAGTTCGGAATTGTACACCTCAAAGCGGGCCTGATCGGGACTCAGGTGGCACAGCGGAATCCATTCGCGTTCGTTTTCTGTGTCAATCAGAACGGCATGGCGCTGGTTGAAGGTGCCGCGCTTGCTGTCCTGTCCGCTCAGACGCACAGGAGCGCCGCCGAGCACCAGCGATCCGAACGCGAGCGCCTCGGCCATGCCGTAGTCGAGCGGTTGTTTCCCTGAGCCCATGGCAAGGCGCTGCTCCAGCAGCTTCTTGATTTTCGGATGGGCGTGGAATCCGTCGGGATAGCGCGTGAGTCCCTCGGCAATTTTGCGCAACTCGCCCGCCGCGACACCAGTGTCCACCTCGTACTCAGGCTTGTACGGCCCGCCGGTATACGCTGACCAGTACTGGGGCAGCTCATAAAGCTGAGGACGCTTCTCCAGCTTCTTCGCCTTTTGCAGCGCCTCTTCGTAGACGGCGCGTACGCATGCGACGATTGGCTCGGCATCAGCGTGGATGCGCTTGGCATAGATCTCCCACAGTGGTGGATGGTCCTTGATTTTGCGATACAACACCGGCTGCGTAATCGAAGGATCGTCAATCTCACTGTGACCATGGCGACGGTAGCCAATCAGGTCCACGACTACATCGCTGCCGAACGTGTAGCGATATTCCAGCGCGAGACGGCCCACGCGCGTCACGGCCTCCGGTTCCTCCGCGTTGACATGGAAAATGGGAACGGGCAGCCGCTTGGCCACATCTGAGGCATACCGCGAGGCATGTGTCTCCCGCGGAGTGGCGGTAAATCCGAGCAGGTTATTGACAACGATGTGGATGGTCCCGCCCACTTCAAAACCGCTCAGAGTCGAGAGATTCAACGTCTCGGCCAGAATGCCCTGACCAGCGAAGGCCGCATCACCATGCATCACAACGGGCAGAATGCGCTCGCGCGCAGCGTCTTCCGCCGTACGCTCCACCTGACAAGCGCTGAAAGGTGCCAGGCGGATTTGCTTGGCCCGGGTGCGTCCCAGCACCACCGGGTCCACTGCCTCCAGGTGGCTGGGATTCGAAACGAGGTGGACGCGTACGGTGCGCCCGTCCGGCGCGGTGTAGGTTCCCGTCGAGCCTAGGTGATATTTCACGTCGCCGCCGCCGAGCACGCTACGCGGGTCTACGTCTTCGAATCCTGCGAATATCTCTGCCGCCGAGCGCTGCACGATCTGCGCAATTACGTTCAGCCGCCCACGATGGCTCATGCCAAGCACAACTTGAATAGCGCCTTTGTCAATCGCGCCTTGCAGGATTTCATCCAGCAAGGGAACCAGCGCGGTGACGCCCTCCAGGGAAAAACGTTTCGTCCCCAAGTAGCGTGCCTGCAACACCTGCTCAAATACGTCGGCTTGCACCAGGCGCTCAAGGATTCGTTGCTGATCCGCGTCTGGCGGCTTGGCCTCAATGCGCTCCTGAATCCAGCGGCGCTTCTCCGGGTCGGGAATGTGCATGAATTCCACGCCAATGGCCCCGCAATACACTTGCCGGGCACGCTCGGCCGCCGGACCGCTGACTCGCAACTCCGGATGTGCCAGCGGTTTCAGTTCCTGCTCCAGGGGATCGAGCTTCGCCTCGAAGTACCCCCAGCGACGGAATGAATCGAGGATGGGCTCCTCGCGCTCGTCAAATGGAACTGCAGTTTCAACTTGCGGAAATTCTTTAACAATGCTCATAGAACTTCACTCGCCTCTGTTCCCGGGCCTTCTTAACCAGATGCAAGGCAGCGTCATGCGGACTCTCCACCGTGCATTTGCCCATCCGCTTTGTTCCCGTTCTGGCCTTTGCCATTTTTCGAGGTGTCATCCTGAGAGAGCGGCCCGTTTGGGGCCGCGACGCGAAGAACCTGCTTTGATAGCAGGCCCCACATGAAGCGCTGGCAAGCGGTAAACAGGAAACGGGAAACGGCACTAAGGCCTCTTGGCCGAAACGACGGGAACCTGCGACTTACGGAACGCCAGCACACCGGACGCGAGCGTAATAATGAAAATTATTGCCAGCGAGCCCAGGCACAAGATGCACCACGCCACCAGCACGTAAGCTTCGATGTAGGTCAGGTAGAGCGCGAATCCCAGGCCCGCCAGCGAGCTGATAAACAGGATCCAGGCGCGTTTTCGCCGCGGGGGCTGCCCGGGATTGCTTGCGCCTGATTTTGGCGTAGCGACGCTCAGCCTTGAGAACACCAGGAGAAAGAGGTATCCGGCGAGCCCGATAGCCGCCACCGGCACAGGGCCGATCCGCGAATAGGTGCTGCGGTTTACCAGGTCGCAGTTGAAGGTTTCGCTCAGATCGCAGAACTCGCTTTCCTCGGTGCTATAGTGAGCTTTCAGCGACACAGTGGACAGCACAATCCCGACCAGCGCGGCTATGGTGATGATCCAGACTGCTACGCGCGCACCGCCCATCCTATTGCACCTTGCATCCGGCCTTTTCCGCCAACTGCTCCAGAGTTAGAACGGTGGCCAAACGCTCGCCGTCAGGGAAGATCCAGGTGGGATACTTGCTAATCTGCAGGTCGCGGCAAATCTGCTGCTGATTGACGGCATTCATGGGCTTGCCGGGCGTGCCACACTCCACGTAGGGAACATACTTGAGAGAAGAACCGAACAAAGCTTTCTGGTCCGCGCAGTGAGGGCAGCGGAAATCACCGTACATCGTGACCTTCTTCGAAGCCAGGCACTTGGCTACACGTTCCGGCGACGGGGCCGAGCTCTTACCCGCCGCCTTTGCCGCAACCGGCGCGAGTTTCGCCGAAGATTTTGCTGCTGGCGACGCTGCACTGCTTTCCGGCGCAGGTGTCGACGTCCCGCCTGGGGTTGCCGTGCTGGAACTGGGCTGCGCCGCGGGCTGCGCTTGCGTAGCTTGCGAAGCCGCAGACTGCTGCCGCTGATCAGTGCAAGCCGATAACGCGAATACCATTACAAGCACTAGCAACACGGCTAACGTCCGTGTGGAGGGAATGTTCTTCATCATGGAAACCATAACGCGATAGTACCTCAGGGGAAGCAACTTCATCTACTGGAAGGCACTTCAAACGAGAACACTACTTGGCACTGGATGTTCGCTGCTCCTGGCCAGCGATGGCCTTCGATTCAAATTCCAACATCTGCGGAAAGTGCTGCACCACGTGCATCCAGTCGTGTCGCCCTGGGTAGATGTGGAACTCGTGAGCGATTCCCTTGGCGGACAGCAGCCGGTCCAGAGAGCGCGCGCCGGCGTCGAAGCCAAAATCGTCCTGATCGCCGCAATCGAAATAAATTTTGAGCTGACGCAGGTGGGCGGCGTTGGCCCGCAGAAGAGTGAACGGACTCTCGCGTTCCCAGAACTTTTCATCGAAGGGCGCGCCAAAGACGTTGCCGATGTCCAGCCTTGCTGCCCGCGGACTGATGGCCGCTGCGGCGCGTATAAACGGCGGCACGGTTTCGTACAGGGCCGGCATGTGTGCGCCTACAGCGGCAAACATCTGCGGATATTTGAACGCGAAGCGCAGCGCGCCATAGCCGCCCATTGATATTCCTGCGATGCCGCGGCTGGCGCGGGTCCGACGCACGCGGTACCTGCGCTCAATCGCGGTCACGAACTCGCGGATGAAGAAGTCCTCGTAAAAAACGCTGCCATTATGCGAGTTGACGTAGTAGCTGCGGTCCGCCTGCGGGGTGACGATCAGGAAATCTGCAATGCTTCCGGTTTCGCGTAGCCGTTCCACTATGTTCCAGACGCCGCTCCTGACCAGCATCTGCTCGTTATCACCCAGTCCGTGCAGCAGATAAAGCACGGGATAGCGCCGCGTCTTGACGCTGTCATAGGACGCCGGCAGGAGCGCACAGTAGCGCACTTCCCGGCGCAGGATGCTGCTCCGCATCGCGCTGCACTCGGCGCGGTCCTCGCCCCATGCCGATACGCAGCAGAGTATTGCCGTCAGGATGAATGCAGTCGCGACGCGTGTCACAGACCCCCGGGCAGCAGTCCACAATTGCACGTTATATTGCCTCACGCCGTGAGTTGTCATTCCGAGCGTTCGCGCGCGAACGCGAGGAATCCCTATACCTGTCACGTTCTGGAGTTCGATTTCCCGATCACCCGATTTCCCGATTCTCCGATCTCTCCACTACTCATACCGTAGCGCCTGCACCGGGTCCAGGGCGGCTGCGCGTGAAGCAGGAAAGACCCCGCTCAGCAACGTAACCAGAATGGAAAACAGCAGTGCGGCCACCACCAGCCACCAGGGAACGGACCACAGCGTCTCCGGCGGCAACTGTTGCCGTTGCAGGTAGACGTTTGCGCCAAAGTTGATGGCGCGACCCAGGGCCCACCCCAGTACAACACCCCCCGCACCGCCAACCGCGCCCATGGCGGCCGCTTCGGCGAAAAACAGTCGCTTGATGTCGCCGTCACTTGCTCCGATTGCCTTCATGATCCCGATTTCGTGCCGCCGCTCGAGAATTGCCATTACCAGCGTATTCACAATGCCGAGCGCCGCCACGGCCAGCGCCAGGCTGCCGAAAATCCCCAGGAACAGGTCCAGCACGGCGAAGAACCGCCGCAGGTTTCGCGTAGCGTCCATCAGGGAATACGTGCCAAAACCCATCTTGCGAATGAGTTGTTCCACCGTGGGCACTTGGTTGGGGCCTGTAGTGCGTACCGTGAGGCTGATGTACACCGGCTTGCCCGACGTATTCGCCATCCCGCGCAAGTCCCCCGGCTGCATGATCCTTAGTTTCTCCGCCAGCGCAATGGGAATAAACACCCCGCTGCGGGCCATGCCCCGCAATCCTCCATAGGGCGCGCTGGCGATGATCCCCACTATGCGCAGCGGATAATCGCGCCGTACCAGCGTGAACCCGCCGAGATTGTCAATGTTGTCGGCCGGGTCGGACAGCGGACGTCGCTCCGCATATCGCAGCACCATCGTGTGCCCGATCAGCGCCGCAGGCTTCGTGTTCAGTTCCTTTGCAAATTCTTCCAGCAGGATGGCCTCGCCTGCCGCCGGGCCAGAGAAGAACCTTCCGTGCATTTCGTCGAAGGCTTCGTCATCTCTGGCCGAAAGCGGCAAGCCCGCTACCGCCGCGGGTTGCGGCTTGTCGGCGTAGCGCACTTCGCTCATGAAGCGGATTGCCGGGAAGGTCTCGATCACGTGGGGCAGTTTTGCGATCTCCGCCCGCGCCTCGTCATCTATGTTGCGCCCCCACTCGGACGGAGCGGCGCCGGCTTTCGGGTCAAATCCGTGAAAATCGCGGCGTGATGTGACCACGACAGTGTCAAATAGCCCCGACCGGCTCAGCCGCCGGTTTGCCAATTCTTGCAGGCCGATGCCCAACGACAGCATCGCCACCAGCGAAGCTACTCCTACGGCAATGCCGAGCGTGGTTAAGCAATTGCGCAGAGCTGATTCGCGCAAATTGCGCGTTGCCAACTCCAGTACGTCATAGACTTTCATCGCGCATCTCCACGCTGTACCCGATTGCGGTCGCCGGGAGCACGCATTCGGCGATGTGCTGCTGATTGACTGCCGGGCTGAGGCTCGGATCTGAGAGCAGCTTTCCATCAGCCATGACAAAAATCCGGGTTGCAAACCGTTCCGCCAGCGCGCGCTCGTGAGTCACCATGAGCGCCGTCATGCCCAGAGTCTGATTACATTTCCGCAGCAACTCCAGAATGTCCTGGCCTGTGCGGCTGTCGAGATTGCCTGTCGGTTCATCCGCCAGCAGCACCTTGGGACGGTTCACCAGCGCCCGCGCCAGCGCGACCCGCTGCTGCTCCCCGCCGCTCAACTCTCCGGGACGGTGCCGCATGCGAGCGGTCAAGCCAACCTCTTTCAAGGCCTCGCGCGCGCGAGCCTCCCGCATGCCCCGCTCCACTTCGGCGAAGCGCATCGGCAGCTCCACGTTTTCCACAACAGTCATCGAGCCGATCAGGTTGAAAGCCTGGAACACCATACCCACGCTTTCGCGACGATGCCTTGCCAACTCTTCCGCATTCATAGTTGCAAGTTTGCGGCCGCCGACAGCGAGATCGCCGCTGGTGGGCCGGTCCAGCCCGGCAATCAGGTTCAGCAGTGTGGATTTCCCAGAGCCCGACGCGCCCAGAAGCGCCACAAATTCACCCGCGTGCACATCCAGGCTGACGTCCTCCACCGCCCGGATCACGTCGCCGCCCATGGAGTAATGCCGGCAAATCTGACGGGTTGAGATGACAATTTCCGTGTTCGACCCCATCTGTATTCCTGATGTCAATCTGAGCAGTTTGGCTGTAAGTTGACCGGTTGACGTCGCGGAAAGTCGCTTCGGGTGGGCTTTGTGCCGTGTTGCCCCTGGTAACTGGGGCGGCAGCCTTGAGCACCCGCGCATCCATCGTGACAAGCCACCATGTATCGCCCCATCAGTGACTATGCCGTGATTGGGGACTGCCACACGGCTGCGCTCATCAGCTCGCAAGGTTCCATTGACTGGCTGTGCCTGCCCCGGTTTGACAGTCCAGCACTGTTCCTGCATCTGCTGGACGATGCCCGGGGAGGGTACTGCGCCGTGCGGGTTGAGGATGCCGTTGCCGCGTCGCGGCGATACCTGCCCCGCACCAACATCCTGGAAACCAAGTTCCAAACCTGGCAGGGGACAGTCTTAGTTACCGACTTCATGCCAGTGCGCGTTCCGCCAGTGCTCAGCGATTCCGGACAGGACATCGAAAGCGAGCACTCCGTGGTTCGTTTGCTGCGATGTCTTTGGGGCGAAGTGGAGGTCACGGTTGAAACCAAGCCGACCTTCGCCTTCGCCGGAGAAAGCACTCCTCCCCGGCTGGAACGCGAGAGCGACAGCACCATAGTGGCGCGTGGGAACGATCATGCGCTCCATATACACTTTGCAGGACGCACGCTGCACGCGGATGGCGGGACCATCGTTGGCCGTTTTCGCCTGCGCGCCGGAGAAGTCGTTACTCTCGTGCTCACCTACGTCAGCCCCGGCCGGCGCATCTCGCCTTTGCGCCCGGAGCAGGCCGACGAAGCGCTCGCACGTACCGAGCGCTTTTGGCAGAAGTGGTGCGATGGGCTCGAATATGACGGCGAGTACGCTGAACTCGTCCAGCGCAGTGCTCTGTTGCTCAAGCTCATGGTCTATGAGCCCACCGGCGCAATCGTCGCCGCTCCTACAACATCACTGCCCGAAGTGGTCGGCGGGGAGCGTAATTGGGACTACCGCTTCTGCTGGCTGCGCGACGCTACCTTCACGATGATCGCTCTCATGAACCTCGGCTACTTCGGTGAGGCACGCGACTTCCTGCGCTATATGAAGCACACCGTCGGGTTGAACAATTTTCAGGTCCTGTACCGTATCAATGGAACTGGCAATATCGAGGAGCGCGAGCTCGGCTATCTGGAGGGCTACCGCTCCTCCCGCCCGGTGCGCGTGGGCAATGCCGCGGCCCAACAGCAGCAGCTCGATGTTTTCGGCGAGGTCCTGCATTGCCTTTACCTGTATGCTGCCCACCCGGAAACGAGGACAACAGCGCAATCATTCTGGGCCGAATTTGGCAACTTGGTTCGGGCAACTGCGGACAAGGTTGTCAACGACTGGCGAAAGCCGGACAGCGGTCTTTGGGAGATGCGTGGCGAACCACGTCACTTCGTGTATTCCAAGGGGACTTGCTGGCTGGCCCTGGACCGCGCCATCCGCCTGGCCGAGCAGTACTCGGGAGCGCAGGCCAATGATGACCTGCGCCGTTGGCGGCGCCAGCGCGATGCCCTGTACGACAGCTTCATTCACCAAGGTTTCAATCCACACGTCGGTGCTTTCGTGCAATGCTACGGCTCAACCGAACTGGATGCCTCTATCCTGCGGCTGCCGCTGATGGGAGTGTTGGATGCTAACCACCCCAAGATGCTGGCCACCATTGAGCACATTGAACGCCGGCTCATGCGCAATGGGCTGGTTTACCGCTACTCAGGACCGGATCGGCTGCCCGGCCAGGAAGGAGCCTTTGCCGCTTGCGCATTCTGGCTGGTGGACAATTACGTCCTGTGCGGACGTCTCAAAGATGCGCGCAATCTCTTTCGCCACCTGGTCTCGTATGCCAACGATGTGGGATTACTTGCCGAAGAAATTGAACCCGAGACCGGCATGCAGCTGGGCAACTTTCCCCAGGCATTCACCCATATCGCTCTGATCAACGCTGCATTGCGCCTCACTGCCGCCCGTTCGGGTCGCAAGCCAACAACTCACGCCGTCGTCGAGAAACACACTCCGCAGCTCCCCGAAGCAGCGTGAATGGCCGTGGGACAATTTTGATTTGTGAATTTTGAGTACCAGTATGGTTCCGGCCAAAGCAGTACCACGGAAGGTGTTTCTCTCAACACTATTGTGGTGTCATGACGAGGATGGCGCCAGCCCAACGGGGCATCTGCTTTTCACTGCTGAAGCCGAAACCCACTCCTGCAGCAATCGCGCCCCGCTGGGCGGCTGGACTGTTGGGCCTCCCTCTGGCGTGACAAACACCGCACGGGTCCGGCAGGACGACAGACCTTGTTCATTCCGCGCTTTCTCCTATTTCTCCTCCACACGCACCGGGCGTGACATTCCCAACATGAGCTGAAACAGGAGCAGCCACCGTTTCACGTTGGTGGTCATGAGGAAGTTTTCCTTGACGTGCTCGTAGCCGTTACGCCCCAGTTGCCGTGCAAACTCCGGATGGGTTAACAGATACCGGATCTGATAGGCGCAGCCCTCCACCGAGTGCACCAGCACACCTGTAAGCTTATGGATCACTTGTGTCGGGATGCCACCGACAGCACCGGCGATCACTGCCTTGCCCTTCCACAAACCTTCAGTCACGGTGAGGCCAAAACCTTCCTTGACGGATTTTTGAACAATCAGTGTGGACGCCCGCTGCAGAGCATTGATTTCCAGTGCCGACCAGGGCGGCAGGTTCAGGATGATGATGTCAGGATCGTCGCCCGCCGCGTCCATTACTTCCTGGAGCACTGCCGCGCCCTCCGGATCATCGGTAGCGCCGCCGCCGGCCAGCACCAGTTGGCAATCCACGTATTTTTTTGCCAGCTTGTACGCCTGCACTACTCCCACCGGGTCCTTCAGCCGGTCGAAGCGCGAAATCTGCGTGACGATCGGCCGGGAACGGTCAATGCCGAAATCTTCACAAACTTTCTGAATGTAGCTTTCGTCCAGGTCTTTGTTCTTCTCCGAGAGCGGATCAATGCAGGGATAAAACAGATATTGCGGAATGGCCAACTGGCGCGAAAATGCCGGCGACGAAAAAATCGCAGAATCGTATTGCTCAATAAAAGGCCGCAGGAAACCCCACACCTCCGGGTGCGGATTGGAGAGATCAATATGGCAGCGCCAGATCCAGCGGCCCCGGTTGCGTTCCTTCGCCGCTATCAGCGCCGCCGGCTGCGGGTCGTGAATCACGAACAGGTCTTCCACGAACTCCATGCGCTGGCGGTTCTGCTCGTTGTACATCAGAAAGATTTCCATCGCCTGCTTGCTGAGGTGATATTCCCCGCCGTGCAGGGCGTTGTGGAAGCCTTTCGTGATTTCGAAAAAATCGTTGCCGCCGGTGATCACTTCCCACTTGGTGCTCACCTCCAGTTCGTTGAGCAGAGGCACAAGACGGTTCAGCATCTCGGCAACGCCGCCGCCAACAGCCGTCGAGTTGACCATCTTGGCGGTCTTGGTGCGCAACTGGCGCGCCAGGAAGCGCAGCTCGTCCAGCTGCGAGCGCCCGATGATGGGTTCGTAGTCCTCCAGTCTCGGCGGCGGAGGCGGAGCGGGCGGCGTTTCCGAAATACGCGGCTTTCTACGGCGCTCCCGGGACGGCGCTTCGGCGGGAGCGCCGGCAGCGTTCGGGCTTGGGCTCGCCTTTTCCGTCGCTTGATTTGCCTCTGTGATCGTTCCCCCGTTTTTGTGCTCTTCCATCGCGGAGCTTCCTTGTGGAGTCCTCAGGAGAAGGCGCTTTCGACAATCCGTACGATGTTGCGGCGCACGTCGTGCAGCGTGGCGGTATAAATATCGATACGGTTCAGACGCGCCGCCAGACCGGCCAGGTCCATCTCGTCTTCCAGCCAAACGGAAAAATCGTTGGAGTTGAGCTTCAATCGCAAGCGCGCTTCAATGAAGTGATAGTGAATGCTGTAGATACTCACCTTCTGCAGGCAGTCGGCAAATTCCTCAAGATTGCGGGCCACAAAGGGCGTGGGTACCACCACCGTATCTGAGGCGCAGAAGTAAAACGGCTCCAGCGCCTGGCGGTCGCGCGCCCGCGGGTTGCGCTGCAAATAACTCTCTACGATTTGCACCAAGCGCTCGCGTAGGACCTTGATCGAAGTGAACTCGCGCACGTCCACTCCCGCCAACCGCTCGGCCAGTCCAACTTCATTGCACGCCGCAAACGCCCAGTGAGCAAAGTCGTTGGAAAATCCTTCGCGGATAAAGTGGTGCTCCTGCAACGTCTGGAAGGTGTGCTGAAAGATAGAGTCGTCGGGACAATTGCGCAATGCGTCCAGAAATTCGGCTAGGTTCTGGGCGCGCTCCCGCCCAATGCGTAGAAGGTGGGCCGCCGAATTGAAGTAAAAAGGCGAACGCGCCCAGCGAGTGCGAGGCGGTGGGTGCGTAGTTGCCATAGCTCCTCCCCAAAATGATAAAGCCGCTTGGCGGCTTTATCATGAACCAAAGCTTGCATTCCTTATTGAACCAGAACAACAGTTTGGATGCGATCAGCGAAGCTGCCGTTGGTAGACGCTTCGATTCCGTTGGGTCAGCTGATGGACTATTTGCTATGCGGTTGCGGAGGCCAAAGCAGAAACGATAGCACGATACTGCCCAACAGCATCCATGCCAGCGAGTTGCGTTCCATCGGGTCCTGCACGCGCAAACTGCCGAGAGGCGAATAAAAATAGGCAAATACGAGCGCAGCCGCCGCCGAGCCGAACAGGCTCACCAGCACCCCGTAGCGCGCGGACAGAAATACGATTACCACGACGAATCCAAGGGGGACGAAACCATGCCAGGGATGCGCAGCCGTGAACGCGGCGGTCGGCAGGGCGGCGGCCGCACACAATAACACGCCGGCAATCGGCTTCGTGATCTTCAGGACCGTTTTCATATCACCATGTAAAGATGACAGAAAATCAGAGTGCTTTCATGTAAATTCATGTAAATTACAGAGCTGCTGCTCCAGCACGCCGCTGTTGGTAGGGAGTTCGGCGCGCTTTTGTCAAGGACATTGCATCCGATGTGCGGGCAGCAGCTCTGGATTTCTGTGGCCTCGGTGCTCTTTCTACGGTACAAATTCATCGCGGCGAATTTCTTATCTGCGCTTCGCAGCAAGTCTGCTGCGGAGCAACGCACATCCGGTTCTGCCTGGTAATTTGGGCGCGCCGCATGCCGCCGGAAGGTTTCTGAGGGATGCCCCACGGAACAGACACGCTGCTGCTGGAGCTTTTCGCCATCTTCGTTTGGGCGAAGGTTTTCGGAGAAATTTTCGAGCAGCTTTCTCTGCCCGCCGTGCTGGGCGAGATCCTGGCTGGCGTGGTGCTGGGGCCCTATGCAACCGGCTTGGTTACCCCGACCGAAACCGTCTCCTCGATTGCTGAAATCGGTGCCATTTTCCTGCTGTTCACTGTGGGCCTGGAGACGCGTCCGCACGAGTTGATCCGGGTGGGCCGTACAGCATTGAACGTGGCCCTGGCTGGCGTTGCAGTCCCCTTTCTGCTCGGGTTTTTCTACTTGAAGTTCCGGGGAGAACCCAACCACGAAGCAACCTTCGTCGCGGCCGCCATGGTCGCCACCAGTGTGGGTATCACCGCGCGCGTTCTTAGCGATTTGCAGGCTCTGGGCTCGCGCGTGGCAAAAATAATTCTCGGCGCTGCGGTTTTCGATGACATCCTCGGCATGATCATTCTGGCCGTGGTCGCCGGCCTGGCTTCCGGCGGCGGCATCCGCTGGTTGCATTTGGGAGTGCTGCTGGCCGAAGCTATCGGCTTCGCCATCTTCATGATCTTTTTTGGCCCTAAGCTGGTGAGCCGCATGCGTCCTGGCCTGGAGCGCATGTCCACGCACGACGCGCCCCTGATTCTTGCTCTGGCCATCTGCCTCGGCCTCTCTGTGGCGGCAACCAAGATCGGCATGGCCGCCATCATCGGCGCTTTCTTCGCCGGCCTGATCTTTGCCGACTACTCCCCAGAATGGAACCTGCAACCCCGCGCCCATGCCATTAATGAATTCCTGGCGCCCTTCTTTTTCTTCGTCATGGGCGCGCGCTTGAATATCCAATTGATCACGGGAAAACTAGTAGTCGTCGCCGCCATAGTTTCGCTGCTGGCCGTCCTTTCCAAGGTGTTGGGCTGCGGCCTGCCGGTGCTCCGCGAAGGCTGGCCCACCGCCTTGCGCGTCGGTGTGGGCATGACACCACGCGGAGAAGTCGCGCTGATCGTCGCCTTGATCGGCTTGCAGATGAACATGATTTCCCAGTCTGCTTACGCCATCGTGATCTTTATGACCGCGGTCACCACTATCTTGCCTCCGCCTCTGCTGCGCTTCCTTTTTCGGAACTATGTCGAGGAAGAAGAGCCCGCTGAAGCCGAGGTGGAAACTGAAAAAGTGGAACGAGGTTAGCTGCAGTTTCGAGTTTCCAGTTTCAAGTTTCCGGATTACAGTTTTCAGTTTACAGTCATCAGACCGGCAGCCCCCTGTATCTCCAGCAGTTCCAACGGGGCTGTGTCCCACAGTGGGTGTCATCCTGAGAGACCGCAGGTCCGCTGTTGGCCGGAGGGAGTCGAGGATCTGCATGGGGGGCGATGCTCAAACCGGTAACACTTTCTGTGGAATCGCCTTAGGATGAGGGCTTCCTGCTTGTTGCTTGCTGCTTGATGCTGGTGTTCAGGAGAAACGCGATGGCGGATTTGTCGGGACGTGTTGCGCTGGTTACCGGCGCATCCCAGGGGATCGGGCGCGCATGCGCCCTGGCCCTGGCACAGGCGGGAGCCACGGTCGCACTGGCGGCCCGCAACCAGGAGAAGCTGACGCAGGTCGCCAACCACATCTGCGCTGCCGGCGCCAAGGCGGCCACGCTCAAGATGGACGTCGGCAACGAGGACGAAATCAAGTCCGGCGCCAGAGCCGCGCTGCAGATGTTCGGCAAAATAGATATTCTCGTCAACAACGCCGGCATTACCCGCGATCAGCTTATCCTGCGCATGAAACGCGTCGACTGGGACGCCGTGCTCAACACCAATCTTACCGGAGCATACCTTCTCTGCCAGCAGGTCGTCAGCTCCATGCTCAAACAGCGCTGGGGGCGCATCATCAACATCACCAGCGTGTTCGGCCAGATCGGGCAAGCCGGCCAGGCGAATTACGCCGCCAGCAAGGCCGGCCTCATTGGGCTCACTATGGCGCTGGCGCGCGAATTGGCCTCGCGCAACATCACTGTGAACGCCGTTGCCCCGGGCTTCATCGAGACGGCAATGACCGCAGAACTGCCCGCTGAACTGAAGGAATCCATGCTGAAGATGGTGCCGCTGGGACGCACCGGGACGGACATGGAAGTCGCCTATGCCGTACGGTTCCTCGCCTCTGACGAAGCTGCGTACATCACCGGCCACGTGCTCAATGTGAACGGCGGCATCTTGATGGGCTAGATCAGTTTTGTAAGTAACGTGGCCTTGATTGGCTTTGAAAGTGCGGCTTCGCAGGCTCTGAAAAGTCACTTTACTGTCTGGATTGCCATTCCGAGGTCGCCGAGCGCATCCGGGTTCCCAGCACGCGTGCTGGGGTGGAAGCGAGGCGGCCCAGGAATCCTATTGCTACCAAGGAGCGTGGTTGCGATGGGGTTGCTCGTCTTCCCTCCGCGAAGCCTAACCCTCCGCAACCTCCCCAGGCATCTTCTCGCCGTCTTCTCCAGTCGAAGCAGAGTAACTCCGAGCCGGGGAAGAAATATGCGCACTCTGCTCATTTCGACTTGTGTCGTCTTGCTTGGCCTCGCGGCCTTTGCCGCCGAAGGCAAACCCGTCACCTTTCCGAGCGGCAGTGAAACCGCCAACGGCATTCTGTACCGGCCTGCGGGAAACGGTCCCTATCCCGCACTGGTGGTGATTCAGGAGTACTGGGGGCTGAATGACTGGATTAAGGAGCAGGCGTCAAGACTAACCGACCAGGGTTACGTCACCCTGGCTGTGGACCTATATCGCGGCAAGGTCAGCAACAATCCCGACGAAGCCTACGAACTCATGCGCGGCCTCCCACCCGACCGCGCCCACCGCGACCTGCTCGGCGCTTTTCAATTCCTGAAGACGAACAAAGACGTGAAGTCGAATCGCATCGGCGCCATCGGCTGGTGCATGGGCGGCGGATACGCTCTCGATCTCGCCTTGCGGGAACCGGCGTTGGCCGCTACTGTCATCAATTACGGACACTTGTCCACTGACCCGGACAACCTGAAGAACATCAACGGCCCCATCTTGGGCATCTTTGGTGCGCAGGACCGCGGCATCCCCGTCTCTGACGTGCGCCAGTTCGAAAAGCAATTGAAAGCGGCTGGGAAGAAAGTCGAAATCGTTATTTACAACGACGCCGGCCACGCCTTTGAAAATCCCAACAACAAGGGCGGCTACCGTCCTGCGGATGCTGCCGATGCCTGGAAACACACTGTCGCCTTCCTGCAAACCAACCTCAAGAAATAGCGCTGGCCGGGATGCCCCACCCTTATCGCTCTCGATTTTGGAGCGATAGGTTGGAGACTTTCAGGAAGGGAAACAGGCTAGGTGCGACTAGCGTGTAGCCCCGGTGGCCGCCATTTTCTTGACCATCGTCAACACCAGACGGCGATCACTGTCGTTCAAGCCCGCCGAATAACGCCGGATCTGGTTCATGAAGCGGACCTGCTCGTCACTCAACTGGGGAAGATTGGCCCCATTTTCACTGCGGTCCTCAAAGAATTGCGCCAGGTTGATTTCCATGGCGGCAGCGATCTTGGCCAGAGTGTCCAGCGAAGGGATGGTGTGCCCATTTTCAACTCGGGAAAGATAGCAGCGCAACAGACCGGTTCGTTTCTCGATGTCGCCTTGCGACATCCCCTTTTGCAAGCGGAAATTTCTTATCGTCTCGCCAATGTTCATGAGGACAGAAACCGCAGTCAGACTTTCCGGGGGTGTCTGCATAGTAACCAGAGTAGAACCTGCTTGCAAGCGCAAAGTTTGTTACTTTTCTAAACCTTAGTAACCTGGGGCCAACATTTGGAGGAGTTTGGTCGCACCGCATCGCCTGCTGCCATTCTCACGAACGGCGCCCTTCCCCGTAAGTAGTTGATTTTCAGGGGGCACACGAATGGCTTGGCCCACGAATGGCCTGGCCTCCGGTCCAGCGGCGCCACCCCTTGCGGGAGCCTGAAACGTGGACAGCTAATCAGGCTGCGCGGGTCAGTTCGGTCACCGCCAGAACCGCCAATTCCAGCCGGTCCCGAGTACCGGTCTTGCTGAAGATGCTTTGCAGGTGACGCTTTACCGTGTTCTCGCTGATGGACAGCTCATTCGCAATATCGCGGTTCTTCAACCCCCGCGCGATCAGAAATGCAATCTGGCGCTCGCGGTCTGAAAGTCTTGCCAGCGAAGTCGGTTCCGTACGCGGCTCCGTAGCCATCGCAGTTACCACTTGGTTGGCCACTTCGGGCGAAAAGGCCAGCTCGCCGCCGGCTACTGCACGAATCGCGGCAAACAATTTTCCCGGAGCATCTCCTTTCAACACCAGCCCGCGCGCTCCCAGCTTTACCACCTGCACATAATCGGCCTGGCTGTCCGAGGCGGTGAGCACCACAGATGCCACCCGGCTGCCGGCCTTCTCCAACGTCCGCAGCACTTCAAATCCGTCTCCGTGGGGCATGAAGAGGTCAAGCAGCAGGACATCAGGGTGCCGTTCGGTAACAATTTGCAGGGCCTCAGCCCCATTCACGGCTTTGCCCACAACGTCGAAATCCGGTTGCGTGTCCAGCAGAGCGCCGAGCGATTCCAGCAGCACAACGTGATCATCAGCAATGGCAATGCGAACGGGCTTTTTTCCAACTGGATTTTTCCAGCGCATAAACCAAATTCTACCTGTTTACGACTAGGGTACTCACCTTATATTGTGATGTGCCCTGACTAAGCGGAGATACCTGAGGCAAACCCGGCGCGCGGCGCCTCGCACGGTCTTCACAGACCAAACTCGCGCTCTTAATAGAGGAAAGCATACTCTAGCGGTTATGGTATATTCCGCTTCTCCGCTGCCGTATTTTGAAAAACCCGATCGGCGGAAGGTTCCAGTTGGCGGCGTCGCGTTGCTGCGCGGAGGCTGCGGTGGATGCAAGTGTCTAAGGACCAGGGGCCTTATGCGAGGTGAGCCGTGACGGTCGATGAGGAACTCAACGCTCTCGACGACGCAATGCGCCGGCTCAAGGTCGAGTATGACGTCTATTTCGGCGGCGGATCCAAAAAGCCGCCGACCGACATGGAATGGCGTGTCCAAAGCCTGCTCAAGCGGCACAGCGATACCCAGAAGCTCAACTTCGCACAACGCTTTCGTTACAACTCTATTGCGCAACGCTACGCCATCTTCAGCGAGTTGTGGCGGCAGAAACTCCGCATAAAGGAAGAAGGCTACCGCCGTCCGCAAGACGCCATTCTTTCCATCCAGGGCGTCCGCACCGAAGAGGAGCACGCCGCCGCTGCCGCTCTTAAAGCCATGCACCCGCACAGGCAAGCTGAGGATCAGCCCTTCGTGATCGAGTGCTCCGACGTCGAGAGCGAGGTCGAGAACGTGCGGCTATTGTTCGACGCCATGCTGGAAGCCAAGCGCCGCGTCGGCGAGCCTCAGCTCACGGGCCGCTTCGACGGCTTCCTCGCATTTCTCAAAATGAAGACGGACCAGATCCGCCGCGACTGCCACTGCGAAAAAGTCGAATACCGCGTGGAAGTGCGAGACCAGAAAGTGCGACTGAAAGCCAAACCGAAGACTCCGTAAAGCCCCTTTTCAACGCCGCGACGCAGCAACACCTTTTCAACGCCGAGACGCGGAGGTGTAACGCGGGCGCCCTCGCCCGCGAAATTCGTAAATCGTAATTCGTAAATTGGAAGATGCAGTTTCCTGTGTCCTGACGGGGAGGGCGCCAACTCGGCCAGACATCTGCTTTCTTCATCATCCGTGAAGATCCGCGTTAATCCGTGGCCCACTTTGCCGACTCTGCGTCTCTGCGGTGAAAATGTTCCCCAAACCGTTGGCGCGCTATAGAATCGTCTGCTGACCACAACAACACTATGTCCAAAGTTCAACGTGCAATTTTGAGCGTAACCGACAAAACCGGCTTGGTGGAGTTTGCCCGCAAGCTGGCCGGGATGGGCGTGGAACTCGTCTCCACTGGCGGAACCGCACGCCTGCTGCGCGATTCCGGCGTTGCAGTCAAAGACATTTCCGAACTTACCGGCTTCCCCGAGATGCTCGACGGACGCGTGAAGACGCTGCATCCGGTGGTGCACGGAGGCATTCTGCACGTGCGCTCCAACCCGGTGCATCGCGCTGCTGTAGCCGAGCATGGCATTCCGCCCATTGATATGGTGGTCGTCAACCTCTACGCCTTTGAGAAGACCGCTGCCAGGCTGGGCGTGCAATTCCATGAGCTGATTGAAAACATCGACATCGGCGGTCCTTCGATGATCCGCTCCGCCGCCAAGAATTTCCAGGATGTCGCCGTCGTGACCTCGCCTGCTGATTACGACTCCATTTCGGCGGAGATGGCGCGCACTGGCGGCGAGCTTTCCACGGCGACGAAATGGCGCCTTGCCCAGAAGGCCTTCGCCACCACTGCCGCCTACGATTCGGCAATTGCTTCGACTTTGGAACGCATCAGCGCGAACGGAGATCTCGTGCTGCAACCCGATACCGGCTTCCCCCAGACGCTGCGTCTCTCTTTCCGCAAAGTGATGGACCTGCGTTACGGCGAGAATCCGCACCAGAAAGCTGCCATGTACTCCGACGGCACCGGCGCCGGTCTGGCCAACGGTAGCCAACTCCAAGGAAAGGAACTTTCCTACAACAACATTGTTGATCTTCAGGCGGCTTGGGAACTCGCGCAGGAATTCGATGAGCCGGTATGCGCAATTGTCAAACACACCAATCCCTGTGGCGCCGCGACCGGACAGACCCTGGCTGAAGCATTCCAGCGCGCGCTGGAATGCGATCCGGTTTCCGCCTACGGCGGTGTCATTGGCGTGAACCGCCCAGTAGACGCTGCCGCCGCCGGCGTCATGGCGAAGCTGTTCGTCGAAGCCATTGCTGCACCCATCTTCGCTGCGGCTGCACGCGAGCGTCTTGCCGCGAAGAAAAATCTGCGGCTCGTGGAAGTCCACCCCGGCCCAATGAACTTCGTCCTCAAGGCGATCTCCGGCGGCGTGCTGATGCAGGACTCCGATGCACACACTCTCAACCCTGCCGATCTGAAAGTCGTTACCCAGCGCAAACCTACGGAAGAAGAGATCCGCAGCCTGCTGTTTGCGTGGAAGGTGTGCAAGCATGTGAAGTCGAACGCCATCCTCTATGCGCGCGATGGCCAGACGGTGGGCGTCGGCGCCGGACAGATGAGCCGTGTTGATTCCGCCAGGATCGGCGCCATGAAAGCGGTTCTGCCGCTGAAGGGCACCGTGGTCGCCTCCGACGCGTTTTTCCCGTTCCCCGACGGAGTCGAAGAGGTGGCCAAGGCCGGCGCTACTGCTGTCATTCAGCCAGGCGGCTCGGTGCGAGACCAGGAAGTCATCGCCGCCGCCAATCGCCTTGGCCTGGCCATGGTCTTCACAGGTGTGCGCCACTTCCGCCATTAGCTCCCGTTCGTATGGCAGAGTGGTTCCGATCAGTCATGGCCTATCGCGCCCCTTCCTGGCCCCACGCCAGCGGGCAAAAAAGCGTAAAATAGACTCGCATCCGAGCATTTTGGATCGCATCCAAAATGAGTGCGATATTGTTGTTTCTTAAGGACCTGAATGTCAAAGCGCGTTTCCGCTCTGGTAGTCCTGGCGGTGTGGGTTTTCTGTGTCGCCGGAGTGGCTCAACAAAGCCCTGAAGTCCGCACTGCACCGGGAGATGCTGCAGCTTCCCAAGTCCCCGCTGCTACTACCCCGCCTGCCGAGACCATAGGAACCAAGGCTCCTAACAAAGCAGCGGCCTATTACCACTTCATGCAGGCCCACATGTACGAGGAATTGGTGGCTCTGTATGGACGCGCTGAGTACGCTAACAAGGCCATCCAGGAATATCGCCTGGCAATCGAAAACGACCCCTCGTCCGAATATCTGAACGCCGGGCTGGCGGAACTCTACGCCAAGACGGGGCGCATTCGCGACGCCGTCCTGGAAGCGCAGGACATTCTCAAACGCGATCCCAACAATCTCGAGACGCGCAAGCTCCTCGGGCGCATCTATCTGCGTTCCCTGGGCGATGTACAGTCGGGGGCGGGGTCGCAGGACATGCTGAAGCACGCTATTGAACAGTACGAGGCCATTGTCAAAATCGAACCCCGCAATGTCGAGAACCATCTGCTGCTCGGGCGCCTCTACCGTCTGAACAACGATCTGACCAAGGCGGAAAATGAATTCAAGGGTGCGGTCAAGTTGCAGCCCGATTCCGAAGAAGCCGTTACCACGCTGGCTTATCTCTACAACGAGGAAGGTGATACCCAGCGCGCCGCCGAGGTCCTGAGCACCATTCCGGATGCCGCACGCACCGGCCGCTTGTATCAGGCCCTGGGCTTCACCTACGAACAGCAGAAGGAGTACAAGAAGGCCATCTCCGCCTACTCCCGCGCCGTGGAACTGGACCGCGACAATCTGGATGCTATGCGTGGCCTCGCCCAGAATCTGATGAATGACGGGCAGACCGATGCCGCCTTGCAGCAGTATAAAGCCATCATTGACGCGGACCCACAGGACCCGCAGAGTTATCTACGAATCGCGGAAATCTACCGCCGGTCCGGCAAGTTCGATCAGGCGCTCGACGCTCTAAAAAAGGCGCAGCTCTACGTCCAGGATTCTCTTGAGGTGCCGTACAACCTCGCCGTCATCTACCAGGCGCAGGGCAAATTCGACGAAGCTGCGCAGATCGTGCAGGGCCTGGTGCAGAAGGGCGAACGTCCCGACGGCAACTACAGCGCCAGTGACCGCAACAACCGCGCCGTGTTCCTCGAACGTCTCGGCAGTATTTATCGCGACGCCGGCAAGACTCCGCTGGCTGTGGAGACCTTCCGCAAGATGCTGGCCCTCGGTGACGAAAACGCCTCGCGAGGATACGAAGAAATTATTGACGCTTACCGCGACGCCAAGCAGTACCAGCAAGCCACGGCGGTGGCGAAAGAAGCCGTTGCCAAGCTGCCCCAGGACCGCTCTTTGAAGCTAACCCTGGCGTCGTTGCAGGCCGAAATTGGCCCGCATCCCGACGCGGCCCTGGCCGACATCAAGGCCATGCTCAAGGGCACGCCTGACGACCGCGAAGTCTACATTACCCTGGGCCAGGTCAACACTCGCCTCAAGCGTTGGAAGGACGCCGAAGAGGCTCTCGCCAAGGCGCAGCAGCTCTCATCGAAGCCGGAAGAAAAGAACTTTGTCGAATTCGCGATCGGCTCCATGTACGAGCGGCAGAAGAAGTACGACGCCGCGGAGCAATCCTTCAAGAAAGTTCTCGCTAATGACCAGCGCAATGCTATGACTCTGAACTACCTGGGCTACATGCTGGCCGATCGTGGCGTGCGTCTGGACGAGGCACTCGGGTACATCAAGCAGGCCGTTACTCTCGATCCTCAGAATGGCGCCTACCTCGATTCGTTGGGTTGGGTGCAGTTCAAGCTGGGTAACTACGACTTGGCGGAAGAAAACCTTCGGCGCGCCTCTGAGCGCATGAATAACGATCCCACCATCCACGATCATCTGGCGGAACTGTACGCCAAGACGGGACGCCTCAAGATAGCCGTCGCCCACTGGGAACGCGCCCTGCAGGAATGGAACCGCAGTGCGCCCGCCGACGTGGACACCGCCGAAATGGCCAAAGTGCAGAAGAAACTCGAAAACGCCAAAGTCAAGCTCGCCCGCCAAGGCGAACGCAAAGCCGAAGCTACAAAACCGTAGTTTCCGTCGCAGGTTGTCATTCCTCGCGAAGCGAAGAATTCCTATTGCGCCGACGAAGTGTCGTGAGCGCCACCTCACTCCGACCGAAGCGAGGAGTGAGCTGGATGTTGAGCCGAGGAATCTTCAAAATTTCTCATGCACCGCCCCCAGTGCAAACCCGCAAACTGGTTAAAATAGAATGATTCCTGTTCCGCTCTCCACCGCAATTAACGGGAAAGGAAAAGCTGGGAACGGGAAACTTTTTGTGCGCAAGTACTGGGAAAATCCGGCGGCGCCGACCGGCATGCCTGCGGGCGTGCGCGTTCCCGCGTCCTTCAACATAGGCGCGGTGACGGTCGCTCCCGCCACCGTGCTGGCGCCGATGGCTGGCATCACCGACACCGTCTTCCGTCAGTTCATCCGGCAACTCGGCGGCTGCGGTCTGGTGATGACCGAGTTCACCTCCGCCGACGGCATCTTGCGCGCCAAGGACAAGAAAGCCCGGCGCTATCTCCATTTCTATGACGACGAGCACCCCATCTCCGCGCAACTGTTCGGCAGCGACCCGCAGATACTCGCCGACGCCGCCCGCACCATCGAAGCACTCGGTTTCGATCTGGTAGACCTGAACCTCGGCTGTCCCGCAAAGAAAGTGGTGAAGTGCAATGGCGGCTCCGGCCTGCTGCGCGACCTCCCGCTGGTCCGCCAGATTTTCCAGAACGTCCGTGCGGCCGTGCAGATTCCGTTCACCGTCAAGTTCCGCATCGGCTGGAACGACAACGAAGTCATCTGCGTGGACCTGGCGCGCATGGCCGAAGACTGCGGATTGCAGGCGGTGGCGCTGCACGCGCGCACCCGTGAGCAGGGCTACGGCGGGCAGGCCCAGTGGGACTGGATCGCGCACGTCAAGCAGAGCGTCAGTATTCCCGTGATGGGCAACGGCGACATCCGCTCGCCCGAGGATGCCGTCGGCATGGTTGCACAGACCGGTTGCGATGCCGTCATGATCGGCCGCACCGCCGCATCGAATCCCTGGATTTTCCGTCAGATCGCGCAGTACACCGCCACCGGCAGCTACCATCAGCCCACAGAAGCCGACCGTTACCACATGATCCGCACCTATTTCGAGATGTTGATCGAGGAAGGAACCCCCGGTGCCATCGGCAAGATGAAGCAGTTTGCGTCCTGGTTCACCCACGGCGTGCACAACGGCGCCCTCCTGCGCAAGGCGGTGTACGAATCCAGAACCGAGCAGGAAGTCCTCGATCGCGTGCAGCACTTTTTCGAGACGGTCGTTGCCTAGCGCCGGCGTCCTCGCCCGCAGCCTTGGGAAGCGTAGGCGTCCTCGCGGACGGACTCCTCTTTTCAGGGTGTCATCCCGAGCGCCCGGACCCTGAGCGAAGGCGTAGGGAGTCGAGGGATCTGCATTTAGCGCCGACGCTCCACTCACCTCGAACCAGCAGCTTGATGCGCAATCCGCCATGCGTCCACCCTCTGCTGGGCTGCTGCGATTTCATCCGGCTTTAACTGTGACGCCAGCTTTTCCAGCGTACGGCCTGCCTTCGGCTCCTTTCCATCCTGGTTGGCGAGGAACAACCACTGGTACGCCGACACCACATCTTTTTCCACGCCTTTGCCCTCCACATACAGCAGTCCGAGCCGGAACTGCGCGCTGGCGACGCCCTGCTCAGCCGCAGCGCGATACCATTTGGCCGCGGCGCCAAAATCTACTTCGCCTCCATATCCGCTCTCGCACATCACTCCTAGGTTGTACTGCGAATCCGCATGACCCTGCTCGGCGGCGACGGTGAACCACTTACGTGCTTCGACCGGGTCCTTCGTTACATCCGCGTCACCTTTGATGTAATGCACACCGAGTGCATACGCTGCGACCGGCTCCCCCTGGTCGGCTGCTTTGCGATACCACATCAGTGATTGTGCATTGTCCACCGGCACGCCAATCCCTTTGAGATAGATATAGCCCATCTGCGTCTGCGCCTGCGCATGTCCCTGGTCGGCCGCCTTCATCAGAAGACCGGCAGCCTGTTTCGGATCGGGAGCCATGCCCGCACCTTCTTGCAGCATGATGGCCAGCCGAAACAGCGCGGGCGCAAAGTTCTGGTCCGCAGCCTTGCGCAGCCACTCCGCCCCAACAGACGGGTCGGCCACTACGCCATGCCCCCGCAAATACATCAACCCCAGGTTGTACTGTGCGGTCGCTTCATTGGCTTCGGCCGCGGCGCGAAACCACTTCAACGCCATGCCGAAATTCTGCTCCACTCCATCGCCGCTCAGATATATCTGCCCCAGGTTGGACTGCGCCAGGTTCGACTTTTGTTCCGCGGCTTTCGTGTACCATTTCACCGCCTCGGCCCCGTCCTTGGGTACCCCGTCACCCATTTGATAGCTCATGCCCAGCGCCTCTTCCGCCGGGACAAAGCCCTGATCGGCAGCTTTGCGGAACCAATTAACGGCCTCAACCGAATCCTGCTCGAGCAGAGTGCCGTAGTGATACGCCAGTGCAAGCATAGTCTGCGCCCCGGGATCACCGGATTCGGCGCGCCTTTCCAGCGGCTCGATATCGTCAATTTTCATGTTCTTGGCGCGCGTGGTAAGCGCAGCCAGAGAGTCCTGCGCGAACACTAAGCCGCTGCACAACCAGATTGCGGCCGTTAAGACCAGAAGGACAAAGCGCATGAGGAAATGCTCTGGCTCCAGAGTAAAGCAACCGCGCCAAACAGAAAAGCGACGCTGACTCAAAGCAGGAAGGTGTATCGATAACACTATTGCAGGTACCAGGACGAGGAGGGCGTCAGCCCGACGAGGCATCTGCTTTGTAAATCCCAAGTTGAAAAGCACTCTTTACCTGCTCGCCACTTTCCTTGCCAGGCCGCGCAGGGATTGTTCGTAAGGCGCACGGGCGATGCCATGCTCGGTGATGATGGCGGCCACGTACTTTGCCGGGGTCACATCGAACGCGGGATTCTCCACGCCCACGCCTTCCGGCGCGATGCGTTTGCCGGCCAGATGAGTGACTTCATTGGGCGAGCGCTGTTCGATGGGAATCTTGCTTCCGTCGGGCGTGTCGAGGTCTACCGTGGAAAAAGGCGCGGCCACATAAAAAGGAATGCCATGCTCTTTGGCCAAAATCGCGACGGAGTAGGTGCCGATCTTGTTGGCGACGTCGCCGTTGGCGGCGATGCGATCGGCGCCCACGACCACCGCGCCGATCTTGCCCTGCCCCATCATGGCTCCAGCCATGTTGTCGGAGATTAGAGTGGTGGGGATACCGTCCTTCATCAGTTCCCAGGCGGTGAGGCGGGAACCCTGGAGGAAGGGACGGGTTTCGTCGGCGAAGACGTGAATCTTCTTGCCCGCTTCTACAGCCGCGCGAATGACGCCCAGCGCCGTGCCATAGCCGCAGGTAGCCAGGGCGCCCGCGTTACAGTGAGTGAGCACGCCGCCAGCGGAGGGCATCAGGGTGGCGCCGTGGCGTCCCATGGCTTCGTTGGCCGCAATGTCTTCGGCGTACATGCGTTGCGCTTCTTCGACCAGCGCCTGCTTCAGTTGCGCGACGGGCAGGTGCGATGCGGATTCAAACTTGTTGCGCATGCGGCGCACGGCCCAGAACAAATTGACCGCCGTGGGACGGGTGGCAGTGATCGCTTCGCAAATTTTTTCGAACTGCGGCCGAAGTTGGGCGACGCTGCGGGTGTTGGCATTCCGGGCGCCGAGGGCGATCCCCATGGCCGCCGCCACGCCGATCGCAGGCGCGCCGCGCACCACCATGGTGCGGATGGCGTCCGCGACCTGTTCGTAGGTGCGACAGGTAACGTACGTTTCTTCCGTGGGCAGCTTCGTCTGATCCAAGAAGCGCACACCCGAATCGGTCCATTCAAGCGTCTTTAACATCGGTTCTCGGTTTTCAGTTCAGTGATTTTAATGATCCGATGATTCAATGACTCAATGACTCAATTGTCTTCACGTGCTCGGCCCTCACGTCCTGATCGGTAAACAGCGAGACGAACGGCGCCGGGGCGGCGGCTTTTTCGACTTTGGCCCGGCCGCCGGCTTCGGTGCGCTCTACCAGGCACATGACGCCCACGATCTCGAATCCGAACTCGCGGGCGGCCTCGATGGCCTGGATGGTGGAAGCGCCGGTAGTGCAAACATCGTCTACGATCACCACGGGCGCGCCCTTCTCCCGGAAGCCTTCGATGCGCTGGCCGGTTCCGTGCGTCTTTTCGGCTTTGCGCACGAGAAATGCATTCAGTTTGCCTTCGCTGACCACGGCCGCACTGACAGCGATGGGATCGGCGCCCAAGGTGAGTCCACCGATGGCCTGCGGACGCCAGCCGCGGGCGCGAATCTCGTCCAGAACCACCTGGCCCGTGAGGCGCGAACCGACGGCGTCCAGCGTAGTGGTGCGGCAGTCAACGTAGTAGTCGCTCGTCCCGCCGGAAGACAGCTTGAACTGGCCGAGGCGGAAGGACTTTTGGGCCAACAGTGACAGCAGTTGCGCGCGCGCGGAGCTGATTTGTGATTGGCAATTTGTAACTTGCAAAGCAGGCCTCACCGTATGTGCCTTCATTACAACCTATCAATTGCAAATTACCAATGACAAATTACAACTCATCACTGCGCCAGCCGCTCGAAATGGCGAAAATGGCCGGTGGAGCTCCAGAGCAGCAGGAAAAGGGAAAAGTTATAGGAGACGTGGATCAGGAATCCGGGAGCCACGGAATCGGTGCGAGCGCGCACGATTGTGAGTACCAGCCCGACAATAAACAGCAGGAGGAGCGGTCCCCAGGCGTGCCCCAGTTGTGACTGGTGGATGAACGCAAACAGGATCGATGTCACCACCACGCCAGGCGCTATGCCCAGACGGCGGGCCAGCACCGGATACAGAAATCCGCGAAAAAACAGTTCCTCCACCAAAGGGGCGGCGGTGATGCCGAAGACCCCCATCAGGTAGGCGCCCAGCGGCGTGCGGAAGAGCCGCTCGATGGGCAGTTGCTTGGGGATGGGCAGCAGCGCCGAACTGAGTTGGATGCCAATCGCGAGCACGACCCCGGCGAACATACACGGGAACAGGCGACCCGGCCATTTCCAGTGAACAGCAGACCAGAAGCGGCGTCCGTAGCTGCGCACGATCCAGTACATAAAGGCCAGCACGACCACATAGGCACCCGTTTGCACGGGCACGATAATGCGCGGATCCATGGCAAGCTCGGCAACCGATCTACCCTGGAACAGCGCCAGACGGCCGAGGTAGGCGAAGGCAGCGATACTGAAGACTACGATCGAGAAGAGTGCTACCAGCGCGATGAGCAGCACGTCCCAGCCGGTCCAGGGAGGATCGTATTGAGGACGTAAATCGAGGGAAGGAATGATCTCACGCTGCGGCGGCTCGGGCTCCTGCGGAGGCGTGTTGTAGTCGAGATCGGGCAACAGTCGATTGTAAAGCTAGTTGAGCCATTGGGCCATTGAGTGATTCAGCGCTCATAACAAGTTGTCGGCGCAATAGGGATTCCTCGCTTCGCTCGGAATGACAACTGCCGTGAGGCTAGTGGCCGGTGGCCAGTTCCTCTGCGTCCTCTGCGCCTCTGCGGTGAAAAGGTTTTACACAGTTCTGGTTCGGGCGAAGTATTCCGCCAGGGCCTGGCCGGTGTAGGACTTCTTATTGCGCGCTACCTGGGCGGGCGTGCCCTGGGCGACGATACGGCCACCATCTTCCCCGCCTTCTGGGCCGAGGTCAATGATCCAGTCGGCGTTACGGATTACGTCCAGGTGGTGTTCGATGATGATGATGGAATTGCCGAGGTCGGTAAGGCGGTGCAGCACCGCCAGCAATTGCTTGACATCGTCTAAGTGCAGGCCGGTGGTGGGTTCGTCGAGGAGATAAAGTGTGCTGCCGGTCTGACGTTTGCTGAGTTCGCGCGCCAGCTTCAGCCGCTGCGCTTCCCCGCCGGACAAAGTGACAGCCGACTGGCCCAGATGGATGTAACCCAGCCCAACGTCCACCAGCGTTTGCAGCTTCTGCCGCGCCTGCGGGATGTTCTCCAGGATGGTGAGCGCGTCGGCGACCGGCGACTCGAGCAGATCGGCAATGGAGTAGCCCTTGTACTTCACCGCCAGGGTCTCGTGGTTGTAGCGCTTGCCGCCGCAGAGTTCGCAGACCACATAGACGTCGGGCAGGAAGTTCATTTCGATGCGGCGTTGTCCTTCGCCCTGGCAGGCTTCGCAGCGTCCCCCGGCGACGTTGAAGGAGAAGCGCCCCGCCTTGTAGCCGCGCTCGCGCGATTCCGGAAGCATGGCATAGAGGTCGCGAATCACGGTGAAGACGCCCGTGTAGGTGGCCGGGTTGGAGCGCGGCGTGCGACCGATGGGCGACTGGTCTATCTGAATGACCTTGTCAATAAATTCGGTGCCGGTGATCGCCTTATGCGCACCGGGTTCCTCGCGCGAGCGGTATAGATTTTTGGCGAGCGCGCGATAGAGAATGTCTGTCACCAAAGTGGATTTGCCGGAGCCTGACACACCGGTGACCACGGTCATCACACCCAGCGGAAAGCTGACATCGACATTTTTCAAATTGTTTTCGCTCGCGCCCAGGATGGTCAAAGCGTGACCGTTGGTCTTGCGCGGCGCGGGCGGTTGCAGGATCGCCATCTGCCCGGAAATATATTTGCCGGTGAGCGAATCCGGGGCGGCGATGATTTCCGCCGGCGTTCCGCAGGCCACTACATTGCCGCCGCGGCGCCCTGCGCCGGGCCCGAGGTCAATAACGTAATCGGCGCGACGAATCGTGTCCTCATCATGCTCCACCACGAGGACGGTGTTGCCGATATCGCGCAGCGACTCCAGCGCAGAGAGCAGGCGGGCGTTGTCGCGATGGTGCAGTCCGATGGAAGGCTCGTCAAGAACGTACAAGACGCCGCGCAGACGCGAGCCGATCTGTGTGGCCAGGCGGATGCGCTGACCCTCGCCCCCGGAAAGCGTCGCTGCGGAACGGTCAAGAGAGATGTAGCCCAGTCCCACTGCATTCAGGAACTGCAAGCGTTCCGCAATTTCGCGCACCACCCGTCCGGCGATGGCTTCTTCGCGCTCGTTCAACTTCATGCTTGCTACTGCCTGTACGGCGCGCGAAACCGGAAGCGCGGTGAACTCGGCGATGCTCATGCCATGGACTTTTACCGCCAGGCTCTCCGGCCGCAAGCGGGCGCCGTGGCACTGGGGACATTCGGTTGCGGACATGTAATTGAGCAGCCACTCGCGGTAGCTCTCAGAGGTGCTTTCGTCCAGCATCTCCTTCAAAAACGCGATCACGCCATGAAAGCCGGTCTTGGGAGTTTCAGACGCATCAGGACCGTACAGAAGCAAGTTCTGCACCTTGCGCGGGAGCTGCTCGAAGGGCGTGTGCAGGTCAAAGTCGTAATACTTGGCGGCGAGTTGCGCCATGTGCTGTAAGTAACTGGAACCTGAGCCCGGCCCCAGCCCGCCGTCAAACAGGGGCTTGGACCAGTCAATGATGATCTTGGCGGGATCGAAATCGTACTTGCTGCCGAGCCCGTTGCACGCGGGGCAGGCGCCGTAAACACTGTTGAAGGAAAACGAACGCGGCTCCAGCACAGGCACGCTGATGTCGCAGTCGGGACAGGCCAGGCGCGAGGAATAGAGCCGCTCTTCACCGCCGACCACGGCTACTTGCACCAGTCCTGCAGCCAGCTTCATGGCCAGCGCGACCGACTGCTCCAGACGCTTTTCGATACCAGGTTTCACCAGCAGCCGGTCCACGACGATTTCAATGGTGTGGTTCTTGCGCTTGTCAAGGGGGATGTCGTCATCCAGGCTGCGCAGCTCGCCATCAATGCGCGCGCGTGTGAATCCCTGCTGCGCCAGTTTCTCCAACTCTTTCTTGAACTCTCCCTTGCGGCCACGGACGATGGGCGCCAGGATCATGACCCGGTCCTCGGGACGCAACTGCATCACGCGGGCAACGATCTGTTCCGCAGATTGCCGGGAAATCGCGCGCCCGCAGCGAGGGCAATGGGGTAACCCGATGTTCGCGTAGAGCAAGCGCAAATAATCGTAAATCTCGGTGATAGTACCTACAGTGGAGCGGGGGCTGCGGCTGGTAGTCTTTTGCTCGATCGCAATGGATGGAGACAGGCCATCAATGGAGTCCACGTCGGGCCGTTCCATCTGGTCGAGGAACTGGCGAGCGTAGGCGGAAAGCGTCTCCACGTAGCGGCGCTGCCCTTCGGCGTAGATGGTGTCGAAGGCGAGCGACGACTTCCCCGAGCCGCTCAGTCCGGTAATCACCGTGAGGCTGTTGCGGGGAATCTCGACGTTGATGTTCTTGAGGTTGTGCTGGCGCGCGCCGCGCACCGTGATCCTGGTAATAGCCATGGCCGGCAGAGCGAGACCTTTCGTACCGTGGACAGGCGTACAGAAGCGTTCAGAATGAAGACTGCGCAACGGTACGTTCGTATCTTATTTGTAAACACCCGCAAGGGTCAATTCGAGATAAAGTGACGGTCCGGACCAAAGCTGGCGGCAGGGATGAAATCACACTGAAGGGTGACGCCGGTTATTAACATGGCACGGGCCGCGAGAGTAAAAACTTTGAAAGACATTTCAAACAGAGGTGCCGTCCCTCCAGAGCAGCGCGGACGCGCATCTCAGAACGGGGCGGTCTGGAGTTGAACGCATTCATGGCAGCAGTCACACTGGTGATCGCTATTGTGCTGTCACTGACGTTCGGTATTGCATTGGGTTACTTCGCGGCCATCGGCATATTGCGAGCTTTCGGACATAGACCGCAAAAGCGGGCGGCTGCCGCCCTCACCACAGTGGAGTCAAGCGGCGATTAACTCGTTTCCTGCCTATCCATAGTTCCCGAATTGAGTCATTGAGCGATTGAGTCCTTGAGGCATTAGAGGCTCATGACAGGTTGCCTGCGCGATAGGGATTCCTCGCTACGCTCGGAATGACAAATCACTCGTCGGTTGTCAGGCGCACACTAGCGTTGCTGCGGCGGTGCCTGTCCCTGTTTGCGCATCTGTTGCAGTTCCTGGAGCAACTGCTCGGGAGTCTTGACCGGAGGCTGGCCAGGCGTCTGCGTGGACTGGTCAGATTGCGCTTCCGGCGCGCTCGCAGGCGGGCTTGTGCCGAACGGCACAGCCGGCTGCCCATTAGGCGACGAAGCATTCGGCGCAGGGACCGCCGCCGGGGCAGGAACTGGTGGCTGGGCAGGCTCCGTTGGCGCGGGAGGTTCCGGTTCTATCTCGACGGTTTCTTCTTGGGGCTCGGGTTCGGCAGGTACGCCCCGCGGCGGCGCCTGGCGGCGCCCGCCTTTACGTTCACCACGTCTCCTTTCGTTTTCATTTGCAGCAGGGGAAGCGCTGCTGGCGCTGAGTGGCGATTGTTCACCGGTGACGATTACTCTTTGCACGGCGCCAGGAGTGCCGGGAGCGCCGACAAGCACGTAGCCAAACTTCGAACCTGAAAGCAGAGAGTTGAGCACGTCGCAAGCAGGGCCCGGGCCAAGCCGTGTGGCGACCCGTTCACTGCCGAAGCCGGGAGGCAGATCCACATCAGCACCAGTTCGGTTCCGCACTGCGGCAAGAATATCCGCCAGAGTAGAATTCTCCGACTGGATGGTGAGCTGTCCGTTCAGATAGCTGACCTGCGGAGGCGCGGCAGGTAGCAGCTCCGGCGTCATGGGGGCGATGTTGTATGGCTGCTGCGGCCGTGTGTGCCGTTTGCTGTGCTTGGACTTGCGTTTCGCAGTCGGCGTAGACTTCTTAGCGGTCGCAGTGGTGGCCGCCTTGCCTTGAGCCGCCGGCGCGGTGGTTGCTTTCTCGGCCGCAGAGCCGTGCACCACCGTTAGCAGCACAATGGCAAGCACGAGGAACTTGGAAATCAGACGTGACATGAAGACAAAATTCTACCACCCCCGGGACATCGGAAAGTGCGCGGGGTTTAAGCATATGTGACCGGGCCACGCTTACATCTGAAGCAGAAACAAGCGCATCCTAAGCGTTCAGAGTACCGTCAGGAGCGCTTTGCCGATTCGCCTTCACCTCCGGTGCCGGTGCGCAGCGAGGCTCGACTGAGGACAGAAATCATGAAGCACATAAAATTTATCGCGATTTTAGTGTTCCTGCTGAGCGGCTGGAGCGGGCTCCGAGCTTACGGTGAAAGCTGCCAGACGCCGAGCGCCATGCAGCCCGCTACCCACTCGGCGCTGGAGAACACGGCTCGCCAGTACTTCCAACTGGCGCAGCAAGGCAACACGGCGGCGCTCCAGCAGAACGCCACCCCGGGCTTTACGGCGCTCGCGGACATCGTCAGCAATAACAAAGCTGCCTTTGCCGGCGACGTACGTACTCGTATTGCTTATCTGCTGGAGAACGCGGCGAGTTCCAGCCAGATGTCCAGCGATTCCAGCGGCCGCTCGGAATTTTTCTGTGGCGTCTACAACTCGCCCGAGCGCGTGGTGTTTGCATTTCCGAAACTGGCTTCCGGGCAGTACGCAGTGGTGATTCAGGACGCCAGCGGGGCCACACCGCACACCGTGAGCTGGATACTCCAGCAGACCGGAGCGCAGTGGAAGATTGCTGACCTGATTTTGCGTCCGCAGAAGATTGGCGGTCATGATGCGACCTGGTTCGTCAACCAGGCGCGGGCATACAAAGCCAAAGGGCAACTTCACAATGCCTGGTTTTACTATTTGACGGCAGACCAACTGCTGCGTCCCTTCGGAGCGCTGAGCACGCCGCCGCTGGATCGCTTGTACGACGAGGCCCGGCAGAGCATGCCCAACGATCTGCCCTACAACGGCCCTGTGGACCTGTCGGCAGGCGGCAAAACCTATAAGATCACGCAATTGTTCGTCGCGCCGGTAGGAGATGAGCTCGACCTCGTCGTGAAGTACCAGGTGCCTGATATTTCCGATACCACCAAAACCTTCCAGGACAATACCGCGGTCATCAAGGGGCTGGTGGCGAAGTACCCGGAATATCGCGAAGCCTTCGGCGGAGTAGTCGCCCGCGCCGTGGATCCGTCAGGCAGGGACTACGGAACGCTGCTGGCGATGAATCAAGTGAAGTAACAGTTTCCAGTTTCAACGTTTCCCAGTTTCCAGTTGCTGGTTCCGAGTAGTTGTCGGCAGCATTGCGGGCATGACGAACCTGTCTGTTTCCCCTGCGTCCTCCGCCATGGAAATAGCGATGTCTGGCACGTCTGTTCAATGACTTGCGAGCGCTATTTCCGTTGTCCCTCGTGCGTCCACTCCGTGAATTTGATCTCGGCGACCAGCTCCGGCTTGACGTAGTGCACGCGTCGCGATGAGTCTACCTTGCCGTAAAAGGGGCTGTGCTCGGTTTCCAGTTTCTTCAGACGTCGCCACATGTCTTCGTGCGTGCGCTCGGTGAAGCCGCTGCCCGCCTGGCCAACGTGGATGAGCCGTCCCTTGGAATCGTACAGGCCGAGGACGATGGAGCCGAAGTGCTCGCGGCTGCCGCGCGGGTCGGTGTAGCCGCCAATGACGCACTCCTGCCGCTGGGTGATTTTCACCTTCAGCCATTCCCGGCTGCGCTTTTCCAGATAGCAGCCGCGCCGACGCTTCGCCACAATGCCTTCCAGTCCGCGGTCTTTGGCGGCGTTGTAAAGCGCCAGACCGTCGGGAAAATGTTCCGAGTAGCGGATGCGATCACTCGTGACGAGCACGGCCGCGAGCAGTTCCTTGCGCTTTTCCAAATCCACGCGCTTGAGGTCGAAACCGTCGAGGTAGAGCAAGTCGAAGGCGTAATAAACGATGGAGATGTTGCGGTCAGCAGCGCCGGCGCGATAGCCGTGTCCGAGACCTCCGGTGCGCTGCTGCATCAGGCTGAAAGATGGGCGTCCTTCGTCGTCAAGGGCGACAATCTCGCCATCGAGGATGGCAGTGCGCGCGCGCACGTAATCGGGGAGGTCTTGCAGTTCGGGATACTCCCCGGTGAGGTCGTTCTGATTGCGGGAAAACAGGCGCAGGTCGCCGTTTTTGATGAAGGCGAGCGCCCGGTAACCGTCCCATTTGATTTCATAGAGCCAGTCGGGGTCGTTGAAAGGTTCGTCAACCAGGGTGGCGAGCATGGGATGCAAGGCCGCAGGCATGGGCGAGCGCGCGGCGCCCTTAAGCTTTGCGATCTCCTTTGCTGCAGAAGAAGAATTAACCACAGCGGACACAGAGGACACCGAGGGCCTCTTAGCTTTTCCTTTGCCGGGCGTGGGCTGCTGGTCAGGCGTACCGGTATTCTCAGTCATGCGGGTTGGCTTCTTGCCTTTTCCCTCTTTGTCCTCCGTGTCCTCTGTGGTTAATCTTTTCTTTCTCTCCGCAACGGCGATTGACTTGGCCAGCCAGGCTTGCTTCTTGGGAACTGCGGCAGGGCGACTACTTTCCCATTCCGCCGAGCCTTCATCAGCAGCGATTTCCTCCATGGTGCGGCGGGTCCGGACGGAGTAGTCGTAATCGTCAATGTCGTAACCCGATACAGCGAACTGGTCGCGGTGCTTGATCAGCAGCCACTCGGTGCCTTTGCTTCCCGGCCGGCGCGAGCGCATGTGCGCCAGCACGAAGCTGCCATTAAGTTTTTCGCCGTGCAGGTTGAACTTGAGGTCGCCCTTATTGAGCATTTCAGAGGCGTTTCCCAGCGGCTCCCAGGTTCCCGCGTCCCAGACCATGACCGTGCCCGCGCCGTAATTGCCGGGCGGGATGATGCCCTCAAAGTCAATGTAGGAAACAGGATGGTCTTCCACCATCATGGCCAGGCGCTTGTCGGCAGGATCGAGTGACGGCCCTTTGGGTACCGCCCAGGACTTCAGCACCCCATTCATCTCGAGGCGAAAATCGTAGTGCAGATGCGATGCCTGGTGCTTCTGCACAACGAAGCGGTGTGCGCCGCGCCGGGCGACTTCCGGTCCCGGCTCCGGAGTTCTATCGAAGCGCCGCTTGCGCTTGTATTCCTCGAGCGCCATATGGTGTAGAGACGTAGCTTGCTACGTCTCTACATTAGATGCGAAGCACGTTTCCCGTTCCCCGTTTCTTGTTTCCCGTTTTTGCACGTGGGAACGTTGGACGGTGCTCACGCACAACCCATGGTTCTGGATACGATTCTGAACTTCTTATTAGCAAATCAGTGCGGCGCAGAAACCGTCCGCACCAAAGATTACGGGGAGAATCAAGGCATGCCGGCTAAGAAGTCCAGTTCAAGAAAATCATCGAGTAAGAGCTCGTCCAGCCGCAAGTACGGTCCCAAGGCACAGAAAATGGTCGAGACCGAAATGCGCCATTTGAAAAAAGGAGAACACAAGAACAGGAAGCAGGCCATCGCTATCGGCTTGTCGAAGGCTCGGGGCGCGGGCGCCAAGGTGCCGCCACGGAAGAAAGCCGCCTAGCCAATTCGGTAATTGGTTAAATTGCTGGAGCAGTTCGGCAGAAGCTATATCCCAGAAAGGTGTCATCCCGAGCGACCGGAGGCCCGCTGTTGGCCGAAGGGAGTCGAGTATCTGCATTGGATGTTCTACCCCGGCCGGCCGCAAGTGCGGCGACTTGCAGTCGCAACCACCAGAACTCGGTCAGGCTATTTCTTGGAACCGGCTTTGGGCTTGCTTTCGGCAGTGGATTCAGATTTCGACGTTCCCGCCGTCGCCGAGGCCGGCTTGTCGCCGTTTTTGCCATTGCCCGAACTCGCCGCAGGGCTGGAGGATTTCCGGGCGTAGTCGGTGACATACCAGCCGGAGCCCTTGAACTGCAGGGCTGGGGGCGAGAGCAGTTGAGCCACCTTTCCGCCGCACTCGGGACACTTGCTCACCGGCGGATCGGAAAACTTCTGAATGCGTTCAAAGCGATATTCACACCTGGTACATTCGTACTCGTAAAGCGGCACACGAACTCCCAAACTTGAATAATTGCGGTACTTTGATTCTAGGAGTGTCCGTTCCTATCGTCAATCTACCTCTTCAATGGATTGCTGCCGCAGGCACAAAGATGCAAGTGGTTGAGTCGGAGTGATTGGGTCATTGAATCATTGAATCATCGCATCATTGAACGCTCACGACAGATTGTTTGCACAATGAAGATTCCTCGCTTGGCTCGGAATGACACGTTTCCCATGCCGGCGAGGATGCTGGGCGGAACGTAAAGCTGTTACAGCACTTCTTCGCCGCTGATTTCGCTTTCCGTCTCGGCGGCTTCGGCGTCGGCGGGGCCGGTCGCCTGGTAGTCACTGATCACCTGGCGGGCTTCATCCGCCTGCTCCGCGCGCACCAGCAGGGTAATTCCGCCTACCCCCGGGAGTATGTCCTGGGGGGCATCCAGGTTGCGGGTGACAGTCTCGATGCCCACGGATTCCAGCAAACTGCGGACCACCATCACTTCTGATTCCTGCTCGGAATCGAATACGGTGACGAGTTCTTCGTTGGGTTCGGGAATTTCGGGCTGGCCAGCCGTCGCCATGGCTTTCCTCCAGGTAATGTAATGTGGGGTAAATCAATTGCGATGCAACTTTCGTAACCAGGCCCTCACCGCGGCCGGGTTCCAGATACGCCTACCAGTGCTATGATGCGGCGGGTCAGGCGCGATGACAAGGGTCTCGCGGCGTAAGCCCACTGCGCAACGTCCGTGGACAGCAGGACATCCAATTAATCGTCAAGCTCTTTAAGAGTTTCGCCCGGGATGACACCCGGACTCGTTAGTTGTACTTGTAAGAGCAGCTTGACGAAGGGAGTGTGAAACTCCCGATTTTTTTGAGGGCCCCAATGGAGATACAACCCACCAACCCAGGACAGAGACAAAGTCCCGAGGAAATTCAGGAAGAGAACAGAAAACTACGCCGCCTGCAAATCATGATGAGCATGGTGATGAACGTCATCAGCCAGGACCCGCAGCTCACCCTGGAAGAAGCCTCCGAGCTGGTGGCCAACAGCAAACGCGCCGCCCTGGCGCTGTTTCCCGATAAAGAGCTGGCCTACGACATCCTCTACAAGCCGCGCCTGCAGCGGCTCATGCGCGAGCGCTTCCGAATCCAGTAAACCCCTTCACCGCAGAGACGCCGAGAATCGGGTGATCGAATCATCGGGTGATCCGGTTGTTTTGTTGACATGCCGAGCGAAGCGAAGCAGCCCTATCCCGCAAGAGAGTCCGCCGTGAGCAGCACAATCGGGTGATCAGGCAATCGGGATCGAGTCATTTTTGTTGACATGCCGAGCGAAGCGAAGCATGCAGATAGAACTCTGTGTTACGGGGTCTGCCTTTCCACCCGTTGCAGGCGCAGGGTCAATGTCCCCCAGAACATGCGGGCGCGGACCTGCACCGGGATGCGGCGCGCGTCGTCGCTGTACCAGATCCAGACGCGGCCGCGATCTTTGAGCACGCCGGAGCTGGCTTCCGGCTGCACGCGCAGGGTGGGAAACGTGCCCGCGTCAGTCTTCACCTGCTCGCGCGCTTCCACGTGCAGGCGAACGTCAATGGTCTTGCCGCCGTCGTTGATGGGAAACAGGTATTCGCTGCCGACTTGCAGCGGAAGCGAGCTGGCGTAAAAGACGCCGGAAAGCACGTCTGTGACGCAACTGGGTATCTCCTGCTCGGTATGTTTACGGTCGCCGTTCCTGAGGTTCACTTCGTCGAGTACGCTTTTGCGGCGGCCATAATCGAAGCTGATGCTGGTCTCGCGCTTGTGGAATCCCTCCTCTGTGTGCTTGAAGATGCGTTGCGAGCAGAAGGTGTGCGGATCAAAGTAGGATTCAAACCGGTCGCGGACGCCGAACAGCAGGGCAGTGACGCCGGTGGCGTCGGCGCTGCCGGTGACGCGCTGCTGCTGGCCGGTGGTCTCAATGCGGATGCTGGCGGTTCCCGCCGTCCACAGGCGCCACTCGGCGCCGTAAACGTACGTTGTGCCGCTGGGAAGGTGGAAATTCTCAGGAGGACGCTGGATTCGGGAAAGAGGGCCGATGGCGCTGGTCGTCGCAGCCTGGGTCGTTGCCGTCTGGTCAGCGCTGGCACTGATGACCAGCGCCAGCACGGCGCACCAACAGGCGAATTGAAATATGCGGTTCAGTGTCATTCTCGGTTCAGCGCCACAGTAATTTAAGCACCAGGGCGGCGAGCATCAGCGCGGCCCCCAATACGGCATTGTACTCGCGATGTTTTAGGTACAGTTCTCGGGAAAATCCCTCAGCCGCGCCTTGCGGTGGACTGAAGGTTAAGGAAAAGCGCGGTACGCGGCGCGCATATTCCCCATACTCGGGGAATTGCGCGCGGAGGTAGGCTTCCTCTGAGCGCACCACGGGCAAATAGATCAACAAAAACAACAGCACTAGCGCGAGGACCACCCACAGGCTGCGGGCGGCGGCAGCAAATCCCACACCGATTATCGCGGAGCCGACGTACAGCGGATTGCGTGTGTAAGCATAGGGCCCGGTGGTGGTCAGCTCCGTGTTCTTGCGGACGTGACCGGAAGCCAAGGCGCGCAACGCGAGACCCGGAGCCGCGATCACAGCGCCTATCGCCAGCGAGGTCCAGGTGGGCTGCGCCAGCCAGAAATAGAGCGCCGCTAGCGCGAACCCCAGCGGGACGCGGATACGCTGCGCAAGCCGGGACCAGCTAGTCATGGCGCCGCTCCGGTGCCGGTTGTGAGGACGAAGACCCATATCTGTCGCCCAGATGTGGGGCGCCATTGGATTGACTCTGGTCGAGAAGGCGCCGGGCGGCGTTTATCACGTCCGCAGTCGAGATGGACAGCAGGGCTTCGTCCGGTTGCACCCGGCGAGCGTGACTGGTGCGGCTTTCGGGACTGCGCAGCACGATCGTTTGCGGCGAGTAAGGCCCGTTGCGCGCCGGGTCGGTGGGACCGAAGATCGCAACTACCGGTACGCGCAAAGCAGCCGCCAGATGTACCGGGCCGGTATCGCCTCCGATGAACAGGCGCGCACGCCGCGTGAGCGCGATCAACTCTCCCACGGTGTACGGGACAGCTTTGGCAACACCGCCCGAAACCTGCACCACGCTGTGCGCCAGCGGCTCCTCGCCCGGCCCCATGTTCACCAGCGATTTCAAACCAATCTCACCCAGTGCGCGCGCCACTTCTCCGTAGCGTTCCGCCGGCCAGCATTTCGCCCCCCAACCGGCGCCCGGATTGAGAATGGCAAATTGCCCAGGACAGAAATCGAGCTGAGCCAGCTCGCCCTCCGCCCATTGCTCGTTTATGGGATCGAAGGGAAGCTCGACCGCGGCCGCACATTCAGAAGCAGCGGGCAAGGGACTGCGGGTCAGGGCAGTCAATAAGGAAAGGTTCTGCTCGACAATGTGCCTGCCTTCCGCGATCACCTGGCGGTTGTAAAACATGCTGGCCACATGCTCGCGCGGCGAGCGGAAGCCGATGAGTTCCGGCGCGCGGCTGAGCTGGGCCAGCACCGCCGACCGGATTGCTCCCTGGAAGTCAATCGCGACGTCGTACTGAAGCTCGCGAATTTCGCGTACGGCGCCCAGGACCTCCTTCCAGGTTTCGTCGGAGAACGGCGCCCGGCGCCAGTTGCGAGTGTTGACAATGTGCAGCGTGTCCACCAGAGGCTTTTCCAGCGAGCGCGGCCCCCGGCGCGCCGCTTCACGCGAGCAGAGCAGCTCGGCCCAGCGCTCCTCGATGGCCCATCCGATGAACGCACGCGGGAAAAGGCGGTTGAGGGCAGCCACGGCGGGCATGGTGTGCAACACGTCGCCCATGGCGCTCAATCGCACCACAAGAATGCGCCGTACGGATGCGGTGATGGCACTCACGTTCACTTTTGACTGCGGGACGCTTGCGGCGGCAGCACGTTTTCCCCAGAATTGGCGGAACGGCCGGCGTGGAGGTGCGTATCAATGATCTCGCTGGTGGAGTGGTCCTTGGGGTCGCCGACAATGGCCACCTTGCCGCCGCAGGCGATCACGGTGTCGCGTTCGGGGACGTTTTCGGCGGTGTAGTCAGTGCCCTTGGCGTGAAAATCGGGACGGATTTCCTGAACCAGGGCGCGCACGTCCGGTTCGGAAAAAACAACTACCGCGTCCACAGCTTCCAGCGCCGCCAGGATTTCGGCGCGCTCGGCGGCCGCCATCAGGGGCCGGCCCGCACCCTTCAGCGCGCGCACGCTCTCATCGGAATTGACGGCGACGACGAGCCGTCCGCCAAGAGCTTTGGCTCCGCGCAGGTAGCGAACGTGACCCACATGCAGCAGGTCGAAGCAGCCGTTGGCGAGAATCACGCGCTCGCCGGCGCGCCGCCACTGGGAGACACAGCGGCGCAATTGTTCGCGATCGAGAACTTTGTCGGGCACAGTTAGCGGAATTGTAACATCCAGGAATCGGGTGATCGGGAAAGCTTAAACGTAGCGGACGCAGAGGAGATCCGGTGATCTGGTGACCTTCCCTTGCCCCCACAATCCGAAGATTGTCATTCCGAGCGCACGGGGTCCCCAGAAAGCCTGGTTTTGGCTTGCTGGGTGTAAGCGAGGAATCCCTATTGCACCGAGAATCCATCGTGAGCGCTCAATGACTCAATGGCCCAATGACTAAATGACCCAATCGCTCAATGGCTCAGTTCGGTCTGAGCAACAAATACGTTTCAAAGTGCTGCTGGATGCGGTGGAACAGATGAGTGCGGGCAACGGCGCCGGCAATGCTGTGCGTCTTGCGCGGATACAGTTGCAGGTCGAACTGTTTGCCCGCATTGATCAGGTTATTGACCATCTGGATTGTGTTCTGCAGGTGAACGTTGTCATCGCCGGTGCCATGCGCTATCAGGAGGCGGCCACTCAGCTTGTCTGCCACGTGCAGCGGAGAGCTGTTGCGGTAGGCGGATTCCTGTTCTCTGGGCAGGCCCATGAAGCGCTCGGTATAGATGGAGTCATAGTCACGCCAGTCGCTGACGGGAGCGACGGCGACACCGGCCTGTATGCGGTCGGAATGGGTCATGGCGTACAGCGTCATGTAGCCGCCATAGCTCCAGCCCCACCAGCCGATGCGATTGCGATCGAGCGCGGGATACGCGGTGAGCGCTTGATCGAGCGCGGCAAACTGGTCGGCCAAGGGAACTTCTCCGAACTTGCCCATGACGGCAGCGCCGAATTCTTTTCCGCGTCCAGAGGTGCCTCGGTTATCTACCTGCAAGATCGCGTATCCCTGCCGCGCCAGGACTTGGTGAAAAAGGAAGATGGCGCCGCCCCAGGTGTCGCGCACCATTTGCGCTCCTGGACCGCCATACGGGCTCAGGATCAGCGGCGCCTTCCCGCCGCGCGCCGCGATGGTGGCTTCCCTGGGCATCAGCAACTCGCCATAAAGGGGAGTGACGCCATCGGCAGCTTTGAATTCAACAAACTTGGGCGCGATCAGGTTGAACTGCGCGGTGCTGCGCGATTCCCAGAACGGCCGGCATGGCGCGGGCGGCGCGCCGTCCGCCTGAACCGCGGTCAAGCCCAGCACGGGCGGACGCATGGCGCTGGAATAATTGATCACATAGTGCTTTGCGTCGGGCGCGAACGTGGCCGAGTTCCACGCGCCGGAACATTCACTGCGGAGCACGCGGCCTGTCGAGTCTCCTGCCTGCGCTGCTGAAGTTAGAGGAATGGCATTAACGGAGCGAACCCGGGGATCAAAAACGGTCTCGCCAAAGGTGGTTGTGGTGAGGGTATTGCCGCTGAAGAACACCGTTGCGGTGGATTCGTCCACCCCCTCGATGGCTGCGACATCGAAATTCCCCCGCGTGAGTTGCGCTTCGAGCTTGGCGTCGGAAGCAAGGGGATCCTTCTTGTCGAGGCTGTACAGGTAGATGTGATTGTGCCCGTCACGCCAACTGGTCCATAGAAAACGGTCGCCCGATTTCAGCACGGTGAAATCGTCATTCACCGGGACCCAGGCGTGCGGCTCGGTTTCCGACAGCATGCGCCGCGAGCGCCCCGAATGGACATCCACGAAGTAGAGATCAAGTTTGTTCTGGGCGCGATTGAGGACCTGTATGTAAATGAGGCCGTCGCGTACCCAGCCGAAACGGGGGATGTACTCCGCATCCGCGGGCGTACCAACGGTAAACCATTTCTCGCCGCCACCACCGGAGTTGACCACGCCCACGCGTACCTGCGGGTTGGTGTCTCCGGCCTTGGGATATCTTTCCTCATCCACCTTGGGATGGGTGGGAATCCAGTCGGTGATGGGATAGGTGGGGACCGGCTTCTCGTTCATCTGCAGAAAAACGATCTGTTTGCCGTTCGGAGACCAGAAATAATTGCTGCGAACATCAAGTTCCTCGGCGTAAACCCAGTCCACTGCGCCGCTGAGGATTTCGGCATCCTTGTCGCGGACGAGCACGCGTTCGCTTCCGCCGTCCGTCGAGCGTACGTACAAGCCGTTCGTGCGGACGTAAGCTATGCGCTTGCCGTCGGGCGAGAACTTGGGATCGCTGCTCGGCTCCGCCGCCGAGGTAAGCTGCACGGCAGTGCCGGTGTCCAGGCTGTAAAGCCATAGCTGTCCGCGGGAGTCAAAGAGCAGGTGCTTGGAATCCGGCGCCCACTGGTAGCTGGCGACGGAGTAGCGTTGGATGCGCTCGTGCTCGCGCTCGTTCTTGAGCTTGCTGATGGGTGGGGCCAGGGTAGCCAGCTTTTCTTCCGCAACCAGGATGGCTTTCTTGCCGCTGGTGACGTCCACGTAGTAGAGGGCGCCGTGCTCGCCGGAATCATCGCGCTGGACGAAGGAAACTTTCTTGCTGTCGGGGCTCCATTTGACGGTTTCCGGAGCGCGGCCAGTGATCCCGCCTTCAGCGAAGATGGACTCGATGGTGAGCTGCTGGCCGCCGGGGGCGGGCTGCTCGGTCTGAGAGGAGTTCGTTGGCGGACTCACTTGCGCCAGCAGCAATGGTGCGAGGCAGAACCACAGCAGCAGCAGTCGCTTCACGTAGTGCTCCTGAAGAACTTTGCAGTGTAGCAAAAGGCGGCGATTGGCAATTAGCGATTGGCAATTAGCAATGGGCGCTTGGCAACGGTGATTCGGAATGGCAGGCGACTGGTGATAGCAAGCAACCCGTGCGACGGCATAGACGTTATAAATGGCTTGTTGCTCGCTGCTTGTTGCTCGCGGCTATCTGCCCAGGATCAGCCAGATGCGGGCGACCTGATAGAGCACGATAAAGGCAGCGATGAAGAAGTAGATGTTGCGGCCAACTTCGGTGGTAGGAGCGGCGGGAAGTGGGACTCCGCGCTGGCGAAACAAAATTACCAGTTGGCGTTCGCGCTCCAGAATGTAATCGGCTACCTGGCGATGGAAGAGGAGAAGCAATAGGCCAAATGCCAGCCGGCTGAGTTCGATCGCCATCCCTTGCATGGTAGTAAGCGGCCCAAGTGGGCTCAATCAGGGAAAGGTCTTAGTCAATTGGCGAGGGGGTTATGGGGGGCTTCATCTCGGCAAGACGCAAGATGCTTCGACTCGCCTGATCGCCTGTCATGGTGAGGCGGCCCAGGCTCGGCGAGACGGCGGCAGGATGGAATGCTACAATTTTGTTACACCGACATGCATCCTGAGCTGCAAAAGCTGATTGAATTGCAAGAAGCTGACCGCGAAATATTGCGCCTGAATCAGGAAATTGCAGCCCTCCCCCGCCGGGTCTCCGAAATCGAGACCAAGCTGGCCAGCATCAATGCCCAGGTGGAGAAAGCGCGCGCCGCTCTGAAGGAAAACGAGAAGAGCCGCCGCAAGCACGAAGCCGAGATCCAGTCCCTTCAGCAGAAAATTTCCAAGTATCGCGACCAGATGCTGGCCGTCAAGACCAACCAGGAGTACAAGGCCCTGGGCGAAGAGATCAGCTTCGCCGAGAAGGAAATCCGCGTCCTCGAAGACAAGATCCTGGACGGCATGTTGGACGCCGAGACCCTGGAGAAGCAAATCAAGGCCACCGAGGCCGAGCAGCGCAGCCAGCAGGCACAAGTAGAAAAAGAGAAAGCGGAGGCCCGCAACCGCACGGAGCACGACAAGCAGCAGCTGGCACAGCTTCAGCCCAGGCGCGAAGCCTTACGCCGCGAGATTAGTCCTGACCTGCTGCGCCATTACGACCGCGTGCTAAAGCTGCGTGGGTCGGCCCTGTCCGAGGCGATGGACCAGAAGTGCCTGGCGTGCAACGTCATGCTGCGCCCGCAGGTTTTTAACGATGTCCGTGCCGACCAGCAAGTCCTCACCTGCGATTCCTGCGGACGATTCCTCTACTACGGTCCCGCGCACAACCCGCCCGTTGAGCCGCCCCCGAGCCGGCCAAAGCCCGCGGAAGAGACAGAAATCGCTGAAGTTCCCGAGCAGGGATAAGAAACTTTTCATAGAGCGTGTTTCAAAATTAGTGCTTTGAAAGGGCCCGGCTTCACAGGCTGCTGAAAAACTCGATCTTAGCGATTGTTCCGAAGGGGTACGACTTCAGTCGTGCCGTTAATCCTTTTATTTTTGTCATCCCGGGCTCCGGGGGCCCCGAAACGCGCCGCTGTTGCGCGTTTTGGGGTGGAGATCGCGAGCGATCTGCCGTTTCTCCTCAAATGGAATTTTGCAACAAGCTATAGTTGAATGGTCGAGTTTGAATTGTCGTTCCGAGTTGAATTGTAATTCCGAGCCTTCGCACAGTGAAGGCGAGGAATCCCTGTTCCCATCAAAATTCTGGATGGGCTAAAGCAGCTACGGAAAAACTGTGGCCCCAGCATGGTGCCATCCGGAGCGAACGCGAATTGGTGCCCCACGTCTGCCCGGGTTTGGCAGACGTGGGTCTTTGCTGCGCCAATTCCTTTCCAACATTTACACTAGCCTTATGACCGCTCGCCTGCGTGTCTCCCAGAAACAACCAGACGTTCGCCCACAAGCGCCCGAGGGCGTCGTGGTGGTGAACCGGCGTGGAGCAGCGCGGCTGCGCAGCGGGCATGTTTGGGTTTATCGTTCAGATGTGTTATCGGCTGACAGTGTGTCACCTGGTTCCGTAGTCAGCGTGCGGGATGAATCCGGAAGGCTGCTGGGGACGGCACTGTACAGCAGCGTTTCGCAGATCGCCGTTCGCATCGTCGCCGACGGGCCGGTGAAGGAAGGCGACTGGGTCGCGCTCTTGCGGACGCGCATCTGCGCAGCGGTTCAGTTTCGTCGGGCAGTAGTACGCGATACCGACGCTTATCGAATCGTCTTCAGTGAAGCCGATCTCCTGCCTGGCCTCATCGTGGATCGCTACAACGACCTGCTGTCACTCCAGGTGCTCACGCAGGCCATGGACCGGGAAGATGCGCGCGAGGCCATCGTCGCGGAACTCATAGAACAATTCTCTCCCGCGGCGATTGTGGAACGCGTGGACGAGCGTATCCGCGAACTCGAGCAGTTGCTGCCCCGCAGCACCGGCCCCATCTACGGCACAAAGACCAGCACCGACTTCAGCATGAATGGCGTGCGCTTCCACTACGACGCACTCAGCGGGCAAAAGACGGGCGCCTTTCTCGATCAGCGCGAAAACTACGCGGCTGCATCCGTCTACGCTCACGGCGAAGCGCTCGATGTTTTCTGCTATCAGGGCGGGTTTGCCCTCCACCTGGCGCGCGTCTGCTCAAAGGTCACCGGCGTGGACAGCTCTCGCGCTGCGCTGGAAGTTGCCGATCGGAACGCCGCTCTGAACGGAAGAGAAATCGAGTGGATCGAGGCCAACGCCTTCGACCTGATGAAGGACTACGCCGCCGCGGGCCGCGGTTACGACACCATCGTGCTGGATCCCCCGGCGTTCGCCAAGACGCGCCGCACCCTCCCCACCGCGCTGCGCGGCTACAAGGAACTGAACTTGCGCGCGCTGAAAATGCTGCGTCCCGGCGGAGTGCTGGTCACTTGTTCGTGCTCCTACCACGTGACGGAGGCGGAATTTCTGGAGATGCTCGCAGCTGCGGCAGCCGACGCTCACCGCCACGTCCGCATCCTGGAAAAACGCGGACAGGCCAAAGATCACCCCGTGCTGCTAGGCGTTCCCGAAACCTCATATCTGAAGTGCGTGATTGCCAGCGTCATCTGATACGCGGTACTCAGTCTTTAGAGAGGAACCACAGTTGGTGTATTCCCGATGTCCCAGTAGTGGCACTAGAGACAACACTAGGGTTGCTGTAGCCCTGTCGGTCGTCCGGGCAAGCATGAACCGTGTGGCACTGCTCTCGGCTGTGCGAGCGGTTTACACCATCTCTGGTTTCGCTCTAAACCAAGTCCCCGTAGGGGAAGGCAGAAAATAGCCCCGCACGCCTGAACCGGGTAGCGGCGAGGAAGTGCGGGGTTGCGACGCAAGAGATTTTTCGAGTCCCGGAGGGACGGCACTCTCGCGCCGGGACGCTGCGATAACCCAGTACTGACAACTGCCTACTGCCAACTGTTGTATCATGCTGCCTCCCGAAATCCGCATCGGAGGTGGCTTTGTGCCTTCCCCACTGACCTCTCTGTTCCGGCCGTCGCGTATCGCCATGATCGGAGCGTCCGCCAATCCCGAGAAGCTGAGCTTCCAGGTATTTCGCAATTTGAAGGAAGCCGGGTTTGCCGGCGACATCATTCCGGTAAACCCGAAAGGCGAGACCATCTTGGGCACGGCGTCGCTGAAATCGGCCACGGAACTGCCCGCGGACACCGACCTGGCGGTGGTGATGATCCCGGCAAAGCTGGTGCCGGCAACCATCCTGCAACTCGGGGAGCGCGGAGTGAAAGCGGCCATCGTCATTTCCGGCGGTTTTGCGGAAGCCGGCGAAGAAGGCGCTGCCTTGCAGCGAGAACTGACGGAGAACGCCGCCAAATGCGGCATCCGCGTAGTGGGCCCGAACTGCCAGGGAGTGAATTATCCGTACCACGGCGTGTGCGCCTCGTGGCCGCTGCTGACCCGCCGCGGAGATATGGCCATTGTTTCCCAGAGCGGTACCGTGGGCGCGGCGCTGATTGACTGGGCCTCAGAGGACCGCCTGGGATTTTCCGCGTTCGTCAGCATGGGCAATCGTGCCGATGTGGACGAAGCCGACCTGATCTCCTTCTTCGCCGACGATCCCGACACAAAAGTAATTGCGCTCTACATTGAAGGCGTCAAGGACGCCCCCAAGTTCCTCGCCGCAGTGCGAGCGTGCCGCAAACCGTTGGTGATCCTCAAGGCCGGACGCACGGAGCAGGGTCGCAAGGCTGCCGAATCGCACACGCGCTCGCTCGCCGGTCGCGACGAAATCTATCAGGCCGTCTTCCGGCAGAACCGCATTCACCGCGCTATGAACCTGGAGGAGCTGTACGACTTCGCCAAGGCGCTGGCCTACGTGCCCCCGCCGCAAAGCAACCGCGTGTTGATCGTCACCAGCTCCGGCGGGTCTGCCATTCTCGCCACCGATGTGTTCGAAGAGGAAGGCTACCGCATCAGCCCGGTGCCGCCGTCGCTCTCGGCGCAGTTGCGCGAATTTCTGCCCCCGCACTGTCCCATTGGAAATCCCGTGGACCTGACCGGAGACGCCACCGCAGCCTGGTACCGCAAGGTGCTCGACCTGGCCCAAGGCCACTACGGCCTGGTAATGACTATTTTTGGCGATCCCATCCCCGGCGTGAGTGACGTCATGCAGCCCGGCCGCTGCGAGCTGGTTGCGTTCCTCGGCGGGGCCGAGGTCGAACGCGCAGAGCGGGTGCGCATGGGAGAAAAGAAAATCGCCGTGTTCCCCACTCCCGAACGTGCCGTACGAGCGCTGGCATGTCATACGCGCTTTCGTCGCCTGGAGGAATCGGCGCAGAACATTGGTTCCCCAGTTTCCAAACCTTCGCAGTCACAGCCTCTTTCTTCTCCGGAATCAACCAGCTTCCTTGCTCCGGCGGAATCAATGAAGTTCCTCGCCGGCGCCGGCGTCCCGGTCACGCCTTTTGCCGCAGTGGAAAACGAGGAAGACGCGGTGGCGGCGGCACGCCACATCGGTTTCCCACTCGCGCTGAAGTTGAACTCTCCCGATATAACCCACAAGAGCGATGTCGGGGGCGTGATCCTGAACGTGCTCGAGGAACGGGGCGTCCGCACTGCTTTCCGCAAGTTACGCGACATCGAGGAAACCGCCGGGGCACGCGCCGGTGGAGCGCTCGTCTGCGCCATGGCGAAACCCGGACGCGAGGTCATTGTGGGCGTCACGCGCGACCCGCAGTTCGGCCACGCCATCATGTTCGGCATGGGTGGAATCCTGGTGGAAGTCCTCAAAGATGTTTCTTTCCGCATGGCCCCGTTGACAGATGCGGACGCAGCCGAAATGATTGCCGAAGTGCGCGGAGCCACAGCCTTGCGCGGCGCGCGCGGCGTCCCCTGCGACGTGCTGGCGTTGCGGAAATTACTGGTACATGTCTCCGAATTGGTGCGCTCGCGTCCCGAGATTGAACAGCTGGACCTCAACCCCGTTTTCGTATACGAGAAGGGCGTCGTGGTGGCGGATGTGCGCGTCGCCCTGAGTGAAAAGGGCCGCGCAGTGCAGGCGTGACCCGGTCATCGCGGCGTGTAGCGCGGGCGCCCTCGCCCGCGAATCCGGCCGGAAGCACGGTGGAACCACCGCGCTTTAGCGCGGTGCGTAACTCAATCTACCTCTCTCCCAAAATCAACGGCAGCCCATTCTTGGGGTTGCCGATCACGACCACCTTCGTATTCGCGCTCTTGGCCAGGGTTTCCGTGGCTTCAATGCCTTTCCACTCCAGCAGCGCCGGACTGATTCCCTGCGACACTGTCTGCTGGAAGTCCCGTATTCCTTGCGCTTCGATGCGCTTGCGCTCAGCTTCCTGTTTCTCCTTTTGCAGGCGGAAGCTCATGGCCAGCGACTCTTGCTCAGCCTGCTGCTTGGCTTCGATGGACTGCTTCAGCGCTGGCGGAAGCTGTATATCCCGCAGCAATATGTTTTCCACGATCAGCCCGCGCTTGCCGAGTTCGCGCGTGAGCTGTGCATTGATCTCCTGCGCCACTTTTTCGCGCTCTCCGGAATACAGCGCATTGGCCGAGTGCGACGCCGTCACCTCACGGATTGCGGAACGCAAGTTCGGCTCCACTACGATGTCGGCATATCGCGGCCCGATCTTCTGGTACACATCAGCGGCCCGGCTCGCGTCCAACCGGAACAGCAGCGACGTGTCCATCGTGATCAGCAGCCCCTCGTTCGACGGCACACTGGCGGCCTCCTTGATCGTTTGCGTGCGCACCGACATGGTGTGGTTCACCTTGAACGGATTCACCAGGTGCGTGCCCTCCGGCAGCACTTCTCCTGTGACGCGGCCGAACAGCGTCAGTACGCCCACGTGTCCTGCCGGAACGTAGGCGATTGACATCCATACTGCGATCAGCAGCACCACAATCCCCACCACCACTCCCGCTCCCCTCAATACCCTTCCCCCGCTCACGTCAATCACTTTGCCTTTGCTGAAACCGTATTCCGCCATTTTCCCCTCCTCTCAATTCTTCGCTGCAACCCAAGTCGGCATCTTACACTCGATTTGTGATTGGGTTCATGGACGAGGCAGCCCGGATTCCGCATGGATGCAAAAATGGCGGAGCTGGCGAAAATCGAAATTCCAAAATCCGTAAGTCGATTCGCAATCCGAAATAGAAATTCAAAATTCGAAATTCGCAATCCTAGATCAGTTTTGTAAATAGGGTAGCCTTGATTGGCTTTGAAGGGGCGCGGCTTTCAAGCCGTGCCGTGAAGCATCGAAACGGATCCCGGCTCTGGCCGCTGAGGGATTTTTTACGCTACACCAATACCCAAATCGCTCTAAGTGAATGCTCCCACCCGCCGGCCTACTCTCTCCTGAGCCTTTCCACGACCAGCGCAATGTCGCTTTCCTGAAACAACCGGACGGCGGCGATCCCGGCGGCGCCGGCGTCCACACAGGCGCGGGCATTTTCCAGCGTGATGCCGCCCAGGGCCAGCACCGGCATGCGTCCGGCGGGCACTCCTTCAACATTCTTCGCCGCAGCCGCGCCGCTGCACGCCGCTCGCAACGCGGCCAGCCCCACGCCCGGTGTCTGCGGAAAAGTGGTCTTTCCGAATACCGGCGCGAACACGGCGAAGTCAGCGCCCTGCGCTTCCGCCATGCGCACCTCCGCAGGCGTGTGGCAGGAAACAGCGATAATCCAGTTTCCAGGGTGCCCCATCCTGACCCCGACCCCGAGCGAAGCGAGGGGGAGGGGGAAGGGGGGGGATTTCTCGTTTTCTGTGCTCACGCTCTCCCTGTCCACGATCTCTGCATTCGCCGTGTTAACGGAAAACGGGGAACGGGAAACGGGAAACGCAAGCGCCATGGACCAGACGGCACGGGCATCGGCAGCGGAGATGTCGGTGGATGTCAGGTGAACACCATCAGCCCCGCAGGCCAGTGCGATGTCCGTGCGAGAGTTGATCAGCAGCCGCGTCACACGATCCCCGCTTTCCGGGTGCCCCGCCCTCGCGCCCCGGGTTTGGGCGCTAGGGTGGGAATTTTCAATTTCCGGGTGGCTTACGTTAGCGCGATTCTGGCTAGCGTGGGGATTTGGAAGCGAATTCTCCCGCACCACCTGCACGGCTTCCCGCGCAAGCAACTCCAGCTCGCGCGCAGAAAGATCTTTTTCACGGAGCTGAATGAAATCTACGCCGCAGCGCGCCGCCTCGGCGATCTTGTCAAGCAGACGGGCGCGCTGGTCGCGCGCGTCCCCCGGAAACTGCCGCCGGTCGGTGATGTAGTAGAGAAGCAAGCGTTACGCCCCAGGCACTACTCTCCATTGTAGCGGGGGTGCGCGCCAAGATTACGATTCACGATTTTCGATTGACGAAGTTTGAGCGCGTCCCTGCGCTGAAAACCTTTTCACCCACCATCCCCGAGCCCCGGAGGGGCGAGGAAGTGGTGGGTAGGCGCGATGACGAGCGAAGTGCCGTAGGCACGGCACGAACGAACCCGGTTGAAGGAACATACCCACATCTGCTGCGCTGATGTGGGGCACCTGGCACCTGGCAATCGGTCTACCATCCGCGAACTTCTAGAAATCGTTGTAACCATTTATCCGTAGTCGGTTTCGCCATTTCGGTCTTGATCTCTGCTAACCACTCATCGCTGTGTGGGTTCGGGATAATCGAAACTGAGCCGCCAACGTTTTTAACGACAAGGCAGGTCTGGTCAACGTCTATATCGCCGTCCTGTGCCCATGTCCGGCACTGCTTGTCGACCCAATCTACTTTATTGAACCAAGGGGCGCTTGCACCCGAGCGACCCTTGCCCAAATCTGAAAAGAAATCTGTCGTTGATCGTATTCTCGTAGGAATATTGGGAGTCTTTCCTTGAGCGCTTGCTAGGGTGGTGGTGGGCGTTGAATGCAATAAGTAAGCAATGACGAAACCAAACAGCGCAAAAATTAGGGCTCGTTTCATCTTCATTTCTCCTTCACGTCGCCATCAGTGCTGATCTTTCCCCGAGGCGTTCCTGGCTTGAGTGGGGCAGTTCTCGACCTGGTAGTGGTGCAGTTTGAATCTCCACAGTCCACCTGGGGTTCCCGAGATTGGCGTAAACTGGACGCATGACGGAGAAGAAAAAGCCACAATACGACCCGCCCAAGGGAATTACGGTGCCGCGACAGGCCCACAAACGCTATGAGAAAGCACAACAACTGCGCGCTGCCCGTGCCGAAAAGAAAAAAGCGCGACGAGGTTAACCAAGCGACGGGCAGGTGGCCCATCTATGACGAGATCGGCGTTGTCACGGTGGTTTTTGCGTGCTCCCTGACGAGTTTTGCTCACACGACAGCGCCCGGGCCGAGAAACGTTTTTCCTCTTCCCCAGAAGGTTTTGCTTTTGTCTTTCGCTTCTGCTGCCGACCAAGGCTCGCGTTCCACCAGCCATCTATTCGATCGCCCGCAGCGACCATGATTAACCTATCCAAACTCCCGCCCAGCAGCGGGAGGCAGGGGTGCTCAATGCTGGATTAACGCATTTCCGGTCGACATGATCGTCCTTCCGGGCACGCACAGCCCGATCGCCTGTCGAGTATAGCAGCAACTCTGAGGGTGACAGTCGGGAAACAGAAAAGGCCAGCTACCGTGAGGTAACTGGCCTTTCCCAAATTAATCCGGCGACGACCTACTCTCCCACGCACTTACGCGCGCAGTACAATCGGCCCTGCGGGGCTTAACTTCCGTGTTCGGGATGGGAACGGGTGGGTCCCCCGCGGTAAGATCACCGGAAAAGCAGCTCTTAGCTATTAGCTCTTGGCTCTTAGCTGGAGCGTGAACTCAAAGAACTCCAAAAACGATATTTCACAACTGAACAGATTGGGATCACAAGACTCGCGGCGCAGCTCCAGGCTCGTCGTAATCGGAGCCGGAAGCTAAGAGCTAGCAGCTAAAAGCTAATAGCTCGTATGCGCTCGGTAAATTTTATGGTCAAGCCGAACGGGCGATTAGTACTGGTAAGCTACACGCATCACTGCGCTTCCACCTCCAGCCTATCAAACACGTGGTCTTCGTGTGCCCTTCATCACCCTTACGGGTTGGGAGATCTCATCTTGGGGAGTGTTTCACGCTTATATGCATTCAGCGTTTATCACAACCGAACTTCGCTACCCAGCCGTGCCATTGGCATGACAGCTGGAACACAAGAGGTTCGTCCATCCCGGTCCTCTCGTACTAAGGACAGGCCCCCTCAAATCTCCTCCGCCCACATCAGATAGGGACCGAACTGTCTCGCGACGTTCTGAACCCAGCTCACGTACCGCTTTAATA
>JBHGAZ010000037.1:0-38346 GCA_041946765.1 Terriglobales bacterium
GACATCGTCGTTCCCGTGCCCGATTCCGGCGTGCCCGCCGCCGTGGGCTACGCCGCCGAAAGCGGTATTCCCTTCCGCGTCGCGCTGATCCGCAGTCACTACGTGGGCCGCACCTTCATTGAGCCGGAACAGCGCTTGCGCGACTTCGGGGTCAAGCTGAAGCTGAACCCGGTGCGCGACATGATCGAAGGCAAGCGCGTCATCATGATTGATGACTCTATCGTGCGCGGCACCACCAGCAAGAAGATCGTGCGCCTCATCCGCAATGCCGGGGCGCGCGAAATACACATGCGCATCTCCTGCCCGCCGACAATTTCTCCCTGCTACTACGGCGTGGACACGCCCTCCAGGAAACAGCTCATCGCCGCCAACCAGACGGTGGAGGAGATCCGCGCCTTTATCGGCGCCGACTCCCTGGCTTACCTGTCCCTGGAAGGTATGAATAAAGCCTGCGGCGAGGGGATCCTCACTACTTACTGCACCGCCTGCTACACCGGAAAATATCCCACCGAACTGATAGACGTTGCCGATATCCTCCCCGACGAAGTCAGCAAGGAATAAGCTTCATTTACGATTTTCGAGTTCCGATTTAGTCGAAGACATGTGGCGCGGGCGCCCTCGCCCGCGAAGACTCTTATTTGGAGATGCTAAAACCTTTGAACCACAGAGGACACGGAGGATTTGAGTCGAAAAATCAAGAACTCCTCCGTGTCCTCTGTGGCTAGTCTAAAAGGTTTTCGCCAACTTCGTAATTCGAAAATCGTAAATCGGAAATGTACAATCACTATTGATCTTTGAACGGAGGAGAATGAATGTCCGCACCCAGCCGCAGACCGGAAATCCGCCGGCGCCGTACCCGCAAGCAGAAAATTGCCAAGCTCCGCACCCGCTACGCCAAGGCTACTTCCCAATCGGACCGCGACCGCGTGATCCAGAAGGTCCGTTTGCTCTCGCCTACCATGACCCCAGAGCAGCTCACGGAGCACCCCCAAGCGAAAGCGTCTAAGTAAGAGGTTCCAGCGTCCCTCCTTGCGGGAAGCGCGTCCGCTTCGGCGGACGCGGCGAAAATGGCCCACCACGCCGGGGTCCCCGCGACGCCTGGTTTTGGCGTGGAGCCCTGCTCCCCGTGTGTCATGCTGGCTTCATGAATAATGCAGGCTTTAGGGGTGGCTTATCCGGAGGGGGAGCCCCGCACCCGCGCCGACCGTCTCCATCCACTGCCCGAATTCCCGCAACGCGCGCTCGCATTGCAAACGATGCCGCTCGCGTTTGTCGTTGATCTTCGTCTCCCACGGCGGCAACAGATCAAAAGTAATGTTGGCGGGCTGAAAATTTCTGGGGTCCGCGTGCGTGATGTAGTGCACCAGCGAGCCGGATGCCGCCGCGCGCGGCGGCGCGACCGGTTCGACGCCGCCGGCGAGCGCGGCCGCATGAATCCCGGCCATCAGTCCGGTAGCGATAGACTCCACGTATCCTTCCACTCCCGAAATCTGTCCGGCAAACAGCACCTGCGGGTGCGCCTTCATCTGTAGCGTTTCCGTGAGCAGCGCGGGCGCGTTGATGTAAGTATTGCGGTGGATCTGCCCGTAGCGCAGGAAGCGCGCATTTTCCAGCCCCGGAATCAGCCGCAGCACGCGCGCCTGCTCGCCGTATTTCAAATGGTTCTGAAAGCCGACAATGTTGTAGCTGTCGGCACGCAGGTTCTCCTGCCGTAGTTGGACCACAGCATAGGGCTGTTTGCCAGTGCGCGGATCCCGCAAACCGACCGGCTTCATCGGGCCAAAGCGCAGGGTGTCGCGCCCGCGCCGCGCTAGTTCCTCGATCGGCAGGCAGCCTTCGAAGTAATTCAGGTTTTCCCAGTCGCGCTGCTCGGCGGATTCGGCCGCCACCAGCGCGTCATAGAAGCGGCCGTACTCCTCGCGCGTCATCGGACAATTGATGTAGTCGGCTGTGCCCTTCTCATAACGCGCTGCGAGGTAGACGCGCGTCATGTCAATGGAATCGGCTTCAACGATGGGGCTGATGGAATCGTAGAAGTACAGGTGCTCGCCACCGCCCGCCTGTGACGAAAGCCGCGCAATTTCTTGCGACAGCGCATCCGGCGTCAGCGGACCCGTGGCGATGATTGTAATGTCATCGTGCTCGGTGATCCGGGTGACTTCTTCACGACGCACGCTGATCAGCGGCTCGCGCTCGATCTCGGCCGTGACCCTGGCCGAAAACGCCGCACGATCTACGGCGAGCGCGTGACCGGCAGGGACGGCCGCCTGGCGCGCGGCTTCCATCAGCAGCGATCCCGCACGCCGCATCTCTTCCTTCAGCAGCCAGGGCGCAGTGTTCTCGGTGTCGGACTTCAGCGAGTTCGAGCAGACCAGCTCGGCGAAATCCGCCGTCTGGTGCGCCGGGGTCAAGCGCACCGGCCGCATCTCGTACAGTTCCACCGCAAGCCCACGCCGCGCACACTGCCACGCCGCCTCCGAACCCGCCAGCCCCGCGCCGATGATCTTGATTCGCATCTGATAAGAATCCTCGCCGCTGATTAACGCAGATAAACGCGGATCAATTCAATTTTGATTTGTGGAATTTTGAATTTTGGTCTTGGCCGTTATTGCTGCGACCCGAGTTTCGCATCCAATACACATGAAGCTCAATCCCGCGCGAATTCTTCTGGTGTCATGACGAGCGAAGCGAGGCATCTGCCTTTTGAAAACTAAGTGAAAGCAGATGCCTCGTCGGACTGGCGCCCTCCTCGTCATGACACCACGATTTGTTCCAGGCTTCAGCTTCCGCAATACTGCTCTAATCTTCGGATGACATCTTCCAGCGGTCACACCGAGCTTCAAATTCAAAATTCAAGATTCAAAATTGATCTGCGTTCATCAGCGTTTGTCTGCGGGTTCTTTTTCTGCCATTTCCGCCAGCCGCGCCAGCGCCTCGCCTTCCACCCGCATGGTCAGCCATTCGCTCAGGACTTTCGCCCCAAGCGATTTGTAGAACTCGATCGCCGGTGTGTTCCAGTCCAACACCTGCCACTGGAAACGCCCGCAGTTCTCTTCCATCGCCAGTTTTGCCAGGCGCACCAGGAGCGTCTTGCCGATGCCGTGCCCGCGAAACTCCGGACGCACATACAGGTCCTCAACATAAAGCCCCGGACGCCCCTGCCACGTGGAATAGTTATAGAAGAACAGCGCGAAGCCCGCCGGCTGGCCGTCCCATTCGGCAATCAGCGCGCGGAATTTCGGTTGCGCTCCCCAGCCGTCGCGCAGCAGGTCTTCAGCGGTGGCGACCGCCGCCTGCGGCTCGCGCTCGTACTCGGCCAGATCGCGGATGAACTGCAGCATGAGGGGGACATCGGCGGGAACGGCAGGGCGGATCGTCAGCATAAGCGTTGACTGATATTACAAAATATGGGCCAAGACCCGGCAGGTGCCGACCCTCGCGCCCCGCTTTTGGGGCAGGGCTAGCTCACGCCCTCTGCCTGCTCGTGCGCATGATAGGACGAGCGCACCAGCGGGCCCGACTCTACGTGCCGGAAACCCATTTGCAACGCCTGCTGCTTGAAGCTGCGGAACTCTTCCGGAGTGTAGAAGCGCGCGATCGGCAGGTGGTTTTTCGAGGGGCGCAGGTATTGCCCCACAGTGAGAATGTCCACGCCTCGAGCCGCTAGATCGCGAAAGACGCTCAGCAATTCTTCCGTGCTCTCGCCCAGCCCCACCATCACTCCCGACTTGCTGACCATGCCGGGCGCGAACTTCTTCACGTTTTCCAGCAGCCGCAGCGTGCGCTCGTAGCGTGCTCCCGAGCGCGCCACGCGGTACAGCCTGGGCACCGTTTCCGTGTTGTGGTTCAGGATATCGGGACGAGCATCAAGCACGATCTGCAAACAGTCGTCATGCCCCTGGAAGTCGGGGATCAGGACTTCGACCTTGCAATCCGGCTTGGCGCGGCGGATCTCGTGGATAGTATTGGCGAAGATACGCGCCCCGCCGACGTTGTCATCATCGCGGTTCACGCTCGTGACAACCGCATAGTTAAGCCCGAGCATCGCCACTGCTTCGGCCACGCGCCGCGGCTCGTCCCAGTCAATGGCTTGCGGCCTGCCCTTCGGAACAGCACAGAAGCCGCAGCGGCGCGTGCAGACGTCGCCCAGCAGCATGAACGTGGCGGTGCGATGGTTCCAGCACTCGCCGATGTTAGGACACTGTGCCGACTCGCACACCGTGTGCAGGCCGAGTCCGCGCGCCAGCTTCTTCAGGCTGTGATAGTTCTCGCCCACGGGCGCGGGCGCTTTGATCCACGCCGGCTTGGGGACGGGCCGGGGCGCAACCGGCGCAATCTGCACGAGTTCGGAGGCGCTTGCCATAACCGAGCCTAATTCTACGATGCATCGGAATTGCGAGGCGATACAAACAGCAGCAAGCAGCAATCACAACGTGTGCAGATATTCCATAACTTGATCAATCTGCTGTGAGCTCAACACGCGTCCGAACCCCGGCATTTTGGCCCTTCCGTAGACCACAATTTCGCGCACGCGCTCATCGTTGGCGGGCATGCCATTGTTCATGTACGGTTTCTTGAAGAGGCCTTGCAGGCTGGGTCCCTTGCGCGCGTGCGACGAATATGCCTCATGACACAGCCCGCACTGGCGGTCGAAGATGTGGCGGCCAGTAGCCTGCACGGGATTCAATCCCAGTTCGGCATCGCTCTTTCGCGGGGCAGTATCGCATCCGGCCAGCACAGCGGCCACCGGCAGCGCCAGGAAAATCAGAAGAGGGATTTTTCGCACGTGGCTCAAAGGTCTATTATGTAGCTGCGCATCCGATGCGCCCGAAGGTGGCCATCGCGCATCTGATCATAGCGACGGCCGCAAAACGTCATGCAGCAATTATCATATTAGCAGCCGCCCAGTTGGTGTGGATTGCCTGTGATGCCTGTAACCGTCAAACGCGTCTACGAAAAGCGCACCGCCTCTGATGGGACGCGCGTCCTCGTAGAACGGCTGTGGCCGCGCGGGCTGACGAAAGCAGAGGCCGGCGTTCATCTCTGGCTCAAAGATCTGGCTCCTTCCACCGCGCTGCGCAAGTGGTTTCATGCGCGGCCTTCGATGTGGCTGGCCTTCCGCCAGCGCTATCTCGAAGAACTCTCGGCTCCCGCGGCTGCTAAGGCGCTCGCCGAGCTGTACGAGCTGGTGGCAACCCGCAAGCCGGTCACGCTGGTTTATGCCGCCCGCGACAAGCAGCACAACGGGGCCGTCATTTTGAAAGAGCTTCTGGAAGGAATGCGGAAACCGCCCCACAGCACCGGTCCGAAAGGCGGAGCCGCAGCCCAGGCCGGCGCCGCCCGCGCTAAAAGATAACGATGGGCCTTTGAGTGTTTGCGGCTTGTCGTCGTTGTTCTTGCTGGCTTGCTTCGTTGCTTGCTGCTTGTTGCTTTTTTAACTTGAAACTGGAAACCTTGAAACTGAACTTATGGTCCTTCGACCTCTCGAGCAGCCTGCGCAGCACAAAGAATCTCTCTCCGCAGAACCGGTCCCGGCATGGACGGCGGTGGCCGCGCGCCAGTCGCGTGCCGCCCCGTCCTGGTGGCTGATCAGCCAGCCCGACCACGCTGCTCTTTCCGGCGACCTGGCCGCCAACTTCGTCTCCCCGCTTTTCCCCCGCTTGGATCCGCTGGTCGTCCGCTCCATCGGCGTGCACGATTCCGGATGGTCCATCTTCCCCGCGGAAAGCAGTCTCGGTCCGCAACCGCTATTGAATACCGCCGGGAAACCGCTGTCGTTTATCGAGTTCTCTCCCTGGGATTTTTTGCGCGCCTGGAAAGGCTCGATTGAGCGTGCGGAAAGCATTGCTCCCGTCGGCGGCATCATCGTCAGCCGCCATTTTTGCGGACTTGCGGAATTCCGCATCAGGACCTCGAAGGACCCCGACACCGACCGCCGTGCCATCCGCCACTTCCTGGAATGCGAAAAAGCGCGCCAGCAGCGGCTTTCGGAACAGTGCGCCCTGGATCCCGCAGAGCTCAACAAGCTGGTGCAGGTGCTCCAGTTCTGCGATCTGCTGTCGCTCTATCTGTGCTGCGGGGCGGATGAGTTCGTCGAGTTTCCGCAGCCGATCAGCTCGCGCCCGGTGCGGGTTTCACGAGATGGCGGGGACTTCTACCGCCTCGATCCCTCTCCCTTTCAAATTGCTGCCGAGAGCGCCCGCCCGGTGAGCCTCGGGGTCAAGGCGCGGCTCTATCCCGCGGTCGGCGCAGTCAAGACCACGACCTTGGCATTCCTGCTCTGGTAGGGAATCACAACTATCTTTGGTGTCATCCCGAGCGAGCACCGCGACGTCCTTTTCGCGCCTGCTGTTGGGCGCGGTCGCGGTGCGAGTCGAAGGATCTGCATTTCGTTTTTTCCATTTATGCACTAATTCACACAACTTTGCGGAATGAAGCTGAGGCCGCAGCAACCGCACGTGGGTCCCACAGGTTAAAATGCCCGTCATGCTGCGTCTGCTGATCAACTGGGTGCTGAGCGCGCTGGCGCTTCTGTTCGTGGCGCACGTGGTGCCGGGATTCTACGTACGCGGCTTCAGCACGGCCCTGTGGGCGGCGCTCATCATTGGCCTGGTGAACGCCACGCTGGGGCTGTTTCTGAAGATCATCACCTTTCCCCTGACGGTCGTCACCCTGGGGTTGTTCTGGCTGATAATTAACGCGCTTATGCTGCAATTCGCATCCGCATTCGTAAGCGGCTTTCAGGTGCGCGGGTTCCTGGCTGCTTTCATCGGCGCCATCGTTCTGAGCCTGGTGAACATGTTCCTGCGCTGGCTGGTCTGGCCGAAAGAAGAACGCTAGCAAGAGTTCCAATTAGGGTGCCCCACGTCTGCGCAGCAGATGTGGGTGTTGATGGGTGGAAGCACCGCGCTTTAGCGCGGTGAAACAGAAGTACAAGATTTTGTCATTCCGAGCGAAGCGAGGAATCCCTATTGCGCCGACAATTTGTCGTGAGCGCGCGATATGGCAAAGGGTGCCTCACATCCGCGCAGCAGATGTGGGCGGGTGGCCCACCCTTTTCGCGAAGCGAAAGGGTGGGAAGAGCCCATCACTTCCAGCACGCGATCGACTGATTTTTATTGTCCGTAGACACGAAAGGCGCGGCCAAAGGCCGCGCCTATTTAACTCTCTATTGCCGGAACTGGTGCGGCCAGGCTCCGGCGTCAATCAGGTCGGCGCGATCTTCTACCGGTTCTTGGCTGCCATTGGGGCCGGCCTGGCGAGCGCGGATGCGCAGATCCTGCTGGCGCAGCGCCTCGGCAGCAGAGATGCGCTCGGGCGGGCGGTTCACATGCGGTGGCTTGCACGAATGCTCCAGCCAGAAACCGACGTCCATCAAGTCAGCGACATCTTCGACCGGCAAATGACATTCACAGCGGCAATCCGGGTCCGTGCAACTGGAGCAGGTGAATGTAGGACAGGTCAAGACAGGATTGGTTTGAGCAGCCATCTGTGCTCCTCCGTCTTTCATGGCATGAGCTCCCGTTGGGCTCAATGCTCGGCGAGCGTTGAAAGTCGCTCCGGAAACCTGGACCGGAGGCGGGAAACTGCTTTGCACCCCCACATTGAGAGCAGAATATGCCGCTGAAGCACCCATTCGTCAAAGTAATAATTTTGATGGATTGTATAAGCAAAGCGAATGCGTCCGCCGAGTCGCTGTGCTAGTCTGCTTCTGCGGTGCAGCTCTGATCAAATTGACATGCGATGACGATGATTGAGGGATTATTTCTGTTTTCGGTAGCGCTGGTCGGGGGAGCGCTGAACTCGGTGGCGGGCGGCGGCGGATTCTTATGTTTTCCGGCGCTGATTTTCATGGGCATGCCGCCGATCAACGCCAATGCAACCAACACGGCGGCGCTATGGCCGGGTACGGCGGCGTCCACGGCGGCTTATCGCAGCGAGATCGCCGCGTATCGGCGCATGATCGCGCCGCTGATCATCACCGGCATACTGGGCGGACTCATGGGGGCAGTCCTGCTGCTGAAGACGCCGCAGCTCACGTTTCTGCGCATGGTGCCCTGGCTGCTGCTGAGCGCCACGCTGCTGCTGGTCTTCAGCAAGCACGTTACAGCGTGGATTGGCGCGCACCCGCAGGAAGGATCGGACCATCCGACGCGCGGGAACATCCTGCGCGCAACGATTCTGCAACTGCTGATTGCGGTTTACATTGGGTTCTTCGGCGCCGGCGCCGGCATCCTCATGCTGGCCATGCTGGCGGTGATGGGCATGAGGAACATTCATGCGATGAACGGGCTGAAGGTGCTGCTGGCGACGGTGAGCAACGGCGTGGCGCTGACCACGTTTATTGTCGCCAAAGCCGTGGTGTGGCCGCAGGCGCTGCTGATGGTCTGCGGAGCAACGCTGGGAGGCTACGGTGGCGCGTGGTATGCGCAGCGCGTTGACCCGAAGTTGGTACGGCAGTTCGCCGTGCTCACGGGCGCGTGCATGACGGTGTACTTCTTCATCAAATATCCCTAATTCGAAACAAACACCCAGCACAGAGACGCAGAGAAGTCAGAACGATGGATCAGAGGTACAGCTTTCGCCGGCGAATTACGTGGAGCTGGAGAGTGTATCGGGTCCGTCATGACGCGGTCAGGGAGCGCCAGCGAGGTTGTTGTCAGAACTGGTTTGACCTGTGCTCGCGGGAACCGCTAAAATCTATGTTTTGCCTGTACTACCATGTCCCGGCAGGGACGCCCGCAGCCGCTCTGGTTGGACGGGCGGAGAGTGCAAGCACGAAATCATATTAGGCCGCTGACGGTGTCCGGAGTCCGGGCGCGAAGTTCTGGCGGGTGAGGGAGAAGCATATGTATGCGGTGATCCGCGCCGGAGGAAAGCAGTATCGGGTTGCGCCGGGCGATGTCATTAAAGTAGAGAAGTTCGCGCCTAGCAGCGACGGCAACGTGGAGTTCACGGACGTGCTGGCGGTCAGCAGCGGCGATGGCAAGATCGGCGGGCCGCAGGGTGAGACCCGCGTGGTCGGCAAGGTCGTCGGGGAAGGACGCGGCGACAAGGTCCTGGTCTTCCACTACAAGCGCAAGAAGCAGTACAAGAAGCTCCAGGGACACCGGCAGCCGTTTACCGCCGTCCGCATTATGGAAATCACCCACGACGGTCAGAAGTTTGTCGCGCCGGCGCTGGCGGAAGAAGCGCCCAAAGCGCCGAAGCGGAAGGCGGAACCGGCGCCGGCCGCGGAAGCAGGGGCCGAGGAAGCTCCGGCGAACAAGGCCAAGGCGAAGACCGCGGCCAAGCCCGCTGCCAAGAGAACGGCGGCCGAGACGACAAAGCCCAAGGGTGGAGAAAAGAAGTAGTGGCCACTTGAAACTTGAAACTGCAAATTTGAAACGGAATTGTTATGGCGCATAAAAAAGGATTAGGGAGCTCCAGGAACGGCCGCGACTCGAACGCGCAGCGGCTGGGCGTGAAGGCATTCGGCGGGCAACTGGTGTCCGGCGGCAGCATCATCGTGCGGCAGCGGGGCACGCGCATCAAGCCGGGCGTGAACGTGGGCCGCGGCAAAGACGACACCTTGTTCGCCAAGGTCACGGGCGTCATCAAGTTCGTGGACAAGGGACAGCAAGGCCGGTTCGTGATGATCGAGCCGAAGGAAGCTTAAGAAGCAATCAGCCGTTAGCCATCAGCCGTCAGGTTAGAAGTGCACCTGTCGAAGAGAGCGGCGGTTGCAAATTCATGAAGCGAGTGAAGCGGCCCGGTGCATGCCGGGCCTGAGTTTTTTAGGTGTGCACGATGCCGGCAGGAATGGCTTTAGCGGATTGCTGATGGCTGAAGGCTGACGGCTTGTTCATTGACGAAGCCAAAATCCGGGTGAAGGCGGGGGACGGCGGCAATGGCTGCGTGGCGTTCCGGCGGGAGAAGTTTGTCCCTCGCGGCGGGCCCTCGGGCGGTGACGGCGGCAAGGGCGGCGACGTCATCATGGAATCCACCGAGCGCCACAACACCCTGGTGCACTTCCGCTTCAACCCCGAGTACAAGGCGCAGCGCGGACGTCATGGCGAAGGTTCCAACAAGACCGGCGCCGAAGGGCACGACGTGGTCCTGAAAGTCCCCGTGGGCACGATCGTTTATGACGAAAGCACGGGCGAGCGTGTGCATGATTTTTCGCGTCCCGACGAGCGCGTAGTGGTGGCGCGCGGCGGACGCGGCGGCCGTGGCAACGCGCAGTTCGCCACGCCTACCCACCAGGCCCCCCGCGAATGCGAACCGGGACGCCCCGGAGAAGAGCGCGTGCTGCGGCTGGAACTCAAGCTGCTGGCCGACGTGGGGCTGGTGGGGTTCCCGAACGTCGGCAAGTCCACCTTGATTTCCCGCATATCCGCTGCGCGTCCCAAGATTGCGGATTATCCCTTCACCACGTTGCAGCCGAACCTGGGCGTGGTCGCGCTGGGGGACACCGCCGATCCCGACCAGATCAGTTTTGTCGTGGCCGACATTCCCGGGCTGATCGAGGGGGCCAGCGAGGGCGCCGGCCTGGGCACGCAGTTCCTTCGTCATATCGAGCGTACGCGTTTGCTGGTGCACCTGGTGGATGTTTCCGACAGCAGCGGCCGGCCGGACCCGATAAAAGACTTTGAGGTGATCATGGGCGAGCTGGCCAGCTTCGGCGCGGGGCTGGAAACTAAGCCTATGATCGTGGCGGCGTCGAAAATTGACGTGGTGAACAAAGATAAGCTCGCCAGTCTGAAACGGTATTGCAAGAAGAACAACCTGGAGCTGTATCCCATTTCGGCGGTTTCCGGCCAGGGAATCGAAAAATTGAAATGGGCAATGGGAGAGGAATTGCAGCAGTTACGCGAAGCAGAAAAGAGTAAGGTTTAACCAGAGACGTTTTCCCCGAGACGTTTTGGCGCCACAATCCTTCGCTCTTCAGCCGCCAGCCGATGGTGCTCGCCGCAGGTCACACCCGCCCGTGATCTTCCCGCTCCTGCACCCGCTTCAAATTGCGGCGAAGTAATCAGAAAATGCGGAAATGGATGGTCAGGTAACGCTTGGGATGCTCGCGGATGGCCTGGACGAGCTGGCGGACTTCCACCAGCATCTTGTCGGAATTGTTGTACAGCGAGGGATCGTTAAACAGCCTGCCCATGGTTCCCTCGCCGGAATCCATTTTGTCGGCGAGGGCGGAAAGCCTGGTGACAGTATTGTCCAGCTTGCGGGCGAACTGTTCGTCCCGGGCGAACTTGCCCAGCGCGCCTTTGCCGGCGTTGATGTCGGCCATTAGCTGGTTGGCTTTGGCAATGGTCTGGTTGGCATTGTCATAGAGAGCTGGGTCTTTGACCAGCTTGCCGAGGGTGCCCTGGCCCTCGTTGATCTTGTCAATCACAGCGTTGAGCTTATCCACCGAGGCATTGGCTTTGTTATAGAGCTCGTCGCTCATGATGAACTTGCCCACTGAACCTTTGCCCCGGCTGATGGAAGACACTATGCTCTGCACTTCGTTGATGGAAGCGTTCAGGCGCCTGTAGAGGGTCTCGTCGTAGATGAGCTTGCCGATGGAGCCTTCGCCGCTTTCGACAAATGAAATGATGCGGTCCATGCGTCTCACCAGCACGTCAAGATTTTGCAGAGTGGTCTGGCTGGCGCGCACCACGTCCTGAATGTCAGGTTTTTCTCGCGTCGGGAGCACGGCATCCGAGCCTGCGGGCGGACCTTTGGCCTGGGTGCTGTCAATATCCACGAAGGTTTCCCCCAGCACGCCGGCAGTGCTGAGAGTAACGATGGAATCGGCGCGAACTTCATCTTTGTAGCGGCCGATTTTCATGGTGACCTGAACCGGCGTGAGCTTGTGTTCGTGATTGGGGGCGACGCGGATGGAAGCGACGTTGCCGATATCCACGCCCTGGAGGCGCACGGGGGCGCCGACGCGCAGACCGCCAGCATTGTCGAAGTACGCTTTTACTTCCAGCTTCTTCGTCAAGAAACCCGTGGCTCCGGTCATCAGGAAGATCAGGATGGCCAGCGTGATGCTGGCGAAAACCACGGTGAGGCCCACGCGCAACTCGGACCATTTAAGCTGCCGCTGACTAGGCAAGTCTCCCCCGGAAGTTTATTCGCGGTGAAGGGGCATCATAACAAAACCGCGGGTAGGCCGTAAGTATCGTGTTGGGATCAACGCCGGGCGGCCACAGGAGGAGTCTTCTGTCCCCGTGCAGAAATGCAGATCTCTCGACTCCCTGCGGCCAAAAGCGGGCCCCGGTCGCTCGGAATGACACCATTGCGGATCACAGCCTTCCGAAACTGCTTTAGACCCACACAGTTGTCAGAGCGGCGGGAGACCTGAAATGGTTTGCGGCTTGAGGGTGAATATCAGCAAGGCCGCCAGTGCATAGGCGGCCGCGCCGCAAGCCAGAGTGGTCCCGAGTCCGAACTGGATGGCAATCACCATGGCGAGCACCGACCCTAGTACGCTGGAGGCGGCGTTCATGGCCCACGCCCACTCGATGGTGTTCTCACCGGCGCCATAAAGCGCCCGCAAGCCGCTGGGAAAGGGCATGCCCATCGCGAATCCGAGCGGCGTCAGCAGGAGCGCACTGATCAGCAGCTTCAGCGCGAACGGCAGGCCGACAAGCCCGGTCAGCAGCGGCGGCAGCGAGAAAACATAGATCACGACCAGCGCAGTAATAATCACCAAGGGTGTCCGCACGGAAAGCGGGTCCGGCAACCAGCGGCGCGACAGCAGGCTTCCCACCCCGCTTGCGAGCAGCATAAGAAAAACTACGACCGTGATGGCGTACGTGGGATGTCCCAAAAAGAGCACGAAGCGCTGAATAAAGGCAATTTCTACCAGGATGTAACCGAGCCCGACAGCGATGAAGTAATACAGCGGGCGGCTATCCATCGCCGGGCTGTGGCCGATCAGCAGCGGCAAGACCAAAAAAGCCAATACCGCAAGAGCCGAGATTACCAGCAGCATCAGCAGCACGGCTACTCCCACGTTCACCTTCCAATCCATGCCGCGGATCAAACCTTTGTTCCACACCTGGTCAAGCTTCATGCTGAAAAAGAAAAACGGCGCGTTATCGGTCACGGGAGAGACATTGAATTCATAACTGGCCGCAAATTTGTAGGGATCATTGGAAGCAATCAGGGCCGCGAAGGGGCTATCGCCGGGCAGGGTAGGCGTGTAGATTGCCTTGAGTTTGTCCGTCTCAACAACGTGTGCGAGGACCGTACTTTCTTCGTCGGGCGTGAAGGCAGACTTCTTCGCGAGCACTGTGACCGGTATCCCGTCTTCATTCAGCGGCCCCGCTGCCACGATCATGAAGTGCGCCGAGGGGTTGCGGACTCCCATTTGACGCAGGGCCTCCATGGCGACAGAGACCACGCGCAGAGCTTCGCGGGGGCGCTTGAACTCCCAGCGGGTAATGCAGATGATGCCGTCCGGCTTCAGGTGATCGAAGTATTCGTGGAAGGCCTCGACGGTGTATAGGTTGTTCTCGCTGAGGGCGAAGGCCCCGGCGGCAGTGGAAGCCCAAGTGTCCACCAGTGTCATCTCCAGGACGTCAAATCGCGGGCTGGAGTTTCGCACCCAGGAGCGGCCGTCGCTGACGTACATGTGGACTTCAGGGATCTCGTAGAGGTGGTAAGCGTAATCGGCATACTTGCCGCGCATGATCGTGGTGGCGATCAGGGGATTTATTTCAATGCCGGTGACGCTGGGACTGCCGTTGGCGACGGCGCGCAGCACATCCACGCCGCCGCCCGGCCCGATGATGGCATACTCCCCGCGCGGGCGCAGCACGTTGACGACCGAGGGCGCATCTGACATCAATTGTTTCTGCCACAGCGTGCCCGCCCAACGGTGCGGGTCTACGTTCATGATGTGGGTGGTAGCGTCGGCGTCAATGACGATGACCTTCGATTGGCCCTGCTGGTCCACTTCGACCCGCGAAATCGCATTCCAGCCGGAAAACAGGATCCAGTCGCCGGTATGGCGTATGCCCTTCGCGTAGACGATGTCAATCAGGCGGCCCGAATAGTTGATCGCAATCAGCACTCCGAGCAAGCCGGCGAGTGCTGCCGCGCGTCTGCGCGCGTTCCGCGATGCCGCCCATAGGACTGAGGCAGCAGCCATGCCCAAGGCAGAGAAGATGATGGTGTTCGGGCCGCCCAGCCAGTTGAGCAGGGGGACGAGGGCGAGACAAGCGGCCGCGCCACCGGCTAGGTCGGCGCCGTAGAGTGCTCCAATGTGCTCGGCTTCGCGAGCGAAGATCACGGAGAACATCAGCCCCGTAAAGAAAAACGGAATCGCGGCGGCAATGTAGATAACCATCAGCCGGAAAAAGCTACCGGTGGTGAGGTGCAGCGAGACCGGCATGTGCAGCACGATTTCCAGCACAACCACGGTGGTAACCGCATTGATAGCCGCCACCGTGCACCCCAGAACTCGCGATGGCCAACGACCCAGCCAGTCCTGGCATACGTGCGCGAAAACGCCTCCGGCGCCGAGTCCAAGCAGCGCAATGGAGATCGCAAGAAACGCAAAATGGTAGAAGAGAATGACGGAAAACAGGCGCGTGAGCGAAAGCTCCAGCAGCAGGCTGGCCAGACTCATTGCAAAGAGTCCGGCGAAAACTGCGCGCCGGCTGGGTTCAGCCGTGACGATCTCGGGTTGCGGGAGAACAGCAGTTTCGCTCATAAGCTCAAATCAAAGCACATCAGGACTGATAGTCGGAGAGAAAAGCAATCCGGACTGTTGGCTTAGAGTATCCGGGGCGGTGCTCCAAAGTCATCTTTTCTATATCAGGGTGCTGAAAAAAGCCCGAGGTTGTCATTCCGAGGCTTCTCGAAGCGAAGCCGAGGAATCACTTTTTCAGCAGCCTGCTATAGGCTTCCTGAAATTGCCTAGCCCGACGTTTAACAGCCGGTGTCATCCAGTGTGTATGACAACGCCAACGTCATCATACCCGGGATGACGCCTGCGTAAGAAGACAACGGCGGAACTGCGGGCGCTCCGCGAGCGGGAATGGAACAGTGCTCATTACATACTCATACATACTCATACATACTCATGAATCATGCGGTCAGTCTTCCAGGATGACCTGCGCAATGGCGTGCTGCTCGGTGTGGGAAAGAGACAGGGACACGCGCTTGACGCCCAGGCGCGCAGCGAATTCGGCTGCCTTGCCGCTGTAGGTCAGGGCGGGACGGCCTCCCGCCTGATTGCGGACCTCCAGTTCACGCCAGGAGACGCCGCCGCGCCATCCTGTGCCGATCGCCTTCATGCCCGCTTCTTTGGCGGCGAAGCGCGCAGCATAGCGCTCGGCGCGGTTGTGCTTGGAGTCGCAGTAGCGGATCTCAGCGGGGGTGAAGAGGCGTTCCACGAAGCGCTGGCCGAAGCGTTTCAGTGCCGCCGCAATGCGTGGGACCTCCACGATATCAATGCCGGTGCCTACGATCATAATTGCTGAACAGCAGACTACGTTAACACGGGCCGGCCACGGATTTTCACGGATTCACACAATTTTCAGCCGCTCGGAAAGTCGCGCCAGTAGCAGTTCTCCAAGGTTTCGACACCGCATCTGAGCTTATACCCCTGGAAAATCTTCCAAAATCTTCCCTGTCGCGCACCGGCGATTAGGGGCGGACGCACGCTCGAGAGGCGGCATAATTTGCCGAATTCGCAGGGGCCAAGATGGAGTCCGAAATTATACGAGTTCTAGGCCTGGCCACGATCGGAATCACGGTTGCCACCACGGGAGCAGCCGTGGCCATTCTGCATCTGCTGTTCAGCCCCGATCTGTCACGCGAAATTGACGAAGACCTGCATCGGCGCGGGTAAGAGCGCTACCATTCAAAATGTATCCCCTGAAAGTTATGGGGGGCATGACGAGGAGGGGGCGTCGGCCCGACGAGGCATCTGCTTTCCAATGCAGCTACCAAAAGCAGATGCCTCGCTTCGCTCGTCATGACACCAAAAGAATTTGCGACGGGATACACTTCCTCAGTTCTGGTTTAAGAGAGCGCTTCCCATCTGCCCCGCAGAGAAGATGAACCCGCTCACGTTCGCAGTTCCACCACGGTTGCGCCTGCGCCGCCCTCGTTCTGGGGCGGTTCCGAGACGGTAGCGACGTGCGGGTGCTCCTGCAGAAACTTGCGGAGCGCCTTCCGCAGTACTCCCATGCCGCTGCCGTGAACCACGCGCACGCGCGTCATGCCCGCCAGAAATGCGCGGTCCACGAATTTCTCGACCTGGCGCGTAGCCTCGTCCACCGTCTGGCCAATCACATTGATTTCCGCCGGCGTGGCATCCTCTTCCTTCGCCAGCGAGACCGAAATTCCGCGCGCCCGGGCCGCCTGCACCGGGGAATCCGGCACCGGGGCGATCACTTCGGCAATATCGTCGCGCGGCACCTTCATCTTCATCGTGCCGATCTCGACCTCGAAGGTGCCGTCATCAAAATGGCGCTTCACCCGGCCCGCGCGTCCCAGCGATTTCAGGCGCACGGTGTCGCCTTCGGTGACACGCTTTACGATCTGCGGCTGCGCGTTGGGATCGCCCACATCGGCGCCCGTTGTATGGGCCACGACAGTGTGGTCGAACTGTTCCCGGAACTCGCGCCGCAATTTCGCGATGCGCCGCTCCGCATCTTTGGAGAGCTTCAGCGCCGCCGCGCGGTCCTGCACGGCATTAACGGTCTCACGCGCCCGAAATTCGAAATCGCCCAGAAGGCTGTCGAGCTTTTTCTCGATCTCGCGCACTTTGGCGCGCTGCTCGCGCATGCCCTCGGCAGCCAGGCGGTCGCGTTCACGCGCGACTTCCTGCTCACGTGTCTGCAGGTTGTGGCGTGCCTCTTCGACCTGGCGCAGTTCAGCATGGAGGCGGTCAAGGAACTGGCCGACGTCCTGTGCCTGCGTGCTCAGGCGCGAGCGCGAGGCTTCGATGATCGCCGGGTTCAAGCCGAGCCGCTGCGCGACGTTGATCCCCGCCGAAGCGCCCGGCACGCCCACGCGCAGCTGGTACGTTGGCTGAAGTGTTTTCTCGTCGAAGCCCACCGCCGCGTTGAGCACTCCCGGCGTGTTCGCGGCGTACACCTTCAGCGACGTGTGGTGCGTAGAGATCACGCTGATTGCGCCTGCGCGCCGGAAGAAATCGGCGATGGCGACCGCCAGTGCTGCGCCCTCTTCGGGATCGGTGGCCGAGCCCAGCTCGTCCAGCAGGACCAGAGAGTTCGCAGTCGCGGTGCGCGAGATGCGATCAATGTTGGTGACGTGCGCCGAGAAGGTGGAAAGGTTCTGCTCGATGGACTGGTAATCTCCGATGTCGGCCAACACCGCGTCGAAGACCGGCAATTCAGCGCGCTCGGCGGGAACCGGAATCCCGGACTGCGCCATCAACGCCAGCAGACCGAGCGTCTTCAGAGCGACAGTCTTTCCACCCGTATTCGGTCCTGTGATGATGAGCTGGCGCGCGCCACCGGTTTCGCGGCTGCCCAGTTCCACGCTAATGGGCACAACGCGCTCACCCTTCGGTCGCAGGTTGCGCTCCAGCAAGGGATGCCGGGCACGGTGAAGAAAAAATGTGCCGTCGGCAAATTTCGCTGGGACGCAGTCGTAGTCTTTGGCAAAGCGTGCTTTGGCAAACTGCAGTTCCAGCTCAGCAAGCACGCCTGCAGCGACGATAATGGCGCTGGCGTTGGCGGCGATCCGCTGCGTCATTTGCAACAGGATGCGATGGACCTCCGCCTGTTCGTCTTCCAGCAGTTTCACCAGCTCATTGTTCTGCTCGATAGTCTCCAGGGGCTCGATGAACAGCGTCTGCCCGCTGGAACTGACGCCGTGGACCACACCGTCCACGCGCCGTTTCTGCTCCGTCTTCACCGGGATGACAAAGCGCTCACCGCGGATGGTGACCAGCTCTTCCTGTACCGCACCTTCGTCCGCCAACCGCCGGACGTAGCTGCGCAGCGAGTCCTGTATAAGCCGCTTCTGCTTCTCTATGTCGCGGCGGATGCGCGCCAGGTCAGGCGATGCGCGGTCGTCCAGCGTGCCGTCCGGCTGAATCTTGCCGCGGAAGGAGCGCAGCACTTCCGTGAAGTCTACGATCCCGGACGACAGCCCGGCCACGGCCGGCCACGGCGACATCTCGCCGGAAACGTAGTTTCTGTCCGGGGTCCTCGCCGGGCCTGTTTTTGAGACGGTGGGATGGATTGACGAAGGCGGATGCAGCGCAATTTCCAGCCACTCGGCGGCGCGATCAATCACCGTGACCACGTCGCGGATTTCTCCAGGCTCAAGCGCCGCTCCCTCAATGCGCGCCTTCGCCACCAGCTTCTGCGGGTCCAGCAGGCCGGTGAAGTCGAAGCGCCCGCCGGCGGCAAGATAGGCGCCGATTTCGCTGGCCAATTCGTGCTCGCGTTCCATCCACTGCCGGTCGCTGCTGGGGACAAGAGCAGCCAGCCGTGCGCGTCCCAATTCCGACGTGGTATAGGCGCGCAACATCTCGCGCACGGAATCAAACTCCAGCACGCGCATGCCGCTGTTTTTCAGAGGCGTGGGGACCATCGAGAACTATGTTACACAACTCCGCGGCGAGAATTCAGTCAGCAGATCTAGTCAGCCACATCGAACCTAATGTCGTGATTTGCGACGGCCCTAAACGCCCGAAGGTTTGTCGCCCGCCTGTTGCCATGCGGCGGTGTTTGCAGGAACTACCTCGCTGGCGGACGGCAGCATCAGGACAAACACCGCGCCGCCTTCGGAGCGGTTGTGGCAATAGATCTGGCCTTTGTGGGCCTGCACGATGCCGTAACAGGCGCTCAGTCCCAATCCCGCGCCCTTGCCGACCGGCTTGGTGCTATAGAAGGGATCAAATATCTTTTCCGGCTCGCCAATTCCGTGACCAGTATCGGCGAACTCAATGACAACCTGGCCTTTTTCGTGCCGCGTTGTCAGTGTCAGCACGCCGCTGCCGGCGCGCTTCATGGAATCAATGGCATTGCCGATGATGTGAAAGCAGACCTGCAAAAGCTGGTTCGCGTCGCCCAGGACTGGAGGCAGGTCAGGGGCAAGCTGCTGCTCAATGCGGATGGAAGCGGGCAAGTCCAGGCCACGAATTTCCGCCGCATCCGCCACCACGGCGTTGATGTTCAGCAGCGTTTTCTCCGCGGGGACCTGCTTGGCGAAACTCAGCAGGTTGGAAACCAGTTCCCGCGTGCGCCGTGCCTGCTGGCCAATCTTGGTGACGAAGGCGCTTTTGTCAGGTGGCAGCGAACTGTCGCTCGCCAGCAGGTCGGAGTAGCCGATGATTGCCGTCAGCGGATTATTGATTTCGTGCGCGGCGCCTGAAACCAGTTGTCCCAGGGAGGCCAGCTTCTCCGACTGTACGAGCTGTACTTGCAGCCGTTTCAGGTTTTCGTAGCTGCGTTGCGATGTCCCCAGCAGCCGTATGAGTTCCCCGTCCAGCAGATGCTGCTTGAGGAACACAAAGAAGGACAGCACAAAAAGAGCTGCAAAGCTCACGATCAGACGGAACGCGGTCACTTTGCGGGGCGCCGTACTCCCCAGGTAAGCCCAGAGCCCCAGTATTGAAAGCGACAGCACTGCGGCCATGGCCAGGCGTGAAGCGAGCACTGCGTGTCCGGTTACAACTTCTTCGGTCCCCGGCGCGGGACGCAAACGGTACGCCAGCAGTCCGGCCCAGACGAACCACATCATTGCCGCTACCAGGGGCAGGTCGTAGAGCGATCCGGAGTAATACCGTTTGTGGTCCAGGGCCCAAATCGCGAGCTGCGAAGCACATGCGTAGATGGTTCCGGCGATCAGCAGTTGCGTGTAAACCCGGCGCCACACACCGCTGCTGGTGCAGCACAGAATAAATACCGCGACCAGAAAGACCGCGTTTCCCAGGAAGTACAGGACATTGAAGCTGAAGTTATATAGTTCAACATCCAAAACTACGTATTGCCAGGGTATGACGATGAACAGGTAAAGATAGACCCACCAGGCCAGCAGCAGCACGAAGTCGAGGCCGCCGAAGTCGAGCCGCCGGTCGCGCTCGGCGCGATGAGGCCGCAGGGCCAGCGCACCCATCATGGGAACGATGTGGAGGAAATACAAGACGTCGCCCAGGAACGGATTGGGAACGGGCTTACGAACCACGACCTCCAACCAGGTCCACATCATAGTGGCAGCCAGCCAGAGGCCGGCCCCTAATGCCATTGTGCCCCAAAAAATGCGTGCATGGGCGCGCGCCACCCGCGCGTTCAGCACCATCAAGACCAGAAATGCGGCTACCAGGCCGGTCTGGACAAGGTTGGCAAGCACCGCCAGCCCGTAGCTTCGGGGAAGGACTAGCGCCGCGAGGGCACAGACGAGAAAAATCGTAAAACCGCCGCTCGCCCAGCGATGGGGTCCGAGGGTCCTCATTTCAGTGGGACGATTCTACCCGGAGCTGGGCTGGCGGCAAGCAAAACTTTCTAAGCTGCGAGATGGGGAACCGAACTATGCATACAGTTTCACACTGGGACGGGACAAGCTTCGCGGTAGTCTCCTAAAGTTGCGTTGAAAAAGAATAGAGGCGGGGTCATTACTGGATAGGTACTAAAGTCATACGAGCGTGTGCCAGCTTTATTAAGTCCAGCAGCCCCTTAACTTCCCGCTTGCATCGCGGGGGTCACGCGCAAACTGGCGTGGACTAGCTTCGCGGTGGAGACGCCAAGGCTCTGCCAATCTGCTAAGATTTTCCGTTATGACCTTCCCTGTTACCCGTCTTCGTCGCCTGCGCCGCAGCGAGCAGTTGCGTTCGTTTGTCCGTGAGACCCGCCTTACGCCGGAAGGGTTTATTTATCCGCTGTTCGTTTGCCCCGGCGAAGGGGTGCGCAAGGAAATTCGCTCCATGCCGAGGGTTTTCAATCTCTCGGTGGACGAAGCGGTGAAGGAAGCGCGCCAGGTAAAGTCGCTTGGCATTCCCGCCATCATCCTTTTCGGCCTGCCGGAGAAAAAGGACGAGGTCGCCACCGGCGCCTGGGCCGAGGACGGCATCGTGCAACAGGCTACCCGCGCCATCAAGCGCGAAGTCCCCGGCCTGCTGGTGGTCGGCGACGTTTGTTTGTGCGAGTACATGTCGCATGGGCACTGCGGAATCGTAAAGGCCGCCGCGGGGCCGCATTCGGTCGGAGCCGCGACGGCCGGCACTGCCGCGGACTACGAAATTGTCAACGATGCCACGCTGGAGATTCTGGCCAAGACGGCGGTATCGCAGGCGCGCGCGGGCATCGACATCATTGCTCCCTCGGATATGATGGACGGCCGCGTGGCCGCCATTCGAGAGGCCCTGGATAACGCCGGATTCAGCAATGCTCCCATTCTTTCCTACGCGGCCAAATTCGCTTCCGGCTTCTATGGTCCTTTCCGCGAGGCGGCCGACTCGGCGCCCCAGTTTGGCGATCGCCGGTCGTACCAGATGGACCCGGCGAATTTCCGCGAAGCCATGCTGGAAATGGAGACCGACTTGGACGAAGGCGCCGACATGCTGATGGTCAAGCCGGCGCTGCCCTATCTGGACGTGATTCAGGCCGCACGCCAGCGCTTCGATGTTCCCATTGCCGCCTACCAAGTCTCGGGGGAGTACGCCATGATCGAGGCGGCCGCCCGCAATGGGTGGATTGATCGCGACCGCGTCATGCTGGAATCGCTTACCTCCATTCAGCGCGCCGGGGCACAGATTATTCTTACTTACTTCGCCAAAGACGTAGCGAAGTTGCTGGCGTAGGAACCGCCGCGGAACCAGGCCTGCCCCGCCCTCCCGCCTGGAGTATTCATGAGCGGATGGGTGGAGCAGGTTCAGCCCTTGCATGAGAGGCCAGGAAGGGAGGGTGGCTTCAGCCGCTGAGGTGCATCTTGTCCGAGGCAAAAACAAAGTACCTCAGGAGCTGAAAGTCACAGTTTACCTGCCCTGAACAGCAGGCCTGCTCCACCCAGTCATGAACAATGCAGGCTCCAGTGAAGTACCCTTCCAGAGGCAGTCAAATAGGACGGTCCAGCATCCAATTGGACAGCAGGTGTTTGCTGGCCTGCGGGAACGCGGCCCAGCGAGAATATGGCTCCAGGTACCCTTTTCGATGATACTCTCATTTTTAAGCCCTATCAGCGATGTTGTGTCGGACGCACGTACCCGAGACCAGCAGCTCGAGCTTTACCGGCGTATTTTCGAATCCTCTCACGATGCGATAGCCATTATTGATCCGCAAGGCTACTACCTCCGGCAGAACGCCGCCCATCGGGAGCTGTTAGGCTACTCAGACGAGGAAATCGTCGGGCGCACCCCCGCCATGCACTTGGGGGAGGAGACCTTCGCTGCCGTGACGCAGGAACTGGCGCGCGCCGGCCAGTGGCACGGTGAGGTCATCAGCCGGACCAAATCAGGCGATCAGCGCACGGTTGAGCTTTCCGCCTTTGCCATGCTGGACCGCAACGGCGAAACGCTGTGCTACGTAGGCGCTAAGCGCGACATCACCCAACGCAAAAAAGCGGACGAAGACCTGAAAGCGCGCGCCCGGCAGCAAGCCGTCGTTGCAGAGTTGGGACAGGAAGCGCTGGCCGGTGCTGATCTGTCCACCCTGATGCAACACGCGGTCGAGCGGGTGGCGGATACGCTCGCTAACGAATACTGCAAGTTGTTGGAACTGCTGCCCGAAGGCGACGAGTTGCTGCTGCGGGCGGGCGTCGGTTGGGGGCCCGGGCTCGTAGGTAGGGCAGTCGAGCCGAACGACCTGGAATCGCACGCCGGCTTTACTCTGCGTTGCAAGGGACCCGTGATTACCGAGGATTTGCGCACCGAGACCCGTTTCCGCGCGCCGGCGTTGCTGCGCAGCCACGGTGTAATCAGCGGCATGGACGTAATCGTCCAGGGCCAAGGCCGCCCCTGGGGCGTGCTGGGCACCCACAGCGCGAGGCGCCGAAAGTTCACGCAGGACGATATTAACTTCCTCCAGGCTATAGCCAACGTGTTGGCCATCGCCATCGAGCGCAAGCGTACGGAGGAAGCTCTGGCGCAAAGCGAGCAGCGCTTCCGGCTGGCCCAGCGCGCCGCCAATATCGCCGCTTACGATTGGAACCTTGCTACCGGTGATGTCACGTTTTCCGAGGAATTGCCCAGTTTGCGCGGGCTCTGTCCGGACGGGAAGTTCGCGACCTGGCTCGAGCGGCTCCACCGGGAAGACCGTGCTCGCCTGCTTGCGGAAGTCAAAAGCGCCGCCGGGCGGGAATTCGATGTGCAGTTCCGCATTCGCGGAAATGAGGGCGAAACACTATGGCTAACTTCCCGCGGCCAGGTGATACGGGAAAGGGGCGTGCCTACCCACGTACTCGGCATTCTGATAGACATCACCGCCCGCAAGAACGCCGAAGAACTGCTGCAACGCTCCGAGAAACTGGCCATGATAGGCCGCCTGGCCGCCAGCATCGCCCATGAAATCAACAACCCGCTGGAGGCGGTCACCAACCTCTTATACCTGATTGAACGCCATCCTAGCCTGGGCCCGCAGGCGCGGGATTTCGCCGCTCTCGCCCAGCGGGAGCTGAACCGTGTCTGCCACATCTCACGGCAAACACTGGGTTTTTATCGTGAATCCGCTATCCCCGTTTCGGTGAACTTGGCCGAAATGATGGATGACATTCTCAAGCTCTATGGGCACAAGATTGAACGGAACGCGATCAAGATAATTAAGAGATACAAGCTGCGGCGGAATGCGGTTCTGTATTCCGGCGAGATCCGCCAGGTTGTCTCCAACCTGCTTTTAAATGCCCTGGAGGCGGTCGGACGCGGTGGAACGGTTATCGTGGGGCTGGAAGAAGGAGTGGATTGGCGTCGCCCGGACCGGCGCGGAGTGCGCGTTGTGATTGCGGACAACGGGCACGGCATTCGCCGGGAGCACCGCAGCCGCATCTTCGAAGCTTTCTTTACCAGCAAGGGTGAAAAAGGCACCGGCTTGGGACTGTGGGTAAGCAGCGGCATCGTGCAGAAGCACGGAGGCTCTATCCGGCTGCGTAGCAGCACCCTCCCGGAGCGGCATGGAACCATCTTTACCGTGTTCATCCCCGAAATTGTTGCCGCTGCGGTCAGCGCAGACCACGCCACGAGCCCTGCCGAAGCCGCGTAAGAACGACATGCAGGTTAACCACACAGGGCACAGAGGTTTGACTTTCGGGTGTAGCTAAGACGGATGTCATGCCGAGCGACCGGAATCCGCAGCGAAGCGAAGGATCCGGGAGTCGAGGCGGTCAGTTGTGAAATAGTGTGGCTTTGATTAGTCTAGATTTGAAGGGGCGCGGCTTTCAGCCGCGCCATAAAGCATCGAAATTGATCCCGGCTTAGCGGCTGAGGATTTGTTGGGCTACACAAATACTAAATCGCCTTGGCTGCGGAAAATCCTGAGTTGCCATTCCGCGCATGCTCCGCCCACCCGCTGGAAACCTGCATCTACTTTTAGTTACCATTTTGCCTCCACCGCGCGAGGACATATGCGCCTTCTGAAAATCCTTTCGGTTCTTTGTGTGTGCGCGCTGCTTGCCTTGGCACAGGGTGAACGGCCGACGCCCGGACAGCGTCCGGAGAAACCGCCAGCACCGCAGCACCCAGCGCCGCTGCCACCCTCCGTCGAAACCGCGACCACGCCGCCGGCCGCCATGCCCGGATTTGACGTCAACGCGCTTGACCGCAGCGTTGATCCCTGCGTGGACTTTTACAAATTCGCCTGCGGCGCCTGGATGACGAAAAATCCCATCCCGCGCGATCAGTCACGCTGGGGCCGCTTCGAAGTGTTGCAGGAGCGCAATCGCCTGGTGTTACGCCAAATTCTGGAAAGGGTGATGGCGCCCGACCCGAGGCGCAGCGCGGTCGAACAGAAGGTCGGTGATTATTACGCCGCGTGCATGGACGAGAAAGCCATCGACGCTCTCGGCGCCAAGCCCATCCTGCCGGAACTGGACCGCATTGCCGCTATCAAGGACCGCGCCTCGCTACTCGCTGAAATTTCGCACGTCTCTAGCATCGGCATTACCGCGCTCTTTAACTTCAGCTCCCACCCCGACTTCCACGACGCCGATCGCATGATCGCCTATCTGGATCAAGGCGGCATCAGCCTGCCGGATCGCGACTATTATCTGAGAACCGATCCCAAGTCAGTCGAGACCCGCAAAAAGTATCACGGCCACGTGCAGAAGATGTTCGAGCTGCTGGGCGAAGAACCCGCCGTCGCGGCACAAGATGCAAAAACCGTGCTGGCGCTGGAAACCGAACTGGCCAAGGCGTCCTTGGACCGCGTCGCCCGCCGCGATCCCCACAATCTCGACCACAAAATGACCCGCAAGCAGTTGCTTGCCCTCGCACCAAATTTTGAATTCACCCGCTACTTCGAGGGTGTTGCCGCGCCTGCGTTTCACGAGGTCAACGTTGCCACTCCTGGATTCTTCAAGGAGGTAAACGCGCAGCTCAAGGCTGTCCCCTTGCGCGACTGGAAGACTTATCTGCGCTGGCGCGTGTTGCACGGGACCGCATCCATGCTTTCCACGCCCTTCGTCGAAGAGCATTTCCGCTTCTACGGACAATACTTATCTGGCCAGCGGGAACTGGAGCCGCGTTGGAAGCGCTGCGTGCGTTCCACGGATCGCGAACTCGGCGAAGCCCTGGGCCAGCTCTACGTAGATCGCGCCTTCGGCGTGGAAAGCAAGCAACGCACGCTGCACATGGTTTCCTCCATCGAGAAGGCCATGGCCAAGGACATCCACACTTTGCCCTGGATGACGGGCACGACGAAGAAACAAGCACAGATCAAACTGCAAAAGATCAGTAACAACATGGGGTATCCCGAGAAATGGCGTGATTACTCCAAGCTGGAGATCGTGCGCGGTGACGCCATGGGCAACTTCCTGCGCGGCAACGCCTTTGAGCAGGCGCGCGAGATCAATAAAATCGGCAAGCCCGTGGACCGCAAGGAATGGGAGATGACGCCGCCCACCGTCAACGCCTACTACCGGCCGTCCATGAACGACATCAATTTCCCCGCCGGCATTCTCCAGCCGCCGTTCTTTGACAACCACATTGATGATGCTGTGAATTACGGCGCTATCGGCGTGGTGATCGGCCACGAACTCACTCACGGCTTCGACGACCAGGGCGCCAAGTACGACGCGGATGGTAACCTGCGGAACTGGTGGACCGCCGAAGACTTCCGAGAATTCGAAAAGCACGGCCAATGCTTCGTTGACGAGTACAGCAAGTTCGTCACCGTGGGTGACGTGCGCCTGAATGGAAAACTTACGCTGGGCGAAAACACCGCCGACAATGGCGGCCTGCGCCTGTCTTATATGGCGCTTCAGGACACGCTCGCCGGCAACGGCGTCCCTGGCGCGCCGGAGTTGAAGCAGCAACCGCTGATTGACGGTTTCACTCCGGAGCAGCGTTTCTTCCTCGGCTACGCGCAGATATGGTGTCAGAACATTACGCCGGAGGCGGCGCGCTTGCGCGCCATCACTGACCCGCACTCGCCAGGCGAGTATCGCGTCAAAGGTGTGGTCGTCAACTCGCCGGAATTTGCAAAAGCCTTCGGTTGCAAAGCCGGCCAGCCGATGGTGAGCGAGCGCCCCTGCCGCACCTGGTGAGTTGAGGCTGCCCCCGGCAGTCATCGCGCTTTGGTAACTTGCTGGCCGCCCTTTGCGGGCGAGACACTAAACCCGGAGTCTCGCAACGAAACCCGGCATTTCCCCAAATTGCAGCGGCTTAAGCTCGCAACTGCCGGATTCCGTTGACTTGCGCGTGCGGAAACAGTAACTTTCCGGCTAACTCCCGAACGAGGATGCCGCTTTGAAGATCTTGCTCGCCGATGACAGCATGACTGCCCAAAGTATGGGCAAGAAAATCCTGGCCGAAGCCGGTTACGACGTCGTTGCGGTGAGCAATGGCGCCGCCGCGATCAAGAAAATCGCCGAGACCAAGCCTGACATCGTCCTGCTCGACGTTTATATGCCGGGATACAGCGGTCTGGAAGTCTGCGAGAAGATCAAGTCTGGCCCGCCCGCCGAGCAGATTCCCGTGCTGCTGACCGTCGGCAAAATGGAGCCCTTCAAAGTTGAAGAGGGTATCAAGGCCAAAGCCGACGGGCTGATCATCAAGCCCTTTGAGGCCACTGACCTGCTGACCGTGGTTGGGAAGCTGGCTGAGATGGTGCCGCCGCCCCCAACTGTCGCGCCGCTACCCACGGCAGGTGAGGCTACATCTGTCGAGGAATTCGAGGTCGCGGTAGCGCCTCCGCAACCGGCGGCTGAAAGCCCGGAATTCGAGCTCGCCAGGGCGCCCGCCATGCCGCTCGACATTTTTGAGGAAGCCCTTGCCACGCCTCCAGTCGCTGAGACGTCCGCGGTCGGTCCGTTACCTCACGTTGCCGGGACAGTGGCGGCCTCGGTACCCGCCGAAGTTGCGATCCCGCCCTCCCCGCCAGCTTCAGGCGCTCCGGAAATCGACATGCGCGAATTCGAGGCGGCTATCGCTCAGGTTACGGCCCAGCCAGAGGCAACCAGCAAGTCGCCGACGATCGAAATTGAATTAACCCCGGCGGACGCTGCCCCGATTGCCGAACCCGAAGCCGCTGCCGTGCCGCCTGCGCCTGCCGCTGAGCCGCAGCCCGCGAGCGTGACTCCAGCGCCCGAAGCACCCGACCCTGCAACCATGGAACCGGCGCCAACGTTCACGATTGAATTTTCTGAAACTCCGCCTGCTGCCCCGGTCACGGCTGAGCCCGAAATTGTCCCGGCCGTCGAGCAGCCTGCTTTTGTCGCGCCGCCTTCCGAGGAGTTGCAGGCCTCTGCCGGTACTGAAGTAGCGCAGCCGTGGAAGATGGAGTTCACGCTCGAGCCTGCCGCTGACCCGGCCGCGACCGAATTCAATTTAGAAACTCTCGAACCTGAGCAGGCCACTGCGGCGGAAATTGTTCCTCCGCCGTCTGCTTCAGCTTCAGCCGCAGCGCAACCTGTGATGCCTCAGACAGAGACTCCAGTCCCGGAACCGCAAGTCGAAGCTGCCGCCGAAGCGCCCGCATTCGAAATTCGCCTCGAGCCCGAAGCCCCTTCCGAGGAGCCTGAAATCGAGCTCATATTTGTTCCGGAACCGGCAGACGTTGCTGTTACACCAGAACCGGCGCTTGAAGTCATCCCGGAGGAACGGGGAGCAATCGCCGGCGACATCCCCCCCGATCCGACCTGGATGGGCCGGCGCGAGCCCGTTGCAGTTCAGCCCGATGTCGCCCTGATCACGGACATTCACGACCTCTCGGCGTATGTTGCCGGCGATGCTGCGCTCCCCGGTGAGGAAACGCCCAGCGAGAAGCCACGGGAAACGGCGCCAGCGAATGCCGCAGACGCGGCGCCCGCCGAAGCCGCCGCCGCGGCCGAGTCACCCGAGATCGCGTTGTTCGGCCCCAATGGCACCCAGGCCGAGGCGCACAATGCGCGCCTGTCAGCGGCGCTGGACGCCTACGATCAGCACCCCGAGCCCCGTCCCGAGCGTGCCACCGCCGCGCAGCCGGATACTGAGCGGCCTGTTCTCAAGGAATTCAGCCAGCCGCCGCCTGCGACCGAGCCGGAGCCTTCGTTAGAAACGGCTGCCGAGCAGGTATTTGCTGCTGCCGCCGCCTCGATCGCCGTACCCCCACCTCAACCCACAGCCGCATCGTCGTCGGTACCGGCCAGTCCCCCTGTAGCCACGGTTGCGCAAGTGGCGGCCGCATCCCCCGCGCTTCAGAAGCTCATCGCTGCCATCGTGGACCACGTAATCGAGCGGCTAAAACCGGAAATGCTGGCCGAACTCGAGCGCCGCCGCTCCCAACTTGTCGAAGAGATCACCAGAGAATTGAAAGACGCCGGTAATTGACAAGCTCTACCGGTACTCAATGTCCGCTAAGTCCACCTGATTGCTCTTCACTGCCCAGGGCGGCCTCTACGGCATCCAGTGCCAAGCCGCCGCGTTCAAGCACGGCCCAGCCGGCAGCCGCGGCTGTCCGCACTCCGCGCACATGCGCCTCCGCCATGTCATCAGGAATGGCCCAACCACCGCCATGAACTACGAGCACAGGACTGGCCGGCACTAGACTAGTATTTCTCCATCATTACTGTGAGCAGGTGTGATGCGTCAGGCTCGACTGACGCCTCTAGGCATGGATTTCTATCTGCTGGTCGCGGCCGGCAGCTTCCATCGCCTTGGTTGTCTGGTAGGTATACAGGATGCGGTGAATGACCGTGATATTGGAGAGCACGGCAATCACCCACAGCACCGGCGCCATGTGGTTGAACAGCGCCCCAATTATGACCAGCACGATACGCTCCGGGCGTTCCATGAATCCCACTTTGCACTGCCCGATCAGCGACTCCGCCCTGGCCCGCGTATAGCTGACCATCACCGAGCCGGTCATCACCACCGCCACCAGGACCACGTAGAAGAAGCGGTTAGCGCGGGCGTAGTACACCAGCAACCCAAAGAACAGCGCCAGATCGCTGTAGCGGTCAATGACAGAATCGAAAAACGCTCCGAAGGTGGTGACCTGGCCGGTGGCCCGGGCCACGCGTCCGTCCACCATGTCGAAGATCCCCGCCCCGATGATCACTATCCCGGCATACAGGAACATGCGTTGCTGGTTGTCCGCGTTGGCGTAACCGAACAATAGCGCCGCTCCGATATTGATGACCAGGCCTATGAACGTAAGTACGTTGGGCGAAATGCGCGTCAGCGCCAACCCGTGTACGATCGCGCGCAGTACGCTTCCGCAGGCGCGTCCAACTATGCCCGTCCAGCTCATTCCGCCTCATCGTGGATCGTGGTTAGCGACAACAGCTCCAATTCCCGTTTCCCTGCAGGAGTTACCACCGTGGCATTGTCCCCCACCTTCTTGCCCATCAGCGCGCGTCCGATGGGCGAGCTGGTGGAGATCAACCCTTTGCTGACGTCGGCTTCCTCACTGGTGACCAGTTTGTACTCGATCTCCTCGTCTTTGGTGGAGTCGTAAACTTTTACCGTCGAACCCAGCGCCACCCGGTCCCGGGGAATATTGTTCATGTTGATCAGCGCCAGATCGGACATGCGCTTCTTGAGTTGGCCGAGACGCGCGCGCACGAACTCCTGCCGCTGCTTCGCCATGTGGTATTCGGCGTTCTCGCTCAGGTCGCCCAGAGCAATGGCTTTCTTCAGTTCCTTCGGCAGTTCGTGATTCAGTTCATATTCCAGCGACTGAATCTCTTCCTGCAGCTTCTTTCGAATATGCTCAGGCATGCTTTATCCGCCCGTCTTTCTCCCCGGGTCCCCGAAACGCGCTTCCGCGCGTCTTGCAGTGGAATCGCCCGCCCGTCATCCCGTACTGAGATGCCCGCCGGCTGAAATGCGATGGAGCATCGCCTCGCGCGACGGTTCCCCCGCGACTCCCGTCGGGGAACGGTGGGAATAGGACTGGTCTCATCCGCGATTATAACTCTGGAGTTGCAGCTTGGACATGTGGCGCAGGCGCCGTAGCGCGAAGGTGGCCGCGAATGTGTGTCCGCCCGGTCCCCGCCCGCGCAACTTTGATGTATGCACCCAGCCTGCCGTTATCACTCCCGCCGGCGAGATGAGACGGATCGCCCCGCCCGCAGCCGCCGCAGGCGGCGCAATAAATTTAGCCCCCGGCTTTCCCGCCGCGCCTGCATTTGGCGCGGCGGGAAAGCCGGGGGAAAGCTTGCCTCAATGATCAGCCCGCTTCAGCGGGCGTAAGAAAATTGGCAGCATCCCTCAATTAAATCACTCACTTGTAGATGTTTGGCGTCTTTTGGCGTATACTAGGGCAGTGGGTTTGCGTCTTTTCTCTCAACTAGCCTCAATCGAGTGCGCCTCATGAGTAATGTATCCTTCCAGGTTGGTGACAAAGTCGTCTATCCCAATCACGGCGTCGGGGTCATTGAGCAGATCAGCAGCCGGACGATTGGTCCCGCAGTGGAAAAGTTCTATCTACTCCGGATCAAATCCAGCAGCCTCAAGGTGATGGTTCCTTTCCACAACGTGGAAAGCGTCGGCCTGCGCCGCGTCATCAAGAACGGCGAGGTGCAGCGGATCGTAGAGTTTCTGACCGACGGTAAGTGCGAAAACCATGCTGATTGGAAGTACCGCTTCAAGGAGAACTCCGACAGGATGCGCACCGGCTCGCTGCTGGAAGTAGCTGGCGTGCTGAAGAGTCTGTTGCAACTCAACCAGACCAAGCCGCTCTCGTTCCGCGAAAAGAAAATGCTGGAACGGGCACGCTACCTGCTGGTCAGCGAACTGGCCATGGCCAAGAACTGCGACGAGGATCAGGTGGAGCAGTTGTTGTCGAAAGCACTTTCGAAGAACCGGCTCCGCTTTCCCGAGGCCGTCGGCGAAGCCTGAGCCCTTCGGCCTTCGCTTCGTTTTTGCGCACTCTTCCGTGATCAATACCGCCAGTTCTGCGGCGGCCAAACGGCAAATCTGTCCCGAAAACATTTTCTCGGGAAGTTCTCTCGTCTTTGCCTCAGCCCTCTTCCTGAAAACTCCCTCTCAAACTTGGAATTGAAAAATTACGAAATCGCCGGGATGGGCTTCGAAGAGCAGCATTCCGACACCAGAGCTCCCCCGAAACCGGAAACTGGAAACCAGAAACTGGAAACGGCTTTTTACTCTCCCAGCCACGCGGCATAGGGCCGCAGACTCTCTACATGATCGAAGACAATCTTGGCGGCGGCCGTTATAGGGATTGCCAGGATCAGACCCATTGCGCCCCACAACCATCCCCAGAAAAACAGTGCCAGTGTTACAGCCAACGGATTCAGTTGCAGGCGGCTGCCAAGGAACTTGGGATACAACACATTCAGGGCGAACAGGTGCAGCGAAAAAACGGTGATCACGATTGCCAGAAACTGAGTGGAATGTATATGTCCGATCCCGGCAAGCACCGGCGGCACCACTGCCAAAATCACCCCTAAGTACGGCACCAGGCTCAGAAATCCGCTGATGTATCCGAGAAAATAGAAGTACGGCAGGTGCAGGATCGCGAACACTCCCATGCTGATGGTGCCAATAATTATTCCTACCAGCACGTTGCCCACTATAAAGCCGCGGATCATGCTGGAAATCTGCCCCAGGGTCACATAGGCAGTGTTGCGGTTTTCCATCTTGAACAGCATCACCGAGGCGGCGCGGACGTGCTCCTGCCAGCTCAGCATGAAATAAACAAGGAAGGGGATAAACGATACCGCAAGCACCATCTCGGTCACCGAGCCTAGGCCGGCCAGAAAGGTTGCCCAAGAGCGGCTCTGCTCCACCTTGACCTGGGCCGATTGTTTTTCCGGCTCGGGCAGCACCCGTTTGGTAGTTTTCTGGATTGACTCCGCCTTTTGCCGCAGGTGGCTTGCAACCTTGCGAATCTCGCCTTCGTAGCGCGGCAATTCCTGGGCGAACTCGACCGCACGGCTGTAAGAGAAATAAAACAGTCCATACAGCGCTGCTAGGAACAGCAGAACCGCTATCGCGGCGCCTACCGGTCTGGGCAGGCGCAAGCGGCGTAACATGTCCACAATCGGCGCCAAAACAAAGGCCAACAGGATCGAGACCAGTATTACGATCAGGAAGAGCTTGGCAAAATAACACAGTGTAAGTACGACGGCGGTGGCAATCACGGCCAGCGAACCGGCCTGCAAGCGCCGCAGACCACGCTCCACATCGCCCCCAGGCGGTGGCGTAGGCAATTGCGGGGGTGGAGACGCCGGGACTGGCTCTTGCCCGGCCTCCTGCGTCTCCTCGGCCTTCTCCGAGCGCCTCTCCAGCGCGCGAACATTTACTGGCTCTGCCATGAGCGTATCCTACCTGTATAGGATGCGGTCCTGAGCTTAATTCTACAAGGAGCGCAGCGTGGACTCTGATCGTGCAAACCGCCTGCTGGGGCTCGACGTCGGCTCCAGAACCATCGGCATGGCTGTTTCCGATCCGCTGGGAATTACTGCCCAGGGTCTGCCGACTATCCGGCGCAAAAACAAGCGCACCGATTTCGCTGCCATCCAGCGGGTGATCAGCGATTATCGCATTGCGGAAATCGTCGTCGGCTATCCCCTGCGCCTTAGCGGCGCCACCGGAACTCAGGCGGAGAAAATGTCTGCCTTCGCTGAAGAGTTGCGCCAGCGCTTTAGCCTGCCCGTCCACCTTTGGGACGAGCGGCTCACCTCCGCCGAGGCCAACCGCCTGCTGCGCGAAACCGACATGAGCATCCGCCGCCGCGCCGAAGTCGTTGACCGCCTCGCCGCTGTCCTCATCCTGCAAGCCTTCATGGAGCATCGTCGCCTGCAGCGGGACTGAACTGCAACTCGTGAAGCCGCGGAATTCCTCGAATGGCGGCGCAGGCCGTGGGTTCTGCATGGACTATGCAACAAAGACGACATCAATGCCGCGGAAAAACTTAATAAGCGATTGTTTCGGAGGGGCACGACTTCAGTCGTGCCGCGCAGAGCCAAAGACGAGCGGGCTTTAGCCCGCAAGCTGTTTTCGGCACCATTGCCCCACTCGCGTTAAACTGTTTATTTGCGGACTCTGTTCAAGCTTTTCGTTCTTCTGGTCCTGGCGGCGGCAGCCTGGCTGGCGTGGGCGCTGTGGCTGCCGGTCGCTCCCAAGCAGCGGTTCGTGCTGCTGCGCCCGGGCTGGTCTACGCGTCACATTGCCCAGGAGCTGCAATCGGCGGGCGTGGTTCGCAATGCCAATGCTTTTCTCCTCTATCACTACCTCAAGCCGCGCTCGCTGAAGGCGGGCGAATACGAATTCTCCCACGCCGACAACGCGCTGACCGTGCACGACCGCATCGTTCGCGGCGACATCTACACGCACACGGTCGTCATCCCCGAAGGTTTCAACGTCTACGAAGTCGCTGCCGCGATCGAGCAGGCCGGACTGGCCACTCGCGCCGAGTTCCTCCAGGTCATCACCAGCCCCTCTTTGGTCGCAGACCTCGACCCGCAGGCAAAATCCTTGGAAGGCTATCTTTTTCCTGACACCTATCAGTTCACGCGCACGCAGAGCCCGGTGGACATGGCCGCCGTCATGGTGCGCCGCTTCCGGCAGGAGGCGCGCTCGGTAGGCCTGCTGGGCACGTCTGAAATACATCGCATCGTCACTATGGCCAGCATCGTGGAAAAGGAAACGGCCGTACCGGAAGAGCGTCCCATGGTCGCCAGCGTCTATTACAACCGGCTGAACAACAATATCGCCCTGGCCGCCGATCCCTGCATCATCTACGCTGCGTTGCTCGCCGGACGTTACGACGGCGTCATCCGCCAGTCCGACCTGCAACTGGATTCTCCCTATAACACCTACAAGTATCCCGGCCTGCCGCCGGGGCCGATTGCCAATCCGGGACGCGCCTCACTGGAAGCGGCACTGCACCCAGCCACCACTAAGTTCCTCTATTTCGTTAGTGACAACCGTGGCCACCATCGCTTTGCGCGCACCCTGGACGAGCACGCGCGCAACGTGGCCGCGTACCGGCGAGCTGTTAACGAAGCAACACGCTGATCTGCAAGTTTGCTCCCGCAGGATTTTTCTCTGTCCCTTAGACATTTAACCTGGCCGGCCCGACTATACTTTTACTTTTGGAATCTAATGGGATTTTTGCAACGATGCATTCTGCCCGACATCGCGCACTGTTGCTGTGGCTGCTGCTGCTGCCGCTGACCGGGTGTCTGTTCCGCTCCCACAAAGTGGAACGCCGCGCCAGCACCGCGCAATTGAAAACCGCCACTCAGCAGGAGCTGGTGGACATCATCAATTCCCAGGCGGAAAAGATGCATACTCTCAATGCCACCGTGGACATTGACACCTCCGTGGGCGGCGCAAAAAAGGGCAAGGTCACCGAGTACAAGGAAATCCGCGGCTACCTGCTGGTGCGCAAGCCGGAGATGCTGCGCATGGTGGGCCTGATGCCTATTGTCCGCAACCGCGCCTTCGACATGGTGAGCAACGGCGCCACCTTCAAGCTCTGGATTCCGCCCAAGAACAAGTTCTACGTCGGCCGCAACGACGTGGTGCGTCCCTCCGCCAACCCTCTGGAAAACCTGCGCCCGCAGATCATCTACGACGCGCTGCTGCTGAAACCCATTCGCCTCCCTGACGAAATCGCCGTTCTGGAAGGCGGCACCGAAATCGTCATGGACCCGAAAACCCACAAGGAAGTTGAGCAGCCTGACTACATCCTGAACGTTATTCACCGTGAGCACGGAGAATGGCGGCTGGACCGCAAGATCATGTTCAGCCGCACCGACCTCGAGCCTCGCCGCGCAGTTCTTTTCGGCAAGGAAGGAAACATCGCTACCGACGTGCGCTACGGGCAATTCCGCGACTACAGCGGTGTTCGGTTCCCCTCCGTGCTCCAGATCACCCGCCCGCAAGAGGAATATTCCATCACTTTGGGTGTGGTAAAGATGACCATCAACCAGCCGCTTACCGACCAGCAGTTTGCGCTAACGCAACCCAGCAGCGCGCAAATGGTTCACCTCGACGAGCCCGGCCCCCGTGCCAGCGACGGCCAGCCGAAGTAACGTCGCGCCGGCGTCCTCGCCGGCAGTAGCGCGGGCCGCGCCCTCGCCCCACGATCCTTCCCGGAAGGTGTCATCCCGAGCGAGCGGGGCCCGGTGTTGGCGACGGGAGTCGAGGAATCTGCATTTGCGGTTACCTCCTCAGCGCTCGCGCATGTTCAAAATTCAAAAATTAAAAGTCAAAATTCAACATTCATAGAAGATCCACCCGGCAGCTACGACCCGCCCCATCCGCTACAATATTTGTATGAACAAAATGATTGTCGCCAACCTGGTGCACCGGCCGATGCGGTCGGTGATCAGCATTATTGCCATCGCCGTGGAAGTCACTCTGATCCTGCTCATGGTGGGCCTCGCCACCGGGATGCTCAACGACGCCAAGCAGCGGCAGATCGGCCTGGGCGGCGACATCATCGTCCAGCCGCCCGGCTCGTCATTCTTGAGCGGCATCAGCGGCGCCCCCGTCTCCGTGAAAGTGGCGGACGTGCTACGCAAGCTGCCCCACGTCCAAGTCGTCTCTCCCATCATCTGGCAGTTGAGCACTGCGGGCGCGGTCGAGGTCATTTACGGCATTGACCTCAATAGCTTTCAGCAACTTGGCGGGCCCTTCACATTTCTTTCGGGCGGTACCTTCGAAGGTCCCAACGACGCCATCATTGACGACTATCTGGCTTCGTCGAAGAACATCAAGGTCGGCGACACCATTGACATCCTCAACAATCCCTTCCGCGTCTGCGGCATCGTGCTGCACGGCCGCGGAGCGCGCAAATTCCTGCCCATCAGAACTCTGCAGGACCTGATCGGCGCGCAGGGCAAAGCCTCGGTCTTCTACGTCAAGCTCGACAACCCCAGCAACGTCCCCGCGGTCGTGCAGGAGATCAAAGATGTGCCCGGCATGGCCAAATTTACCGTGCGCTCCATGAGCGAGTACCTGTCCATGATGACGGTCACCAACATGCCCGGCCTGTCACAGTTCATCACCGTTGTGATTGCGGTTTCCGTGGTAATTGGATTCATCGTGATTTTCCAGGCCATGTACACCGCGGTCATGGAGAGAACGCGCGAAATCGGAATTCTCAAGTCCCTCGGCGCCTCGCGCCTGTACATCGTCAATGTCATCTTGCGCGAGACCGGATTGCTGGCGCTCGCCGGCATCGTGCTGGGTATCGGCATCAGCTACGCCGCTCGCATCGGCATCGTGACCCGGTTTCCCACCCTGCCGGTAATCATCGAAGTCCCCTGGATTGGCTATGCGACCGTGATCGCCATTCTTGGAGCCCTGCTGGGCGCGCTCTATCCCGCATTCAAAGCCGCCCGCAAGGACCCCATCGACGCCCTCGCCTACGAGTAGCGGCGCCGTCGCGGGTGCCCCATCCTGAGCGTAGCGAAGGGTGGGGAATTTCCTCCGTGTCCTCTGTGTTCGTCCTCTGCCATGAAATTACACCTGTGCTGGCTGCTCCACCCTCATCGCTCCCGTTTTTGGAGCGATAGCGTGGGGCTGCGAGCGACCGGTACGCTGGCGTTGGCGCCCGGCCCAGCCCGCGAAGCGGGCGTCGTAATGTAGCCCCGGGTGAGCGTAGCGAACCCGGGGTCAGCGTCGGACAAAATCAGAGCCCCGGAGGGGCGACGTAATCGGAGCACCATCGCAAGCGCTCGTTTCAGGACGAATTCCGCGCAATGTTGATCAAGCAGGGAATTGCGTTTGACGAGCGCCATATCTGGGGCTGATCTTACGTCGCCCCTACGGGGCTAACTCTCCACCATCCCTCAGCCGCCGCTCCGCGGCTGGGTTCCTCGGTGTCCTCCGTATCCTGCGCGGTGAAAAGGTTTCTGGGCGCGGGCGCCACACGCCCTGCTTCGGAAATCGTAAATCGGAAAATCGTCAATCGCTTTTCCTGATCCGTGCCGATCGTGTTCGATCTCCCTCCGCGTCTCTGCGATGAAAAGGTTTTCAGATTTTTTCGCGACGGGGGTTGCGCAATCCGAACTCGGCTGTTATAACAATCAACGGCAATGATGAGGCGTTGTTGAGCCGGACTGGAAAGCGTGAATCTTTCCGGTGTATCCGGCATCAAAATAGTAACGACGCTAACTAGGCTCCCGAAAACGCGCAGAATTTGCGCGTTTGGACGGCAAATTGGCCCCGGCCACGGGGTCCGGATTCGGGGACAGGGATCCTCGAAGGGTTTAGCGTAAATCGCAAAAACCTCCAAAAGATCTTTAGCAGTTAGAAAACTCTCTCGGGCGTAGCTCGCGCCATTTTCCGGTTGACGCCGCCCGGGAGTATCGTACCGCGTGTCTGTCTCTTTCGAGACATAGCTTACGGGCGCCCCACATCTGAGAACCAGATGTCGGTCGAGTGCAACATTTCGCGAACCAGATTGATCACTGGCGAACGCGGCTCAGGGTTGACACAGCGCGTCAACTCGCGGTACTATTGAAAGGTTTTCGAGGACACACGGCTGGAGCTTGCTCTGCGACCGTGGGTGACTGAAAAACGCGCCGCTCAGGCGGAAATCGAGTCCCCGCGAGGGTGCTCGAACGCGGATTCGGTCTTTGACAACAGGTTGAACGTGCCAGTCGTGAGATGGACGCTCGGGTCTAGTACGAGCGATCTCACAAGATAGGCTGTCCGGACATCGAGCTCCGGGCAGCAAGTGTCCCCTTCTTCCCGTCGGGGACACGCATCAGGTTTCAAACGAGAGTTTGATCCTGGCTCAGAATCAACGCTGGCGGCGTGCCTAA
>JBHGAZ010000038.1:0-38317 GCA_041946765.1 Terriglobales bacterium
CATTCACACTTGCTCTGCCGGAAAACGAAGTCCAGCAGGCGTTGCTCAGGCTGGAAGCCTCGTCAACGATGTGGTGCTGAATGGTGTCGTGGAGTTCGATGGCGAAGCGCACCAATTCGGTGAACTGGCGATCGCTCGGCCCTTCGAGTATTTCAACTAACAACTCGTCAAGGTTGTGCTCTACTTCGCGAACGTATTGATGCTGCTCGTCCATGTCCGCGAGCAGATCAGGCCACAACGTGCGCAGATATGGGTACAAGATACCCTCTTCCCGTGCAAAATGAGGACGCGTTATCTTGTTCAGCTCGGCGAAAACTCCTGCGAGCGCAGGTCCCATGTCGCGGCTCGGGTGCTTAGCCAGTCCGAGCAGGCGATCAAGTTGGTCCTCGATGCGCCGATGCTCAGCGCGTAGCACGTCGGTAGCTGAGGTGGCCGAACTCATGAGCAAACCGCGCGATGGCCGGCAGCACAGCGAGCGGAGATCACGCTGATTTTGTCTGCCGCCCCTTCAAACAGGTAGCCCGAACCGCCCTCACTGACGATTTCCAGCAGTGATGCGCCATCGCGAACGCGAATGCCACCCAAGACGTCGATACCGGCTGCAAAGAACGGAGGCGGCCAGGGCGATGCCGTTGGTCCGGCCAGAATGATGCGGCGGGCACCTCGTGCTGCCGATCGCAACTCGTCAATGTTGCCCTCGACCAGTGCCGAGCCGGAAATGATCAAAACCGTCGCCTTTGCCAGCGTGGCCCCAACTGCGCCCGGTGCTACCCAGAAAGATGTCTCGTCTGCTTTCAGCGCCTCGGGATGCTTGTCGATGATGTGCAGAGATCGAACCTGGCCTTTCAAGGCTTTGATGAAAGGAATGAAAGCGCCCACCATGGCCACATGATCATCGGCCACGACCTCGGCAGCGGCGAGCGCATCCAGACCTGCTACTAATTCGCCGCCTGGCACGCCATGACGCTCCAGCGCGAGCGCGGAGAGCGCGTTGAGAACGGCGACGCCGACCGCCCGCTTCAGCGGCGATGCGGACATTGCAAATCCCGCCAGTTCCCAGGCAGGACAACCACTCATCCGTCCCGCAGGTGGGGCTGAGGCCGCGGTCTTGGGGCAACAGACGGTATCGCTCAGCTCTCGCGGAGTGAACGCAACTCCGACGTGGCCGCTAGTAATCTGCGCGGCGGTGTAGAACACCCCCACGCGAACCGTTTGAACGAGGAGTTCCTCGGTGGCTAGAACGCGGTTCAGATCCGATGTCCAAGCTTCAATCAGCGACATTGCTGACCTCTCTCGAGCAGTATTAATCGTGCGTGGCATTGCCAGCACAGGCGATGACTTCGGTCACGCGCAACACCCCACGCTACCCCAACCTCGATTATAGATTTCCGGACAGGAGCGGTACTGAGTAGTTTCAGTCACGGCCTATGGGCTCTTGATCTGTTCCGCCAGCCCCGCTGCTCCGACCGTGATCTCAGCAATCGAGACGCTGAAATTCCTGTTTTCCCACTGCGCTTTCTTGCCAATAAAACGTGAAATCAATCCTCGTTCCTGGCGCAAGGCGGTCTACAGGCAGATCCGCAATGTACATACCCAGCCCCGTGCTGCGCGTCGGAGTGTCTTCAACGCTTCGCCAGCCGTCCACACTCCAATGCACCAACGCAGGAGCCGACAGCTCGACACGCAGCTTTTTGCCGAAATCAAGCGAGCGACACTTGTTGTTCAGTCGCTAGGTCCAGAAGGCCGAGCGCTGCTTCCGAATCAGGTAGCGCTGTACCGGTTGCTGCGGCTAGTCGAAAACCCTCGGGTCACGCAGCGAGCGGCGCAGCTTGACGTGCTCGGCGTGCGCCCATACGAGAGGCCGCGCTGAACCTGACGGACGCCCAACAAAAGTTCGCGTTCGGGGATGTCAGGCGCACCCCACACCGGTTCCGGAAACGGTTCTTGATGGGGACGAAGCCTGCATGCGGCGACGCGGCGTCAGCCTGATCTGGTGGCGCTACGCGTACGCAGTAGCCTTCGACGCCACTACGTCGCGCCAACTCTGCGCCGGTAACGTAAACCCAGCGCTCGATGCTGTCGTTCCAGGCGGAACCATCTCGTAAACGGTTCTGATGGCGGTTTTTTGGGGCCGGGGATATATAATTCAGGCCGTTGCTTTTATGAACGGTCCGCTTTACGCCCTCGTAGCGTACGTGCGCAATCCGGTAGGCGAATTCGTAGAGAACCTTCGCCGCGACTTGCATCCCGAACATCCGGACCTGCCTGCCCATCTGACCATACTTCCTCCGCGGTGTCTCAAGGGACCGGAGAGTGAGGCGCACAAGCTCATCGCCGAGGTTTGTCGTGAAGTGGCGCCGTTTGAGGTAGTGATGGGCGATGTGGAAACTTTTGCGCCACTGACTCCGACCGTATTCATTCGCGTGGCGCATGCCGCCTACCGCATGCGCGAACTGCACGACAAGCTCAACACCGGGCCGCTGCAATATGACGAGCCTTGGCCCTACATGCCCCATCTGACCATCGTCAAGCACCGGGACGCACAGGCGGCGCTGCACGCGGCCGAGGTCTCGCGCCAGCGCTGGGGTCAGTATCAAGGTACTCGCCGTATCCTGCTGGATGAACTCACCTTTGTGCGCGAGGGACATGAGGTTGGCTCGTGGATTGATCTCACCCCGATCCCGCTCGGGGGAACTCTGGTGGGTAGAAGTAGCCGATAGGCAGGCTCAAACAGGTCAGCGTTGCATCGTCCTCAGTTAGACCTAGTACCTTCCGAACCAATGTACATGTCCGCCTGCGGTACATGTCCTTCCTTCACTTGCGCGCCTGCGATGCCGGGGGTAGAAAACCAAGGGTCGGCTGGTCTCTGGTCTGGTAAGCACCGCAGAATGTCCGCAGATAGTCATGGCGGATTCCGGATGAGGTCGTTATGCAAATCGGCGTATACGGTTCAGGGTACCTCGGGACAATCATCTCCGGTTGTCTCGCTGACTTCGGCACACCAGTCACGTGCTTCGACGAGGACACAGCCCGCATCAACGCTTTAGCGCAGGGCAACATCCCCTATTACGAACGCAACCTGAAAGAGGTTATACGCCGCAATGTACGCGCGGGGCGGCTGATCTACTCTACTGATATCGAAAGTTTTGCGCGCCGGACGCAGGTCATATTTCTCGCCCACGACACCAACGCCTACATTCAAGAACTGGCGCTCAAAGTTGGGCCACTGATGCCGAGGGAGGGCATCCTGGTGTTGGTCACGCCGGCCCCGGTTGGCACGGCACGCAAGATTGAACAAGCTCTGCGGCAAGCCCAGTGCACGGCCACACTGGTTTCGCAGCCGGTATTTCTCACCGACGGCTGTGCCGTCGAGGACTTCAACTGGCCGGATCGCATCCTCCTGGGAACGTCTTCGGGACAGGCGGTGCTCACGCTGAAGCAGATTTACCGTCCCCTGGTGATGCGTGGGGTGCCGGTGATTGTGACCAGCCACGAGACCGCCGAACTGGTGCGGGAGGCATCCACCGCGTTCGTGGCTACCAAGATTTCCTTCATCAATGAACTCAGCGCGCTTTGCGAGCGCGTGAATGCCGACGCCGTGGACCTCGCCCTGGCGCTCGGTCTGGACAAGAAAATTGCCCCGCGCTGCCTGCAGCCGGGAGCCGGTTTCGGCGGTCCTTTTGCCGAAAGCCAGATGGAGTCTCTCTCGCAATTGGCGACGGGAAATGGTGTTACCCTGAAAATTCTGGATGCCGCGCGCGAGGTGAACCACTCGCTTTCGGATTGCATTACAGACAAAATCGCCCGCGCGTTGGAATCCGTACAAGGCAAGGAACTGGGCATCCTGGGGCTGGCGTTCAAGCCCAACACGAATTCGGTGGCGGGTTCGGCGTCTATATCGCTGGTGCGCAACTTGACCAGCAAGGGCGCGCAGGTGAGAGCCTACGACCCCGTCGCCATGCCTGAGGCCATGCGCGAACTGGATGACGGCGTCAAGTTCTGCGAAAACGCCTATGCTGCGGTCGAATCAGCAGATGCCCTGGTGGTGGGGACTGGCTGGCCGGAATTCCGCGCGCTCGACTTCGACCGCATTCGTCGGCTTCTGAAACGTCCGGTCATTGTGGATACCAAGAACCTGCTGGACTCCGACCGCCTGCGCTCCATGGGATTTCATTACGTCGGTATGGGGCGCGCTTAACCTAAGCCTTCCCACATCACACCGAACGGGCGCCAAGCTGGCGCCCGTTTTCTTTTCACTTGTAGTGTGTTTTCAGCAAAGACCCACATCTGCCAAACCCAGGCAGATGTGGGGCACCATTCCACCACCATTCTCCGTCCTCGTTCTGTCCTCGGCGGTGAATGTACAATAGATGTGAGCAGCCGAATCCGTCGCATGCTTCTGCAGGTTCAGGGTACCGCGGATCCACCCAGGCTCTGTGCGGAAAAATTCAATGGATCGAACGCCTGCCGGGCACACTTCTCATCCGGGAATAGGTCTACAGGTTGCTTCGGGAACCCCCGGAGTTTCCATGCCCCAGTTTTCGATCCGACCGGCAACTCTGGCGGGGGTCATCCTAGTAACAATCGCACTCTTCGCGGTGACTTGTTTCATAACTCAGCGGTACGAAGCCGAGCAGAGAGCCTTGGCCAGGCATGCGTTTGCGCGTGGAAACCAGGAACTTATCTCGGGCCAACCGGAGAAAGCTGTTGCCGATCTGCGCACCGCGCTGTTCTATTCTCGCGAAAACCGGCAGTATCGCCTGCGGCTGGCTGAGGCGTTGGCAGCCAGCGGCCGAACCGATGAGGCGATTTCGCACTTTCAGACGCTTTGGGACAGTGCGCCGGGCGATGGCCTGATCAACCTGCAACTTGCACGGCTGGCGGCGCGCAAACTCAATCTGGCCCAAGCCTTGCGTTTTTATCATGGCGCTATTTACGGGGTTTGGGAGAAAGATCCGGTGGCCCAGCGGCTGCAGGTTCGTCTGGAACTGATTAACTTTCTTCTCCAGGAGAACTCGAAGCAGCAGGCTGAGTCGGAGCTGATTGCAGCTGCGGAAGTGTTACCCGATGACGCAGGACTGCATACCCGTGTAGGCGATCTGTTCATGAAGATTCCTGATTATGGCCGCGCTCTCGCTCAATACCAACTTGCTTTGAAACTCTCCCCGCGCGATGCGGGCGCGCTGCTGGGTGTCGGCCAGGCGGCATACCAGTTGGGTCAGTACCGCACTGCCCAGCAATATCTGGAAAAAGGAGCTGCCGGATCTCCGCAGGGCGCTCAGGAAGCGCAGTCGCTGCTGGAAACAATTCGTACTCTGTTCCAGATCAATCCTTTCCAGCCGCGCCTCAGCAGCAGGGAGCGGGCGTCGCGTGTGGTAAGTGCGTTCCAGCGGGCTGGGGAACGCCTGCAGGAGTGCGCTCAGTTGAGCGGCGAGCAGTTGCAAGTGCAACCGGCAGCAACACCTTTACAGCAGTTGCACGCGCGATGGGTGCAGGAGAGACGGAACGTCACTATTCGGGCTCTCGCCCGCGATTCTGACTTGATTGATCCGGCTATGGACCTCGTGTTCGACATCGAACAACAAACAACGAACAAGTGTGGCGGGAGCGCAGATGTCGTAGACAAAGCGCTCTTATTGATTTCCAGGAATCGCGAAGGTTGGGGGCAATGAGCGTGGCGGACGAACAGCGCAGCCAACCCGCTGTCCTGAGCGCGACCAAACCACCCCGCAGTATCTTCTCGCAGATCAGTTTTCGGGAAGAACGCTTTTTTCTTGTCCTGGCGATCCTGATTGGAATCTTGTCCGGGCTGGCGGTGGTCTGCTTTCGGATCGCTATCGAATGGAGCCGGCTGGTATTCCTTGGCCCTGGTGCAACGCCGTCTGGTTGGCGGGTGATTGCGGCTCCGGTCCTGGTGGGACTTGCGGTTGCGGCCCTGGTGATTCTGGCCTTTCCCTCGGTTCGCGGCAGTGGCGTCAACCAGACCAAGGCGGCGCTGTACATCTATAACGGATTCATCCCCTTCAAAACGGCGATCGGGAAATTCATAACCTCCGCTATGGCCATCGGCGCCGGACAATCGCTCGGACCGGAGGACCCATCGCTGCAAATTGGAGCAGCGCTGGCATCGGCGCTGGGGCGCCGCCTGCGCCTCTCGCGCGAGAAGTTGCGGCTGATCGCGCCGGTGGGTGCAGCCGCAGGGCTGGCGGCGGCGTTCAATGCTCCTATTTCGGCTGTGCTATTCGTCATCGAGGAGGTCATTGGCCGCTGGAGTGCAGGAATTCTAGGGGCCGTTGTGCTCTCCGCAATTTCCAGCGTCATGGTGACGCGATGGTTCCTGGGGGCGGCGCCGCTGTTCCGAATCCCGGCAATGGAGCCAGTGCATCCCTCCGAACTGGTTGCGTATGCAATCCTTGGCATTGTGGGCGGGCTTGCTTCCATTGTCTTCGCCAGGGGCATCGGTGTGCTGCGGCCACGCCTCAAGAGAGCTCCGGGGTGGACACAGTATTTTCAGCCGGCAGTGGCCGGCCTGATCATCGGATTGATTGGCTACATCGGGTTCCCGCAGGTCATGGGCGCTGGCTATGACGCCATTGACCGCGCCATGCATGGACAGTTCACTTGGGAGGTGCTGGGGGCGCTTGCGGGTCTGAAAATTTTGTCCACAACAATGTCGTTTGTCAGCGGCACACCAGGAGGCATGTTTGCTCCCACCTTATTCATTGGAGCCATGCTGGGGGGAGCTGTTGGCGGAGTAGAGCGCATGTTTTTCCCGGCGCACCTGGCCGGAACGGTGGCAACCTACGCACTGGTCGGGATGGGAGTGTTATTTGCCGGCTTTCTGCGCGCGCCTATGACCTCCGTGTTCATGGTGCTGGAAGTCAGCGGAAATTATTCGATCATTGTGCCGGTCATGATCGCGAACACGCTGGCATACCTGATTTCGCGCACATTTGTTCCGGTGCCTATATTCGACCTGCTGAGCCGTCAGGACGGCATTGAGCTGCCATCCATGGAGGAAGAACGCGAACTTCCCATCCTGCGAGTGGAAGATGCTATGGAGCCGCCGGCAAAGATGGTCCTGAACGGAAGTGAAACCGTGGCGAGTGCTGTGAATTGTACTGACAAAATCGCGGAAGAGAACTTCCTCGCGTATGATCCGGAGATCGGCTGGGGAGTGGTGTCGCGGGAGGCGTTGCGCTCGCTGGCTGCTGACAAACAGGCGGGCAGCGTGCCGGTGAAATCAGTCTATGCGGAAAATCCCGTGCCGCACCTGTTCCCGGATTCAACCCTGGAAATGGCATTGCGATACGTCTACGACTGGCCGCTGCTGCCCGTGGTGCATCGTGCAGACTTGTCCCGCCTGGAAGGCATACTGTCGGTGCAAAGCGTGCTTCGGAAATACCGTTCGTCTTAGTTCCACAATTTCTGATTGTCACAGAGCAGGTTTTTTCTTGGAGTGGAGCGAGCAGAGGGACGAGGTCCTTGCTTTCTGCTATCGTGTCTTAAGTACATTCGGTATAGATAATAGATGTCAGCTGCTGATTTCGCCGGTAACAGGGTCGCAATCCGCAAGGCAAGCAGCCGAGGCAAGCAGCCGGTCCGCATGGCCGGTTTCTACTGATACGTCGAGAAATGCCTTGCGGCAACTTTAAGCGACTCCGCCGGGGAACATAACATCTTTAGATGAGACCCAACTGCTATTTTCGGAAGAATGATTGTATTCATCTGCTGATCCCGCATTAGAGGAATTATGGCGAAACGGATGGTCTTAATGCTGAGTGTGGTGGCAGTGCTAATCACCGCACTCGGACTCATAAAGTTTCGGCAGGTCAAGGCGGCGGTTGCCGAACACTCCTCATTTCAACCGCCTCCGGAAGCAGTGACGACGATGGTAGCGCGGCAGGAGCAGTGGCCGGCTACCTTGAGCGCGATTGGTACTGTGGTGGCCGTCCGTGGCGTGGTCGTGAGCGCGGACCTGCCAGGTATTGTGGACAAGATTGCCTTCGATTCTGGAAAGACGGTCAAAGAGGGCGACCTGCTGGTGCAGCTCGACATTCGGCAAGAGCAGGCGCAACTAGCCGCAAACGAGGCCCAGCGCGACCTGAACCGAGTGAACTTCAAGCGAATGCAAGACCTGCAGCGGGAAGGCGTGATTTCCAAAATGGACTACGACCGCGCCGAGGCCGAGTATAAGCAGGCGGAATCCAGGGTGGGCGAGATACGCGCGACGATCGGACGCAAGACCATTCGCGCGCCGTTTTCGGGTGTTCTGGGGATTCGCCAAGTGAACCTCGGCCAATACCTTGCCGGCGGCGCAGTGATCGTGTCGCTGCAATCCCTAAATCCGATCTACGTTAATTTTGCGGTACCGCAGCAGGAATTGGGCCATGTACGAGTCGGTCAGACCGTGCACGTGATCACCGAAGATCCAGGAGCCAGCGAGTTTGCCGGACGGGTGACGGCGCTCGAATCGCAGGTGGACCAGGCGACACGCAATGTTCAGGTGCAGGCAACGTTCGCCAATCCGCAAGGCAAACTGCGCCCCGGCATGTTCGTGCAGACGAAGCTCTCCTTCGGCGGCAGCGATAGGGTCATTGCGTTGCCGGCATCGGCGGTCAGTTACGCGCCGTACGGAGATTCCGTGTTCGTGCTTGCCGATCTGAAATCGCCGAACGGTCAAACGTATCGCGGTGTAACTCAGCGATTCGTAAAGCTGGGCAGCACCCGCGGCGATCAGGTCGCGGTTCTCTCCGGTGTTAATCCCGGCGACGAAGTGGTGACTTCAGGCGTGTTCAAGCTTCGCAACGGCGCGCCCGTCCAGGTCAACAATAACGTGCAACCTTCCAACAGCCCCGCGCCCAAGGTCGAGGACCGGTAAATGAAGCTCACAGATCTTTTCATCAGGCGACCGGTCCTGTCGATCGTGGTGAACCTGATCATCTTGATCGCGGGCTTGCAGTCCATCCGGTCACTTTCCGTGCGCCAGTATCCGCGCAGCGATATCGCCATCGTGCGCGTGACCACAGCCTACATTGGCGCCAACGCTAATCTGGTACGCGGATTTATTACCACGCCGCTGGAGCGGGTGATCGCCAGTGCCGATGGCATTGACTACCTCGAATCCTCCAGTGCTCAGGGCGTGAGCACCATCACGGTGCACCTGAAACTCAACTACGACACCAACGCGGCGCTCACCCAGATTCAGGCCAAGGTCGCGCAGGTGCGCAACGACCTGCCGCCCGAGGCCGAAGCGCCAGTGATCGAACTGGAAACGGCCGACAACCAGTTCGCCTCGATGTATCTCGGTTTCTCCTCGGCCGACCTTGACCAGAACCAGATCACCGACTACCTGATGCGAGTGGTTCAGCCCAAGTTATCGGCCATCAGCGGTGTGCAGCGCGCCGACATCCTCGGCGATCGCACCTTCGCCATGCGCATCTGGCTTAAGCCTGAAAAGATGGCAGCCCTCGGTATCTCGCCTTCTCAGGTTCGCGAAGCGCTGTCGAAGAACAATTATCTGTCCGCGCTGGGTAAGACCAAAGGCTCGATGGTATCGGTGAACCTGGTTGCCAACACCGATCTGCAAACTGCCCAGGAGTTCCAGCAGCTTGTCGTCAAGGAGGACAAGGGCGTTATTGTCCGTTTGGGCGAGATTGCTGATGTCGTGCTCGGCGCCGAGAATTACGACTCCGATGTCCGCTTCAACGGCCAGAACTCAACCTTTATGGGCATCTGGGTGCTTCCGACCGCCAACTCGCTGGAGGTCATCGGCAAGGTGCGCGAAGCCATGAAGGAGATCCAGGCGCAGTTGCCGGTGGGCATGAAGGCAGGCATCCCCTACGATTCCACTGAGTACATCCAGAACGCTATCCGCGAAGTGTTCAAGACGCTGTCCGAAACGCTGCTGATCGTCATTATTGTCATCTTCCTTTTCCTGGGATCGGCGCGGTCGGTGATCATCCCAGCGGTGGCAATACCGATCTCGCTGATCGGGGCGGTCTTCCTGATGCTCGTGGCGGGATTCACCATAAACCTGCTGACGCTGCTGGCCATCGTGCTCTCAGTCGGTCTCGTGGTGGATGACGCCATTGTGATGGTGGAGAACGTCCAGCGCCATCTCCAGATCGGGCAACGTCCCATTGAAGCGGCGATTGCCGCGGCGCGTGAACTGGTCGGCCCCATCATCGCGATGACGATCACGCTGGCCGCTGTGTACGCGCCTATCGGTCTCCAGGGCGGGCTCACGGGCGCCCTCTTCCGGGAATTCGCCTTTACGCTGGCGGGAGCTGTGATCATCTCCGGCGTGGTGGCGTTGACGTTGTCACCAATGATGGGATCGCAACTCCTCCGCGCCGGAGACACCGAGCGCGGCATCGCCGGCTGGATCAATCGCCGATTTGAGACGGTTCGCAACTCGTACACGCAGGCACTGACAAGGACGCTCAACTACCGTCCGGTCGTGCTGGTGCTGTGGGCGATCGTTACCCTTCTGATAATTCCGTTCTACATGTTCTCCCAGAAGGAGCTTGCGCCGAAGGAAGACCAGAGCGTGATTTTCGGCATTATTCAGGCGGCGCCGAATGCAACTCTCGATCAGACCGAGCTCTTCGCCGCGCAAGTGCACGACGTATATCAGTCGTTCCCCGAGTCCGAAAGCATCTTCCAGGTCACTATGCCCACGGGAGGCTTCGCCGGCATGGTCACGAAGCCCTGGAACCAGCGGACCAAGGACACTGAACGGCTTCAGCTCGAGGCGGCAGCGAAATTTTCGAAGATTCCCGGCGTGCGCGTCATATCGCTGGTGCCGCCGCCGCTTCCGGGAGGCGGAGACTTCCCGGTAGATTTCGTCGTGGCCTCGACGGCCGAGCCACAGCGAGTCATTCAATTCGCCAATCAGCTTGTGCACAAGGCGATGGCCAGCGGTCTATTCATGTTTGCCGACGCGGATGTGAAGTTCGACCAGCCACAAACGGAAATCGTCTTTGACCGCGATAAGCTGCGCTCGCAGGGTGTCGATCTTTCCCAGGCGGGCCAGGACCTCTCGACCATGCTCGGCGGGGACTATGTCAACCGCTTCAGCGTTCAGGGACGCAGTTATAAAGTCATCCCGCAGATCAAGCGGGCGCAGCGTTTGACCGCCGATCAACTGAAAGACATTTACGTCACCGGAGGCGGTGATAAGCTGGTGCCGCTCTCCACTTTCGCATCCCTGAAAACAACCACCGAACCGCGGGAGCTCAAGCGCTTCCAGCAATTGAATGCCGTGCGCGTCCAGGGCGTCATTCCTCCAGGCGTATCGCTGGACACCGCGCTGCGCATGTTGGAGGACGAAGCCCGTCGCATCCTGCCTCCGGGGCAGGGATTCACCTTGGACTACGCTGGCGAGTCCCGTCAGCTTCGCACCGAGGGCAGCACGTTCTTCGGCACGTTTGCGCTGTCGGCAATCCTGATTTACCTCGTGCTCGCAGCCCAATTCGAGAGCTTCCGCGACCCGCTGATTATCCTCGCCGGGTCCGTGCCGCTCGCCTTGTCCGGCGCTCTGCTTTTCTCATTCCTGGGGCTTACAACGCTCAATATCTATAGCCAGATCGGACTGATCACGCTGGTCGGGCTGGTGTCGAAGAACGGCATCCTGATCGTGGAGTTCGCCAATAAGCTCCAGGAGAGTGGCAGCGACAAGCTGGAAGCTGTCGTCCAGGCTGCCGGGACACGTTTGCGGCCGATTCTGATGACTACCGCCGCGACGGTGATGGGCCATCTGCCTCTGGTGTTTGCGCGCGGTCCGGGAGCCGGAGCGCGCAACAGCATCGGCATGATGTTGGTGACCGGCATGATCATCGGTTCCGCTTTTACGCTTTTCGTGGTGCCATCCATCTATGTGCTCTTGGCGCGGCGCAGGGTTAGCGAGCAGTTGGGAGAGGTCACGGAAACTGAGAACGCCGAATTCGCGGAGCCGTAGCGGAACAATCAGAGGGGTTTTGGGGTGGGTGGTGGGATTTGAACCCACGACAGCCGGAGCCACAGTCCGGAGTTCTACCGCTGAACTACACCCACCGTACAGACGTGCCTCAAGCCGCGTTCCGGCCCGAGAAAATGAAGTAACCTCATTCTATCAACCAGAGTGGTTTTCTACCACCGGGCCCAATGCGTCCAGAGATTGTGCTGGACATCAACCCGCCTCGTCAGTCGCCTCGAAGTTGCCGTCGCGGGAGAGAATTGACGTCTCGCCATGGCGAGCGCAACAATCGGCCACCAAGAGCCGAACCGCAGACGTCTGACCAAGGAGAGTGAAGGATCGCCAGCAATCAAGCGTATTCTCCGCCACGCCCACCGGTAGCACATCACATGACCACAACCGCTTTCGATCTGGAAGGCTACCGTATCGTCCGCAACCTGGGCGTGGTGCGCGGCATCGTGGTGCGCTCGCGTTCGGTGATCGGGACTATCGGCGCCAGTTTGCAGACCCTGGTCGGGGGTAACATCACGCTGTTCACGAACTTATGCGAGAAGACACGCAACGAAGCGTTTGATCTGATGCTGCAGCATGCCTCCGAACTCGGGGCCAACGCTGTGATCGGAGCGCGTTATGACGCTACGGAAGTCATGCAGGGCGTTACCGAGGTGCTGGCCTATGGCACCGCCGTCGTAGTGGAACCCGCGCGGTAGGCTGGGCTATTCGTAAGGGCAGGCACCCCCCGCGCCACACATACCGCCGCCGCAAGGTGAGGTCACCGGTTCTGAGCGCGAGCTACGGCCAGCGCCTACCGAAAACACCGAGATCTGCTGCTCCAAGTTGGCCCCTTGGCACAGCGGACACTGCGGGTGACGGGACCCGTACACAAGCGCTTCGAACCGCTTCTTGCAGTCTTTACAAATGTATTCAAAGATCGGCATTCAACTGCTCCGCGTTGTGGCTGTGCACCAGCGCAGCACTGCGTATATGAGAATTAGTACCGCCGCGAACAATTTTTCAGGTGTTCTGATTATAAGATGCAAAGCTGAGAACAGGGCAAAAAACAAGCCTTAGCCCGGATTACGGACTGGAATCGAAAGGTTACCTCATGCCGGTTTATGCCGCGGGGTGCAAAGCGGCTTTCGCTGGTGCGCAGAGTAGCAGCTTCTTGCAGCAGCAATGCGCTTTTTCCGCGATGTGTAGCATGTCGGGGTTTGGGCTATAAGCCACCACACGCTTACAGAAAATGCAGGCGGAACCGATTACTGCAGTATGAAGAACAGGTATCCGCCGGAAATCGTGGGCAGAATACTTCATACGAGCCTCCCGTTTCTCGCCGCAAAAAATACGCCGGCACTTACTGGGTAACCGCTGTGTTCGGCCCATGACGTGCTCAGAAGATGCAGCCAATTTGGCCCCAATATGGTACGTTGTCCAGAATGAAAGCCTTGGCTACTGCAAAAATTTGCAGCTTCAGGTTCAAATTGGGACAGCAGAAGGCGCTGCAGACGCGGGTTTTCGGCGGCAGATTGGCGTGGTGAGCGGTTGTCTCGCTTCGCTCTCTCGAAAACAGTGTTCAAGTAGACTCATCTGCCAAGCCCGAGCAGATGTGGGGCACCAATTCGGTTGGCAGGAAGCGGCCGAATGCCTGAGTGTTTTTCACTCAGCCTGCGATAGAATCTAGTACAGCAGGTTGCTGGGGGCGTAGCTCAGTTGGATAGAGCATCTGCCTTCTAAGCAGAGGGTCGCAGGTTCGAATCCTGCCGCCCCTACCAGCGCTCCGGGGCTTTTTCGGGCCGCACATGAATGATCCCAATCCGAAACCTTCCATCCCCAAGGACGATTTCTTCAAGCGTCTGGTAGACAATCTTTACGACGCGGTTTACTTCGTAGACCGCGAGCGGCGGATTATCTATTGGAACAAGGCAGCCGAGAAGCTGACCGGCTACTCCGGACCGGACGTAGTCGGCCGGTATTGTGCCGACAACACACTTAGGCACGTGGACGAAGGCGGCTGTCAACTCTGCACCGGAGACTGTCCCCTGAACCAGGCCATGGAGCAAGCGACTCCTCAGGAAGCCGAGATTTATTTCCGCCACAAGCTCGGCTACAGGGTCCCGGTGGCCGTGCGCGTAGCTCCGATCTTCGATGAACAGGGCCAGGTTGTCGGCGCAGTCGAGATTTTTACCGATAACGGTGCGCGGAAGCACACCCAAGAAAAGGCGGAGCAACTGGAGAAACTTGCATTTCTCGACCATCTCACTCAGGTGGGCAACCGGCGTTATCTGGAAAGCAAAATTCTGCAACACCTTCATGACTACGCTGGGCGTGGGGAACCGTTCGGCATCCTGATGATTGACCTCGACAAATTTAAGGAAGTGAATGACGGATATGGCCATCATGCCGGCGATGCGGCGTTGCAGGCAGCGGCCAGGACGATTTCCTCTTGCCTGCGCTCGTCCGATGTGGTCGGCCGCTGGGGAGGCGACGAATTTCTCGCCATTCTTCCAGGCGTCAGCGGCGAGCAGTTGCACCACCTTGGCGAGCGCTGCCGGGTTATGGTCAGGGAGAGCGAAGTACTGACCGGCAATCACAAAATCGCCATAACGATGTCGGTGGGTGCAACCTTGGCTGAACCAGGGGATTCGGTGGAGTCTCTCATCAAGCGCTCCGATGAAGTCCTTTACCGGAGCAAGGAAAAGGGCGGGAACTGCCTGACGATGTTCGGCACATAGAGTGTTGCGCTGAGGCCCGCTACTTGCCTATCTGGAATGACAGCCTACCAATGTGGCGTGCGTTGCGGCGGTGGCGCCAGGGTTTCCAGGGTCTTTGCTGACCGTTGCAGCTCCCAGCGAAGCTTTTGCAGCGAAGCATTCATCGCGGTCACTTTCTCGGTGAGCCCACGCTGATTCGCAGTCGCAATCACGGGAGCTGAACTCTCAAGCAGTCGTTGGCCGACGTTCAGCAAATAAGCGAGAGAATCCGCGTGCGGCTTCCATAGATACGCGGAATCCTGCTTGGTGCGAAACTCCTCCAGTTCAGTAAGGATGCGCGCCTGTACCGCCACGATCTGGCGATGAACGGCGGCGAATTCGGCACGGAAACTGCGCTCTCCGGAAAAATCCGAGCGGAATGCCTCGACCTCGGCCGAGGTCAAGGCGATATTGCCGGTACGCATGGGGACGATGTTGCCGGACTTAGAGTCCGCCGCGCGCACGAAGTTGCGGATGGAGTCCTCCATGCTTTGCAGCTTGCCATCTTCGAGGGTGGTGGCCAGCGCGCGGCCGGGCATTTCGGCCAGGCTGCTGATGTCGAGTTTTGGCGCGTCACTTCCGTTGAACGCGTTGGCGGGCATCTGAGGAGCACGCGGCGGGACCGGTGGCCGGCTCACTGCCGGTTCCTTACGCCGGTTCCGGCGATCCACTGCTTTCTTATAGCGCGAAACTTTATGGAACTGGCTCTTGGCCCGCCCATATTCCTGCTGCAGGATTGACCCTTCCTCCACTTCCGTCAGGTGCTTGACCACGATGTCGCCTTCCACGCGGCTGAGCAAGCTGCCGCCTTCCTGCTGCACCTTGCCGGCGAAAGCCTTGATCTGGCGGATAGCTTCGCGGAACAGTTCATCGAAGCGCTGGCCAAAGAAAGCGTTGTGCTCGGCCACGCTGGCCAGCACGCGGGGATGATAGAAGGAAGGGCCGAAGCGCTGCTTGATGTCGCGCACGCGGTCCAGGATGCCGGAATCCATCAATTTGTCGAAGTCGCGGAAGTCCTCTACTTCCTGCCGGATAAACTGGAACTCGTGGGCGAGTTGCCGGTGCTCATCTGGCAACAGTGCCCCTTCTGTATTCAGGATTCGGCCGATCTCTTTTTCGAACTCCGGACCCTCTTCATTTATTCCGCGGGCGCCCGCATTCATGCGTACGTCGGAGGATGTGCGCTCCCGGTAAAGGGCAGTGACCACGACATCGCAGCGGTCCTGGTCGCCCTGCGTATGCTTCGGCTTCAGGGCGTAATACCGCAGCAGGGGCTCCAAAGCCTTTTTTCCGCTGGGTTCGCGCACCGCATTGCGCAACATGGAGGGGCTAACTGCAAGATCCAGAACATTCAACCAGCGGCGCAGGATATTGAGGGCGACGGCCAGTCGGTCTCCACTCGCAACGGCACTGGCCTGCGACAACCCGGCCGGGACCGGCACAGGGTGTCCTAATCTTTGCTGCAATAGCGCAATGTAAAAACTGTGAACTGCCGTAAAGTCGGCGAGTTCTGCCACGGGATCGCGGGCCATACCACTCCTACTTGTTTGGGGCTGATAGAGTTTAGTGCACCTGAGTACTGGTAAACAAGAAAACCTGGAGGCCGCGAGTTTGGCTGGGGCAGCTCAAGAAAAGCAAACACGGATTTACACAGATCAGCACGGATCAAATTCTGGTCTCGTGAATCCGTGTGAATCCATCCAATGGGTGTTGCAGTTCTATTTTCTGTCTTTGCCGGTAACAAACTCGACGCCCAGAGAGTTGGACTGGATGTAGCGCACCACCACGTCAATGGAATGGTTGATGTTGGTGGCGGGCTCGCGGACATTGACTCGAAGGCGCATGCCGATGGCGAACTCTTCGGGCGGGACTTCCAGGCGAATCTGCATGCCTCCGCCGCCAGCGTGACTCACCAGCCCCAGGCGGCGGCCGGAGTCGTCCAGCGCCACCGCGTCATCCGGCAGCGCCAAACGCTCAAATTGCCGGCGGTCAGGGTAGGACATGCTCACCTTCACCTGCCCAGTAACAGCTTCGCAATGGTCTGCAACTGCATGTTCGAGGTACCTTCGTAGATGGCGCCAATCTTAGCATCGCGGAAGTATTTCTCCACGGGGTAATCCCTGGTAAAGCCGTATCCACCGTAGATCTCAACGGCGAGCGAGGTGACCCTTTGCGCCACCTGGGCAGTGAACAGCTTAGCCATGGCGGCTTGCTTGACGAAGTTGACACCGGCATCCTTCATGCGCGCGGCGTTATAGACCATCAGGCGCGCGGCTTCGACCTCGGTAGCCATTTGCGCCAACTGGAACTGCACACCCTGGAAATTGGCGATGGGCTGTCCGAACTGCTTGCGTTCCTGCGCGTACTTCAGGGCGTGCTCACACGCGCCTTGGGAGACGCCCACCATCTGCGCAGCGATTCCGATGCGGCCTTCGTTCAGGGTCTCGATTGCGACCTTGTAGCCCTTGCCTTTCTCGCCCAGCAGATTGGCGGCCGGAACGTGACAGTCTTCCAGGATCAGCTCGCAGGTACTGGAAGCGCGAATCCCGAGCTTGTCTTCTTTCTTGCCCACGCTGAAACCGGGAAAATTTCTCTCGACGAGAAAGGCGGTAATGCCTTTGTATCCCAGAGCGGGATCAAGCGTTGCGAACAGGAGGTACACCCCGGCTTCCTTGCCGTTGGTGATCCACATCTTGCGCCCGTTCAGAATGTACTCGTTGCCCTTCGGCTCGGCCTTGGTTTGCAGGGCAAAAGCGTCGGAGCCGGCGCCGGGCTCACTTAGGGCATAGGCGCCCACCTTTTCCGTCGCCATTTGGGGCAGGTATTTCTTTTTCTGTTCCTCGTTGCCCCAGCGCAGCAGGGCATTGTTGAAGAGCGTGTTCTGCACGTCCACAATGACGCCCGCCGAAGCGTCCACGCGCGACAGTTCCTCGACCGCCAGGATTGCCTCGAAGAATGTGCCCGCGCCCCCGCCGTACTGCTCGGGTATCTCGATGCCCATTAGCCCGAGCTGGAAAAATTGCTCGATCAGCTTGTGTTCAAACACGCCCTTCTCGTCCATCTCGCGGACCAGCGGACGGATCTTTTCTTCGGCGAACTGGCGGACGTTGTCACGGAAAAGTTGTTCGTCTTCGCTGAGACTGGTGAGCGGTGTTGCCAGCGCGGCGTGTTCGATCCCGGCTTCAGGCATTGTGGTCCCCTCCTCCCGGCGCGCACAGGTGGCCGGGCTGCACCCGATGAATTGGAAAACTGAGGATAATAGCAGAGGAAGCGGCGCTTGCACAGCCCAACTGCGCGCGCAGAATTGCCGCTCTACCTGGGCAGAGGGAACACGAGTTTCAGCACGTCTCCACTCAGGATTTTGCGCACCTGATTGCGAGCGTGTGTGGACCAGGGACCGGTGCGGTCCAGGCGCAGGTAGGCGCGCCAATGGAGCAGCGCCTTGCGAGGTTGCATCACCTTTTCGTACGCGAGCGCCAGGTTGTAATGCGCGTCGGCGTAGGTGGGCGCCAGCGTCAAAGCTGTCTTGTACGCGTCAATGGCGGCGTTGATACGTCCGGTTTCGTCCAGCACATTACCGAGATCAAAATATGCGAGGGCGTAACGGGAGTCGGCCTCGATGGCCATGCGGTAATGGCGTTCGGCCTGGGAGAAATCGTGCCGGTTGTAATAGATCGTGCCCAGATTGATGTGCGCGGCGGCGTGCTTGGGTTCCAGTTCAATCACCTTACGGTAAGCCGCGATGGCTTCCTTATACGAAGCTGGATCTTCTTCCAGGACGATGCCGCGGGCAAAAAAATCGGCGGCTGATTCTGCAATCCGCATTGACTTTACTTTGGTGGATACGACGCGCTCGCCCGGAGAGAAATCCATGAAGAACTGTCCGGTTGTAGGCTCCACCGAGCGGCCTTCGTGCCGGAACACCACCCTGCTGCCCGCGGGAAAGGCGCTCGCCTCAAGCAGGGGATTCTCCATGCCGGCCACCTGCTTCTGCATGGCGCGCAAGGACTCGCGGATAGCGGCCGGACGCACGCGCTTGGCGCGGAGGTCGCGAACTTTCTTTATCTGGAGAAGATCGAAAAAAGAAAAAAGGTCTCCCGTTGCAACCAGCCCCGCCTTTTGCCATTGTGCCAGTTGCTGTCCGGTGATCCGCAGGATGCGCAGAACATCCGCTCGCTGATATCGGTTCACGGTCCCTCGGTCCGTTAGGGCGATAGTATGAAATCTGTAGTGAATAGCGCAAGTTGAAAGTTGTTGCTATGCGGTGATTTCGACGCCCAATTGCACAGCCGGCGCGCTGTAGCTTGAGGAAATGCCGGGCCGGTTGAGGAAAACCGGTTACGAACTCCCTTACGCCTCCTGCCTGATTTGACCTCCGGAAACGTGCATCTTAGGATGTAAGAAGCCGTTTATCTGCATGCCGGAAGCTATTTTCTACGATCCCCTGCGTAGGCGTTGGAAACGCACGCGAAGGGCATTTGACGTATTCGCCGTCGCCGTCACCTTGCTGGTGGTGTATTTCATTGTTGCCAGTCTCCGACCGGTGAAGCTGAGCGAACTGCTGTTGCCGGCGCCGAAACGCCCCTACCACGCCCTGAAGGAGAAAGAGCGCCGTCATGCCAAGCCGCGCCCGAAGTCGCGTCGCCGGTCCAAACTGCCGCCCACCCAGGTGGCCCTGAACGTCTCCGGCGAAGGCATTCGGGGCGCGTTTTACGTCACCTGGGACGCCGCCAGCTACGCGTCATTGCGCGAGTACGTCAACCAGATTGACCTGCTCTTTCCCGAGTGGCTGCACGTGTTGACACCCGACGGGCGTCTCCAGGCGGTCGGTCCCGACAATGTGCTGTTCGACGTGGTGCAGAACGGCAGCGTGCGCCCGGTGGACGACAAGGTCATGCCGCTGATGCGCGCGGAAAAGGCGGAGACGGAGGTCCTCCCGCTGATCAACAATTTCGATCCGCTGCGGAACAAGTGGACCAGCAGTGAATTCCTGAACGATGCAGAGGCCCGCGCCCGCCTCCGGCAGCAGCTTGCCAGTTTTCTGAGCAGCGACAACTATCGCGGAACCATTGTTGATTTGGAAGGCTTCGGTGCCAGCCTCCAACCTGGGTACGAGGCATTGCTGACCGAACTGGAGCAGGACCTGCACAGCCGCGGCATGAAGCTCTACGTTGCCGTCCCGGTCAACAACGACGACTTCCGTTACTCCTACATCGCCGGGCACAGCGATGGCGTAGTCCTGATGAATTATGACGAGCACTACGCCCAAGGCTTGCCCGGTCCGATCGCTTCACAGGAATGGTTCTTCAAGAATCTAGAGGACGCGCTGAAGCAGATTCCCGCCGATAAGCTGATCTGTGCCATTGCCAATTATGGATACGATTGGCCGCTGCGCGAGGTTGGGAGAGGCAAACGCCGCCATCGTGTCTCGGCTGGACAGGCACGCAGCATTTCCGCCCAGGAAGCCTGGCTGGCGTCACGGGATTCGGAAAGCGATATCGAGTTCGATTCCGACGTCCTGAACCCGCACTTTGCGTACGTGGAAGACCCCGACCTCGTGCATGAAGTCTGGTACACGGATGCGGCTACTGCTCTGAACGAGATGCGCGCCGCACAGCGGCTCGGGATCAACACTTTCGCCATGTGGCGGCTGGGTTCCGAGGACCGGTCGCTGTGGTCCGTCTGGGACCAGCCGCAGGACACGCTGGCAGCCGAGAAGCTGCGGGTTGTGCCTCCCGGTCAGGACGTGGACATGGAAGGCGATGGGGAAATTCTGCGGATCACGTCGCGACCGGAAAAGGGCGAGCGCTCGTTGACGCTCGATTCCGCTACCGGCATGATCACGGATGAGACCTTCAAATCCATGCCGACGCCGTATGAGATCACCCAGTATGGCGCTACTCCCAAGCAAATTGCGCTTACCTTTGACGATGGGCCTGACCCTAAGTTTACGCCTCGAGTCTTGAACATCCTGAAGGCGGAAAACGTAAGAGCCACGTTCTTTCTGGTTGGCATGCAGGCGGAAAAATATCCTCGCCTGGCCCAGCGCATTTACCGCGAAGGACACGAGATCGGCAATCACACCTGGACCCATCCCGATATTAGTAGCCTTTCCAAGGCGTACATGGGCCTGGAGTTGAACCTGACGGAACGATTTTTCGCCAGCAAGATCGGGGTGAAGCCCCTGTTGTTCCGGCCGCCGTACTCGATTGACCAGGAGCCCGACACCTCCGACCAGGTGCGGCCGCTGGAAGTTGCCCAGCAAATGGGTTACATCACCATTGGCGACAAGATTGACCCCAACGATTGGAAGCAGAATCCCCGCCGCAGTGCCGAGCAGATCACCCAGAGTATGCTGGCGCAACTGGACCGCGGGAACGTTGTCCTGTTGCACGACGGCGGCGGCGACCGCAGCGAGACGGTGCGCGCGCTGCCGATGATCATCCATGAACTGCGCGACCGCGGCTATCAGATTGTGCCCGTCTCCCAGTTGTTGGGCAAAACGCATGCCGACGTGATGCCCCAAATTTCGTCCAGTGAACGCTGGTCCGCGCGCCTGACCAACCTCGGGTTCCTGATCTACGGCTCCATCTATGGCGCGATCGTGCTGGTTTTCTTTACGGGCGACGCTCTGATGACCTTAAGGCTGGTTTCCATCGGTGCCTTCGCAACCTATGACCGTTTCCGGTCAAGACGCGTGGACCAGGCCGCAGTCGCTGCTTTCCGGCCGCCGGTAGCCGTACTCATCCCGGCCTACAATGAGGATAAAGTCATTGTGCGCACCGTGCAGGCCGTGCTCAGGTCCGATTACGAGAACCTGCGCGTCATCGTCATCGACGACGGTTCGACCGATAACACCTTGCAAGTCGCGAGGGCTGCGTTTGCGGATGAAATCGCCACGGGACGGGTGCTCGTCCTGACTAAGCCCAACTCTGGCAAGGCCGATGCGCTGAACTGCGGACTTGCGCATGTGCACGAAGAAATCTACGTCGGCATTGACGCCGATACGATCATCGCCCCGACGGCCATCTCGCTGCTGGTACCGCATTTCCTCAACCCCCGCGTCGGCGCGCTGGCGGGCAACGCCAAAGTGGGCAATCGCGTGAATCTGTGGACGCGCTGGCAAGCCCTGGAATACATCACCAGCCAGAATTTTGAACGTCGCGCGCTGAACACCTTTGGCGCGGTCAGCGTGGTGCCTGGGGCGATAGGAGCTTGGCGCACAGCGGCGGTGCGCGAAGCGAATGGTTATCACCGCGATACCGTGGCCGAAGATGCCGACCTTACCATGCGCCTGCTGCGCAACGGCTATCGCGTGGAATACGAGGACCGGGCGCTGGCCTTTACCGAAGCGCCCAGCACTGCGAAGGGGCTTATGCGCCAGCGCTTCCGCTGGTCCTTTGGCATTCTGCAATCGGTGTGGAAGCACCGGGCGGTGTTCACCCGCAAGGGGGTGCTGGGCTGGGTAGCCTTGCCGAACATTGTGATCTTTCAGATCCTCTTGCCCTTGGTATCTCCCTTTATTGACATCATGTTTGTGGGCGGCGTGCTCGGGTATCTGATGGACAAACACTTCCACCCCGAATCGGCCAACGCTGCCAGCCTGGAGAAACTGGTCGTATTCTTTGTTGCCTTTCTGGTGATTGATTTCATTGCTTCAGCGATTGCGTTTGCTCTGGAACGCCGCGGGGCCGACCGCCGCGAAAACCTATGGCTGCTTGCCCACGTGTGGTTGCAGCGTTTCGCTTATCGTCAGCTTTTTTCCTGGGTCCTGTTCAAGACACTGAAGTACGCGCTCGAAGGCGGACATTTCGCCTGGGACAAGTTGGAGCGCACCGCCGCTGTACAGTTCACGCATATAGAAGAGCCAGCCCTGCCGAGAAAATAGTGTCTGTCGTGCCGGGCTTCTGGTCACCTAACGCGGAGCCGGCATTGACCGCATCCAATGATGAATTGCCCGTCTTTTCGTCAGATCAAGCACTAGGGATCGCATGCAGACCGCAACCCCTCTGCGAACGGAAACCCCTGCCGGACTGCTCAAGACACGAGAACTGATCCTTGCCGTCATTATCAGCAATGTCGCGGGTAATTTAGCCCTGGGCCACGGCATGCATGACTTGGGCCAGATGCTTTCGCTTTCTCCGTTGCCCTACTTGCACGCCGTACTCAATCCCTGGGTGGGCGCCGGAGTGGTGGTGCTGGCCTTGTGGATGTTTTTCGATCTCGCCCTGCTGAGCCGCGCTGATCTGAGCTTTGTTCAGCCGGTGACCTCGGCGGGATACATTCTGATCGCCATTCTTGGACATTTTGTCCTCGGCGAGCGGATTTCCTTGCATCGCTGGCTGGGCATTGGCGTGATCGCGATCGGGGTAGTGATTGTAGGCGAGACGCCTACCCGCACCACGCCCGACATTTTGGAAGGAGAAGTTCCCGACTGTCCACCCGACACCCACATCCGTCCAACTTCCCCCTACGCAGAATTCCGTAGCGGGCGACCTGTTTCGGAAGAGGACAACCCGTGAGACACATCCTCGTAGCAATCATCGTCTTGTGCAACACCGTGGGCGACGTGCTTAACACTGCGGGCATGAAGCGCCATGGCGAAGTGGAAGACCTTCGCCCGCGGGCGCTGCTGCAGTTGGCATGGTCCATTCTGCGGAACCCGCTGGTGATGGGCGGACTGGCAACCCTGGCTGTGTCCTTCTTTGCCCTGCTGGCGCTCCTGTCCATTGCCAATGTCAGCTTCGCCATTCCTGCTACCGCTAGCGCGTATCTGCTGGAAACGGTGCTGGCTAAGTATGTCCTCAAGGAAGACGTCCACTGGCATCGCTGGATGGGAGCTACACTGGTTGCCTGCGGGGTGGTGCTGATTTCGATCTGACGTTTCGCGGTTCCCCATTACTCGTTTTCCATCGAGCAACGGGAAACGGAGAACGGGAAACGTAATTACGCGCCACTCCGCCCGGGACCTCGCCTCCAGCCCGCGCCAGGATCACCAGTCCTGCGATGACCAGCCCGGTTGCCACAGTTTTGCCTAGCAGCACCATCCCCATGAAGTTTTCCTTCAGCAGAGCCGGACGCAGTTTGGTGAGCAGATATGCTCCCAGAAAGATGATGACGTATCGCACCGCGGTTATGGCGTCCACGAGCGCGGGGTCGGTCAGGCTGATCGCATAAAACACAAGGAAGGAGCCCACGCCGGCCACAAACCTGTTTACGAAGTACCAGAAGCGGCTGCGCGGCTCAACCTGCGAGGACTTGGCCAGAATGTCCCTGCGCCAACTTGGTGGCAGCAGCAGCGCTATTGATGCCAGGAATGTCCCGAAAGTGAAGAACACGTACCCGCTTATAAAGTCTGTGTTGTTGAATACGATCTTTTCCAGCACGTTGACGAGCCCGAACGCACCCGAAGCTATCAGCACGTGCGGCAACAACTTACTCAGATCAACGCGTTCGGAGAAAAACATGATGAACCCGCCGGCGGTCATCAGCGCGAAAGCGAGCAGGGAATCGCCGCTCAACCCTTTGCGCAGCAGCGGAATTCCGATCAGGGCCGTTGCCACAGGGGAGAACCCGCCCATGATGGCGAGCGTCTGCGAGGCTTCCCCTGCTCTCAGTGCGGCGTAGTAAAACCAGACCGCAACCAGATGCAACACCCCGGTGAGCAGCGCGAGCAGCACGACCCACAGCGCGGGCATGTGAAAACCGAAGAAGGCAAGTATCAGTCCAAAGATGCTGATCGCACCCATCCAGAACACGTATGAAACTAGGTCGCGGGTTTCGGGCTGGCGCAGCAGGATCTTGTCCCAGACCAGGGATGCGCCTATGAGGCCGTGAGCAAGGATGGCAATGAGCACCCCGCTGTGGATGAAGCCCAGAGAATTTAGAAATCCCATCCGCTTCTCCCAGGTGCCCAGAACGCTTTTGGCCAATGGGAGTCGGATTGGTCCCGTGGTGTTGCATCCACGAACGTTTCCCGTTGCCCGTTCCTCTTTTTTTGCTTGCTGTTACCTACTCGGTTCCGGGCGAGGGAGAGAAGAGATGGGTAACGGGAAACAGGCGACGACAGGACAGGCAACGGCAATTCTGATTCTCGCTATCACAAACTTTCGTCTGCTGCTTTTGCCCTGTGGAGTGATAGACTTATGCGTTTACGGCGCATGGTGTTGGCGGCGTAATCAGACGGGTCCCATTGCCTCTACCCTGGCGTGCGCAAAACGGGTGCAATCGGCTGAGCCGTGTTCCCGCTTCAGCCGGTGATCTCGGGCGCGCTGGGGGTTCGGATTTGGGATCTTAAAACGAGGAAAATTAAAAATGGCCACACTACAGGCCTCCACCATCGGTGTGGAGGTGAGTCCTTTCCGCAACGAACCCCTAACCGACTTTACCCAAGACGAAAATAAGCGCGCGATGCAGGCGGCGATCGCTAAGGTCCGCTCCGAACTGGGTCGTGAATACGACCTGGTGATCGGAGGCAAGCGCTACCGCACCAAGGACAAAATCCGCTCCATCAATCCGGGCAAGCCTTCCGAACTGGTTGGTCTGTTCCAGAAGGCCGGAACCGCTGAAGTCGAGCCAGTGATGAGCGCTGCCCTGGCGGCGTTTGAAACCTGGAGCCGTACGCCGGTGGAAGAGCGTGCCGCGGTGCTGTTGCGCGCGGCCGAAATCCTACGCGAGCGCAAGCATTACTTCTCCGCCTGGATGATTTTCGAAGTGGGTAAGAACTGGGCCGAAGCCGACGCCGACATGGCCGAGCTGATTGATTTCTGCGAGTTTTACGCGCGCGAGGCGTTGCGCCTGGCCAAGGCCGAGCCGCCCGTGCAACTGCCCGGCGAACGCGATTATCTGTGGTACATCCCTCTTGGGGTGGGGATTGTGATTCCGCCGTGGAACTTCCCCGGCGCCATTATGGGCGGTATGACCACGGCTTCCATTGTTTCCGGCAACACCGTGATTTTGAAGCCTTCCAGCGACTCGCCCGCCATTGCGGCCAAGTTCTTCGAAGTTCTGGAAGAAGCCGGCGTGCCCGCCGGGGTTGTGAACTTCTGTCCGGGAGCGGGCGCCAGCTTTGGCGACGCGCTGGTGGCGCATCCCAAGACGCGCTTCATTGCGTTCACCGGATCGAAGGAAGTAGGCCTGCGCATCAACCATGTCGCCTCGCAGACCGCTCCCGGCCAGATCTGGATCAAGCGTGTCATCCTCGAGATGGGCGGCAAGGACGCCATCATCGTTGATTCCGAGGCCGACATTGATTCCGCCGTGGAAGGTGTGACCGTATCCGCATTTGGCTACACCGGACAAAAGTGCTCCGCCTGCTCCCGGCTCATCCTGGATGAAAAGATTTACGATTCTTTCCTGGAAAAGCTGGTCGCGCGGGTGAAGAAGATCACCGTGGGCGACGTTGCCGAGAACGCGAATATGGGTCCGGTGATCAATGAAGCGTCCATGAAGTCAATCCTGCAGTACGTCGAGCACGGGAAGAAGGACGGGCGTTTGTTAACCGGTGGCAACCGCGTGCCCGGCAATGACGGCTACTTCATTGAGCCTACGGTCTTCGCTGATATTCCGGCCCGCTCGAAGCTGGAGCAGGAAGAGATCTTTGGCCCGGTGCTGGCGGTGATCAAGGCGCGTAATTTCGATCATGCGATGGAAATCGCCAACGATACGGAGTTCGGCCTCACCGGCGCCATCTACACCCGGTCGGAGGCGAAGATCGAGAAGGGCATGCGGGAGTTCCACGTCGGCAACCTGTACATCAATCGTAAGTGCACAGGCGCTATCGTGGGCGCGCATCCGTTCGGCGGCTTCAATATGTCCGGCACGGATTCGAAGGCAGGCGGACCGGACTATCTGTACTTGTTCACGCAGGCCAAATCCATTGGCAGGAAACTTTAGCCCCCGAGCGCAGGCTAACAGCGCGCTGGGTTTGCAAAGGGCGTCAGCAGGACCGGCGCCCTTTCTGCGTAAGCCCTTGAAAACATGCAGTTACGCTCCAGGTTAGGTCGTCATTCCTGGAGAGTTAAGGCGGAATTTTCATTGAGCTGCATTGACATTAGTATGAAGGCTGTCCCAGAATACCGAAGCTAAGGGCTGTGGGGCCATTAGTCCCGATGCTCGCATCGTGCGGTGTGCGGCAGTCCCGAGGACTTTTCTTTATGGCAAGAATTCTTTGCGTAGACGACGAACCCCACGTCGTTACTCTCAAGTGCCAAATCCTGGAAGCTGCCGGACACGCGGTCACGGCATCCACCTCGGCGAAAGACGCCATTGATAAGCTGCAAAGAAATGTTTATGACGCCGTGGTAACCGATTGGCGGCTCGGAGACGCTAATGGGCGCGCTGTTGTGCAGGCCGCCAAAACGCACTCCACCATGCCGGTGGTCGTGGTTTCCGGCTATGTCGCGGAAGCCTTCCAGGCGGCTGAACCGTTGGCGGATCTCTATCTGGAAAAACCGGTGAATCCGGATGAGCTGGTAACCATTGTTAATGAACTGCTGAAGACCAGTGAGAAGGCCGCGTCCCGCTAGCGGCAGTCCTGCCAGCGAAAGCGTCCCCGCGTTTTGATAACAGCAGGCAGAGCCTCGTCCGGCTACCGCCCTCCTCGTCATAACACCAATACGCTATCGAGGGGCGCCTTCGAAATTAGGGCAGAAAGCAGGATAGCCGCCGGAAGCGGATGTCAGGAAGGCCTGGGCGCCGCGGTGGCTGCGGCGGCTTCGGCAAGTATACGGTGGTGGATCGTGAACAACGCCAGCTCCAGGCGGTCGGAGACGCCGATCTTGTCATAGACGTTGCGCAGATAATTCTTGATCACTTGCTCGGTAGTGCCCAGTTGCGAGGCGATCTCTTTGTTCTTGTAGCCCTGCACAATCAGCGCCACGATTCGCAGCTCTTTCGGAGTCAGGCGATCTCGCACACGCGCGCCAACCATGTCGTTATCGGCGATCTCGCGGGTAGTGACCACGTCCTGGCAGCAGGTCTCGCCACGCGCCACCTTGTGGACGGCCTCAATCAGCGTGGGACCGGTGACGCTGCGGTAGGCGACGCCGTGAATCCCCATGGCCAGGTACTTGCCGGCATCAGCGCCATCTTCAGCGATCAGCAGCACGCGCGTCTTCGCCCGCGCTGCCGTTTCGGCCAGGGCGCGCACGTCTGGATAAAAAGACACGGAGCATACCAATACGGACGCGCGGAATTTCTCCAGCGCCGTCATCATCTGCTCGGGCGCCTGTGGCTGCGCCACGATCCGCATGTCTTCTTCTACCGCCAATACCTTGGCGACGCCCGCCCGGAAAATTGCCTGGTTGTCAGCCAGAATGAGTTTCAGCATACGCTTCAGGAACCGCGTACAAATTCATACTTGTCGATAACACAAGCAACGCCGTGATGCTTTTCTCCGCCACGTCCAACTGCGGCCTTTTCTACTCGCGCTACGCGGCCCCGGCAGTGGACTACGACGTCCTGCTTGGCGCCGATTACGTTTGCCGGGAGAGTGATATCGAATTCAACCCGCGCACCGGGACGCCACTGGGTCTCGCCTGCCTTGCGCCGCGACGGTTCCGTCCGGATGTAAACTCCCACATGGCTGACGTTGGCAGTGATGCCCTTTTGTTCTTCCGTAGAGTCAGCTTCAACAATCCGGATCGGCAGTTCCACCGGAAACCGCTTACCAGCTCGTGCATCTGCCACAAAAGCCTCCTGCCTTCTGAGCTGCCGGAGCAATGAAACCGAGCAACAAATTAGCTGGTCCCGGGCGTTATATCACGGATTAAGTTACTTAGGTACCCATAGAATACCTAATACCCGTTCCCAGGAAGGTACGGGGAGGACCCGTGAAAGCAGTTCCTATAGGGGAAGACAGACCAAGCCCGACCGAGGCAGGGGGCCGGGCTATCTCGGAGGGATGCAGCGGTTCAGCGCGTGAACATGCCTCCCATGCCGTACCCGAAAACCAGTCCAACCACGGCTGCGCCGATGGATGCCGGAACCAGGTACTCCCGGGCGGTGTGCTTCACGTCCAGCTTTTCGCGCACTGCGGACCTCAATTCCGCGACAGAATCATGCAGCCGTCGGCGCTGCTCGGCCGCTTTCAGTTCCAGGATGTCGGTCGGCATCTGGGCTTCAATAGTATGTGCTGCGCTCATATCTGGGTCCTCGCTTCAGTTTGTAGCCAGATTTGGTCTTCTTTTAGCACGCGCAACGTGCGATGCGGTATGACCCCGCTTTCTCTGAATTCTCTGATCCCGAAGGAAGCGCAAATCACGCCCAGCAGCGCATAGGCCACTCCGACAATGATCAATGCGAAGAAGGGAGCGAACGGACTCGGGGCAAACGCCGCCGCGATGATGGCAATCAACGCGCCGGTGAGCACCAGCCATGCCGTGCCAAACAGCACCAGCGCTACCACGATCAGTGGCAACGCTATCTTCCAGGCCGACGCCTTGTCTTTCAGTTCGGAGCGAAGCATGCTGATGCGCGTGGCCACGAACTCCTTCAGCTGGTCTCTTAGTTCAGCGACGACGCCGGCGAGAGTCCTTCCATTTTCATTTGGCATTGTTCGACCTCCAGATGCGTAATGCGAAGCCGATAACAAAAGCAGCCGCTGCACAGCCCAGGATTGCGTGCAAAGGATAGTCGTGCGCGAGCTGTTGGGCGCGGGTGCGTGTCTGGGCCGCTCTTTGCGCGGCAGTCTGCCGCCATCCGGCGGCGGCGGCAGCCGCGTCTTCGCGTGTGCGGCCGCGAATCACGATGAATCGCTGCTTCAGGTACTGCAGGCGGCGCGGCAGATCCCAGATCGTGGCGCTGGCCTTGCCTACAGCGTAGCCGACCCTTTCGGCCGTCTCGTTCATCCGGGCCTGGGCCTGTTCTCCCGGCGACGGCGGCAACTCGGGTTGCTCAAGCGGAACGGCAACGTCCCGCGGAAATGGAATGGGCCGTACTGGTTCCGACATAGGATTTCCTCCAGGCGTAGGGGCTACGGCCGGTTACGTACTTATAGATGCGTCTATTGGGGCTTGCAGAGACGGAGCGGCTGCGCCGCGGGGTTGCGCCTCCCCTCCCGAGAGGGGCGGCTATGCCGCGGGAGCGGCGCTGCTGGCGGACGGGGGCTGCTGTCCAAAGCTGTTCCGATACGGGAGCGGCGCCGGAGACAAGTCCTTCAGCGGCTTATAGCTGCTCACGGCAACAGGGAAACACCTTAGGCTAGCTTGGCGGCAGTGGCCCAAGAAAATATTTCTGCAACTTACATCGTAAAACGATATACAAATGAATCGTGCAACGATATACTTGCATCTGAGAATACAGGGACAGAGTAGAAGCTCCTGTCCCGTGGAGGTGTGGTTATGGCGATGTTCACGTGGGTTGTTCTGGGTATCCTGGTGGCCGGTATCGCGAAGCTGGTCGCGTGGGACGATACCCCCATCGGCTGGGCGCCTGTGCTGGTGCTGGGCGCGATTGGAGCCGTCGCGGGGGGATTTGTGCGCGGGGCTCTGTTCCGGCCCTCATCGATTCCGGGGTTCGATGTAGGTTCGCTGATGTTGGCGATCGCCGGCGCGGCCGTCGTTCTGTACCTGTACTATCTGGTGATCGGCCGCAGTCAGATAGCGCATGTTCGCTTCGAAAAGCGTCGCGCAGCCTAGGTTTTCAGATCAGGTAATCTGCAACTTGAATTCCGGCGGGTTCCCGCCGGTTTTTTGTGTTTCAAGGCTTCCACAGGTCTTCAGGCGCGTTGTCATTTAGGGCGAACGCGCTGCAATTTTCGGCGCTCGCGAGTCGAAAAATCTTGTGGTTTTTCTGCGGGAGGACAAGATGCTTCGACTCGCCTCGGCAAAGGAGGCCGAGGCCGGCTCATCATGACAGCAATTGAGTTTGTACGAGGCACATTATGATGATGCGACCCCTTAGCTTAGAACGCGCCTCCGCCGCCACCGCCAAAGCCTCCGCCGGAGAAACCGCCGCCACCGCCACCGCCGAATCCCGAACCGCTGGAACTGGAGCGCGGCGCCGACACCATGACGCTATGCAGGTTGGTCGCCATGGCATGAATGTTGTTGCTGAAGGCCATCGGATTGAAATAGCCCATGCCATTCGGCGACACATACCACGTCGGCGGCTGTGTAATCAGTCCGGCAAACGCCGCAGCCCAATGATGTTCCACGCCCAGTGCCATGGCGAACGGCAGGTATTTTTCAAACGTGTCGGGCGGCATGCGCTTCAACCGATCGGCATCCACACGGTTCATGAATTCCTGGAACCCAAGCACCTGTACCCGGGTACGCGCACCCAGCATGCTGGTGGCCGACATCTTTCTGCCGAAGAGAATTACGATCAGCGCCGCTAATCCAATGCCGGCCACGGCCATGGCCGTTGATTCGAAGAAGTTCACCAGCCCGAACCATTGCAGCAGAAGGAAAGGAGCGCCGATCAAAACGGCCCCTCCGATCACGTACTTGGCCGCCGACCCCGGATCAACCGTATACATGCCTTTCTGCTTCAACTGCCTTATCACGTCGTCCTTGATCATCGGGATGGCAGTGTAGAAGCGGTTTTTCAAGCTGGACATGCGCGTGGTCTGCCCGCCCTGGAACACGTTCTGCAGCAGCACGCGCTCGTGGGGACGCAAATCTTTCCACTCCGTCATCGGCCGGAGCAGATGGAAGATGTAGTCCTTCTGGCTGAACAGGAAATGCTTTTCCTCAGTCTCCTCGATTTTGAGATAACCACGCACCGCCAGATCAATCACGGTAGAAGTTATGTCGCGGGGATTGACTTCGTCGTCAATCAGCGTGCCGGTTTCCGCAGGACTCATGTTGGCCGGGGGCTCGTACATGGGCGCAATAGAGAGTCCCGGATCGGGGTCCTTGCCCCTGTACCACCACAGCGGAAACATGACTGCTAGGGCGAGCAGCGGCAGCAAGAGAATCGGGTTACTGCGAACAAACCAGCCGAACTGAGTTAGAGCACCGGGCTTCTTGATCACGCCTTTGGGGATAGCCACGTCTATCGTCAGCCCACCCCGCATGGGCAGCGGATTGGTGGTCTCGAATTCCGCGGTTGCGTCTTTAATTTGGACTGACGCTTCCTTGTCTTTGGAACCATATATCCCGGTAAACGCCTGGGCGCGCAACCCTCCCGAAGCCGCCGGCGGAAGCAACACAGTAGCGGCCGCGTGCTCAATCGGCACCGGCCAGTCGTTACCGGTTACGTTCCAGTAGAACTCGTCGTAGTCGCCGAAGTAGCGGAGCGCGTTGGGAGTGATATAGGAGATCTGCACTTCGGCGTTGGTATTGGTCGCGCTGGGGATGTAAATCTTGATGTCGAGATACGCGCCCTGCCGCTTGGTTTCATACTTCAGCGGATTGTTGTTGCCGTCGGTAACGCCTGTGATTTTCAGAAAAAGGGTGTAGTTGGTGCCGCGCGGGCCGGGGTACTCAACGGGGATGGTGCGGTGAATGCCGTGGTATTCGCCGACAAATACCAGGGAGATGTCTTCCAGAATGGCAGCGGAGCCGTCCCCGCCGATGGAGGCCGTGGTGCGGAAGTTCGAAATTCGCCAACTTCGCGCCGCCGCCGGTAGTGCGCATACCAGCACAAGCAGTGCTAGTAGCAGCCCCCGCCGGAGGCGGTTACGGTTGGACTCGAACACTCCCCATATGCGCCGCATGATTAGAATTTCACGGTCACGCTCTGGCGTTCCTCGGGTGTGTCCAACTGGAAGAACTGGCGCTGTTGAAAGCCGAATGCGCTCGCCAGGAGGTTTGTCGGAAACGACTGAATGCGCGTATTCAGGTCGCGGACTACGGCGTTGTAGTAGCGTCGCGCCTGCTGAATCGTGTTCTCTACTTCCTGTAAGGCCGCCTGGAGCGAGATGAACTGCTCCGAGGCGCGCAGTTGAGGATAGTTCTCAGCCACGGCAAAAAGGCTTTTCAGCGCCATGGTGAGCTGTCCTTCAGCGGCGCCGCGTTCGGCCGGAGTCGTGGCCTGCATGGCCATAGACCGGTATTTCGCGATGTCTTCGAACGTTCCCTTTTCGTGCGCTGCGTAACCCTTCACCGTCTCGACCAGGTTGGGGATCAGGTCATGGCGTCGCTTCAGTTGCACGTCAATGTCCGACCAGGACGAATCGGCGCGCACCCGTAATTGCACCAGGCCGTTGTACATCACGATGAGGAATGCCAAAATCGCGATGACAACCACCACAACAATAATGAGGCCCATTTTGCCTCCGTGTACTGTGGGATTAGCGGCTATTTAAGCGGAAACTACCACAGCCGTACCGCGAGCGCAATTGTGACTTAGATAGCAGCAGCGCTGCACCGTGCGATGGAGGGAGTGGAGAGAATCCGGCGCGCTGGAGCCGAAGAGAAGGACATGGGAGCGCGTGATCCGCCGTTAGACACACGCTCCCTCTCCGGCAGTGGGTCCACGCGCCGGCTGCCCCAGCACAGGTGTGATTGCGCGTGCTGAGGTGGTAATGGCCGCTCTAGGCGGCGCGCCGAATACCCGCTTCCGTCCTCTTGGCCACAAAGGGCCTGCCGAGTGGAATTACTTCGCGTCCGTAAGCGCCGTTCGCCACTTCGGCAAACGAGACGTACAGTGCGGCGACGCCGGTGGCAATGCCGAGCCAGCCGCCGATCGCCCGGCCGGCGGTCCAGCCGAAATCACCGGCCGCCAGGAAACCAAATGTTAGCCATAGCAGCAGGAACACGGTCCACACGCCTTTGTTGGCCGCAAAAGTAGCAATCCACATGTATAAAGTGAAAATGCCCCAGAGCAGCAAGACGGTGGCGACCGCGACCGGCGCCGGCGGCTTGATCCAGCCCGCACCAATCGTCCAACTCATCAGCGCATACCACCACCAGAACATCCCGTAAGAAGTGAACGCCACTGTGCCGAAGGTGTTGCCGTTCACGAACTCGAGAATTCCGGCGAGGAACTGCGCTGCGCCGCCGAATGCAAACGCCAGCGACACGACCACGCTGGTAGACTCTAGCGGCAGCAGACCGGCGTTGATGCAGCTCAGAATGACAGTGGTCAGACCGAACCCCGCCAGTCCCAAGGGCGCTGGGTTGGCCACCGCCGGCCTTGCCTGGGGAGCAATTGTCAAATCAACTGGTGGCTTGATGTTCTGCATAGATCCCATCTCAGTTTTCTCCTTGCAGTGCGATTATTAACGAGGCTCGCTTCACTGCGGCGGACTGGCGCACGAACCTGAGCTCATGGGCCGGGGTGCCGTTGCGAGCACGATGTGAGATATGTAATGTCGGGATTCTTGCGGTGCGCACACCTAACCACGGGTGCGGTTGAAGAACTCGACACGTGGCATGCGGAAGCATCAGCACATACTACGGGCAGTGCCGATCCAGGTGTTCCCAACGCAACATTGCGGTGCGGGGCTTATGGCGCTCCCGCTGAGATGAGATGCATTCTTGTTACGGCGTGCAGCCCTTGCCTGACAAGCAGTTGCAAGCTGCCGTCCCAGGTACCAGGCCGGAGCGGAGTCTTTCAGTGAGTTTTCCCGGAGGGAGTTATGTTGTGCATGAATGTTGTGCTGGTGTCATGACGAACGAAGCGAGGCATCTGCTTGTCTGATTCACTCAAAAAGCGGATGCCTTGTCGGGCTACCGCCTGCCTCGTCATGACACTCCAATATGCCTGTTGCGGATAAGCATTGTTTGAATTTGGCCGGCGCACAGTTCATCAACCTAATGCACCACCTCATACTGCGGCATGCTGAGGACGCCCGGTGTGACGCCGCTCAGAACCTGCAGTTTGCGCGCCAGCGGTTGAATCATTTCCAGCGTGCGCGTGAGCAGAGCGGTAGCTTCCTTCTCGCTGTTGTCGGCGCCGCGGCCAAGCAATGCCTCCAGGGGGCTTTTTCTCCTGGGATAAAGCTTCAGGTTCACGTCTTCGCTTTCCGGAATGTCGGCGGCCTTTTTGGCCAGTGCGAGCGCCGTGGAAAAGCCTCCCAGTTCATCAACCAGTCCGAGCGCTTTGGCGTCTTCACCCGTCCAGATACGTCCTTTAGCGATGGGAAGCAATTTGTCTTTGGGCATCTTGCGCCCTTCAGCCGCCTTGGTAGTGAAGTCCACGTAGATGCGATCCAGGGCATTTTGGAGGCGCTCCCATTCGGCGCGGCTGAAGTCGTGAGTTCCGGTGAACATAGTGGCGTTGGCGCCGGCATGGACTTCGTCCCAGGAAAGCCCGAGCTTGTTCCATAATCCGGAGGTCAACAGCTTGCCCGTGAGTACGCCAATGGACCCGGTGATAGTGCCGGGTTGGGCAACGATCTTATCGGCGCCCATGGACACGAAATAGCCACCCGAGCCGGCCACGTCACCCATGGAAATAATTACCGGCTTGCCCTGCTGGCGCGCCCGCACTACCTCGCGCCAGATGGTATCGGAAGCGACGTACGACCCGCCCGGGCTATCCACGCGGAACAGAATGGCCTTTACCTCCTTGTCCTGAGCTGCAGCCCGAATCGCACCGGCGACCGTTTCGCCGCCCATGGTGATTGTGTTGGAAAGCGCATCGTATCCGCTCTTGCCGCGTGCAACTGCCCCCACGCCGTACACCAGCGCGATTACTTTGCCTTTGCGGTGCGGGGCTCCGGCGCGTTCCAAATACTTGGAGGCGTAAAGCAGTTCGCCATTTCCGGCCCGCTTCTTGACCATGTCATAGATTTCGTCGCGGTATTTCAAACCGTTTACCAGCTTGGCGTCCTGGGCTTCCTTGGCCGAAAAAGGGCCGCGATCAACTAACGTCCTGACCTGATCTTCGGGTATATGGCGCGCTTGGGAAATGCCGCGCACTACCTGTTCATACCAGGAGTTGAGCAGCTTTTCGTTTGCCTCGCGGTGCGCAGGTGTGTACTTCGTTTCCGTGAGCGTATTCAGTGCGGTCTTGTATTCGTAGCGATGATCGCCGCGGAAGCGCATGCCCAGTTTGTCCAGCGTGCCCTTCACGAATGGACTTTCGATAATGATTCCGGTCAGATCAACGTTGCCCGAGGGCTGAAGATATATTTCATCAAACGCTGTAGCTAGGTAATAGGGACCGGTCCCTGGTCCCTGGTCGCCGCCGAAACTGTCGCTGTATGCCACCGCGAATTTTTTCTTGGCGCGAAAACGCATGACGGCGTCACGGATCTCCTGAATCGTCCCCATCTGCAGGGTAGAGCTGCCCAAATAGGCGACCAGGCCGGCGACACGGTTGTCGTCAGCGGCGCGGTCGAGCGCATCCACCACGTCCCGCACCACGGGCGTTTTGGCCATTACGGCTTTCGCCAGCGGATCGTCAGGGACATCCTCCACCATGCCAGTTTCCAGATTCAGTTCGACAATGGTTCTGGCAGGCACGTAGCCTTTGCGCACGGCTGCCGCTGTGAGTCCAATGGCGATCACCAGTACGACCAGCGCGCCAATCACCGCCAGAATTCGCACGATTATTCTTTTCACGCGATTTCTCCCTCAACTGATGTTCAGGTATATGTACTCGGTTTTCACGAAATTGGTTCCATGAGATCCGGACCAGCCGTAAGGCATCCTCCCGGTTGACACGCCCGCCACCTCGCTTTGAACATGGGCCATTCAGAAATTGGACAACTTTATGAAGTTCAACTTGTTGGACTGGTCCGCTATTGCGGGCTACCTCCTGATCACGTTGCTGCTGGGATTGTACTTCCGCCGGCGCTCCGCGCGCAGTGTGGACGACTACTTCGTCTCCGGGCGCAACGTGAGCTGGTGGCTGGCCGGCACCTCGATGGTGGCAACCACCTTCGCCGCCGATACTCCGCTCGTGGTCAGCGGCATCGTTTACACGCAGGGTATTGCCGGCAACTGGCTTTGGTGGAGCTTCCTGCTGTCCGGGATGATGACGGTCTTCCTCTTCGCCCGGCTGTGGCGGCGCTCCGGCCTGCTGACCGACGTGCAGTTCGCAGAAATGCGTTACAGCGGCAAGCCGGCGGCGTTTCTGCGCGGGTTTCGCGCCGTGTACCTCGGACTGCTGATGAACTGCCTTATTCTTGGCTGGGTGACCAAGGCGATGACCACCATTGTGGCCGCCACCCTGGGGACCTCCGAGCATCGCGCCCTGGCCATCTGTATTTTCTTCCTAATTCCCTTTACCGGCTTCTATGTCGCCCTAGGTGGGCTGTGGGGCGTGCTCTGGACGGATCTGTTTCAGTTTGTGCTGAAGATGTCCATCGTAATTGCGGTGGCGTACTACGCGGTTGAAGCTGCCGGTGGGATGACCGCATTGCTCGACAAGCTAGGTGCTATGCGCGCAGCCGCCGGCCCCGCCGCTGCCAATGCTACAGCATTCTTGCCTGACTTTTCACGCGGTTTCGCGATCCAACCCTTATGGACGTATCCGGTGATCACTTTCGCCGTAAACCTGGGGCTCCAGTGGTGGGCGTTCTGGTATCCGGGAGCCGAGCCGGGCGGCGGCGGCTACATCGCTCAGCGTATCTTCAGCGCGCGGGATGAGCGCCATGGACTGCTCTCCGTCCTGTGGTTCAACGTTGCTCACTACGCTGTGCGGCCCTGGCCGTGGGTCATTACCGGGCTCGCCGCGATCGTGCTTTATCCCGGACTGCAGAAGCCGGAAGCCGGATACATGCTGGTCCTCAATCATCATCTGCCACACGCTCTGCGCGGCATTGCTATTGCCGGATTCCTGGCGGCGTTTATGTCCACCGTGGCGACGCAGTTGAACTGGGGAGCGTCGTATCTGGTGGCCGACTTCTACCGCCGCTTCCTCAAGCGCGACCGGTCTGAAGCTCATTATGTAAAGGTCTCCCGTCTTGCCACGGTGGTACTGGTGATCGCCTCTGCCTGGGTTTCTGCACAATTGGCTTCCATCGGCTCCGGATGGCAGATCGTGCTGGAAGTGGGCGCCGGTACCGGGGGTGTGTACCTGCTGCGCTGGTATTGGTGGCGCATCAATGCCTGGAGCGAGATTTCCGCCATGATCAGCGCAATGACGGTTTCCCTACTACTGAGCTGGGGTGGTCTCTGGAGGATGCTCACCACAGGAGCGCGCACCACCGCTTTTTCCGGCAGTTCTCCGGTCGTGTTTGCTAAGGCTGCGCTGACCACCACGGTCATCACCACGGTGGTTTGGGTCGCGGTGACGTTACTTACCGCGCCGGAGCCGGAAGACGTCCTGCTCCGGTTTTATCGCAAAGTGCGTCCCGATTCGCGCGGCTGGACGCCCATAGCGAAGCTCGCTCCGGACGCCTCCCACACTCGCGACCTTGGTCCCAACCTGCGGGCCTGGGTCCTGGGGTGTGCCATGGTATATCTGGCGCTGTTCGGGACAGGGAAATTAGTGCTGAAAGACCCCGGCTTGGGCGCTGCATTACTAGCCGTCGCCGTCCTATGTGCGTGGCTGTTGTACAGGGAAATTTCACTTCGCTGGGCGCAGGAGCGCCCGCAGGACGTGGTGGCGGGTCAAGTCACCGCTGGTTCACAACACAGCAGTTCATGACAGTCTATCTGCTGTGGCTGTTGACCACCTTTTTTGCCCATGTCTATAATGACAGAACCGAGCGGGAGTAACTCAGTGGTAGAGTGCGACCTTGCCAAGGTCGAAGTCGCGGGTTCAA
>JBHGAZ010000039.1:0-36015 GCA_041946765.1 Terriglobales bacterium
TGGCGTCGGTGCCCCCGTTTGTCTTGACAACGCCAACGTCGTTATAGACGGAATGACAAATCAGTGCTCAGTAGTCAGTGGCTAGTTGTCAGTTGGTAGACGTAACGACAGATTATCGGCGCAATAGGGATTCATCCCTGCGGTCGGAATGACATTCATTTGGTTACCCGATCAGCCGATTACCCGATCAACCGGTCCCCCGATTTGCTCTGCGCCCTCTGCGCCCATGGCGTCCTCTGCGTCCAAGCTTTTCCGCGCTCGGGCTTTTGCCCGGCTATAATTGTCGTGTGAGTACTTCCAATTCCATCAAGAAGCTGGCGGAGGCCAGTTTTCCGACCCGCTGGGGCAAGTTTCGCATTCTGGGCTTCGAGGGGTATTTCGGCCACGGGGAGCGGCGCAAGGAAACTGTGGTTGCTCTCGTCATGGGCGACATACATTCGCAGCCGCCGCTGGTGCGCATCCACTCGCAGTGCCTGACGGGCGACGTCTTCGGCTCGCTGCGCTGTGACTGCCGGCAACAATTGGAGATGGCGTTGGCAATGATCGCCTCGGCAGGCGCCGGCGTGCTCGTCTATGAGCAGCAGGAGGGCCGCGGCATCGGGCTGATGGCCAAGCTGCAGGCCTACCAATTGCAGGACAACGGACTCGATACCGTGGAAGCCAACGAGCAGCTTGGATTCAAGGCCGATTGCCGCGAATACAGCTTGCCGGTCGAAGTGCTCAAGTACCTGGGAGTGAAGCGGCTGAAGCTGCTCTCCAACAATCCCGACAAAGTTGCCGCTATCGAATGCGCGGGAATCGAAGTGACGGAACGCGTTCCATGCGAAGTCGAGCCGCACAGGTTTTCAGAAAATTACCTCAAGACCAAGAAAGAGAAGATGGGGCACCTGTTAGGCACCTTCGAGTAGTTCCAAAACATAGGTTTCTAGCAGCGTAGGGCGAATGAGAGACCAACTCCGAGCACTCACGATGTTGTGCTGGAGCTTGTTCCAGGAACCATCTTGAAACGGGTTCCCATTCTTTCAGCAAGCACCTGCACTTGCTCCTTTGAAAAGTTACCACTCAGAAGTATTGGCTGAGAGAAGGCGTCATGCCATTCAAGCAGTACAACTTTGTTTCGATAAATATGGAAATGAATGGCCAGCTCTGGCTCTGCCTGGTGTTCCATGATTTCTGCTAATTCCGATAACGACTTCGGTGTTGCGGGGATGTGAAAAACCCTTGGTCGAGGCCAGATCGTCCCCATGGTACGTGTGCCTGCTCCGGAATTGCACATGTGGAGATAAGGTCTTCGATTTCTGCATCTGGAGAACCGCCTTCGAGGTACAAAACCGCATCTTCGGGAATCCAACCAACTAGCGCATGGAACAGGGCTTTGAAGGTCTTTGGTCCGTCGAGTTGCCAGTACGGCCAGTCCGTTTGTAGGCGAATGCCTGCCCTCTCATGCCGCGGAACCGCTCCAAAAAATTTGCTGAGCCAGCCCATGCTCATCGTCTCCCCGCGCTGTTCTTCAGAAGCTTTTCCATTTCCTCCGTTTTCCCCACCGGCAAATTCCATAGCGCGCTCAGTGCCAGGGCTAAATACACTTCGCGGGCGCCCGGGACGCGCGCCAACTCTTTCAAATGCTGCCGTACCGTAGCGATGTCGCCGCGGATGAAAGGACCGCTGAAGGCCTGAGCGGCGCCGTGCCGGAAATAATTGTCAATGGTCCTGCGCACGATGGGCTCGATGATCTTGCGGACGTCTGCCGAGGGCACGCCCGCAGCCCGCGCCACTTTCTCCGCGACTGCCAGCTCCATGATCAGCAGCGGCGAGGCGAAGGCTCCCCAGGCGTGATACAGAGGTTTGGCCGCTTTCTTGATCGTAAAGACATTCGCCCTCAGATTGCGCACAATCTGGCGCGCCACACGGATCGCGGCGCGATCGCCTTCGACCGCGAATCCCACGCCCCTTAGCGACGGCACCGAACTGCGCACGAAGGTCATCATGGGATGAACGGACGCCACCGCCGCTCCCCGGCGCCGCAGCGCATCCAGTTCGTCGCTGGTGAGCGCGCCGCTGGAGTGCAAGGCGCATCTTCCTTTCCATGTGGTGGACTGTGCCAGCATGCGTGCGGTGGCGGCAATGTCGGTATCCTTCACGCACAACCAGATGATGTCGGCACTCAACACAGCCGACTGCGTTGTTTTGGGTTGTGCGCCCACACGGCGGGCCACCGTGCGCGCGCGCTGCTGCGAGTCGCGTGCTGCGCGGGAGACAATTTCGTCAATGCGGTATCCCGCTTCGTGCAACGCTGCGGCCAGTGCTCCGCCAAGATTTCCGGGACCGACAATCGTAATCGTGGGCTTGCGTGACATCGGCGCGCAGAATAACACACGGGCGGATTTGTAATCGCAATTTGTAATTGGCGATTAGCAATTGGCAACTGTTTACAGCCAGCGATTACACTTCGGTTTGGAACCTTCCCGCGTTCTTTGCGCCTTTTCCGTCCTGGTCTTTAGATCACCCGATTACCCGATTACCCGATTACCCGATTCCCCGCTATATTCATTTCATGTCGAAATCGCAGAAAGCAGGCAAGAAACGTGTCAAGGTCGTCGCCTCGCGCTGGGTGTTTCGAGGCCCGGTATTCGGGGTGACATCGGACGCGGTGATTGAGCCCAGCGGCGTGAAGGCGCGGCGCGACACCGTGCGTCACCAGGGATCGGTGGTGGTGCTCGCCGTCGATAGCGAGCGCGGGCGCGAACCGCGTGTTCTGCTCGAGCGCCAGTACCGCTATCCTGCCGACGATTACATGTGGGAACTGCCTGCCGGTCGAATTGATAACGGTGAGACTGCCCTGGCTGCCGCCAAGCGCGAACTGCTGGAGGAAACCGGCTACACCGCCCAGCAGTGGCAGCGCGCCCTGTTCTTTTACGCGAGTCCGGGTTTCTGTGATGAGACCATGACCGTCTATTTCGCCTGCGGTTTGAAGCGCGGCGCCGCCCAGCCCGAAGAAGACGAAGTGATCTTCAAGCGATTGTTTCCCCTCTCGGCCGCGTTGCGTATGGTGCGCACGGGCAAGATCCGCGACGGCAAGACCATCGCCGGCGTTTTCTGGCTTGCGCGGCAGCAGTCCCCCCGAAAGGCGCACCATTAGCCAGTTTTAGCTATGTACTGACTTGACAACATCCGGGCAAGACCGGAAAATAGGCGAAACTGCCGCGAAGAGGGTTTCCTTTATAAAGCGAACAGGTGCGCAAGCGACCGGGGACATATTGTCGAGGGACGCCGTGCCACCAGAAATCCCCCTCACGGCCCAATGCTAGACCGCCGCAACAGAACTGGGGCGTCGGGCAAGGTACGGAGGAAGAAGTAAGTGGCTCGCATCAAGGGTAAAGTCAAGTGGTTCAATAACGCCAAGGGATTCGGGTTTATCGGTCGTGACGACGGCCCCGACGTATTCGTTCACTACAGTGCCATCACCGCGGAAGGATACAAGAGCCTTCAGGAAGGCGACGATGTGGAGTTCGAAATCGTGCAAGGCCAGAAAGGCCCGCAGGCGGGCAATGTGACGAAGCTGTCAGCCTGAGTTCTGTTCCCCTGTTTTGTCTCCCAACCTCCTGAATCTTCACCCGGCCACCAGCCGGGTTCTTTTTTACTCCGGACGAGGCCGAAGCAGCGGGTTATCTGTTACCATTCCGCGCCATGATTCCTGCGCATGCACGTATCCTGCTCGAAATTGTTTTGCGCACAGCGGCCATTTACGGCGTCATTCTCGTCGGTGTGCGTCTCAGTGGTAAACGTGAGGTTGGGCAGATGACGCCCTTCGACCTCACCCTTCTGTTGCTGCTCAGCAACGCCGTTCAGAACGCCATGACTGGTCCGGATACCTCGCTGGCAGGCGGCGTTGCGGCGGCCCTCACCTTGCTGTTGATGAATTACGGGGTGGCGGAGGCGTCTGGTTGGAACCGTCGCTTCCGCAAACTGGTGCAGGGTACGCCGACATTGCTGATTCACGACGGCAAACTGATAGAAGCGCACTTGGCCCGCGAGCATGTGTCCGTTGACGAGTTGGAGCGGGCCGTCCGTGAGCACGGCATCGCCCACCTGCGCGAGGTGGCCCTCGCAGTCCTGGAAGTTGATGGCTCTATCAGCGTGCTCAAGTACGACGACATCGACCCGCGAACACAGCCGCATCGCCGCTTGAAGTTTTTGCAGAAGCACCAGTAAACGCCGGTTGCTCGTTCACTTTGTGATGGTGATCGGACGCTGATCGTAGGGTTCAACGATGACCGACAGAGACTTGCGGGCGTTGAAGTTTTCTACCGTCACGGGAAAGCTAACGATCAGCGTGCCGCCCTCCTGTGCTCCGGGCATGATTTTGGTCTCCACTTTCAAGGGCTGGATGGAGTGGCTGCGCAGGTCGGGGAAAGCCTGGAAATAGCGTTCGAAATCCACGGCGTTGGCGGCGTCATCAGTGAATTCCCCCTGATCCGTCTTGATCCGCGCTTTGATGTTGCGGATCCAGAGCGGTTTCTCCGTCGTGTTCCGCAGGGTCAGGGTCACAGCGGCAAGCACAGTGTTGTCCGGCATGGCGATGGCGTAAGCTTCCGAAACGCTGCCCGCGCCGGCTGGTTTGGGACGTGTCACAAAAGAGACAATTCCGATAATCACCGCAAGCACCGCCAGGACTCCCCCCACCACACCCAGCGGCGGCATAGTCCACTTGGCCTTGTCGAACTCCTCGGTCATGGGGATGTGGCCGGCGTCGGGCCCCGGCTCACGGTTGGGACCGGGCATGGCCGAGCGCTGCAGCATTGGAGGCTTATCGTCTGCCATAGTTCCTCACTAGCAATTCAGTCCTGAGTAGAACGACAACAAGTAAGACGCATCTCGCGCTTTCGGAGGTTTCCGCTCAGTGCGGCAAAGCTGCGCGTTTCATGGCCCGGACGAATTGTTCGGACGGCAAAGTATTCAGGACATCTTCTTTGGTCAGCCACGCGCGCCGCGCCTGGAGTACGCCGTACCGGATCTTCTCCAGATGCGAGGTATGGTGTGCATCGGTGTTGATGACGATCTTCACTCCGCGCTCGCGCGCCATGCGCAGATGGTGGTCGCCAAGGTCCAACCGGTCAGGGTAGGCGTTCAATTCCATGGCGACATGGTTCTTCGCCGCCGCCTGGAGCACCGCCTCAACGTCAAAAGCATAGCCGTCGCGGCGCAGCAGAATGCGTCCGGTGGGATGTCCGATGATGGACACATGCTTGTTTTCGATGGCACGCAGCAAACGCCGCGTCATTTCCTGCGGCTCCTGCTTGAAGTGGGAGTGCACGCTGGCGATCACCACGTCCATCTGCGCAAGCACGGAATCGGACAGATCGAGCGCGCCGTTGGCGAGAATGTCCACTTCGATGCCGGCGAGGACCTTAATGCCATGGACACGCTGGCCCGCGGTGCGGATTTTCTTGATGTGCTGAAGCGCACGCTCATCGTCCAGTCCGTTGGCGAATGCCAGGTTCTTGGAATGGTCGGTGATCGCCATGTACTGATACCCGCGGGCCCGTGCGGCCTCAGCCATTTCCTCGATGGTGCAGCGACCGTCGGTTTCCACGGTGTGCATGTGCACGTCGCCACGAATATCGTTCTGCGATATAAGATGAGGCAGCTTGTGGGCCGCTGCGGCTTCGATCTCCCCGCAATTCTCGCGCAGTTCCGGCGGGATGTAATCCAGCCCCAGCTTGGCGTACACCTCATCTTCCGTAGCTCCGGCAACGTGCGCGCCGCCCTCAACCCGGGCCAGCGCATACTCGCTCAGGGTGTAGCCCATTTTGAGGGCGCGCTGGCGCAAGGCCACGTTGTGCGACTTGGAACCGGTGAAGTATTGCAGCGCCGAGCCGAAGGATTCAGGCGGCAGCAGGCGCACGTCCACCTGCATGCCGCTGCGCATCCGGAAGCTGACTTTGTTTTCGCCGCGCGCGATTACCTCCTGGATCCCGGGTAACTGCACGATGTGGTCCATCACCGCTTCGCGCCGCGCCTGATGGGTGCAGCATTCGCCGGTGACGAGCACGTCCAGATCGCCCACAGTCTCGCGTCCACGGCGCAGCGAGCCTGCGGGCGTGACCTTGTCCAGGCCGCGAATGCCCTTGAGATGCGCCACCAGCTTCTGCGCGATGGCGTCGGCATCGTCCAGGCAAAAGCGCCCCGAGATGCGGCGATAATCCTCGATGGCCTTCAGAATTTTCTGCTCGTTCTTCTCGCCCATGCGGGGGAGCAGGCGAAGTTTGCCTTCGCGCGCCAGTTTGGCCACGCCGTCGAGGTCGCAGATTTTGTGCGCGCTCCAGATCAGCGCAATGGTCTTAGGTCCCAGCCCCTGGATCTTCAGCAACTCGAGCATTGTGGGACGATATTTTTGCAGCAAATCGGCGTGCAGCTTCAGCCGCCCGTCACGAAAGATTTCCTGCAGATGGGAAACCATGCCCTTGCCGATACCGGGCACTTCCAGCAGCTTTTTCGGCTCGCCGACCAGGTCGGAAACCTGCTGTGGCAGCGATTCAATGGCTTCGGCAGCGCGGCGATAAGAGCGAACGCGGAAGGAGTCGTCGCCATTGATCTCCATCAGATCAGCGGTTTCGTGGAGAATTGTGGCGAGAGCCTTATTGTCCAGCGGACGTACGGGGGCGGCGGGTTTTTCGGAAGGCCGTGCTTCGGGTTCCTCAACCGGACGCACTGGGTCGCGCTGCGCCATAGAGAAATTCTACATTTGTAGGCAGAGAAGTAAAAAATCCGCCTTTCACGAAAGAGAAATCCCCACCCTGTCGGTCCAAAAGCAGAACCGGCCAGGGTGGGCCAGCCTTCACGAAAAGAGAAATCCCCCTGCCGCTCGAACCTCGCGAGCGACAAGGGTGGGGCAGCCCGTCACACCTTCCTCAACTCTTTGGTTTCGAGCAACTGAGTACTGCGTACTGAGTACTCGTTACTTCGACACCGGCACGGGCGCTGACTTCGGCGTGCTCAGGTAGCCGGTTACTTTGTTTTTCTCGACCGTAAAGACGACAAGCTCGTATAGCATGCGGTCGCGCCCGGTGTAGAACTGCAAGGGTTCGGCGACGGTGCGGTCTTTCTTTTCGATGGTGCGGTCGTCGGCGATCACGTTGAGAGTGAACTTACTGCGTTTCTTGTCGGCCTTCTTTAATTGCAGGCTGACCGTGGACACTGGTGTCGGACTTTGACCCTTGGTCAGCGTGAACTCGTAATAGTTGCGCTCGCCGCGGCGACGAAGTTCATCCAGGTCTTCGCGCGTACGGGCAATGAGGCCGCTCTGGAGCCCGAGGTCACCCATGGCGCGTTCCAGCTTTGCCTTTGTAGCTTCGAGGTCGGTCCGGGTCGAGGCGATGTCGGTTTTCGCTGTGCCCAACTCGGTTTTCACGCCCGCCACTTCGCCGCTAGTGCGCTTTTGCTGCTCGGCAAGGCGACGCTCCGCTTGCTTCTGTTGGCGTTCCAATTCTTCGGCGCGGGCAGCCATGCGGGCCTGGAGATCCTGCTCGGTCATGCCCAGACGAGCACCCAAGGCTTCGGTGGACGTCTTCAAGTTGGTGTCGGTGTGCTCCAGGCGCTTGGTGAGGTCCGCAATTGCGGCCTGCTGGGCCTTTTCCAAGCTAGCCAACCGCGAGCGAGTCTGGAAAATAAAGAACAGCGAAGCAATCACGTATACCGCAGCAACTGCCAACAGAATGTTTCTAATGGTGTTACTGCCGCCGCCCGAGTAAGAGCCACCCTCGTCCATACCGCCTCCTAAGCTGCTGGTTAAAGTACTTCATTGTTGTGCAGAACAGACGGAGTGTCAAACCCTTCTCACCCCACCGGCCGCGGAGGGAGCTAAGCAACAGACTCCTTCCGGGCGCAGTTCCACTCTGATCAGGTTTTAACACCGGAGTAGCACATTTTATTATTTACTGATAAGCTAACCAGACACTCAGGTGTTCCGCCTATTTTCGACGGAGGAACCCACGTAGAAGTGATGTAAGTGGAGCCAAAGAGGCCAGCAGATTAGGCAAATAAGTTGCACACATGAACAACAAAGCAATGCGCCTTAGAAGCCGCCGAAAACCCCGCGGTGGACAAGTTGCAGCAGGGTCAACAGTTTACTAATCACCAACGTGCCGCAGCATCTTTGGCGCTGCATGGTGGACGAATAAGAAGTGCACTTGTTGGAATCCGGGTGCTCACAATTGGGCTCAGAAGTGCTGGGGTGTGAGGCGTAGGACCAAAAACTCTGACGAACCCTGGAGAGAGCGGAACAGAAATTCTCGATGAAGTCGATTAAGTTAGCTCTGATTTTGATCGCAGTGGTTGCGGCAGCCCTGCTGGCCGTGCAGAGGATCACGCTTGCGCAGACGACTGCGTCGCCATTCGACACACTTCGCGTCCTTTCCCCGCAGGACGGACAAAAAATCACGCAGAACTTCGTCGCGGTCAAGTATGAAATTACAAACCCGGCGCGGGTGGCCTCTTCCGTCCCCACGTTCCTGCTGCGGCTGGACGATCGCGATCCGGTAAGCACCGCTTCCACAGAGCATACATTCACCGGTCTGGCGCCCGGTCAGCACACGCTAATGCTGGAGGTCGTAGACGCAAACAATACCCCTATCGTGGGATCACGGCGGATCGTACGCTTCACCGTGGTGCAGTCAACGCAGCCCAGTTCCAGCAGTCCACCTCTTGATTCTGCGAAGCCGGAGCTGCTTGGCCAACTCAGGCCTTCGGATCATCCGGCAAAGATCCAACAGGCGACGGTAGCGGATGCTGACGAAGACAATCTGCCGGCCAGCGGCAGCACCTTGCCTCTGCTCTCCGTGATCGGATTCGGAGTTCTGCTGGGCGGTATAGTGTCGGCCCTGAGGACCCGTTGAGCAGAGCACAATCATTCAGGTTTGGCGGGATCCTGCTCGCGTTAAGATCACAGTTCTTGTTTGCGGCGCTCTCGATTTGAGCATCTCATTGCCCGATGACCTTTTGCCCGGCGAGAGCGGGGGTGTGTCTGGAGGGCTGAATTGTGCGGCTGAAGTTTCCCGACCGCAGTGTTGTGATTCGCTTCCTTTCCCTTTCTCCTCTGCGGCTGACGGCCCACTCTAGCGCAGGGCCGGGCGCAAGGGTGGGGAATGTTTCGATCAGCCGTACGCTGATCCGCTATGTTTCCAATCTCCGGTCGAAGCTTCCGAGCCGGAGTACGCTGATCCGCGCCTGCCCGGTGCTGCTGATGGCCTTTGGGGTCGGTCTGCTGGTCTATGTAGCGATACAGTACGGACAAATGTATTTTGGACAACGGCGGCTGGCTCGCGAGTGGCAGCGCCAGCAGGGCCGCTCAGCGGAAAGCAGGGATGCGAAAGCAACAGACTACGCTATCCCGGACGATGGCCTGACTCGGCTCTCCATTCCGAAGATCAATCTGCAAGCTGTTGTGGTCGAGGGCACGACCCCCAAGGCATTGCTGCTGGGGCCAGGACATCTGCCCGACACGCCCGAGCCGGGCCTCCCCGGTAATTCAGTTATCAGCGGACACCGCGATACCTTCTTCCGGCACGTCCACGAGCTCGAAAAAGGGGACATGGTGACAGTCCAGCGTGAGGGGAAGGTTTACAACTATGAAGTGACGGAAAAGAAAATTGTGGGCCCGGACGATATCTGGGTTCTTCGGCCCACTAGGGAAAGCCGCCTGACTCTCATCACCTGTTATCCGACCTATTACGTCGGGCCGGCGCCGGAGCGGCTTGTAGTGTTCTCGAAACTGCTGAAAGACCCGGAGCTTTCAACTGCTCACACCGCGCCAGAGATTACACCTGCGACCACTGCCAAGTAGCTGTCCTCTTCCCCTCTCTTTCTTTGGTAAAGACCCACATCTGCCAAATCCGGGCAGATGTGGGGCACCACCAAACACCTTCAACTTCATCCGTCACGCCGATAGGCTTTCTCGGGGGATAGTACTTTAGTTTGTTCGCGACCAAGATTTTGCTGGCGAAGCTGCTTAGAACCAAACATACAATTGAGCAACTCTGGATCAGATTTGTGCTGAAAGTGACACCGGCTCGCGGGGGGCGTTCAGGGGAGCGCTTGCGAGCGCGGCAGAGTGGGGCTCCGAAGTCTCGAAACAAATGGGATGACCTACGCCTTCTATATCGGGAGTTTTTTTGCTGCGCTGATCTTGTCTGCCGGGTTGACGTGGGAAACCCGCAATGTAGCCATGGGTCACGGCTGGGTGTCCCTGCCACGCTCAGCGCGTCATTTGCATAAGACCGGCATCCCCCGTCTTGGCGGTATTCCTGTCCTGACGACCTTCTTCCTAGTGAGTGCTTTCGCCATTTTGTTGGCGCACAAGGTGAACCCGGAACTGCGGTTCTCGGGTCATGTGCTGCTTTTCGCATTGCTGGCCGCGGCGCCCAGTTTCGCGGTCGGCATTTACGACGACATTTTCGACACTCATCCCTGGACGAAAATTGCGGCCCAGTTGCTTGGCGGCGCCGTCCTGTACAACGGTGGTATTCGCGTGGTCAGCGTTTCGGTCCTGTTTGGCAGCCGCGATCTGGGGAGCTTCTCGTCGCTGCTGCTAACTATGTTGTGGACCGTGCTGATCGGTAACGCCTTCAATCTGATCGACGGCCTGGACGGACTGGCGGCCGGTTCAGCCCTGTTTTCTACCTTCACCATGTTCGTGGTCGCGCTCGCCAACGACAATACGGTCGTGGCCCTGCTGACAGTCGTGCTGGCAGGAGCGATCCTGGGATTTCTGCGCTATAACTTCAATCCCGCGAGCATCTTCCTCGGGGACTGCGGCAGCCTGCCGATCGGAATCCTGCTCTCCGCGCTGGCCCTGGCCGGAGTGCGCCAGCAAAAGTCTTCCACGCTGGTGGCGGTCGCCATTCCGGTAGTCGCCTTCGGATTTCCCATTGTGGAGGCCGCGGTTTCGGTAGCGCGCCGTTTTCTGGGCGGACGGCGACTGTTTGACGCGGACCGCGAACATATCCATCACAAACTGCTGGACCGTGGCTTCTCGCAGCGCAGCGCTGTGGTGCTGCTGTACGGGGTGTCGGCGGTGTTCGGAGTCATGAGCCTCCTGTTGCTTTCTCCGGTGACGGCCCCGGTAGGAATCGTGCTGGTGATTGTAGGGGGCGGGATCGCCTTCGGAGTGCAACGTCTTGGTTATCATGAATTCATTGAACTTGGGCGGATCGCACGTCGCACGCTGGAGCAGCGGCAGATCATTATCAACAACCTGGCGGTGCGCCGAGGGGCGGAAAACCTGGCCCGCTGCCGCACCTTCGAGGAAATCTGCCGGGAAGTCGAAAACACTTTTCGGAATAATGATTTTGACGGCTTCGCGTTGGATATTCGACTCGCAAGCGGCAGCGCCATTCCTGCCAATAGCGTGACATTCAGGTATCGCTGGAGACGCGAACCCAGCGAGTCGCCGGAAGTTCAGCCGGCGGGGCCGGCTTGGGATATGTCGTTGCAACTTTCGTCCGGCAACGGCGCACCCGATTACGGAAGGTTGGTGTTGTCACGCTGCAGGCGCGGAGCCCTGCTTGTGGACATCAACCTGCTGTTTTCGGAATATCAACCGGCACTGGCTCGTGTCTGCCAGCGCATGGCCACACCAGCGCCGGTCCCCGCAAGACAACTGCACAGGGCGGCTGCCATGGCCGCTGCTTCCTGCGACTGAGGCAGTTTCGGTCTAAGAGATTTCTCTCCACCCGTGCGAATGTGATAGGTTTTTCCTTGCCCTCTGAGGAACCTAATCCGACGTTTGAGCCTTCTCCGCAGGCGGAAGCCTTCTATGCGGGTGCCATCGGGCGGATCACCCGCTATATGCCGGGGCTGGGCGTTATTTTCACCATCCTGTGCTGGTGGCGTTTCGGCTGGCGGGTGGCGGTGGGATTCATCATCGGATGCCTGATCGCGTACCTGAATTTCCACTGGCTGAAGCGGGTGGTAACGGCGGTGGCTGACCGGGCCACGCGCAGCGGACCCAAGGAAGGCGGACGCGGCACTTTCCTGCGCTTCCTGCTGCGTTACGCCTTTATCGCGGTGGCTGCCTATGGTATATTGAGAGTCTCTAAAGAGAGCCTGTACGGTATGTTAGCGGGTTTGTTCCTGCCCGTAGCGGCCATCGTCTGCGAGGCGGCGTTTGAAGTGTACGTGGCGTTGCGGCGCGGATTTTAGCGGGTTTGTCCACTGTTCTAGCTGGCATTTATAAGACATTCAGCGCGCTGGGGCGCATGGATGATGGTATGGGAGACTAATAGCTGAACGATGCATGAGCAACTTCCGGTTACCGCACTGTTGAACAAGATCTTCGGCGGCGCCGTGACGGCGTTGCTGAACGCGCTGCATATTCACCCGAAATACCCCGAAGCCCCCATCACCAATGCCGTCGCTATGCAGGTAGTAGTGGTGCTGTTCTTGATTGTCGTGTTCCTGCTGGTGCGGGCGCGGTTGTCGGTGGACAGGCCGGGCGGCTTACAGCATGTTTTCGAAGGCCTGTACGGGTTCATCATTGATCAGAGCCGCGAGATTATCGGCCACCACAGCGAAGGGTTCAGCGGGTTCCTGGTGGCGCTGTTCGTGTACATACTGACCTGCAACCTGATCGGGCTGATCCCAGCGTTCGAGTCGCCCACCGCAGTGCCGACGGTGCCGCTGGGATGTGCGGTCGTGGCTTTCCTGTATTACAACCTGCAGGGTGTTAAGAAGCACGGGGGACTCAACTACGCGAAACATTTTGCTGGGCCGATGCCGGCGCTGGCGCCGCTGATGATCCCCATCGAGATGATCAGCCACCTGGCTCGCATGCTTTCGCTCACCGTCCGTCTTTTCGCCAACATGTTCGCCGGGGACATGGTCACGCTGGTGTTCATTTCGCTGATCCCGATTGGCGTTCCGATCATCTTTCTCGGACTCCATGTGGGCGTGTCGCTCTTGCAGTCCTATATCTTTGTGCTGCTGACGATGGTGTATCTGTCCGGCGCGGTGGCAGAGGAACACTAAAAGGCAGTTTCCAGTTTCAAATTTCCAGTTTCAGGTTAGTTCGTGGAAGCCGAGTGGATTCAGCTGGAAACCAGAAACTGGTAAATCCGGAAACCGATTTTCGCTGTCAGCGTGAGGGCGTCTGCTCGAGGATGACGTCAACCACCCACTGGCGGCAATTTGCTAAAGGAGAACCAACAATGCGTAAAACTCTGAGTCTGGTATTCATGGCCTTGGCGTTCATGTGCCTGGCCGTTCCCGTGTTCGCCCAGGGCGAAGCGGCTGCTGCTGCCGGCCCGAACTGGGTCGCCATCACCTCCGGTTTCGCGATGGCCATTGCCTCCGCCGTGTGCGGTCTGGGACAGGCAAAGGCGACCGCCGCTGCCGCAGAAGGTCTGGCGCGCAATCCCGCGGCCCGCCCTGGCATCCAGTTGGCGCTGATTCTGGGTCTGGCGCTGATCGAGTCGCTGGCCCTGTACACCCTGGTTATCATCTTCGTGAAGGTGAAGTAAGCGGCTTCGACTGGAAAAGGATTTTCGAGCCTCCGCAGCCGTACCCCGGCGCGGAGGCTTTGTTTTTCGAGGCGAGGCGTCGAGCTGTCGAAGGAAAGATTTTCTGACCGGCCAGTTCTTCTCAGTTTTGGAATCTAACTGAATCGACGCACTTTATTGCAATAGCAATCTTGAAATGTAGTCCAGGTCACGTGAAACTGGAAATCCGTACTGGAAACTGGTCTTGTCCCCCGTTCTCCAATTCGAAGGGATCACCAAGGAATATCGCGGCTTCCTTTCCCGTCGCAGCGTGCGTGCGCTGCACAATTTCACGCTCTCGGTGAACGCAGGTGAAATCTTCGGCTTCCTCGGCCCGAACGGGGCGGGGAAGACCACGGCCATTCACCTGGCCATGGGCTTTATGCGGCCTACACGCGGATCCGGAAAAATGCTTGGAAAGGAGTTTGGCGACGCGGCTACGCGCCAGCGCGTCGGTTTCCTGGCAGAGAACGTGGCGCTTTATCACCGTCCCGCGGAGCGGTTGATACGTTTCTACGGCGCGTTGAATGGTCTGTCCGATCCGTTGCTGGCGCGCCGCGTGCGCCGAGTGCTGGAGTTGCTGGACCTTGCCGACGACCGCGACCGCAATGTGGGAAAGTTCTCGCGCGGGATGCTGCAACGCGTTGGACTGGCGCAGGCGTTGGTGAATGATCCGGAGCTGCTGATCCTCGACGAACCCACCTCAGCACTGGATCCGCTGGGCCGGGTCGCCATCCGGGAATTGCTGCTGGGGGCGCACAACGCAGGCAAGACCATCTTCCTGAGTTCACACCTTCTGTCTGAGATCGAACTGATCTGCGACCGCGTGGCCATCCTGCATCGGGGACGATTGGTGCGGCTGGGCCGGACGGGCGATCTGCTGGAGTCCCAACAGCAGTCGGAAATCTTTGTCCGTGGTGTGGACGCGAGTGTGTTGCCCGGCGCTGAACCCGTGGAGGACGGCTTGCGGCTGGTGACGCCCACGCCGTCGCTGCGCGCGTGCATCGAGCGTGTGTGGGCGCTTGGGGGCGAGGTGGTGCGCGTCAATCCAGTGCGCCGTTCGCTGGAAGAGATATTCGTCGAGCTGACTTCGGAGCCGAAGGCTGAGCTGCCCGATCAGCCCAGGGCCGGCAAGGTAATCAAGGCTGGCGGGAAGGGGTCCGCATGAGGCCGGTGCTCCTGATCGCCGCCAACTTCGTGCGCGAGCAGCGCTGGCCGCTGATCCTGCTGCTCGTCTGGGTCTTGCTCAGCGGCACATTCGCGACAGCGGGCGGTGTGCTGCAGATAGACGACCTGCTGTTCTTCTTCAAGCAGCAGGCGGTGTACGGGATTGCGTTCAGTGCGTTTCTGGCGGCATCAGCCATTCACAACGAGCGCCGCTCAAGGCGGATTCTGGCAGTGCTGTCCAAGGGCATCAGGCGGCGTGATTATGTGGCGGGATTGTTGCTTGGAGTGCTGGCGGGCGCGGGGGTCTATTGCGTGGCTATGGGCGCTATGGGCACGATGATGTTTGCGCGCGCCGGCCTCAGCGAGGAGCAACTCTGGCTGGGGCTTGTGATGCTGATTGCTGCATGTGCGCTGACTGCCACGGTGGCCCTGTTCTTCTCCACCCTGATGACCCCTATCTTCGCGACGGCGGCAACAGCAGTCGTGCTCGGGGCTCCGGCGATAGCGGTGCACGCGGGCGCAAAGTCGTGGTCCGCAGTGCTTCCCGTGTTCTTTCTGATGGAACGCCTGATGGACTTGTCTGGAAGGGGCCGCTGGACAGTGCCCTGGGAACTGGTTGGCTGGGCTATGCTGGATGCGGTGCTGCTGTGGCTGGCGGCTTCCATAGTGTTTTCGCGCCGCGATATAGCGGTGGCGGTGGAGTAAGTGTGCACCACAGAGACACAGAGACACAGAGAGCGAAACCAGTTGTGGTCTTGTACTTTTTTCGAAACACAAGATGCTTCGACTCGCCTCGGCAAACGAGAGGCCGAGGATCGCTCAGCATGACAGAACTGTTGTGTAGGAATACAGCACTGTTACAGCGCGCCCGCCGAGAGCCGAAAGCTACTTCATCAACTGCTGCGCTGAGCGCACGGCGTAGTCCAGGATGCGTCCCGGGAGCACCCCGAGGTAGATGGTCAGCGCTGCACTGATCCCCAGCGACACCCCCAGCCCTGCGGGAATTCGGGCCAGCGGCGCTTCTTCACGCGATTCGCGCATATACATCACAACTACCACGCGCAGGTAGTAATACGCGGCGATGGCGCTGTTGATAACGCCAATCACCGTCAGTCCTACGAGGTTGGCGTCGAGAGCGGCCCGGAAGACGTAGAACTTGGCGAAGAACCCGCCGGTGATGGGGATCCCGATCAGCGACAGCAGAAAGATGGTGAGGATAGCAGCCAGCGCCGGAGAGCGGCGGCCCAGGCCGGCGTAGTCGTCCAAAGTGACGTAGCGCTCGCCGTGGCTGGCGAAATGGCTGATAACGCAGAAGGCGCCGACATTCATCGCGGCATATGAGGCAGCGTAGAACATCGCAGCGGAGATCCCCAGCTCCGGCGCGGCGGCAAAAGCGACCAGCAGGTATCCTGCATGTGCAATCGAGGAATACGCCAGCATGCGCTTGATATTGCTTTGTACAAGTGCGCCGATGTTGCCCAGCGTCATGGATAAAACGGCTGACACCCAAATCAGCCAGAACCATCCGGGTGCAGCGGCAGCAAACAGAACACGCAGCAGGACGGCAAACGCGGCCGCTTTCGGCGCGGTGGACATCAGGCCCACAACGGGGGAGGGAGCGCCTTCGTACACGTCCGGCGTCCAGACGTGGAAGGGCGCTGAAGCCACCTTGAACCCAAGTCCGACGAACATCAGCGCCATGGCCACGTAGGCGAGCCCAGGGGCATGTTCGGCACGCAAGGTCGCGCCGATGGTGTAGATGTTGGTGGAGCCGGTGGCGCCGAACATCAGGGCCACGCCGTAAAGGAAGAAGGCGGTCGCGAACGATCCCAGTAAAAAGTATTTCAGCGCGGATTCAATGCTGGTTGCAATGTTCCGGCGAAAGCCCGCAAGGATGTACGTCGAAATGGAAGAAATTTCCAGGGCGATGAAGATCAATACCAGTTCGACAGCCGAGGACATCAGCGCCATGCCGACGACTCCGAACAGTATCAGCCCGTAGTATTCGCCCGCGCGGATGCCCTGCACGCTCATGTATTCAAATGAGGCAAGGATTATGAGCGCGCCCACAATGATCACAATCAGGTGGAAGAAGATGCTGAAGATATCCACCCGCACCATGCCGGAAAAGGCCGAGCCCTGATGTCCGGCCTGATAAACGGTGGCGAATGCGGCCAGCACGGTACCAATGAGGGCGACGACGCCTAGCGGCTTGCGATCGGCGCGCGCGCCCATCAGCGGCTCGACCATCATCACGACGATGCCGAACACAGTGAGCACCAGCTCAGGAAGGATGCGGATGTAATCAACGCCAGCGGGAATCATCGTCCCACCACCATGGTTGTGAGTTGTGTAACCGGGGACAACGCCAGCTTTACCGCCGGATTGATGGCGTTCAGCCAGATCAGAGGCGCAACTCCCATGACCAGCGCGGCTGCCGCCGCGGGCCAGAGGGCCGCCTGCTCGCGTCCGGAAAGATCGGGCAACGCCATGTTGACCTCGTGATGGACCTTGCCGTAGAAGACGCGCTGATACATCCACAGCAGATACCCAGCGCTCCAGATCACGCCGGTAGCCGCGAGAACGCCATACAGCGCGCGTGCGCTAAAGGCTCCGCTCAAGACCAGGAATTCGCCGACAAATCCGTTCAGCAGTGGCAAGCCGACAGACGAGAGCACGATGAACAGGAAGAATGTCGCGTATATCGGCATAGGCGTCGCCAAGCCGCCGAACTCGCGGATTTCGTAGGTGTGCCGCCGCTCAAAGATCATTCCGCACAGCATGAACAGCGCGCCGGTGGAAACTCCGTGCGCCAGCATGACGTAAACGGCGCCGGCCATCCCAAGTTCGGTAAAGCTGAAAATGCCCAGCACTACAAATCCCAAGTGGCTGACGGAGGAATACGCGACCAACTTCTTAAGGTTGGGTTGCACCATCGCAACCAGCGCACCATAGATGATCCCGATGATAGCCAGTGCAATGATCCAAGGGGCATTGTGCCGGGACTCGTCGGGGAACAGGCCCAGGTTGAAGCGCAGCATGCCGTAGGTGCCCATCTTCAGGAGGACACCGGCCAGCAGCACGGACCCGGCGGTGGGAGCTTCCACGTGCGCGTCAGGCAGCCAGGTGTGCAGCGGGAACAGCGGCACTTTGACCGCGAAGGCGATGAAGAATCCCAGGAAGAGCCACGGGGCCGCGTGCAGAAATCCGGGTACCCGGCCGCCCCGGATGATCGCCTGTAACGCAACGAAATCGAAGGTGCCCACCTTGGCATACAGCCAGATAATCGCGGCCAGCATGAATACCGATGCGATCATCGTGTATAGGAAGAACTTCACAGCCGCGTAGATGCGCCGCTCGTGGCCGTACATGCCGATCAGCAGCGCCATCGGGATCAGCGTGCCTTCCCAGAAGAAGTAAAACAGGAAGAGATCCAGGGCGACGAAAACGCCGATCAGCGCCGTCTGCAAGATCAGTAGAAGAATGAAGAATTCCTTCACGCGCTCGTGGATGGACTTCCACGATATCAGGACACAGAGCGGCGTCAGGAAGGTGGTGAGCAGCACCAGCCACATGGAGATGCCGTCCACTCCGAGGTGGTAGTGGATGTTGGGATTGGCGATCCATTGGCGGTCCAATTCGTACTGGAATCCAGGCTGACCGCTCCTGAAGTGGACAGGCAGATGCAGCGACACGACAAAAGTGGCCAGCGTAACCAACAACGAAAACCAGCGAATGTCCCGGTCACGCCGCGGGAAAAAAACCAGCAGAACCGCTCCGGCAAGGGGCAGGAACGTCACCAGCGTCAGAATGATGTGATTGAGGCTTGAGGATTTCATCGTTATCTAGTCCCCATCCAGACCATGTAGGCGATGACCAAAGCGGCGCCGATCGCCATCCATCCGGCATAAGATCGTATATTGCCGGACTGCATGCGCCGCAGCGCATCGGAAACGCCCTGCGCTCCCTCGGCGCTGTTGTTGATGGCAGCGTCTATGGTGGCACCATCAATGCCCCGCCAGAGAATGCGCGTGGACCCTTCGATCAGCGGCTTCACCACCGCGGCACCGTACAACTCGTCTACGTAGTATTTGCCGAGCACAAACCGGTACACCATCCCGAGCTTTTCAGCAACGCGGTCCGGCAGCGTGGGCTTGACCACATACAGCAGGTACGCCAGCGCGAGCCCAATCAGTGCCGCGGCAATGCTGCCGCCCATCAGCAGCAGTTCCAGCGTGTGTCCGCCTTTTTCAACGATGTGCTCAGTAACGGGCGGAGCATGGAACACCGGTTCCAGGAAGTGCTCGAAACGGTTTGCGCCACCCAATACCGCTGGAATCCCGATATAGCCGCCGACCACCGACAGCGCCGCCAGGATGACAAGGGGAATGATCATCACTTTCGGGCTTTCGTGGATGTGGCCGTGTTCAGCTTCTGCGGGTGCGGCGTGTGCGTGCCCTTTGTGTTCAGCGCCTACTGTTTCCGCGCTGCGGAACTCGCCAAAGAAAGTAAGGAACAGCAAGCGGAACATGTAGAACGAAGTCAATCCAGCAGTGACGGTTCCCACCACCCAGTAGACCCAATGGCCGCCGTAGGGGCTCGCGTAGGAGCTCCACAGGATTTCGTCCTTGCTGAAGAACCCGCTGAAGCCGGGGATGCCGGCGATGGCGAGGGTAGCAATTGCCATCACCCAGAACGTCCACGGTATGTGCGTTCGCAGGCCGCCCATGCGGCGCATGTCCTGCTCCCCGCCGAGAGCGTGGATCACGGAACCGGCAGCCAGGAAGAGCAAGGCCTTGAAGAAGGCGTGCGTCATCAGGTGGAAAATACCAGCGGAAAAAGCGGCCACGCCGCACGCGAGGAACATGTAACCGAGCTGGGAGATGGTTGAGTAGGCCAGAACGCGCTTAATGTCCGTCTGCACCAGGCCGATGGTGGCGGCGAAGATCGCAGTCAGGCAGCCGACAATAGCAACGACCATCAGCGCTGTGGGAGAACGGAAAAAAATCGGGTTGGAGCGGGCCACCATGTACACGCCCGCGGTCACCATGGTGGCAGCGTGGATCAGCGCCGATACCGGCGTCGGGCCCTCCATTGCGTCGGGCAGCCAGATGTATAGCGGAAGCTGCGCCGACTTGCCGCAGGCGCCTACCATCAACAGGAGTCCGGTAGCGGTCAGAAGACCGATGCTGTGCTCCACCGGCATGGCCGATACCTTGGCGAATACATCGGCAAAGCTCAGCGAGCCGAAGTGCTTGATCATCAGAAACAGCGCGATGAGGAAGCCAAAGTCACCAACGCGGTTGACGATGAATGCTTTCTTGCCGGCGCTGGCGGCGGAGTCACGCAGGAAAAAGAAACCGATGAGCAGATAAGAGGCCAGTCCCACGCCTTCCCAGCCCACGAACATCAGCAGGTAGTTGTCCGACAGCACCAGCGTGAGCATGAAGAACATGAACAGATTCAGATAGGAGAAGAACCTGTAATAGCCACCTTCATGACCCATGTATCCGACGGAGTAAACGTGGATCAGGAAACCTACGCCGGTGACAACCAGTGTCATCACCACGCTGAGCTGGTCCACCATGAGCGCGTAGGGCGCGGCGAAACTACCAGCGCGCAGCCAGGTAGCGTAGGTCTCGGTGTGGGGAATGGCCGACTCGGGCAAACCCAGGAATCGGGCGGCAACACAGATCGCCCAGGCGAACGAAGCCGCCGTGGACGCTAACGCCACCGTCGTGACCACCTTGCGCGAATAATGACGGCCGAACAGCCCGTTGACGGCGGCGCCGGCCAGCGGCAGCAGCGGGATCAGCCAGAGGTGCAGGTTCATAGTTTCAGCAAGTTCACGCGATCTACGTTAAGCGTCTCGCGCGTGCGGAAGACAGCAATGATGATGGCCAGTCCGACAGCGGCTTCCGCCGCCGCCACAACCATAACAAAGAATACGAATACCTGTCCGCTGAGCACCTGCCAGCGTGCGGCGAAGGCTACGAACGACAGATTCACCGCGTTCAGCATCAGCTCAATGGACATGAAGATTGTAATGATGTTGCGCTTGATCAGAAATCCCGCGACCCCGCAGGCAAACAGGATCGCGCTCAGTACCAGGTAATAGGAAAGCGGCACCATCAGCTTTCCCTCCTTGCCAGTACAACTGCGCCCATGATGGCGATCAGAATCAGCACCGACGTAATTTCAAACGGCAGCAGGAAAGGCTGGAACAGCAGACGCCCAATTTTCGTTGCGGAGCCGTACAGCGCACCCACCGGGACCGGTGCGGTAGCCGGGCCGTAATGCAACAGGGCATAGGCGACCAGCACTGCGCCCAGTAGCATGCCGGGCACGCCGAAGATCAAGGCAACGCGGCTTCCCGTGGAGCGCTCTTCCTCGCCGGCATTCAGCAGCATGATGACGAATACGAACAGCACCATGATGGCGCCGGCGTACACGATGATCTGAATGACGGCGAGAAATTCGGCGCCAAGCAGCATGTACTCCGCCGCCAGCGAGCCCATCACCACGATCAGCGACAGCGCGCTGCTTATGGGATGGCGCTGGGCCAGCAGGTTTACCGCTCCCGCCACCGCCAGCACCGCGAAGATCAGAAATAGAATTAAGTGCAGCATCTCTCTTTGACCATAGAGACGTAGCAAGCTACGTTTCTACCAGCGACAATCAACTTTTCAGGGCAGCTACCAGGCTCGTCACCAAGACGTTTGCGACGGACAGCGGCAACAGGACCTTCCAGCTAAACGCCATCAGTTGGTCGTAACGGAACCGGGGCAGCGTGCCGCGCACCCACACGTACAGGAAAATGAAAAAGAGCACGCGCAGGAAGAACCAGAATACGTGCAGCAAACCGGCTGCGAGGGTGCCCTCGGCGAAACCAAAGGTCGGTCCATTCCATCCGCCCAGGAACAGGGCCGAAGCGACACACGCGACGGTCACCATGTTGGCGTACTCCGCCATGAAGAACATGGCAAACTTCATGGCGCTGTATTCGGTGTGATAGCCGGCCACGAGTTCCGACTCGGCCTCCGGGAGGTCAAAGGGCGAGCGGTTGGTCTCCGCAAACGCGGCGGTCAAGTAAATGAAGAATGCCACGATCTGCCCGCCGCGGAAAATATTCCAGTTCAGAAATCCCTTTTGCGCCACCACGATGTCCATCAGGCTGAAGCTGCCAGTAATAATGAGAACGCCCACAAGCGACAGCCCCAATGCAACTTCATAGCTGACCATTTGCGCGCTGGCGCGCAATGCTCCCAGCAGAGAATACTTGCTGTTGGACGACCACCCTGCCAGCGCAACTCCATAGACGCTCAGCGAAGTTATGCCCAGCAGGATCAGCAGTCCGATGTTTACGTCGGTAATTTGCAGTGGAGTTTTGATGGAGTCTATCTGCACCCAGCCGCCGACCGGAATCAGCGCGATGGTGGTGAGCGCCAGCGTCAGCGAGAGCATGGGCGCCAGCAAATAAAGTGGCCGGTTGACGTACGGGGGAGTGATTTCCTCCTTGAACAGGGCCTTGCCGGCGTCTGCCAGCGGCTGGAGCAGGCCGTACGGCCCCACGCGCGAGGGACCCCAGCGGTTCTGGATATGACCAACCACCTTGCGCTCAAACAAAACCGTATAAGCGACCGCGGTCAGCAGTACCGCCAGACCGATCACGATCTTGACGAACGAAACCAGGATGAAAGTTCCGATGCTCACTCTGTCGCTCCAGCGAGTATGTCCACATGCAGGGCCGAAATGCAGATGCCTCGACTCCCTCGGCCAAAGGCAGGCCTCGCTCGGGATGACACCATTTAAGCTTTGTCCAGCCTCAATCCACGGCCACGATTTTGCCGGCCGGCTCCTTGCGCCGGTTTTCGATCACGGAGTTCAACGAATTCGAGTAGCGTCCCATGGTGCCGGAGGTGAACAGCGTATCGTGTGCCGGAAGCAGCTGCGGGTCTGGGCCCACGCTACCGATCCCGCTCTCCGGCGCAGTTGTATGTTCTTCGCTGCCCGCGATCAAGTTTCTGCGCGAGACGTCGTATCCGGGAACCAGACGCTGGATTTCATCCAACATGGCCAGCGGATCAAACGGACTCATCTTCGGCTGCAATCCGTGCTCGACCAGCCAGACCGAGTTGCGGTCAGCCTCGCCTGATTGCGCTCCGCGCGACTGCCCCATGTCGGCGCGCATTGGACGTCCGATCGGGACCAGACTCTCGGGATGGAAGCCCATGCGGCCGGCGATTCGCACGATGATTTCAAAATCCGTGAGTGCGCCGGCCACGTCCCCGGCTTTCTTCAGCATCTGCAAGTCGCCGCAGGTATTGGTGAACGTGCCGGACTTCTCGTACGCCGCCGCAGCCGGGAGTACAATGTCGGCGGCGATAGCGGTCTCGGTCAGGAACATGTCCTGTACGACCACAAACGGCTTGAGCAGCACGAAAGGATCAATTTCGTACCGCGACACTGGATTCGCGCCGACGATATACAGAGCCTTCAGGGTCTCGTCTTTGGCCGCCTGCATCATCTGGCGCACGTTCAGTCCGGGCTCTTTGGGAGCGTTGGCGAGCCATTCGTTATTCAAAAAAGAATTACTGCCGACTGGCCGATACCCCGGGAGCAGATGTGGGTACAGGCCCATGTCGCCGGCGCCGCGGGAGTTGGCGAAATCGCCGAGGCAGACGAATTTAGCCCCGGGGATAGCAGAGCCGAAACTCACCAGCGTCTTGATATCGGCGCCCCGCAGTTCCGAGCCGAAAACAATGATGAGCCCCTGCTCGCCGCAAAGCTTGTCGCGCAGTGCCGTCCACGATTCGCCCTGAACGCCCTCTGTGAGCAAGCCGTCCAGAGCACCATCGTCTCCGTTAAGAAATGCGACCGCTTTGGCTTCGGCATTCGGCGGAATCCGCAGAAAAGTTGTGGCCTGGCGGCGGAGCTTGATCGGCTCAGAGTTGACAAGGTACAGGCGTGCGCGACGCAAGCGGACGTTGGTGCGAATCTGCCAGGCGAGCAGCGGATGCTCGTCCGTCGGGTTGTTGCCGATCAGCAGGATCGCGGGGGCCGTGAACAGATCACGCATGGTCGCCGTGACGCCCTTCTTGCCGGAAAGTGCGCTGGCGAACGCGGGGAAGTCGGCGGTGCGATGGTGGTCAATGTTGCTGGTGCCCAGTACCAGACGCGCGAACTTCTGCAGCAGGTACGCTTCTTCATTGCTGATCCGCGTGGAGCCGATCACGCCAAAACCTTTGCCGCCGTGGTCTTCGCGGATGGTGCGAAAATTGCGCGCGATCAGGTCAAGAGCTTCGTTCCAGGTGGCAGGCGAGAGGCGGCCGTCACGGCGGACCAGCGGTTCTCTGAGGCGTTCCTCGCGATTGAGGACATCAAAGGCGTAACGGCCCTTGATGCAGAGGAAATCGCCATTGATGCCGCTCTTGTCGCGGTTGTCGCCGCGAACGATCTCCATGCCGTTGGCGGCGCGACGCACGCCGAGCGTGGTCTTGCAGCCGTCGCCGCAAAAAGTGCAGATAGTGCCGACGTGCTTCATCTCCCACGGCCGGGTCTTGTAGCGATACGCGCCGGAAGTCAGCGCGCCAACCGGGCAGATGTCAATGCACATGCCGCACTCCTCGCATTCGAGGTGGTCCTGCATGTTGGGCGCAATGATGGAATTCACGCCTCGGTTCTGCACGCCCAGCGCCCAGACGTCCATGCCCTCGCCGCAGATACGTATGCAGCGGTAGCAGAGAATGCAGCGCGGGCGGTCGAAGTACACGATCGGCGACCACTGCTGCTCGTCGCGATGGTTCTTGATGTCTATGAACTTCGATTCCGCGGCGCCATACTTGAACGTCATGTCCTGCAATTCGCACTGGCCGCCGGCGTCGCAGACAGGACAATCCAGCGGATGGTTGGCAAGCACCAGTTCCAGCATGGACTTACGCGCCTGCTTGATCTCTTCACTTTCAGTGGTGACGGTCATGCCTTCCTGAATGACCGTGGTGCAGGCGGTCTGCAGCTTCGGCATCTTCTCGATTTTGACCAGGCACATGCGGCAGGCGCCCTGCAGCGACAGGCCGGGGTAGTAGCAGAACGCGGGAATCTCGATGCCCGCGCGCTTGCAGGCCTCAATCAGCAGCGTCCCCGCCGGAGCGGTGATCTTTTTGCCATCAACGGTGATGTTCACATCAGCCATGGGAACCAGTTGTCAGTGGCCAGTGGCCAGTTAAGCTAAAACTGTTTCACGTGTGCCAGAGCGCTCGTAGGGGCACGGCCGCCCGTCCAGGTGCGCTTCGAATTCTTCCCGGAACTTCTTCACGATTCCGATTACCGGCATGGCCGCGGCGTCGCCCAGCGGGCAGAACGTGCGCCCGAGCATGTTCTCGCCCAGGTAGCGCAGATTGTCTATGTCCTGCATGACACCGCCGCCCGAATGGAAGCGGATGAGCGTCTTTTTCAGCCAGTCGGTGCCCTCGCGGCAGGGAATACACCAGCCGCAGCTTTCGTGCTGATAGAACTTGGTGGTGCGCAGCAAAAATTTGACGATGCAAGTGTGGTCGTCAATCACGATCACGCCACCAGAGCCCAGGAACGTCCCGGCCTTCATCATGGAATCGAAGTCTGCCGGGATGTCAATCTCATCGGCTTTAAGAATGGGCACTGATGACCCGCCGGGAACGACGCCCTTCAGGCCGTGTCCTTTCCACGGCCCGCCGCCGACTTCGTAGATCATCTTCTTTAGGTTGTAGCCTAGCGGCAGTTCATAAACGCCCGGACGTTCAATATTGCCGCTCAGGCAGAACAGGCGCGTGCCGCCGTTCTTGGGCGTGCCAAGTTCCGCATACCACTGTCCGCCACCGAGAATTATGTGCGGCACGTTCGCCATCGTTTCGGCGTTGTTGATGATGGTCGGCCCGCCGTAAAGGCCGATCACAGCCGGGAAGGGAGGACGGATGCGAGGCACGCCCCGCTTGCCCTCCAGCGATTCCATCAGCGCCGATTCTTCGCCGACCTCATACGCTCCCGCGCCGCTGTGTACGCCGATATCGAAATCGTATCCGCTGCCGAAAATGTTCGTTCCCAGGAAGCCGCGTGCGTACGCGTCCGCGACGGCCTTTTCCATGATCTCGATCAGGTAACGGTACTCGCCGCGGAGGTAGATGTATCCCTGATGCGAGCCAACCGAAATGCCGGCAATCGTCACACCTTCGATGATCGAGTGCGGATCGTGCTCGAAAATGAGACGGTCCTTGCAAGTGCCGGGTTCGCTCTCGTCTCCGTTGCAGAGGATGTACTTTGGCTTCGGCGATTCCTTGGGAACAAATGACCACTTCATCCCGGTCGGGAACCCTGCGCCGCCGCGCCCGCGCAGGTTGGACGCTTTCATTTCAGCAATGATTGCGTCCGGGCCCATGGAGAGCGCCTTCTGCACGGCCTTATAGCCGTCCAGTTCCAGATAGCGGTCAATGTTGGTCGCGCCCAGGCCGAAGCGCTTGCTGACCACCTTTACTTCGTCGGGATGGGATACTAAATCAGCCATTGGCTTTTAGCTCTTAGCTGTTAGCTTCGTGCGCCGGCCCTTATGGCCGGATGCAACCTGATTATTCTTTCTTCGCGTATTCCTCGATTACTTGCTCCACGGTTTCCGGCGTCAGCTTCTCGTGGAACGTGTAGTTCACCTGCATCGCCGGACCCCAACTGCAGGCGCCGATGCACTCCACTTCTTCCAGCGAAAACTTTCCGTCAGCCGTGGTGCCTTTGTGGCCGATGCCTAGCTTCTTGCTCGCGGCTTCGAAAACGTCTTCCGCCCCGCGCAGCATGCAGCAAATGTTGGTGCAGACCTGGACGTTGTACTTGCCGCGCGGCTTGGTGGTCAGCATGCTGTAGTAGCTGATCACATTGCGCACTTCCAGGTCCGTCAAGTCAAGCCGTTGTGCGATTTCGTGAATGACCTCGTCGCTGAGATAGCCGATCTCGTCCTGCACGTACAGCAGCGTGGGGACAAGGACTGACCGCTTGACCGGATAATGGGTCAGCCACTCGGCGAAGCGGGCTTCAAATTCCTCAGAGAATTTCATTTTTCTGCCGTCCCTACGGGACTTGGTTCTTTTTATCGCATCCTCCCCGGGCCTACGCCCGGGGCTAAATTATCTCGCCCGCTTCGCGGGCTGATGTTTTCCGATCACCCGATCACCCGATTACCGATCCACGTCTCCAAGCACGATATCTATGCTGCCGATGGCGGCGACCACGTCGGCGATCAGGCGGCCTTCGCACATCTTGGCCAGCGTCTGCATGTTGGCGAAGGAAGGCGTACGAACGTGGACGCGGTACGGCTTCGGCGTGCCGTCGCTCACAATGTAAAACCCAATTTCGCCGCGTGGCGATTCCACCGCGCTGTACACCTCGCCTGCCGGGACGGTGAAGCCTTCGGTAATGATCTTGAAGTGATAAATGAGGGCTTCCATCTGGGTCTTCATCTTCTCGCGGTCCGGCAGGACCACCTTCGGAGCATTCGCCTTGATCGGGCCTTCAGGAATCCCGGCGAGCGTCTGCTGAATGATCTTGGTGGACTCGCGCAATTCCTGAACGCGCAACACGTATCGCGCCCAGACATCGCAATCATGCGAGACCGGAACATTGAACTGGAAATTTTCGTAGCCGCTGTAGGGCATGTCGCGGCGCAGGTCTATGTCCACGCCGCTGGCTCGCAGCGTCGGTCCAGATGCCCCAAGTGCAATCGCGTCCTCCGCGCTCAGGTAGCCAACGCCTTTCAGACGCCGCTGCCAGATTGGATTGCCGGTCAGCAGATTTTCGTATTCGTCAATGCGGTCGGGGAAGCGGTCTGCAAAATCCTTGACCCGCTGGAACCAGCCGATCGGGGGCTCCATCGCGAGCCCGCCGACACGGAAATAGGAGTCGAACATGCGCTGGCCGCCGACCGCCTCAAACAGGCGCAAGACATCTTCGCGCTCGCGGAAACAGTACAGGAACACCGACATGGCGCCGATATCAAGCGCGTGTGAACCCAGCCAGACCAGGTGCGAATTAATGCGGGTCAGCTCCGTCAGCATCACGCGCAGCCATTGCGCGCGGGGTGGAGCTTCAATCCCCAGCAGCCTCTCGACTCCCAGCACGAAACCCAGCTCATTGCTGAAGGGAGCTAGGTAATCCATGCGGTCTGCCAGGACGATGCATTGTTGGTAGAACTTGGCTTCGTAGGTTTTCTCGATGCCGGTGTGCAGGTAGCCGATGTCCGGCATCATGCGGACAATGTTTTCGCCGTCAATTTCCAGGATGAGGCGCAGCACTCCGTGCGTGGATGGATGTTGCGGCCCCATGTTCAGAATCATGGTGCGGTCCTGCCCGGGTTCCAGCACCGGAATTTGCGGCAGGTGCGCCATCAGCGGTAGCCCTCCACGGGATAGTCCTTGCGCAGCGGGTGGCCTTCCCAGTTGTCCGGCATCATGATGCGCCGCAGATAGGGATGACCTTCAAAGTGCACGCCGAAAAGATCGAATACTTCGCGCTCGAAGAAGTTCGCTGACGGCCACACGGAAGTGATGGAGTCCATCCTGGGGTCGCCGCCTTCCAGCCTCACCTTGAGACGTAGCCGCTGCCTCCGCGGGATCGAGAGCAGGTGGTAAACCACTTCAAAACGCGGCTCGCTGGGATACCAGTCAACGCAGGTCACGTCACACAGGTAGTTGAAGTTCAGTTCCGCATCGTCGCGCAGAACGCTGCAGGCATCGCGTATGAAGGCGCGGTCTATGTAGATCGTAAGTTCGTTGCGGTCGCACTTAGCGCCGGTTACAGCGAGCGGGTTCCAAGCCAGCAGAAATGCCAGCGGCGGGTGCTCCTTTAACTGTTCCAGATCAGTGATGGCAGGCGTAAGCGTCATGGGTGCGGTCCCTCTGCGCCAACTTTGATCAGTTCAGATTGTTCGGGCTTGGCGGGCGAGATTACTTCCAGAAAGGCCTGGCGGCTCATGGGAACGGCGGTGCGGCGCATCTCGGCCCACTCCAGCACACCTTTTTTCCAGATGTAAAACAGCCCGACCATGACAATGCCGATGTACACCAGCATCTCCCAGAAACCGAACATCTTCAGTTCGCGCAGCAGGATCGCCCAAGGGTATAGAAACACCGCTTCCACGTCGAACAGGATGAACAGCATCGCCACCATGTAAAACTTCACCGAGAAGCGCTCGCGCGCATCTCCGACCGGCGCCATGCCGCATTCATACGGCTGGAACTTGGCCCGGGTATAACGGTGACGCCCGACCAGGGTGGAAAGAATGACAATCGTACCCGCCAGGCCGAAGGCAATGCCCAGATGGATCAGCAACGGCAAGTAGCGGGCAAAATAGTTCTCGGGCATAAAAGTGCTATATAGTTAGCTCGCGCGACTACCGGGAACATTTGACTATAAGTTTCGTGACATTGGGTGTCAAGCATTCCGATAAGTGCTGCAGCTTGCAAAATCAAGGGCTTACGGTTTGTCACACGAGAACGTGATGTCGCCCACAGCAGGCGCGAGCGGAACTTGGTTCTGCTGTCCGGCGCAAGTTTCAGCAGCTCCGGTGGGGAGTTGCTGGACAGGGAGCCGGGGCAAGATACACTTTGGGCAACCGCATGATCTTTGGCTTTAATACGGATATCAAATACGCCGATACTGTGTACCACGTGCAAAGCGAGGTACTTCGAAACGAACAGAGCCTGCAGTCGCAGGTGTTTGTCCGCGGTCGCTGTCTCGGCAAGCACGTGAGTTCCTTTGCCGAAAAGGCTTCGCAACCTGATTTCTCCGAGGCCCAGGCACACGAGCTGCTCAAAAATCAGCACAGGGACGTGCTGAACGCGATCCGGCAAGGAAAGCTGGACGAGTTGCTCGGGAAGAAAGTGGCACCAGCGCCTGCTGTGGCTGGAGAAGCTGCTGAGCAGGTGCCTGCTGCGTCGAGTGTTGGGAGGACGGCGGCAGAAGCCAGCCCGCTAGTGCTGCAGTGGGTGAAAGCGGAGGCGCTGCCTGGGGACAATGTGATGGGGTTGCACTTTCGTGTTACAACCGCCGGTCAGGCTGTGCTGGGCGCACACATTATTGCGCGCATTGACGCGCCTTCCCATGCCTCCGTTTACAGCCAGGCCGACACGGGCATGGATGGTGTGGCAGAAATCCGCATGCCCCTGGATATGGCTTCAGCGCCCGACGCTGCATTGCTCGTGCAGGCGAATTATCAGGGAATGTCTGCGAAGCACAAGTTCAGGCTGCGAAGGGCGTAAGAGCAGTTTCGAGTTTCCAGTTTCAAGTTTCTGGCGATGTGTAACAAGGCTGAGGCCTGCGTTTTAAGTGTGATTTTGCGAGATCAGCGTCATTGAACGTCTTTCTTTGTAGAGATAGCGTGGCGGGAATAGGGATTCCTCGCGTTCGTGGACGCTCGGAATGACAACTCCAGAAACTATAAAACCAGCTACAAACCAGAAGACAGAAACCTGAAACCTGAAATCATGCAACTGATCATCAACGGCGAAGCACGCGAGTTCTCGGGTGAACTCACGCTGACAGGTTTGGTCGAGCAGTTAGGGATGAAGCCGGAGCGTGTGGCCATTGAGTTGAACCGCGAGATCGTTGCCCGGAACACGTGGCCCACAATTGCGCTCCACGACGGCGACCGCCTGGAGATTGTTCACTTCGTCGGCGGCGGTGCAGATCGCGCCTGACGCTCTGGTGCAACTTCGTGCAATTACTTCCTTGACACCTAACATTTTCGTCCTAAAATGTTTTAAACATTTGTAGGGCTATTTGTTATTACCGTCGGACGGGGTGGAATTTGGAACGACGGTTCACATCCAACGAAGTAGCCGCGCTGACCGGGATGACGCCACGCCAATTGCAGTGGTGGGACGAGCGCGGTATTGTTGTGCCCGCCCGCGAAGGCCGCCGCCGGTTGTATTCCCTTGACGATCTTGCCGAAGTTGCTGTGATCGGGCAGTTGCGCGCTCGCGGTTTTTCCTTGCAGCGTGTGCGCAAGGTGATTCATTTCCTGCAGCGCGAATTTTCCAAGCGCCTGGTGCAAACGGTGACGGCCGGTTCCGATTATCATCTGCTCAGTAATGGCAAGAACGTCTACCTGGAAACATCGCCACAGCAGGTGGTAGACATTCTGAAAAATTCCCGTCAGCCCATCTTTGCTATCTGCCTCAGCGACACGGTGCGGCAGATCCGAGCAGACGTGGGTCCCAGCGCAGTGAAGCGGAGGATGAAGAACGCAGGCAAGCGCAGTGCCCGTGCTCCCGATGTCGCGAGTGCTGGTATCCGGAAGGAGTTGAATCCGGGCACGCGCGGTTTCAGGAAGAGGCAAGCGCGGGGGGACCTGGAACTGGAGCGGCGCAGAAGAGTTTCCTAAGCGCCCAGACCGAACCCGGATTTTTGTTCGTCCGAGCACCCCAACGCGGGCTAAAGCGTCGCGATGGGTACCCTGCAACGACGGAGGTCACCATGGTCGCAGAACTTAATATCCTTAGCGAGTGGATCCCCGAACAGATGGAACCCGGCACGTTGTTTCTGCTGGAGAATGCCGGCGAAGTTGGCGAGGCGGACGACCCGTACTGGGCTGTCCTTGCCTGTCCGCATTGTGGGACGCTGGGCCTGATTACGCGCCGGCAGATCGCGGGCTTGCTTCCGGTGATCTGCGGTTCCGACCAGTGTTCGGCGCAGTTCTTTATACGCGACCAGGAGATCCAAGCCCGAAAACCCTGCTAGACAAACGTTTCGCGTTTCCCGTTTCGCGTTCCCCGCCCCCGTGGGGTTGGGCCCGATCGGAGTTCGGCCAGCTCAGTGGGCTGTTCTCAGTTGGTTTCAGGTGAAAAGCAGATGCTGGTCTTGCGCCCTCCTCGTCATAACACGTGAAGTTAACCGAGAACGGGTAACGGCTAACGGAAACGAAAAACGGTTGTTCAGTCGCCCCGTTGATCGGCCGCCAGGCTGTCGCTGGCGCGGGTTTTCGGTTCGGGGATAGGAATCTGCTCGACAATCTCGATGCCGAAGCCTTCCAGCGCCGCTACCCGGCGGGGATGATTCGTTAGCAGGCGAATGCGCCGCAGATTCAAGTCCGTAAGAATTTGCGCTCCGATGCCGACCTCGCGCTGGACCTTGCGCTGATACTCGATCCCCATTGGGTCGCGCCGCTCACGATGAAAGCTCAGGACGGTTTTGTCCGCCAGCTTCTCTACGGCAAATCCTTGTGAACTCTGGTGCAGGTAAATGACGGCACCGAGACCTTCTTCCGCCACCAGCCGCAAGGATTGCCGTATTACCGAGTGGCACTCGCACCAGGTAGCGCCAAAGACGTCGCCCACAAGGCACTGCGTATGCATGCGGACCAGCACCGGCCCAGCGGCATTTTCCACGTCGCCGCGCAGCAAGGCGATATGCGACTGGCCATCAATGGCAGACTCATAGGCGATCAGCCGGAAATCGCCAACGCTCGTGGGGAGAATGACATCGCCAACACGATGAACGTAGCGTTCGTGCCGCATGCGATAGCGGATCAGTTCCGCCACGGTCAACATTTTGAGGTTATGTTCCCGGCAGAAGACAATCAGGTCCGGCACCCGCGCCATGGTGCCGTCTTCGTTCATGATTTCGCAGATCACGCCCGCAGGCACCAGGCCGGCGAGGCGGGCCAGGTCCACGGAAGCTTCGGTTTGTCCGGCGCGCACCAGCACGCCGCCTTTGCGTGCGCGTAGTGGGAAGACGTGGCCGGGCCGCGCCAGGTCCGAGGGCCGTGTGGCCGGATCAATGGCCGCCAGGATGGTCTGGGCCCGGTCATAGGCGGAAATTCCGGTAGTGACGCCGCGTCCAACCGCGTCAATGCTTTCCGTAAAAGCCGTACCGAATTGCGAGGTATTTTCCGAAGTCATGGGTCCGAGCCGCAGATAGTCAAGCCGGTCGGGGGTCATGGCCAGACATACCAGGCCGCGGCCATACTTGGCCATGAAGTTGATCGCCTCGGGCGTGACCTTCTCGGCCGCGAGGGTCAGATCGCCTTCATTTTCGCGGTCCTCATCATCCACCACCACGATCATCCGTCCGCCGCGGATTTCCTCGATCGCGGTTTCAACGTCACAAAATGCTGTGCCTGGTGTCATCCAAAATTACTTCCGCCCGGGGGTGTTTAGCACGGGCTTTGAAGATAAAATAAACTGTCAAAAATTGTAGCAAAACCAGCATACGCGAGGGCGCAACTACGCGGTCGGGTGGAATAAGCGGATGATCCAAAAAGTCAGCGCCGCGACTGCGCCTGAAGCCGGAATGGTGAGGACCCAGGCCCACACGATGCGCGCGGCTATTCCCCAACGCACGGCCGACAAGCGGTGAGTTGCGCCCACTCCCACAATGGCGCCGGTAATCGTATGTGTGGTGCTCACGGGGATGCCGGCCAGAGCGGTGCCGAACAGGGTAAGCGCGCCCGCGGTTTCGGCGCAGAATCCGCCAACCGGCTTCAGCTTGGTAATTTTGGATCCCATAGTGTGAACAATTCGCCATCCGCCCAAATATGTGCCGGCAGCGATGGCCGCATGCGCCCCCAGAATGATGGGCCACTGGAAGCTCCCCCAGTTTCCTTGAAAATCTTCCTTGGTCATAATTCCGGCGGTAAACAGGGCACCGGCGATAATCCCCATGGTTTTCTGGGCGTCGTTACCGCCGTGTCCCAGGCTGTAGGCTGCCGCGGAGAGCAACTGGAGCTTGCGGAACCATTTGTCCACTTGCTGCGGAGCCTTCTTCTTGAAGATCCAGAAGACCGCAATCATGAAGACGAGCGCCAGAACCATGCCCAGGATGGGCGCAACTGCGATGAAGATCAGAGTCTTGGTCCAGCCATGGGGAACGATAACGCTGAAGGCTTGATGAGGGCCGCGAATGATGGCAGCCCGCGCGATTGCGGCGCCGGCATAGCCGCCGATCAGCGCGTGCGAAGAGGAGGTCGGCAAGCCCCAGAGCCAGGTCAGCACGTCCCAGACAATAGCGCCCAGTAATCCGGCCAGCACAACGTATTGCGTTACGATGTCGAGCTGGATCATGCCCTTGCCGATGGTGTGCGCGACGGCGGTGCCGAGCAGGAACGCGGCGACAAAGTTAAAGAAGGCAGCCCAGGCAACGGCCAGCTTAGGCGAAAGTACGCGCGTGGAAACCACGGTTGCGATGCTGTTGGCAGCGTCGTGGAACCCGTTCAAAAAGTCGAACGTGAGTGCGACCACTACTGTTATGAGTACCAGCACGAGTTCACTATGCACGGCCCGCTTTCCTCGGTTGGGTGGGAATGGGAGGAGAGGATGGCATCAGGCGCTCTTCAGAACCACAGCTTCTAGCACGTTCGCCGCGTCCTCGGCCTTGTCAGTCGCCATTTCCAGCACTTCGTAAAGCTCTTTGTACTTGATCAGGGTGATGGGATCTTTTTCGTGTTCGAACAACTCGGCAATGGCCGCCCGGCAGACCTGGTCGGCTTCGTCCTCGAGACGGTTGATTTCCACGCAGTGTTGCAGGACTCCCTGGGTCTTTTCCAGCAGAGAAACCGCCTTGGCCAGCTCCTCGCTTTGCCGGACGATGAGAGTGGCAAGGCGCGCCGCTGCCGCTGGCGGGTCCATGATTTTGTAAAGCATCATGCGCTCGGCGGCGGCATTGATGAAGTCGAGCACGTCGTCGATCGAGGAAGCGAGGCGATGGATGTCCTCGCGATCAAAGGGAGTAATAAAGGTCTGATTCAGCTTACGCAGGATGGCATGTGTCATCTCGTCGCCGCGGTGCTCAAAGGCCTTGATGCGCTGCGCGCTCTCGTAAATGTCATGCCCTTTGTAGTCCTTCAGAATTTCCAGGAGTGCGCGGGAGCCCTCGGTCAAATTGTTTGCCATTTCCTCAAACAACACGAAGAACTTGGCGTCACGTGGAATGATGCGAACCATTAAGACCCGCTCCTGATGTCCGCGTCTGGCGGAGAGCCGACGCGTATGAGTGTCATGGGAGTATGAAAACACATAACTATCTCATGCGCAGCGCACATTTTCCAAGCACCTTATCATGACGACACCGTGACTGCCATGCGGAGGCGTTCGGCGGATGGAAGTGCGATTCCAATCTCCGGGTTGTCCACGCACATTGCAAGCAGCGCTGGAGCGACGATAGTGGAGCGCGTCCTTGCAGCGTGTTTTCTTGGGAGGAGTAGAGAAGCAGAAAAGAAAAGGGCCGCCTTCCTGGCGGCCCGCGCTTCCCAAGTGGGCTTACAGCGTAGATTCGATTTCAAAACCCCAGGCTTCCAGCAGTGGTTCAGGAATATATTTCGAATTCTTGTTGCGCCGCGCCCATTCGCGGAGGCGGGTAGAACGCAGGTACTGGTCGGGCTGCAACTTGAACTCGCGCACCACCTGCTCAAATTCAGTGATCGTTGGGGTCACCGGCCCAATTGGCTCTGGTTTCCCCCAGTTGGGATTGCCACGTCGCCTTGCCATGATAGGTTTATCTACCTCTGCGATGAAATTGATCAGGATTCCCTGAATTATTGGATTCAGCCGCGTTTGGGATGGATTCAACCGCTCTGCAAAAGTGCCTGATTTCGTCCCGGCGCCTCACCAAAAAGATCGAATTTTATTCGCATTACGGGCGTAACTCAAGCTAAATTTTTAAAAAATCAGATACTTACGGACTGACCAACTCACATTGGACGAATTGCTCGAAAAAAGGTTAGCCGGGGTCTGTGGCTTGCTGATAAGTTGTTGTCAATAAATAGCTTAGATTAGCAGCAAGATGCGAAGACAGTCTTATCCCTGGGGTCGCTCGCAGAGTAGCTGAGCGTGACCGCGGAGGCCTGTCGTGGAGCCCAGACTGACGCAAGTTGACGCAGAAACCAGAGGCTTGGGAGAGCATCGTAGCTGGTTAGTGTTTTAGGTCTACGAAGGACCCGGTGCCTATGAACCCGAGTTCGGCTCACTTCTTGCATGTAGATGTCCGAAGCTGTTCCTTAGTGGCGAGTATTTGCCTCTCCTGTCACCAGTTTGTCGGCTACAGCTACAGGCTGGAGCGTTTACAGAAACTTGAGATCCAGCACGTATGTCGCACCACCAGACAAAGGAGGATGTTGGTTGAAACGCTCAGGGGGAAGCCAGGTTGAACGCCTCGGGGCGTTGAATACCTGCTTGCCTCTATCGGCGTGGTAAGCTAAATCCCGAAGTTGCCATTTGCCGCCCGGGTGGCGAAACTGGCAGACGCACGGGACTTAAAATCCCGAGTCCCGGAAGGGACGTGACGGTTCGATTCCGTCCCCGGGCACCAG
>JBHGAZ010000004.1:0-234087 GCA_041946765.1 Terriglobales bacterium
TCTTCTATATCGCTTGCTTCTGGATTACGCTGAGGCACTGTTTATGAAACACGCTCTAGGATCTTGGTTAGGGATGGCTGCGATCCGCAGGCTGCGGCCTGTGTCGTCCGCGATACGCGAATACAATCGCAAGCAGCGGCGCCGATATCAGTACGCCCCAGAAGCTGAAGAACACCCCGAGCACAATGGGTGTTAGGATAGACGCCCACACGGGCACGCGCGCCGTGCGCTTCATGAACAAGGGCTGCAAGACAAACCCGTCGGCAGCGGCGATGATAGCGTACAAGATGAGCACGTAGAGCAGCCGGTGAAATCCGCCGCTGGCCACGGCTGCAAACGCCGGCCCGATGAGTGCCAGCACGGGACCGAAGTGGGGTATGTATTGAGACAGTCCGCCTAGTACCGCCCACAGCGGCGCCCAGGGCACGCCGATCACCGCCAAGCCAACGAGCCAGATGGCACCGACCGCAAGAGCATCGTATGTGGCGGCCCGAAACCAGTGTCCCAGTGCGCCAGTGGTGATGCGGAAGTGAGAGCGGAAGTCCATCACGAGCCAGCGTCCGTCAGATTAGATTGCATGGTCGGGTGATCGGAGAACTGGGAAATCGGGAAATCTGAAGCAAGACTTGCCGGTAGCAAATGAGACTACCGTTTTCTAATCACGATTGTACCCGCTTGTCCGGTTAGATGAGTTTTTGCCGATCACCCGACCAACACAGTTCAGGGTCGGCAGATTACCAGATTCCCCGATCACCCGATTCCCCGATTTTCCGATTACCCAATCAGTCTTGAATGCTAAACTGAATGTACTGATACTTCAGTGAGTGTGTGATGAAATTCGGCGTAATCGTCTTTCCCGGTTCGAATTGCGATCACGACGCGTACTGGGCGGCTTCGGCCGTGGCGCATAAGCAGGCGGCCTTTCTGTGGCACGAATCGCATGATCTCGAGAATTGCGACGTCGTAGTCGTCCCGGGCGGCTTTTCTTATGGTGATTACCTGCGGACAGGGGCCATCGCCAAGTTTTCGCCGGTTATGGACTCGGTGAAGCGCTTTGCCGCTGGCGGCGGCCTGGTGATCGGTATCTGCAACGGTTTCCAAATTCTGACGGAGTCTGGCCTGCTGCCCGGCGCGTTGATGCGCAATGTCGGCCTGAAGTACGTGTGCAAGCCGGTGTATCTGCGCGTGGAAAACGCGGATACGCCGTTCACCAATGCGTGCCGGCCCGGCGAAGTGCTGCAAATACCCATCGGGCACATGGACGGCAACTACTTCTGCGACGAGAGCACGCTGGCGGAGCTGAAACGCAATCAGCAGATCGTATTTCGCTATTCCACGCGCACCGGGGAAATCACTCCAGAGGCCAATCCCAACGGTTCCCTGGAGAACATTGCCGGAATCTGCAATGCCGGTCACAACGTGCTTGGCATGATGCCCCACCCCGAGCGGTCGAGCGAACCGGAACTGGGAGGCACTGATGGCTTCAAGATCTTCCAGTCCCTGGCGGGGGCGCTGGCGCAGAACTAGCAGCAGGCAACAGGCAACGAGCACGCCGACGCTAGCGAGACTATAGCCGTTCAGAACGCGGCTTCATGTGCTGGAACATTTCCCCACAATCTGTATCCGGGCGGAACTCGGGACTCAATGCAGATCCCTCAACTCCCTTCGGCCAAACGCGACCCTCTGGTCGCTCGGGATGACACTATGGTGGGGCACACCTTTTCCTAGAGTGCCCTATTTGAACGGCCAGACCGCCCAAACCTTCCGGTTCAGCGCGTAAACCAGTGAAAGTACGACGAAGGACAAAGTCAACAGCAGGAGCGCGGTATTGTTGGCGGCCGTATAGTCGCCAGCTTGGGTGAGGTCGTAGATATCAATCGAGATGGTGCGGGTGATGCCGGGAATATTGCCGCCAATCATAAGCACCACACCGAATTCTCCCATGGTGTGGGCGAAAGTCAGCGCTATTCCGGTGATCACGCCCGGCATGGACAATGGCAGCACCACGCGGAAAAACGACCGTAGCCGCGAGGCGCCCAGTGTAGCTGAGGCTGCCAGCAGAGCCGGGTCCACAGCGGCAAACGACGCTGCGAACGGTTGCACGGCAAAGGGCAAGCTATAAAGGATAGAACCGATCACGAGTCCTTCAAAAGTAAAAGCAAGGGTGTGGCCTGTCAGTGATTGCCACCAGCGCCCCAGTGGACTCTGCGCACCGAGCGCAACCAGGAGATAAAAGCCCAGCACCGTAGGCGGCAGCACGATCGGCAGCGCCACGATGGCTTCGAGGAAAAATTTCCAGCGCCAGCGCGAAAACGTAATCCAGTAGGCGACAGGCAGGCCGATCACCAAGAGGACTGCGGCGACCAGCGCCGCCAGTTCGATCGTCAGTAGCAGGGCTTGCCAGTTCATTTGCCGGAACTCCTGGCTTCCGAGGCAGGCTCGACGAACCCGTATTTTCTTAGCAGGTCAACGGCCCGCGCTCCCCTCAAGTAATGCACGAACTTATGGGCCAATTCCTTGTTTGGCGAAGAACTTACAACAACAGCCGTCTGATCAATTTCCGCATAGGACGCGGGCGGCACTTCAACATACCGCCCGCTATGCTTCATCTCTGTTGCGAAGACCAGCGAGCGTGCCAGCAATCCTATTTGAGCGTTACCGGACTGCACAAACTGCGCCGCTTGGCTGATGTTTTCGCCGAAAACCAGCTTGTCCCTGACCCGATCGTAAACGCCGGTAAAACGCATGGCCTCTACGGCGGCGCGGCCATAGGGTGCGTGGCGGGGATTAGCGATTGCAATCCTTCTCACCTCAGGGCTGAGCAATAGGTTCATGCCCTTATTGACGTCGAGGCGCGAAGCTTGCGGCACCCACAAGACGAGATGCCCCAGGGCGTAGCCGGTGAGAGAGTCACGATCGGCAAAGCCGGCGGTCACAAGCTTACAAGGGTAATCGGAATCAGCGGCCAAAAAAATGTCAAAGGGAGCGCCGTTTTGTATCTGGGTGAACAGGTTGCCGGAAGAGCCATAGGTCACTGTCACTCTGCTCCCGGTGGATTTTTCAAAGGCCGCAACGATCTCAGGCATTGCATGTTGCAAATCGGCGGCGGCAGCCACAGTAAGCTGAGGGCGGCGTGAAGCAGCAGCGTGCGCCAGGGCCAGGCAACAAGAAACCAATAATAAAACCGCGGTTCCGGTAAAATGTAAGTGCTTGCTGACCTTCACGGATTTGTCCCGTAAGGGATTGTAAACCGCTACAAAGCAGTCGGGATGGTGTTTGTACCGCCGTGGAAGATCGCATCCGCTGCGAAACTTCGCAGGCCGGCCCCGAGGATGGAATATGACTGCCGAACCTGCTCACAAACAAAGGACTTTGCATTGAAGCTCTCCAGACATAAATGGCTGATCCTGCTCGCGATCCTGGTAGTTATCGGAATATTCGCTGCATTTACTCTCACCCGCAAAGAAAAGCGCGAGTACTTCACCGGCAAAGCGGAGCACGGTGACATTCGCGATGTGGTGGAAGCGACCGGCACCATCAACGCGGTTACGAGCGTGCAGGTCGGTTCTCAGGTTTCCGGCACCATTTCCAAGCTGTACGTGGACTTCAATTCTCAGGTGAAAAAAGGACAGCTCATTGCGCAGATAGATCCTTCTCTGTTTGAAGGGACGTTGCTGCAGGCAAAGGCTGACCTGGCGAATGCGAACGCGAACTACGTGGCGGCAAAGGCGAACCTGGAGAAAGCGAAGGCGACCGCGGAACAGACGCGTGCCGATTACGTGCGCACGGCTGGACTGGCGAAGGAAGGAGTCATGAGCCAGCAGCAACTTGATCTCGCCAAGGCGAACGCCGAAACTGCGGAAGCGGCGGTTTCAGCGGCGGCAGCGCAGGTCAAGCAGGCAGCGGCGCAGGTCAAGCAGAAAGAGGCCGCTGTAAAGGTGGCCCAGACCAACCTGAATTACACCCACATCTACGCGCCTATTGACGGGGTGGTGGTCAATCGCGCAGTGGACGTCGGGCAGACAGTGGCGGCGTCATTACAAGCACCGACACTTTTCACCATCGCGCAAGACCTGACCAAGATGCAGGTGTATGCAAAGACCGACGAAGCCGACGTGGGCCAAATCCGTCCGGGACAACGCGTCACTTTCAAAGTGGATGCTTTTCCCAAAGATCAGTTCGACGGCGTGGTGATGCAGGTGCGCATGAATCCCACGACGGTCCAGAACGTGGTCACGTATGACACCATCGTGAACTTCGACAATCCGGAACTTAAGCTTTTTCCAGGAATGACGGCCTATATTGAAATCCCGGTCGCCAGCGTGCACGACGTGCTGAAAGTGCCCAATGGCGCACTGCGCTACAAGCCGGACCTGAAGCCGGAGGAGTTAGCAGCAATTTACAAGAAATACCGATTCGAGCAGGCGGAAGCGCAGAAAACCGGGAAGGACGACGGTCGCGGCGCCGAAACGAACGGAAGGCAATGGCGGGCAGCGGGAGCAGACCAGCAGCGTGGCGCCGGCGCTGATCAGAGTTCAGCGAGACACAAACCACCGGATATCGCCACTGTGTGGAAGCTGCATGCGGACAAGACGCTGGAGCCGGTACGAATCCGTACCGGGCTGACGGACCACACTGTCACCGAAGTGACACAGGTGATCAAAGGTGATCTGAAGGAAGGCGACGAGTTGGTAATTGGGTCGGCATCTCTTGTGGCTCCCAGCGGGCCTGGAGCTGCGCCTGGGATGGGCGGACCGCGCGGCCCACGGCGCTGATCGGGTGAGCGAAAGCAGGAAAATGGAAACTAGGGTGGAAAGCAGCCCGGAAGCGAGCGCCATGACCGCACCGCAGGCGGTCATAGAGGTGGAGAATATCCACAAATACTACGACCTGGGCGAAACCAAGGTGCATGCGCTGCGGGGCGTCAGCACCAGCATCAGTCGCGGCGAGTTTGTCGCCATCATGGGCGCCAGCGGCAGCGGAAAATCAACCTTCATGAACATTCTGGGCTGTCTGGACAAGCCCACCAGCGGACGCTACCTGCTGGAAGGAACGGATGTCTCCAGCTTGAGCAAGCGCGAATTGGCGCTGATCCGCAACGGCAAGATCGGGTTCGTGTTCCAGGGTTTCAACCTACTGGCGCGCACGACTGCGCTGGAAAATGTGGAACTGCCTACGCTGTACGCTCATCTGGAAAAGTCCGAGCGTGCCCGCCGGGCCATGGAAGCGCTGAAGATGGTAGGACTCGAAGACCGCGCCGCGCACTTCCCTTCTCAGCTCTCCGGAGGACAACAGCAGCGGGTGGCGATCGCGCGGGCGCTGGTCAACAAACCCGCTATCCTGCTGGCCGATGAGCCCACGGGAAACCTGGACAGCCGCACCGCAGTAGAGATCATGGAGATCCTGCAAGGGTTGAACGACAAGGCACTGACCATCGTACTGGTGACGCATGAGCCTGATATTGCGCAGTTTGCAAAGCGCAGCATCGTTTTCCGCGACGGAAAAATTCGGCGGGACGAATTGCATCCGACCCGTCCCCGTGCGGCAGACGTGCTGAAACACATGCCCAGCGTGGAAGACTGAGTTAATTTGGTAATTGGGTTATTTGGTAATTGGTAATAGGGCAACTTGGTGATTCGAGGCAATTCGCCGGCGTAGTTTGCCAGATTGCCCAGTTAACAAAGTATCCACTGCAGCTATGGATGTGCTTTCGATAATTCGGATTGCGTTACGGGCGCTGGCACGCAACAAGATGCGCTCGAGCCTGACCATGCTGGGGATCATCATCGGCGTGGGAGCGGTGATTGCCATGGTCGGTCTGGGGCAGGGGGCGCAACAAAAGATCCAGGAACAGATTGCGGCCATGGGCTCCAACGTTCTGTTCGTGGGCAGCGGGACGGTAAACCGCGGCGGCATGCGCATGGGCTGGGGCGCCACCAAGACGCTGGTCTATGAAGACCTGACGGCCATTCTGCGCGAATGTCCCGCGGTGGCCGCCGCGGCGCCGGGTAGTTCCACGAGCGCACAGGTCGTTTTTGCAAACGACAATTGGGCCACGCGCATTACCGGTACCGAGCCGCAGTATTTTGATATCCGCACCTGGCCTCCTGCGCGAGGCACAGTTTTCACCCAGGCGGACGTGGACAGCGCCGCCAACCTGGCGGTCATCGGCGAAACCGTCCGCAAGAACCTGTTTGGCAACGCGGATCCCCTCGGACAAACAATTCGCATCAAAAACCTGCCCTTTAAAGTAGTCGGCGTGCTTAGCCCGAAGGGGCAGTCGGGCGGCATGGGTGACGATCAGGACGATATCGTATTCATCCCTATAACCACCCACCAGAAGAAGATCACGGGCGATACCTGGCTGCGGTTTATCGTAGTTTCCGCGGTTTCGCGCACAGCCAGCTACGCCGCACAACAGCAGATCACTTCCCTGCTGCGCGACCGGCACCGTATCCGCCCCGGTGCAGACGACGATTTCTTCGTCCGCAACCTGGCCGACATTGCCGACCTTTACGACGCCCAGGCCAAGGTGATGACGATGCTGCTGGCATCCATTGCAAGCGTGTCGCTGATTGTGGGCGGCATCGGCATTATGAACATCATGCTGGTCTCGGTGACGGAGCGGACGCGCGAGATAGGCATACGCATGGCAATCGGCGCCACGGAGCAGGACGTCCAGCGGCAATTCCTGATTGAAGCCGTGGTCTTGAGCCTGATGGGCGGCGCGGTAGGGATTGTGCTGGGAATCGGAGCCTCGTACGCAATCACCCACGGGTTGAAGTGGGCGGTGTCTATTTCTCCGCTGGCGATTGTGGTCGCGGTAGTGTTTTCGATGGCGGTCGGCGTATTCTTTGGGTTCTATCCTGCCAGGAAGGCGGCGCGCCTGGATCCCATCGAGGCGCTGCGGTACGAGTAACCTCCTATCGGGTGATCGGGGGATTTGGTGATCGGGTGATCTGAAGCAGGTCTCGCCGCTCCGGGTTGCAAGTTACAGCGCTGAACCAGAAAGTGTATCTGCCTATTGCGGGTGTCATTCAGCCGCACCTCACGCGGACTGCACCTGCGCGGACTGGAGTTGTTCGCGGTACCAGGCGACGGTACGCTTCAGTCCCTCCTCGAAATCCACCGTGGGCTCGTAGCCGAGATGACGGCGCGCCAGGCTGATATCGGCCAGCGAGTGCTTGATATCGCCGGCACGCTCGGCTTCGTAATTCGCCGCCCCGTTGTAACCGGTCAAATCTTTCAGCAAAACCACAGTTTGGTTCAGGGTGAAGCTTTTGCCGGTCGCGACGTTGAATACCAAGCCGGCAACCCGGTCTGCAGGCGCGGTACAGGCGAGCAGATTGGCTTCGACAGCATTGTCCACGTAGGTGAAGTCGCGGCTCTGTTCACCATCGCCGAAGACGGTGGGCTGTTTGCGGGCAAGCATCAGCGTGATGAACTTCGCAAGGACTGCCGAATAAGGCGATGTGGGATCCTGCCGGGGACCGAAGATGTTGAAATAACGCAGCGCCACCGTCTCCAATCCGTAACAGCGGTAGAACGAACGCATGTACATTTCGCCCGCAAGCTTGGCGACGGCGTAGGGAGAAATCGGGTCGGGCGACATGGACTCGTGCTTGGGCAGCGTAGGTTGGTCGCCATAGGCCGAGGATGAGGCAGCATAGACCACACGCTTCACACTGGCGTCGCGGGCAGCAATCAGCAGGTTCACGGTACCGTCCACGTTGGCACGATTGCTGCCGGCCGGGTCAGCGACGCTCTTAGGGACTGAGGGAATGGCAGCTTGGTGCAGAACGTAGTCCATGCCGGCACAGGCATCGGCAAGCGCTGGCGGGTTCAGCAAATCGGCTTCACGGAAATCAATGCTGGACCGGATCGGGCTAATATTTTCCGGGCGGCCGGTGGAAAAATTATCCAGTCCGCGAACGTAATGGCCCCGCTGAAGCAGCTCGCGCGCCAGCGCTGAGCCGACGAAGCCGGCGATACCAGTGATGAGGAAGCGCGCCATTGATTTCAGTTAACTCAATAACCCCGTGCTAGCAACGCACAATTTTTTCGGAAACGATGCCGCGAGTTGCGTTGCGCGTATCTACCACCAACTGCGCCTGCTCGACTATGCCCTGATAGTCATAGTTTGAGTGATCGGTGACGATGACCACGCAATCGTACTGTGCCAGGTCATCCAGGGGGGCACAACGCATCTGCAGGTCGTAATGCCTTCCCTTACCTACGGAGGCAAAATACGGATCGTTATAACTGACCTCCGCCCCGTGGCGCTGCAGCAGTTCAATGATCGTGAGCGCAGGCGATTCGCGCAGATCATCTATGTCCTTCTTATACGCGACGCCAAGTACCAGGACGCGCGCGCCATTCAGCGCCTTCCTGCGCCGGTTCAGCGCATCCGAGACCGCACTGACCACATGGTATGGCATGTCGGTATTGATCTGCCCCGCCAGCTCGATAAAGCGCGTACGGAAATCGAATTTCCGGGCCTTCCAGGAAAGATAAAAAGGATCAACCGGGATGCAGTGTCCGCCCAGTCCTGGACCGGGATAGAAAGCATGAAACCCAAAAGGTTTGGTCTTGGCGGCCTCGATTACTTCCCATATATCAATGCCCATACGCAGGCAAAGCATCTTTAATTCATTCACCAGGGCAATATTGACGCAGCGGTAGATGTTTTCCAGCAACTTGGTCATCTCGGCGGCGGCAGGAGTGGAGACGTTCACTGTCCGCGCAAAGATGGAACCGTAGAGAGTTGAGGCAAGCTCGCCGGCCGTGGCGTCCAGACCGCCGACCACTTTCGGAATCTCGCGGCGCGCAACCGTCGTATTGCCCGGGTCTTCCCGCTCGGGAGAGAACGCGACGTAAAAGACGGGACCGTTGCTTTGAATTCCGCACGCAGCTTTGAGTCCGCAACGGTTCCCCTTTTCAAGAACGGGAACAAGCACTTCTTCGGTTGTGCCCGGGTAGGTGGTGCTCTCCAGGACAATCAACTGGCCGGCGCGAAGATGCGGCGCAACAGATTCCGCGGTGCTGACGATGTAGCTGAGGTCGGGCTCGCGGTATTCGTTCAGCGGCGTGGGGACACAGATCAGCACTGCGTCCATCTCAGCAATGCGGGAGTAATCGGCGGTGGCACAAAAACCTGCAGCGCGGGCATGCTGGATTTCATCCGCGCCGATACGGAAAATGTACGAGCCGCCCGAGGAGAGGGTGTGGATCTTCTTCTCGTCAATATCAAAGCCGGTGACGCGAAACTTTTCCTCGCTGAACAGAAGCGCCAGCGGCAAACCAACATAGCCCATACCGATCACGCCAACCTTTGCCTGGCGCGACTGGATTTTTTGTTTCAACTCAATGGCGAGTTGGGCGGGCGCGGGCCTGCTGGACATTGTTCTCCTGTCGGTTCGACGATTGTAACAACCGGCTCCGGACGGAGCAATGGATGTTCCTACCCAGCAGGCGAGGGAGCGCTGGGGAGGAAGTCGCAGCCGTGCGCGGTCTCGCAGCTAACGACAGTTGTGGACCCAGCCCAGAGCCGCGTGTGTGTGCGCTATGGCAAGAGTACTTGCCGGAGCGACCGCGAGCACACGGAGCAGGCTGCCGTAACGTGAGTTGCCTGCCTTGTGATTCAAGATTGCGCCAACCGCTGTCGCTGCCGCGCTGACGGGTACATTCACTGCGTAGTACTTTCCCCGCTGGAAGCGCCCATTGGAATCGGCAAACCACGAATTGGCCTCAACGCAATTCGTGCCAGTCCCGCTCACGTTGCCGTCATAAAAAACAGCAGTCCACATGGCGGCCTGGACCGACCAGAAGCCCACCGTACCCAAAGTTCCCTTCCAGGTTTGGCCGGGCTGCTTGGGACGTCCAGCGTCGCTGATCGCGGGCTCCACCATGGCAGAACGTGCAGCCCCTGCAGGCGCAGGTTCTATAGTTCCTGTTCTCAACATGCGGGCGCTAGAAAGGCCCTGACCATCGAGATCCTCAGGCAGAGCACTTTTGGCGTTGGTTTCGCTCACAGGCGCTACAGTCTGCCCGAGAGCAACTGTCTGTAAGAGCAGCAGCAGAATCATTGGTACGGCGAAAGCGTAGACCAGGAGCTGAGTTCTTCCGGCCAGCGTGGGCGACCACGTATGCGCAAGCTTCGGCTGAATAGACATGACTGTCCCGTCCAGGGTTCGGAGATTTCGAACGCGGGGAACAGCCAGGCAATGCAGTCGCACGCCAGGTTTGAACCGTCGCCGGACAGGGCACCGGGAGGCTCGCTTTGTTGCTCGATGGGCGCGAGCAACTTTTCCGCTGCCATGCACTGATGTGTCCGGCACATCAGTCTGGCTTCGGTGTTTTGGGGTGCCGTAGGGATCACGCGCACGGCATTGGGCAGCTTTCCCCCGTTACAGTACGCATGAACCGAACCGCGGGTCCGCAACTCACTCCAGATTCGCAGGCGTACGGGTGGGTTGGCCCAGGTTGCTGCTGAATTCACACAAGCAGCAGCCCGTAGAGCAATCAGAGGACATCCGAGAGCGAGCGTCGCTCAGGGGAATAGCGGAAGTGTTCGGATTCCGGTGAACGGAGCCACTCCGCCAGGGTGCGGGCGTTGCGGTCTTTTTCGGTGAGCAATGCATCGCGGATCGGCCATTGTATGCCGATATCCGGATCGTCCCACCGAATACCAGACTCGGTCTTCGGGTTGTAGATGGCGGTGCACTTATATTGCACTTCGGCAAAATCAGACAGGGCACAGAAGCCGCGTGCGAATCCAGCCGGCGCCCACACCTGAAGTTTATTTTCAGCGGAAGCCTCGATGCCGAACCACTTGCCCAGCGTTGGCGAGCCTTTGCGAATATCAACTGCGACCACAAATGCGGCGCCGCAGGTTACGCGCATCAGCTTGCTCATGGGCGGGTCCCATTGAAAATGCAGCCCACGCACAACCCCCCGCCGCGAGCGTGAGTGATTGTCCTGCGGGAATTCAGATGGCAAGCCGAGGGAAGAAAAGAAGTCAGCGCGGAACGTTTCCATGAAATAACCGCGCTCATCAGGGTAAACCTGCGGAACGATGACTACGACATCTCCAAGATGCCGCGATTGAACTTGAAATGGCATGTGCCTGATGCCCGATATCAGGTTGACAAAATGCACCGACGGCGAAGCCTTTTGTTGCACTACTCAGAACAGGCCCACACGATACGATCTCGTCCCCTGCGCGCCCGGATTATACGTTGACGCCTCGAAAGCGCAAAATCATTGCAGTGGACGCGTAAACTTCAAGGCGATCAGGTGGGTATGGTCTGAGACCAGGTCGCGCACAAATTTGGCCTTCACGATACGGATCGCCTGTGGCGCGGCCGGCGTGGGTGCCGGCGCTGAAGGAATCTCCACCGAAATGTCAATCAGAGGGGGCACGTGACGCCGGGCGGCCACCAGTACGCCTCCGGCGCTGACGTTCAGAGCCGTGGAAAATTCCAGGAACTGCGCACCCCCTTCGTCAATCCCGCGCAAGAACACCGGCACGGCCAACGGCAGGCGTGCCCAGCGGCGGCGTTCGACAGCAGTGCGCGTGTCTGCTTCCGGCTTGTTAGCGAATGCGCTCACGACCATGGCCGGTGCACGTCGATAGCCAAAAGAGCGCGGTAAAATGTCGGTTGTTGACGCATTTGCCGAGCGCCTCGTTGCCAGGGTGGCGCAACCTTTTGCGGACGGAGAGAAAATCTCGGGAATCTGCAAAATCCTGCACACATCGCGCTGATTCAATATGTGGCTTTATTACCCACTCGCTTGGACGGTCATGACCTTGCACGTGGTCTTCATTGCGTGGGTGATTTTCGGGGCTGTCTTGACTCGACGCCGCCCGCTACTGCGCTGCCTGCACATCACATCGTTGGCTTGGGGAGTTGTGATTCAAGTGCTCCCCTGGCCCTGCCCACTTACGTTAGCGGAAAACTGGTTCGAGCTTCTGGCCGGATTATCTCCCTATAGCGACGGCTTCCTGCTGCACTACCTGGACATGTTGGTTTACCCAAATGTCCCGCCTGTGCTGCTCACACTGGCGACTGTGTTTGTGGGAATCATCAACTTGGTCGTCTATGTGCTGCGATTTCGCCGCAGACGAGTTGCAGGCTGGTAAAAGACATTTCGGGCCGCAAAGGGTCTTTGGTTCTAAAAAACGGCTTTGCGTTAAGAAAGCCTCTTTCCCTCTTTACTCACATGCCAATCCGCTCGATCGCCAGGTAGTAAGGGCCTGAGCCCACGGCCAGTTCGCAGCTTCAGGCATGAGCTGCGCGCGCTTTAGGTTTCTCCTCCGGCGGTGGGACCGGGTTGGTGGACACCGGCGTTTCTACTGCAGAAGCCACTTGTCTGGCGCGTCGCTTTTCCATTACCGACGCTGATATCAATAGCGCACCCATTATCAGAAAAATAGTCAGCGCCAGTACCCCGATCATCAGGATGGGCATACTGCCTCCCTTGAAAAGTTTCGGTCTTCAGTTCACATTTTGCAGTGACCCCAATCACTCAGTTCAAGTACATCTTCAGTTTCGGCCAGTTTTGGCCCCTCGGGATTGTACAATCCAATCTTCTCTCCAGCATGCCTTTCGGAATCAAGGCTCACCGGTTGTGAGTCGCGGTGGAGAGAAGCTCCCAGGGAGAGCAGGCGCGCGAACGAGATGCTGTCGAAGATCAGTAACTATTTCGGATTCGAGCGTGCGGGGACCACGCTGGGGCGGGAAGTTGTTGCCGGCGTGACGACCTTCGTGACGATGTCCTACATCATCGTCGTGAACCCTGCGATTCTGAAGATGGCTGGCATGCCGCCCGAGCCTGCCATGATTGCCACCATTGTGACCGCCATCTTCGGCACGCTGATTATGGGCGTGTACGCCAACCGCCCGTTTGCGATCGCGCCTTACATGGGCGAAAACGCCTTCATTGCATTCACGGTCGTGCAGGTACTCGGATATTCCTGGCACAAAGCACTCGGCGCGATACTGATTGCGGGTGTGTTGTTCATTCTTCTGACGGTGCTTAAGCTGCGCGCCTGGCTGGTGGACGCGGTCCCGATCACGTTGCGGTATGCATTCTCTGTTGGCATCGGTCTTTTTCTGACGTTTATCGGGCTGAACGAGACCGGCATTGTGATGCTGGGGAGCGCGGGCGCACCGGTACGCACCGGGCCGATCACTTCGGAACCGGTGCTGGTGTCAATTTTCGGTTTTCTGCTGATAGTGGGATTGATAATCCGCAAATTTCCCGGAGCGATCTTGACCGGGATCATAGTGACGGCGTTTCTCGCCTTCGCCCTGCATGTCGCTCCGGCGCCGCATTCCTTCGTCAGTATGCCGCCCAGCCTGCGGCCGCTGCTGTTTCAGGTAGACCTGAAGGGCACTCTGAATTGGGCCTTTTTCCCGGTGGTGCTGACCATCTTCATCATGGCATTTGTGGACACAATGGGCACCTTGATCGGGGTCTCGGCCCGGGCCGGATTTCTGGATGAGGACGGTAATCTCCCAGAGATCGAACGGCCAATGCTGGCCGACGCACTCTCAACCACTTTCGCGGCATTGGTAGGCACGACTACTGCGGGAGCTTACATCGAATCGGCCACCGGCGTTGAAGCCGGCGGGCGTACGGGCTTCACGGCTGTAGTCACCGCCGCCTGCTTTGGCCTGGCGCTGTTCTTTTCGCCATTTGCAACCGCCATACCTACACATGCCTACGGGCCCGCATTGATTGTTGTGGGATCGTTCATGCTGGCCCCGACGGCGAAGATCAAGTTTAGTGACTTCACTGAATTGTTCCCCGCATTCGCGGTAATCGCGCTGATGATCTTCTCCTACAACATTGGCGTGGGAATTACGGCGGGGTTCGTACTGTACCCGTTCTGCAAACTTATCGCGGGACGGCGGCGTGAGATTCGTCCCGGGCTGTGGGTATTGGCAGCACTGTCGCTAGCCTTCTTTATCTTCTATCCCTATACGTAGTGCACAGTGGAAGCCTGGCGCTGATGGACAGTAGCTCGCGGACTGTCTCCAAGACACACGCCCGCGGAATCACGAGCGTGTGGAGGAGTGCGGCGAATCCAGCGCTAACGATCCGAGGTCAGATCAGCAGTTTGACTACAGCAGGCCGAAGAGCTTACCAGCGACGGCCAGCACCGCGGCCGCCGCGATCACTCTGGCCGCCGCGGCCACCGGAAGATCCACCAACCCGTTGCGGCTTGGGACGAGCCTCATTCACATTCAGAGTGCGCCCACCCAGGTTGCTTCCATTCAACGCTGCAATTGCTTTCTCCGCTTCGCCTTCATCCGCCATTTCTACAAACGCGAAACCACGCGAACGGCCGGTATCACGATCGGTCATCAGACTGACGCGGTCAACCCGACCATAGGATTCGAAGATGGAACGTAGTTCGTCTTCGGTCGTGCTGAAGGCCAGATTGCCAACGAAAATATTTTTCACGGAATTTCCTCTCGAACTAAGCTGGTGATGCGGTGGCCGTTATCTCCACCCAGTACGCGTGTTTGGCGGACTGGGACCCAATGGACTGGCAGGACAGGGCGAACCCACCGTGGCTCGCTGTTCAGGCCGGCTGGCAAAGGGCGGAGCAGAAACTTACACACCTATCGTTTCGGAACCAGCGGCTTCCACCCCTGGTTGCACTCTGGTCCTCTTGCTAAGATGCGGGAGGGGCAACCGTCAACGCAAAATTTCAGATTTTTGGCGTAAATTGACGCCCGTACGGGCAAAAATGGGAAAAATAGTGCCGGCCCGAGCCCCGGTCTTCAGCGACCGTTTCAACAATGGATATCTGCTGTGAGCAGCAAAGGCCGTGCTCGCGTTGATCCGTCGGCAAAAGACGCTGTCAGCTTCACTTATTAGCGCGCTTATCAGATCGCATTGCTGGCTAACCACTGTTCGAGCTGCTTCTGATGGCTTGCCGTAATCCCCTGGCATTGCAGTCCAGCCCTCCCCTTACCGTCGCACCATGCAACGCGCCCGTGCAGTTCGATCCAGCCGAGATTCGGAGAAACGACAGCCAATCGGGCGCGCACGGCCTGCCTTGCAGTTAGCAGTTGGGGCTCTGAGAGCCGCACCCCCAGTCCGATCCGGCTTACGTTGAGAGAGGTAGCCTGGAGCTCTTGATTGGCATCCGTGGTGAGCCGCACCGGTGCTCGCAGGGGATGGCGAAAATAGCGGCGGAATTCGTTTGCCATCTGTCCTTGCGCAGCCCGCAACGTGCGCAGGGCAAGTTCGAGAGTAATGGGTTTTGCCACCACGAAGGTGGCGCCAAAAGTCTCTCGTGTCTTCCTGCTCACAACTGCAATGGAGACCGCATTCTTACTCGATGGAGAGCTCTGTGCGGCACTTCGAATCTGGGAGGCGTCTTCCGGGAAGGCATCATCCAGCACTAGAGCGTAAATCTTGGACCTTGAAAACAGGGCGGCGCATTCATCGGAACTGGAGCAAAGTTTTAAGTTGATGTTTAACTGAGCACAAGCCATTTGCATGGTCGCGCTCAGTTTTGGATCGCGCGAAAGGAGGAGGATTTCGAGCATGCAGTAATCTTACCCGCGCCTCGCCGGAAAGGAAGGGCAAGCACTTCACGAAAGGACGTGTAACTGTGGCAAACCGGACATGCACTAGCGGTTATGCGCCGGTAACCGGTAACCTGCCATTCCCGTTTCTGAAAAGAGCCGCAACTCGCAGCGCGGGACGGTTCGCAACGCCTACGAAATAGTCTTTGGCGCGGGCCGTGCGGGCACCAGGTGCAGCATCAGGTATCCTACGAATCCGGCAATGAGGGATGCGGCCAAAACTCCAAGTTTGGCACGAGCGATGGTCCCGGCGTCGGTGAATGCCAAGTCGGTGATGAACAAGGAAACAGTGAATCCGATGCCGCCGAGCACGCCCACTCCGGTCAACTGCAGCCATGCGGTCCCGGGCACCAGGCGTGCCAGTCCCAGGCGCACAGCGATAAATGCGAAAAGCACTATGCCGAACACCTTGCCCGCTACCAGGCCGATAAAGATGCCTCTGCTGGCAGGACTGGTCAAAGCCTGCGCAAGGGTCTCGCCGCTCAACACAACGCCTGCATTTGCCAGCGCGAAAAGTGGGAGGACGAGAAAGCTAGACCACGGGTGGATCAGTCGTATCAGCCGGTCAGCGGGCGCTTCCGTTCCGGTTGTAAGCTCTTCTATCTGCCCAAGGACGGCCTCGCTGCGGTCGTTGTCACCGTTGACGATAGCGTTTTTAGCGTCGCGAACAAGCATCGGCGCGATTTCAGAAAAAGCCTTTTTGGTCAGGAAGGCGCCGGTCGGAGTCACGAACCCAAGCACTACTCCTGCGATGGTGGCATGTACGCCGGATTCGAGTACTGCAAACCAGAAGAACACCGCCACAGGGACGTAATAGAGCAGGTTGCGAACCCCAAGCCGCTGCATGATAAGGATGGCGCCTATCAGGAGCAGTGCAATAACAAGGGCAACGGGAATTAACCGCTCGGAATAGAACAAGGCTATGACCAGAATGGCTCCAATGTCATCAACGGTTGCCAATGCCAAAAGAAACACACGCAGCGAGGACGGAACACGCTCACCGAGCAAGGCCAGGACACCCAAGGCGAAAGCAATGTCGGTGGCCATCGGGATTCCCCAGCCACGCGCCGTCGGCTGGCCGTAGTTGAACGCCGTGTACAGCAGGGCGGGGACAATCATGCCGCCCAGGGCGGCAACCACCGGTAAGGATGCGCGCTGCCAATCGGAAAGCTCGCCATACATGAACTCGCGCTTCACCTCCAGCCCCACGATGAAGAAAAACACCACCATCAGCGCATCGTTCACCCAATCGCGCAGCGAGTGCGCCAGGGAAAATCCACCTATACGCAGCGAAAGTTCGGCGTTCCACAGCGCCTCATATGAGCCTTGCCAGCGCGAGTTTGCCCATAGCAGAGCAACGATGGCCGCGGCGAGCAGCACTGTTCCACTGCTCACCTCCATGTGCACGAACTTCTGTACGGGCAGCAGGAGATGGCGCGCCGAAAATGAGCGACGCGCTCGTTCTGCCGCTCGTCCCCGGCTGCGGGCCGGAATTGCCATGGCTGCCTTCCTTCCTCATGCTCCTGCAGTTTTCATGCAGGTGATCGTAAAAACCACGGAAAATCCTGAATGCTTATTGCAGGGCATCCAATAATGAAGATGCCGTCCAAGACCACGATAGAGCACCAGTTAAAAGGGTGGAAGCAGATCGCGGAATTTCTTGGCCAACCAGTCGCGACCACGCAGCGCTGGGCGAAATCCGGAATGCCGGTGCAACGAAGCGGGCGATACGTGATTGCATCGCCAGAAGAATTGGGCCGCTGGTTGGCGCGCGAATCCGGCGCCGAGCAACCCGTTCAGATCGCGGGAACAGGAACGGACGATCTGATTGCCGGTCTGAAGCGCGGACTATCAGATGCGCGCCGGCGCCGGGCCATACACCGGGTAAAATAAGCTGAGTCCTTGACCAACTCTCGTGCCTGCGGGAGGCGTCATGACAGACCCCAACACCATTCGTCCCGTTGGCGAAGTGATCGCACCGGGGGAGCCGCCTGTAGCGGAGCAACTGCAACCGAGAGACTTTTCTGGCGTCGCGCTCGCAATCGCGATCCTCGCGGACCTGCTGCAGCTTGTCCTTCTCCCATTGTTTGCTGAAGGTATCCTTTCGCCGCTGAACGATCTGCTCGATATTGTGGTCGCAATGGCCATGGTGAAGCTGATCGGCTGGCACTGGGCTTTCCTGCCCTCATTCCTGGGCGAATTAGTTCCGGTTTTCGATGTCTTTCCCTGTTGGACCTTAGCGGTGCTGTTCGTGCGGGCAGAGCGCGCCAAGCTGCAAGCGGCATAGCAACAGGACAGCGCGCCTGGGCGCAGGAACTCTACTATGCTGCCCTGGAACAGGCTCGGCGTTGGCGCGCGGCGTTGATCATCCCGGTAACCCACTCGGGAGACGCGAGTGCGTGCAGGTGAGTGTATGAGGCCCATACATTCCCCGTCACGATGCCATCTCTTCCTTTGAAACAACCGGTGCCGCGGTTAACCGCGCATGCGGTAAAAGGCAGGTGAACCAGATCCTCCAGGACAATCCGCGAGTAGTGGAACTCGTGACCGCGCAGAACCACTCCCTTCTCGAAGAATGGATTCGGCCCGTCAACCTCCAACTGGACATAACCGTGTCCCTGGACGTTGTCGCAAACGTGCACGTCGAAATCAAAGACTGCTGCCATGGGATAACGCGTACCGCGCCAGGTAAGAGAGCGCGAAAGAACCATCAGCCCACCGCACTCTGCGTAAGTGGGCAAGCGGCTGAGAGCAGCCTCCCGTAGCCAATTCATGAAGCTCTGGTTTGCGGCGAGTTGTTGAGCGTGCGTCTCAGGAAAGCCACCGCCGATATAGATGGCGTCAACATCGCTGGGTAGAGTGCCGTTGCCAAGCGACGACACGTGCACCAGTTCTGCGCCGGCTCGCTCCAACATCTCAATATTTTCCGCGTAGTAGAAGCTGAAAGCGGAGTCTTTCACGCAGGCAATCTTCAACCCGCGCCCATTGGGTAGCGGACCAGTAATGACATCCGGCGCGGAAAAAGCGGAAGTGGAGTTCGCGACTTCGTGTAGCCGGTCGAGTTGGAGCCCCGCTGCGACCTCCGTCAGTTCTTGTTCGATCCTGCCGGTCTGAGCGAATTCTTCCGGGGTTACGAGTCCGAGGTGACGTTCCGGCACGAGGCTTAACGCCGGATTTTTCGCAACTACTCCGAGTACGGGCACGTTGCATGTGCCCTCGATACACTCGCGCAGGATGCGTTCGTGCCGCTTCCCATTCACGCGATTGAGAATGACGCCCGCAATGCGCAGCGCAGGATCGAAGTGCTGGCATCCGAGCACCTGGGCAGCAGCCGTGCGCGTGATCTTGGTTGCGTCCAGCACCAGGATCACCGGCGCTTGCAGCAGCCTGGCCAGTTCTGCCGTGCTGTGCGTGCCAGCAGTGTCGAAGCCATCAAACAGGCCGCGATTGCCCTCGATCAAGTTGACCCCATCCGCGATGGAATTCACCGCGAATGAGCTGGCCACGCGCTCCGGTCCCATCATGTAGGTATCGAGATTGCGCGCGGGATGTCCGGACGCCCACGTCAGCCAGCCTGCGTCAATGTAATCCGGGCCTTTCTTAAAGGCGCGGACCTGCACATCGCGGCGCTGGAACGCAAGCAGCAGCGCCATGGACACAATGGTTTTACCGGCATCGCCACTGAGACCTCCGAGAATCAGACGTGGTGCATCACGAGTCGCCATGCTCACCTCATTGCAAACGATTGTCCGCACACCTTAACCAGCAGCAGCGTCCTGCTTCGGTGGAAGCTGGATATAGGACTCGCCAAGATACGTGTAGATGCAGCGCCCGGAATCAATCAGCTCGCGAATCGCCTTCTTGCAATCTTCTTTCGAGCAGGCGTCGTGACCGTACTTTTCCTGCATGGCTTTGATCAGATCGCCGGGCTTGATGTTCTTCTTGCCCTCGCATTCGGCGACGATCTGATACATCTCTTGTGCCAGTTTGCTGGTTGCAATTGCTTCAGCCATAGAGCCCTCTCAGTCTGCTGCGATAGAAGCAGCTTTGGAATGTGTTCTCGTGGCCATTAGCACGGCGTGTCCGGCCATCACAGGGACAGACTGGAAGATTGTGAAGCCGAGGCGTTGCAGCATGGATTGCACGCGGTCTACCGACCAGGTGCGGTAGCCGTGATTGCCAATCTGGCGCGCCAGCGAGGCCAGCACAGCTTCGGGCGCAGGCACCACGCCGGCAGGCAGAAAGGAATCATGCAGCACCAGAGACCCGCCGCTGCACAAGCGGACAGCCGCAAAATTCAGAATGCGCTCAATCTGCGCTGGCGTTGAATACTCGAACACGCCGGAAAGGAGAACCGTGTCGTAATCCACACCCTCCGCCGCAAGGGCATCCCCGCGGAAAGGATTGATGATGGTGACCTGTACGTCGGGCCAGCGGTTAGGCAGCGCTTTAGAGTAAGCTTCCCCGCCCCAGCCAATGATGAGCACGCGCTGCGGCCGATCTTTGAACTTGTCAACCACCGTGGGAGCAACAAATCGCGCCAACGATTCACAGCCGGCGGAGTGCAAATCGCCATCACGCACCGCTTCCGTGGCCTGACCGCTGCGCGCGAACCTTCCCAGGTCGTCCCATCCGCCCGACTGTGCCGAATGGAACAACAGCAGATCGCGCAAGCTCTGCGTAGAATCGCGGCGCAGGTAACGCGAGGCCAATTCCAGATTGCGGTATCCTTCCGGGCGCGATTCCAGGAGTCCGAGCGCCACCAGCGCTTGCAGAATCTCGCTCACAGCTTCGGCATTGAGCCGTAGCTGATGGGCGAGTTCGTATGCGGTCGCCGGCAATTCCAGGCGGTCGAAGACACAATTCTCCAGTGCCCAACCCAGTACCTGCGTTCCAATGCCTCCGGCGGCCATCCGGAACAACTCGTCCGGCAGGGGTGCCGGCTGGAAACGGGCCACGGCGTCGGGCCTGCGCTGCAAATCACGTTGCGAACACCGCAGCTTCTCGTGGAGGCGCACGACCTCGCCGATTACAAGCGTGGCAGGCGGTTTAATCCCGGTACGGCGCGTTTGGGTGCCGATGGTTTCGAGCGTTGCAACCACGACACGCTCGTCGTGCCAGAATGCCATCTGGATCATGCACGCGGGCGTCTTGGGCGAGCGGCCGTGTTCGATGAGTTTGGCCGCGATCTTGTCCACGTTGTGGACCGCCATAAGGAAAACCAGCGTGTCAATTTTCGCCAGCGCAGCCCAGTCGAGACGGTCTTGAGCAGTGTCCGCATTGTGACCGGTGACGATGGCGACGGCTGAGGCAACGTCGCGGTGCGTGACCGCAATCCCGGCGCTCAGCGGGGCCGACAAGGCCGAGCAGACTCCCGGAATTACCTCGAAGGCAATGCCATGTTCGGCGAGAAATTCGGCTTCTTCCCCGCCCCGGCCGAACAGAAAAGGATCTCCGCCTTTCAAACGAATGACGGTTTTGCCCTCGCGGGCCTTGCGGACGAGCAGCTCATGCACTTCGGCCTGGCGGGAGTCGTGCTTCCCGACCGGCTTGCCCATGTAAATGCGCTCCGCCGAAGGCTTCGCCAAGGCGAGCACCTCTTCCTGGATCAGGCGGTCGTACACGATCACGTCGCCGGACTTAATCAGTTCGGCGGCCTTTAACGTCAGGAGTTCCGGATGCCCCGGGCCCGCGCCCACCAGATACACTTTTCCCGCCTCTGCCATGACGTACCCACATAACTGCCGGATGCGACGCCGCGAGTCGTGTCCCGCGGCGCGCATCCGAAGTCGCGCTTAGAAGAAAGCGCGGCTGATTATCACCAGTACGACCAACAGCACGAGCCCGCCGCCGAACGTGTACCAGATCAGGGATTTCTCCACCGGCAGCAGGGGTTCGTACTCGGTCTCCATTTTTTTCATTTCTTCGACCAGCCGCGGTCCTGCAGGCGTGGCCGCTTCAGGAGCACTGCGAGGTTGCGAAGCCATAGATCACCCCTTTGCGAGCGGCGGCAATAGGCCGTGGAAGAAAATGAATGAGATTGCCAGTCCGATCCAGATGATGAACCCGAACAGGCAGAGGACATAAACCGCGGCCAGTTTGGCGATGCCTTCCTCCCACAGTTTGCGGAAATTGGACATGACGCCAATGGCGAAGAAGGTCATGACGAAGAACAACGCGCGGAACACGTTGGCTTCGCCCATGGCCGCCTTGATTTTGCCGATCAGGTTCGGCGAAATAATTCCAATGACGAGGACGAGCAGGAACGTGGCCACGTAGCCCAGCACGAACTTCGGGAAGCGCTGCCAGATCTGCTTGGCGGCGACCTTCTCGCCCTCACGGCGCTCGATTTTGGCTGTCCACACCCAGGCCAGCACGAACGCCCACACGCCGATGAAGATGTCAATGAACACCTTCACCGTCGTGCTGGTGCCCATGATCCAACCCGGAGCGAAGATGGTGCCCGCGGCTGCAGCCTTGGCTCGAATCAGCGAGTCGGTTATCGCCCCGCTCGCAACTGCAGCACCATCCGTCTTTACGGCCAAGCCCATCCAGGCGCCCGCCACCAGCGGCTGGCCTGAAAGCCAGTGCTGAGCGGCAAACGGGAGGATCAGCAACTCGACAACGGCAAAGATCACAACCAGCGATGACACCATGATGGGCACTACGGCGCGCGCCTTGATGGCGCTGCCGGTAGCGATCGCCGCCGAAACGCCGCATATGGATATGCCCGAAGCCAACGGCGCCGCCCATTCGCGACTGAACTTGAAGTAGCGACGGGCGACGAAATACACCAGCGGCCAGTAAATCAGGTAGGCCTCGACAATGGCACAACCGCCACGGAACATCATGGAAGTTGCCAACTGGCGCTGGTCTAGCGCCGCAATACCGAGAAATCCGCCTAAGATCACGATGGCCGTCTTGATGTAGAGCTCCGGTCGTACTGCCTCCTTCAAGGCGAGAGATACCCCGGGAAGGAAGTTGCCCACGAAGAGGCCGGCCAGCAGAGCGATGATGAACCCGGCTTCATTGGTCAGGTTCAGCGACCAGGCGATTTTCAGCGCAGCGCGCTTATCAGGCGTGGCCGCCACATAGGCCCAACTGCCAATGAACCAGCACAGATAGCTGATAACGAAGACGCCGGTGAACGCGGCAGCGAAACGTGTCAGCTTCGCCCCCAGCGCCTTGGCGCCTACAAGCAGCACCACCAGTAAGAATGCGTACGTAGCAATGAATGAAGAAATTCCGGACATCCCTGCGTACGCCTTGGAAAACGGCTTGAGCGCAACAGCAGGCTTCGTCCACACGGCTGTGGTTACGGCCCACCCCAGGACATCACGTCCAAACAGCAGGCCGAGAGAAAGGACAAACACGAAGAGACCGAGGCAGACCGCCAGCCAATCTTCCGACAGCAACGGCTTTGGCGCTGACGGAGCTGGTTCTGGCGGTTGCGACGGTGCTCTTGCCGCAGTTGCCATATGTCACCTCACGTTTCCACCGATTGATTTCGGTCTACTCAGCCTCCCTTACCGCAACAGTAATGCGATAAAAAATGGTGATCATGAATGACCCAAAGGCCCAGATCCCGAGTACGATCAGCGATTCCGGCGCCGTAGGCTGGTAAGGCATCACTGCGCCCATCGCGTTCGGAATGAATCCACACACGACGAGGCACAATCCCTTTTCCAGCCACAGCGAGAGGAACACTCCGGCGCAGGCAGCGGCCAGCACCGATTCGCGTGCTCGCATTTTCGGAACGAGCAACACAACCAGCGAGACCACGGCCAAAAGCGTGGACAGCCACATCCATGGCGCTAGCTGCGCGCGGCCGTCGAGACCGATGAACAGATACTCGAACGCGTGCATGTGCTCCGGTATGCGGCTGTAAAAAGCTGTGAACAGTTCCACAGCAAAGAAAAAGAGGTTGACGGTCATCGCGTAGGTCACGATGATGCCCAGCTTCTGGATGGGTTCGCGGCCCACATCGAAAGTCGTAAAACGGCGCAGCAGCAGGCAAAGCAGCAGCAACAGCGCCGGCCCGGAGGCGAAGGCCGACGCTAGAAATCGTGGCGCCAGGATCGCGGTCAACCAGAACGGGCGCCCCGGCAGTCCGCTGTACAGAAATGCCGTGACCGTGTGAATGCTCACCGCCCAGGGAATGGAGAGTATGATCAGCGGACGCAGCCAGCTCGGAGAAGCCGTCCTATTTCGTTCCGCGCTCAGGGTGTGGAGCGCGATTACCGCATTCAGCACCAGGTATCCCCCCAGCGAGATCAGGTCCCAGAACATCAGGGAGCGTGGCGAGGGATAGCGCAACACGTTCAGCACGCGCGTAGGTTGGCCCATGTCCACCATCACGAACAGCAGGCACATGGTGATGGCGGAAATCGCCAGGAACTCTCCCAGGATGGTCAGCTTGGCGAACTGCTGGTTGTGGTGGAGGTAATAAGGCAAAACCACCGTGACTGCCGAAGCCGCTATGCCGACCAGAAATGTGAACTGTGCAATGTACAGTCCCCAGCTCACGTCCCGGCTGAGGCCGGTGATGACAAGACCGTGGGCCAACTGCACGCGGTAAGACACAAAGCCGAGCAGGACCACCACGAGCAGAAACAGGAGCCAGGTCCAGTATCTTCGGCTGCCCACGATTGCTTTTTCCAGCATCAGCATAGGCGCGCTCAGATCAGGTAATAAACAGCGGGCCGCGTCCCCAGTTCAGGCCGCCGTTGTATAGAAAAACGTCTCCGCAGCAGTTGCCGCACGGGCGACGCAGCGTCGTTCAAATCTCCAAACACCAGCGCTTTTTCTTTGCAGGCTTCTACGCATGCGGGCGGCTGTCCTTTCGCCAAACGCTCTTCGCAAAAATTGCACTTCTCGACTACGCCCTTGGTGCGCGTGGGGAAATCGGGATTCGTTTGCGTAATGTGCGCACGCGGATCGCTCCAGTTGAAGCTGCGCGACCCGTATGGACAGGCGGCGATGCAGTAGCGGCAACCGATGCAGCGGTGCCAGTCCATCATCACGATCCCGTCGCCGCGCTTCCACGTGGCCTTGGTGGGACATACCCGTGTGCACGCAGGTTCCTCGCAGTGATTGCACAGCACCGGGAGTGGGTGTCCGCGAAAGGCCTGGCGTGTGAATTCGGTCTGGTCGAAGGGAAAGACGTTTTCGAAGCGCTCCTTCCAGATCCACTTCACTTCGTGCGCGCGCTCGGGAATATCGGGGATGTTGTGCGCGCGCTTGCAGGCGGCCAGGCAGTTATTGCAACCGGCATCCTCGCGACACTTGCGGAAATCAATCACCATGGCCCAGCGTCGCGGCACTACGGTAGGCCCGCCGTCCCCTGTCGATGTTTCCCCCGGGAACGCCGACAACAACTTTTTCCCTGCCGCCCCGAAAAGCGCCAATCCGCCCAGCCGCAGGAAATCTTTGCGCGTGATCTTCACGGACGGCTCCTTCTTGCCAAGACCGACCTGCCTGGCGACCCGGGGTCGCCGCGTGGTTGCAGACCGCGGGTCAGCGCCCCGGCGATCGGCTTCGGTTCAGTGTGGCAGTCGAAGCAATACGGTCCGGAAACAGCGGCATACTTGTGGCAGCGGTCGCAGAATTCCGACTTGCTGGCGTGACACTGGCCCAGGCAAGTGGGCGTCAGCTTTTCGTCGTAAAGCTTGCCGTCATACGCGGCGTAACTCCGCTCGCCTCGCCTTACCACTCCCTCGCGCCAGTCGGTCAGCAGCTTCATATGCGCGCGGCGCATGTAGTCCACGGGCGCAACACAGGCTTTCTGAGCCACCGGCAACTTCACGTCCGGAACCGCTGGCCTTCCGCGATGCGCCACCGCATGCCACAGCGGGGCCGTGAACAGTCCGACAAAAACAAACAGGCCGGCGAAGATGGGGACACGGTCAGACACGGGCGGCCTCGCTTTCCGGCAGCGGATCACCGCGTAGGTCGGTGGCGCGCTTCTTTTCGCCGCTCATGACGAGCGCGTTTCCCAGCAACTCATGCACCCCAGCTACTTCCACGCCCGGTACCCAGTAGTCCATTAGTGTCGGCAGCGTCGCCTTATCAATGGCGCAGATGCAGGCCAAGAGATTGACCCCGTACTGCTCTTTCACGTACTTCACCGCATTAGCTCGGGGGAAGCCGCCGCGCAGGCGCATCTCCAGATTTTCATCGGTGCCGAGCCCCGCGCCACTGCCGCAGCAGAAGGTCTGCTCGCGAATGGTGTTCTCCGGCATTTCAAAGAAGTGATCACAGACGCTGCGCAGGATAGCGCGTGGTTCCTCCAGCAATCCCATGGCGCGGGCAGGATTGCAGGAATCATGAAAGGTGACGCGCCACTTGTTGTTGCGGCTGGGATCCAGCTTCAGCTTGCCGTGATGGATCAGGTCTGCAGTGAACTCGCAGATGTGCAGCATCTTGGTCGAGCGCGCATGGTCGAAGCGCGTTCCAGTGAGGGGCGAGACGGGCACGTCAAGGAAGTCGGCGGGGCCGTTCATGGTGTCCATGTACTGGTGCAGCACCCGCCACATGTGGCCGCATTCGCCGCCGAGTATCCACTTGACCTTCAGCCGCCGCGCCTCTTCATAGATCTTTGCGTTGAGGCGCTTCATCAGCTCGTGCGAACTGAACAGGCCGAAATTGCCGCCCTCCGAAGCAAAGGCGCTGAAGGTGTAATCGAGCCTGATCTCCTGCAACAGCGCGAGGTATCCCAGCAGGGTGAAGTAATGAGGCGTGGCAAAGTAGTCGGCGGAGGGGACGACGAAAAGCACCTCCGCGCCCTTGCGGTTGATGGGGACGTCAACATGAATACCGGTGATCTCCTCCAGTTCGCCCGCGGCAAAATCCAAGCTGTCTTTGAATCCATGCGGCTGGATGCCAAGATGATTGCCAGTACGGAAGCAGTTCGCCGCCGGCTCCAGCACCCAGTTAATGTTGCACCCGAGCAGGTTCAGCAACTCGCGGCCAATCATGGTGATCTCGGCCGTATCAATCCCGTAGGGGCAAAACACCGAGCAGCGGCGGCACTCGGTACACTGATAGAAGTAGTAAAACCACTCTTTAACTATGTCTTCGGTCAACTCGCGCCCGCCCGCCAGCGCGCCAAACAACTGCCCCGTCGCGGTGAAGTAACGGCGGTAGACCGAGCGCATCAATTCGGCGCGCAGTACCGGCATGTTCTTCGGATCGCCGGAGCCGAGATAGAAGTGACACTTGTCGGCGCAGGCGCCGCAGCGCACGCAGATGTCCATGAACAGGCGGAAGGAGCGGTACTTCGCCAGCCGCTCTTTCATCCCGTCCAGCAGGATCTGTTTCCAGTCCGGCGGGAGTTTCCAGTCGGTATCGAAGGGCTGCCACTCGCGCGCGTTGGGCAGGCCAAGCGCCTTCAGGTTCTTGGCTGCCGCGCTGTAGCAGAAGACTCCCTTGCGAAATTCGACCTGCGGATCTCGCCAGTCTTTCTGCGGCGATGTTTGTTCAATCTGCAGAAGCGGTTCGGGCATGATCGGCCTCAACAGGGAGTCCGGCTGCCGCGAGCTTGTCCCGGAACTCCGTCTCCCACTCTGCGTAGCTGTGGGTGTGGACCGGATAATCCCAGGGGTTAATGTGCCTTTGGGCGCGGTTGTTATTCGCCAAGTTGCGAGTCGGGCTTAGAAACACCCCGCCAAAGTGCATCAATTTGCTAAGGGGGAAATACGCCGCGAGTGCGATCACCAGTACCAGGTGGACGAAAAACACTTCGCCGACCGGCTTCAATGTGATCGGCGCAAATCCGGCCAGACCAAGCGTGAACTGCTTGATCGCAACCGTGTCCACCCGGCTGAAGTAGCGCATGAGTACGCCGGAGATGGCGATGCTGAGGAGGAGAAAGAGGGCAAAATAGTCCGTAAACAAAGAAAGATACCGCAGCCGCGGGTCTTGCAATCTCCTCAGCAGCAGATATCCCAGCGACACCACGACGACGACATCCGACACATACATCCGAGGGATGCCGAGCTGGAAAACTCCGTCCATGCGCTCCAACCAAAGCACAAACGCAGGCACCGGCTCGATCACGAGCCGCAGATGGCGCACCACAATCATCAGCAGCGACCAGTGAAACGCCATCGCTCCCAACCACAATAAGTTTTCCCCGAATACGAGCTGCTGTCCGTTTACCTCCGCCTTGTTGTTGCGGAACAGTGAACGGAACAGCAGGATCTCCAGCGCCATCCGCCCGATAACGCCGCGCGTCGTGAATGGGTTATCCAGCTTTGCGGGCTTGATCCAGGGCAGCGATGTCTGCTGGCCACAGGTAGTCGGAATGCGAAACGGGACCGGCGAGAGCGCCCATTTCATTACCCTATAGCAGATCCCTGCCAGAAATAGGAGCAGCGCGCCGTAAGGCACAAGGATGGCAAGCGCGGTGCGAGGGCCGTCAAAGCGTCCCGCTAGCACCGCCGCAAGCACCAGCACGATTACTGCTCCCAGTGAATACAGGATTTTCATCCCATACCTCACTTACGTGCCAAAAAAGCCTGCAGCCGCCGCGCGTTTTCGGAGGCCCAGTACCGCGCGGCTGCTTTCGTTCGCGCGAATAATCGCTATTTGCTCGCAGCACTGCATGTACGCGTCAAAAGCCATCAACGCGAGCCTGTCGATCCGGCCGTCAAGCACGGGATCATGCTGCCCGTGCGCACGAAGGATGTCGCGGAGAGCAAACACAAATCCCACCGCCTGGCTGGCGGTGAAATCCTGCACTGCCCGGATGCGGACGATGGCATCCAGGGCCGCCATCGCTTGATCAAAGTCCAACCCGCGGAGCACTTGCTGAGCGAGCACGGAGAGGTTTTCCCTCAGCGTATGCCCGACCGGATTGCGAAACGGATCTTTCTCGGCATCCATCAACTGCGCCGTCCCGCTCGGGTACGACTCCAGCGTGCGCCGGAACCACTCTTCAACGATTACATCTGTATGCTGCATAGCCATCCTCACACGCACCCAGTTGGTTTCGGCAGGCCGGCCAGCTTGCAGGCCCCCTTCGCCGGGCCTGACGGGAAAAGCTGATAAATCTCGCTCAGCTTGTACCCGGTTTCCTTGCAGAGCTTGCGGATCATGGGCGCAATGCCGAACTGAACGTAATAATTGCGGATGTAATTAATCACCTTCCAATGGGCATCGGTCAGGTCGGTCACATGTTCCGTCTGGGCGAAGTCTTTTGCGACCTCTTCGTTCCAGCGGTCCGGTTCCTGCAGAAAACCGTCTTCATCCACTTCGTATTTCCTTCCATCCACCTCGTAAATTGGCACAGTGACACCTCGCAGTCAGTTCAACTCGATGTACCCGCACGGACATGCATCGGCGCATTTTTTGCAGCCGTCGCACAGTTCCAGCTTGATCCTGTAGTGCTCCCCCTTGGGGAGCTTCACAAAGCAGTTGCTGCTGCAGTACATCCAGCAGGTTTCACAGTCCATGCACATGCCGCAAGACATACAGCGCTTGGCTTCTGCGATAACTTCCTCTTCGGAAATGCCCGGTATGAGTGCAGGGGACACGTCCGCGTGCGGCGGCGCCGCCGTATACCAGTCCAGCTTCATTTGCTCGGCCTTGATGACGGGAGGAGCGGCTTTCGCGTCCGCTGCCCGGCCGCACAGGAGAGCATCAATGGATTCTGCCATCTGCCGCCCCTGCGCCACCGAAGGACAAACCGCATTACCGACACGCGGATCAAACTCCTCTGCTTCCAGAAACGGACCGGTCGGAGGTTCCGGCGGAAGCTCCCCGGCTACGAATGCGCCTTCGCCGTCGCCTGTGAGGGTCAGCCGAGCCGGCTTTTGCAGGCCGTTGGCGAGAAACACGACGGCATAGTCCCGACGAATGTCAGTCAAAGCTACATCGCGGCCGACGGCACAATTGCAGCGGAGTTGCACGCCGAACGCCAGCACGTTGGCGATCTCGGCGTCCAACACCGCGCCAGGAATAACGCTGCGCGGCACGCCGTAGCGCATCATGCCACCCGGTTCGGGTGCGGCATCGAAGACGGTCACCGGGTAACCGCGCCGCGCCACTTGGTACGCGCAGGACAGCCCCGCAGGACCGGCGCCAACCACAGCGATCGGCCCCAAGGCCACTCCGTTCGTCCTTGCCAGCTTGAAGCCGTGTGCGAGCGCGTAGTCGCCCAAGAAGCGCTCGATCAGATGAATGGCAACCGCACCTTCTTTCGCCTTCCGGTTACAAGACTGCTCACACGCATGCTGGCACACCCGCGCTTCGCTCGCCGGAAACGGATTCACCTCAGTGACTTGCCGCCAGGCGAGTTCGAACGCCTGCGCGCGCGTACGCTGATAGGCCTCGTGCTGGGCAATCAGCATCAGCCACTCGCGCACTTGGGAATGGTTCGGGCAGTGCGCCGCGCATGGCGCAGTCTTTTCGGCAAAGCGGGGACGCAGCGGGCTGATCTCAGCGCCCGCTGCGGCCGCCTTGATGACCGGCTTCTTGACTTCCTTGAAGAGAGCCATACGACTCTCCTTCCCACTCAGCCCCGCGCCAAACCCGGGCGCGTGGCGAATGGGCCTATGGGTTCAGTACCGTATGTGCATGGAGCGGGCATAAGTCAGCCCGGCATGCGTGAAATCGTCAATGTGATAACGGGTGAATTCGAACCCGGTCAACTGGAAGAAACGCGGCCAGCCAATGCGCTCGATCCATTCACCCACGCGCTCGTACTTGCGTGCGTTCTGCGCGTACACATCTACGATCTTCTTCACCGCTTCGACCACTTCGGGCCAGCGCGGCGGGTTATTCGGCAGATAGGGGACCGCCAGCTTCGAGAACCGTGGCACGCTGCGCGCATTGCTTACCTTGCCGCCTACCCAGATGGACAAGCCGTCGTTTTCCGGATCATTCATCTGCATAGCCGGGCAGACGGTGAAGCAATTGCCGCAATACATGCACTGTTCTTCCACCAGCTCGATTCTCTTGCCGTTGGCCGGCGCCGGCCGGATTGCTCCTGTCGGGCACGACGCGATTAATGTCGGGACCTCGCACACTTTGGCTATCAGGTCATGCTGGATCTTCGGCACAACGCGATGTATGCCGAGGATGGCGATGTCCGAGCAGTGCACCGCCCCGCACATGTTGAGGCAGCATGCCAGGGCAATGCGCAGTTTGGCCGGCAGATCGTGGTGGGTGAAATGGTCGTACAGCGCATCCATGACCGCCTTCACGATCCCCGAAGCGTCGGTCGCCGCCGAGTGGCAGTGGATCCAGCCCTGCGTGTGCACAATGCTGCTGATGGAATTTTTTGTGCCGCCGACCGGGAACCCGGCTCCCAGCAGCTCTTTCTTCAGCGGCTCGATGTTGTCACGATTCTCCAACAGAAATTCGATATTGTGCCGGCTGGTGAAGCGCAGATACCCGCCGCTGTACTTGTCGGCCAGCGCGGCAAACATGCGCAAGGTCTGCACACTCAGCAGGCGCGGAGTACCTGCACGTACCGTGTAGATGCGGTCCCCGGACTCCGCCACGTGGCACAAAATTCCCGGAGACAGAATTTCGTGATACTTCCACCGGCCGTAGTTCTTCTTGATCAGTGGATGCAGAAATTTCTCGTAATGGGGCGGACCGATATCGGTGATGCGCTTGGGCGGAACCGTCGCACTGGTGCTCATTTTCCGTCACCCCCATTCTTCGCGGTTTGGAAGAAGATGTAGGGATTGTCCCGGGGCGCCGCGATCATCTCCGGCACCGGGTCCAGCCCGATGGCGTCCAGGAAATTGGCGAAACCGACGCGCTGGATGAGTTCGCCAACGCGCTCGCGGTTCTTGCCATACTCATCCCAGAAATCCCAAATGCGCTTGATCAACTCTTTCAGGGTGTCCAGGAGTTCGGCCTCGGGGATGAACGGGATCAGCACCGACGACAGTAACGCGCCCTGCATGATCGGCGCTTTGGCCCCGATCAGGACGGCGGCGCCGCGCTCTTTGCCGGGCCGCAGTGCCTTGGGCATGACGTTGATGCAATGCATGCAATGCACGCAATCAGCGTTGTTGATTGTGAGTTTCTTGCCATCCCATTGCGCTGACTTGGCCGGACACAGATCGCAGACTTCCTTCTGAATGTCCAGTCCTTCGGCGGCGTAGCGAGTGACCTCAGCATCGTCCTGCTGTATGTCGCCCCTCCACACGCCGATCACGGACAGATCAGCGCGGGCGGCCGCGGCAACGCAGTCGTTCGGGCATCCCGAGCACTTCACCTTGAACTTGTACGGAAACGCAGGCCGATGCAATTCGTCCTGATATCTCTGGGTTATGTCGTAACAGAGCTTCATGGCGTCGTAGCAGGCCCACTCGCAACGCGCCATACCCACGCAGCAGGATGGCGTACGCATGGCCGAACCTGATCCGCCCAGGTCGAAGCCCGCAGCAGTCAGCTCACTGAACGTGGGCTCGAGCTGGTCGGTTGTGGTGCCCAGCAGGATGATGTCGCCCGTAGACCCGTGCATGTTGGTCAAGCCCGAACCATGCCGTTCCCATATGTCGCAGAGCGTACGGATGGCGTCGCTGGTGTAGAACCATCCGGCAGGTTGGTTAACGCGCAGCGTATGAAAGTGCGCAACCTTCGGAAACTTATCGGGAACATCGCTGTAACGGCCGATCACCCCGCCGCCGTAGCCAAGTACGCCGACGATGCCGCCGTGCTTCCAATGTCCCTTCTTTTCTTTGTATGAGAGCTCTAACTGTCCGAGGAGGTCGTCGCATTTATCGCTGGATTGACTTGCGGTTTTGATTTCCTTGACGAAACTGGGCCAGGGGCCCTTTTCCAATTCATCCAGCAGTTCCGTCTTCGGCTTCCTGTTGGAATCGGCCATAGGAGAATCTCCTTTGCCAGAACCGAATCGGTTAGTGGTTGATCGGAGCGTCCCGTACCGCAGTGCGCGCGGCGCGGAAGAGCGCCTGTTTACATGTCATTATGTATACGAGCTTGAAAGCCAAACGTCCGTGATGGCCATCATTGCAGGCTGTGACCCTCAAAATTGGCGGCCTCTCGGTGAGGCCGGTCACAGCAAACGAGTGACCTTCAGCACGCTTGGTCCCTAATCCGAGGTAACAGGTGGCGGGTAACAGCTAACAGGTTTCTAGTGCCACTCCCACTCGATGTAACCAGGCTTGACGTCAGTCATAGCGTTGACGATCAGTTCGGCGAGGCCGCCGTACAGGATACGGTTGCTTTCCCACAGTCCGTAATAGGAAAGCATATCGCGGAGCTGTCCCTTACAGTTGCTGCATGGAGCGCATAGGTACTTGGGAATGCCTGGATCCAGACAGTCGGCAAATGCGGTCAGCACCTGTTGGAGTTTCTTCCGTCCTGAAACGTGAAAACGCCAATCCGGGAAATTGCCGCCGCTCATGATGGCGAAGCCGCTGCCTCCGCCGCAGCAGTAATTGTTAACTCCATGCGGCTTCATTTCGCGGAAGCGCGGGCAGATATTGCGCACGATCTCGCGTTGCGGCTCGACCACTCCCATCAGTCGCACCAGGTTGCAGGGGTCGTGCAGGGTGACCGGAAAGTCGTTGCGCTGCGGGTCGAGCCTGAGTCTGCCGCTCATGACGATGTCGCGCAGCAGTGTCATCGAACTTTCGCGCGGGATGTTCAGGTCGCCGGTCAGCAACCGGTCCGCGACCACCGCCAGGGCCTTGTGGGCGTGTCCACACTCGCCGATGACAATCTTTTTCACTTTCAACTTGCGCGCCGCTTCGACATGTTTCAGCGCCACACGGGCAAACTGCACATCGTCATACCAGAGACCGTAGTTGATCGCGTCATAAGCAGCCAGTTCCGAGGACAAGGTCCACTTGACGCCGGCCACGGTCAGAATCAGGGCGAACGCACCGGGGTTCTCCGGCCAAGCCATGATCTCGCCCGCATTGTGGATCAGCAGGACGTCTGCGCCTTCCACGTCCCATGGCGTTTCAATCTTGATTCCGGTCCGCTCGGCCGTGTCTTCGTCAATGAATGAAATATTGTCTTTAACGACCTCGGTCGTCATGCCTGTGGAAGAACCGGCCCTTAATTGCAGCATGGAACCACTCTGATGAAGTTCCTTCGGCGCAATACCCATCTCCTGACTGAACAACTTGCGCAGCTCATGCGCAATCAGAGCATTGTCACAGCCGATAGGACACGTCTGTGCGCAGCGCCGGCACAAATTGCAGCGATAGGAGAGCTCGATCAACCGCGCCACCAGCGGCCAGTTCACTTCGATATCGCCATGCTGCCATGCCGAAAGCAAGCCCCCGTTCTTCACGTACTTGAAATACAGGCGGCGGAGAATTTCCGAGCGGAAGGCAGGCCGGTACAGGTCGTTCCTGCCGCTGGCCTCAAAAATGTGGCACGCATCCGCACAGGTCTGGCACTTGGTGCAGTGCCCGATGGTCAGGAGCAGAGGCTGGAGGAAGGTCCAGTTGTTCTCGCGCGTGAACAGCTTTTGCAGACCAGACAGAAACTTCTCGACCAACTCCTGCTCTTCTGCCGCCGTCTTCGGCTGCGGTACGTTGACTGCGCAGGTGTCGTCCAGAGCGCACTCGTATTTGCTCTTGAATTCATCAGAGAGCGCCGGCCAGAGCTTGGCCTTCTCCGGCGTTTCCAGCGGCGGCGGCAACGGCAACAACTCATCGTTGCTGAGCTTAATGAGCGGCTCTCTGCCCGGTCCCGCCATTTCTCGTACGTCAATAGGTCTGCTCACTGGAGCCCCTTCTGCGCGGGATTGGTGGCCGCAATCTCAGCCCATGTCTTTTTGCCATTGCTACCCACGTGGGTAGCGCCCCAGGTTGGCTTATAGGTGAGCTGTTGGGCGACGCGCACCTCAACGCCGCTGCCGCGCCGGTTGCGGGAATCGTCCCAGCGCACCGCATGATAGGTGAAGTACTTCCCAATGAAGTGCGCCATGTGAGTGAATGGGATATACGCCATGAGAATCGCTCCGAGCACCAAACCGGTGGACAAAGCATCCGGCAGCTTCAGTGTCGTATCGAAGGTGAGTAATCCGCGCGCGATCGCATCTGCACTGGGAGCTCCCGGCCCTCGCAGTATGTAACCAACCGCTAACCATACGAAGGTGGCAATGAAAAAGAGAAGGTTGAAAATATCGGCAGCCGAGGTATAGGTGCGCAGTTCTTCATCCTGCACACGCCGTCGCAGCAGGCCGGCAGCGCCTGCCAGCACCAGCACGCATCCAACGACACCCACGAGCCGGTAGATCGCTTTCAGCGCCAGCATCGCCGCTCCTGCGCTGACGGCCGGTGCAGCCAGAGCCAGTGCGACGCTCAGGAACAACAACAAGGTGGCTGTGATCACCAGGTATAGGCCAAAGTGAAATGGAAAGGAAACCCGCCACAGCGGACGATTGAACTCCCAGAGGCCTTTAAAAAACAGGATTTCCGCCAGCATGAAACGCAGCTCACCCCGTAAGTTGGAGCGCGACGACTCGGGCTTCCTCCATGCGTCGCTCTCTTCAAAATATGAGCCGCCGTGGGCGACGCGGTCGGGTCTCTCATGCGGCACCGGATAGAGTTCCCAGCGCAGGTGCAGCGGAGTTCTTGCGTACTGAATAATTCTGCGGAGACAGCCCGCGAGGAAGAGCAGAACGGCGGAGTAAATCACCACATAGACCAGGAAAGCCACGCTACACCCCCGGAATGCTGGAGTCGCGAGGGGACGATTTGCCGCGAAGAACCCAACACGCCAATTTCGGCGCAAACAACTTGTCCTTCACAAAAAATTAGGCCACAAAATCTCGCCGCCATGTGTGACCCCGGTCACGCTCCCCTGCCCGTTTTCCGCCGCTCCGAGACGGGGTCAGTCCTGCTCTGTGGGAAAACGCCCTCCCGTCAGGCCCAAAACGGTTCTGCGCTTTCGAGGCCGTCGTCAGGATTACGATTTTCGATGTAAGCTCGTGGCGTGTCGCCAGTGGCGAGTTGCGGTTTCCCCTGGCAGGCCTCCGTATTGAATGTTTCTGTTCCGCAGGAGGTGACAGAATGGCAACCTATATCATCCTCAGCCGGATTGCTCCGGAAGCTTTCGAAGATCCCAAAGCCTTCAGAAAGATGGCCGAAACCGTCTCCTCAAAAATCCGCAAACAGTGTCCCGGCGTCGTCTGGAAACAGAGCTACGCAACCCTGGGGCGCTTTGACGTGGTGGATGTCGTGGAATCCAACGATCCGAGTCAGGTTGAAAAAGCCGCGCTGATCATCCGCGGCTATGGCCACGCCATAACTGAGACCTTGCCGGGAACGCCGTGGAAGGAGTTCCTGGACAATTTGTGATCAGCAACGGGAAGACGCGCTCGCGCGCGTCTTCCTTTCTTCCTGCTGACGAAACTTTAGAGCAACCCGCCCGTCTTTAATTGTCAGAGCGCTCAGCGCCCTTTCCAACTGCTCGATTGCCTCGTCCATGTCTGGATGCCGCTCCGGTTTGTTGCGAAGGCGTTCGAGCAACTGATGAGCTTCCGAAACGTGCTGCGCGGCTGCAATGTGGGTAGCCTGGGTTGGCTCTGTTGAGGTCCATGCGAGGGAACCGGTTTTTGCGTTTGCCATAGTCGCTGCGTCACCGCGCCTCTGCAGCGTCATGACCGAGGCACACTCCTTGCAAAGCCAAAAGAATTCAACGTCCGGATGGGTTTCGCCGGTGACCGGCTCCGACAACGCTCTGCGGCAATTCCAGTTCAACCGGAAAAACAGCACACCATCGTGCAAGAAGCGCAGATGAGCCGTGCATCGCGGATTGGCGCATTTCGCTAGCACGTTGCACCTCGTCTCATGCCGATCGTCCCAATTCCGACGGCAAAGCAGAGTTGCACACGCTACTCTGAAGCGCCTGCTTGATGGAATCCACGTCGGGGTTCTGGATAGTGGCACTGGCGCCCAGTGCGCGAAAGGGCTCCGAATTCCGTTCTGCCGATTGCACAATGACGGCAGGAACACGTGTGCTGGTGACCCGCAACTGATGAAGAATGTCGGCAGCGTTCACTTCCGGAGGATGGTGACCCATCACAAAAGAATCGAAACGAGCAGATCGGAGTAACTGGAGCGCCTCCCGCGGGTCCCATCCCAAGTCGTACAGGTGTTAAAACCTTCTTCCTCGAGCAAGCTTTCCAGCCGAATCTAAGCCGGCGTTGCTGCTGAGGAGGAGTATTTTGTGCTGCAGTGCCATTCGGTCGTCCTTATGAGCGTAGTTGAATCCCGAATCGAAAAACTACGACGGCACATCCGACCGCTTGCAAAACTTTATCGGCCTCGGGTAGCAAGTCTGTGAGGGGGGTCAATCGCAAAGGTGACGAAACACGCGTCAAGTGAAGCACGCACTTGCTGGCAATGCTCTCACCCAGTTCGCTTGCGCTCCGTTCGTACACGTTCGATGTAGCGCCCTGTCTTAACATCAACTCGCACAACTTCATCCGGGGCGATAAACAGGGGGACCCGGATTTGCAGACCGTTGTCCAGCGTAGCTTCCTTCCAGGTGCTGTCCTGCTGCGAGTGCGAAGGCGGCGCGGTAACGGCAACACGGGCTTCCACTACATCGGGCAAAACGACGCTGATGGGCCGGCCTTCGTAGAGTTCGACCGGCAGCCGCATCCCCGGTTGCAGGAATTGTTCCGCGATTCCCAGGATCCCGCGCGGGACTTCGAGCTGCTCGAAGGTCTGCGAGTCCATGAACGTGCAGTTCTCCGAGTCGCTGAACAGGAACTCCATGGTTTGGCGCTTGAGTTCCAGGTCTTCGATATGTTCGTCCGGCCGGAAGTGCGGCTCCCACATGCGGCCGCCCGCCACGTTGCGCAGTTTGGCTTTTACGACGCCGCCCAGTTTGGCGGTTCCCGCCTTGAATTCCGCCTCAAGGACTTTGTAGACTTGTCCTTGGATCCGGACGGCCATCCCTGGTCTCAGTTCGGACGCGGTGATCATCGCGAATCTCCTGACGAACGTGGGTAAAGCTTCCCCAGGAAGCGTTCAAAACAACACGCCTGCAGCCCCCACGGAGCCATCAGCAAATGCACCCAGATGGTAACTCGCCCTACATTCAATTCACACCTGCCTTCTGCGCAGCAGACCATTTTCAGGTGCTCTGCGCAATGGCAGGTCCAACCGAGAGCACCGGGCAGGGTGCATGGCAGACCACTTTGTAAGCTGTTCCCGTGGCCAGGTATGGGGTCCATGCTTTCGGCCGCCTTACCCCGAGCACGATCATGCCTACACTCTCTTCGCTTGCGACCCTGAGGATTGTCTCGGCTGGCATACCGAATTCAACAAAATATTCCGGTTCACACCACAGGTCCGTTTCCTCAGGAACAAGATCGCGCAGTTGCTGCAAAGTTACAGCGGAAATAACTCTCGGATCAAAGTAAGGGGGCGGAGGGCCCATAGGAGGCTCGTCAACCGGGGGGCTCGGCACAGGCGCCACATGCAACAGGCTGAAATTGGCCCGGTATTCGCGCGCGAATGAAAGCGCATGGGGTAACGCTTGCAGGGATTCGCGGCCAAAATCCGTGGCGAACAGCACGTGTTTCAGGTCGCCATTCGGATACATCCGCCGGGGCACATGCGGTCCGACAGTGAGCACGGGACACTCGGCAAGACGAAAAATGTCTTCCGCCACCGAGCCCATCACCAGTTTGCTGATTCCCTTGCGGCCACGAGTACCGAGCACGATCAGATCAATGTTATGCTGCCGGACCAGCGAGGAGAGCACGGCCGAAATTTCGCCCTCTTCGATCAACTCCCGGTGCTTAACTGTCCCGAATGGTTGAGTAGCTGCCAGAGCGACAATTTCCTGTTCTGCGTCGTCGCGCAGAGACTCTGCCCCGGCAACAGGAGGGACGACATGAACTGTATACAGTCCGGCGCCGTACCTATGGGCCAGCCCCAAGGCATAGGGTAGTGCTGTTTCAGAACACGATGAAAAATCCGTAGCAAACAATATGTTCTGGAGAGATATACGGACTGGAGCGACTGATGTTGCCATTGGAGCCTCCTTTCGAAGCAGGAGGCCACCCTTTTGCTGCCCGCACCGAACCCTGGAAGGGCCCTAAACCTCCTGCCTTCTTACCCGGCCATTACTTCTGAAACTTTGGTCCTTGGGGGGCAGTACAGTTCACTTTCATGCTAGCGACGCGTCCTGGCACCCGCCGTGATGCGGGTCACAGTCGTCCGCCCTCTATTCATCCCAGCGCGGCGACAAGGCGATACCTGCAAGCCATGGAGCCCATTTTGAAACCTTCGATTTCCACGGGTGACTGGCATCACGGCAGATTCCAACTCGCAGAGCTAGGTTAGTTATAGCGCCGGGGGAGAACGGCAAGCCCGGCCTAACGTCACCTGCCTGCCCGGTCCCGGCGCAGAGGAGGTGCCAATGTCCACGCAGTTGGCTTCCCCAGTCCGCAGAGTCCCCCCAGTCGAATTTCACAATCTTTGCCGCCCCGAAGAACTGTCGGAACGCATGGAGGTATTCAAGCGCATTGAAACACGCGCGCGTGAACTTTCCCGGGTGCGCGGCTGCGAAGAGGGATACGAACAAGAAGATTGGGTGCAGGCGCAGTCGGAATTTCTGCGTCCCGTGCCGATAGAGATGGAAAATTTCGCGGAGCGAATCAGAATTCGCGCCACGGTTTCGGGTTTCGAAGAGGACGAACTGAACGTATCCATCGAACCGGCGCGCATCATTATCGCCGGCAAGAAGGAGCGTCAACCGGAAGAGGGCAACCAGCTCTTCTACGTTGACTGGTATCCCGAAGAGAACCTCCAAGTGGTGAATTTACCAGAAGACATTGACCCGGCACTCGCAAGAATGGTCTTGCGGGACGGCGTGCTTGAATTCGACTTACCCAAAGCTCGGGAATGGCCACAATGGGCGATGGGCGAAATGGATGGTTAGCTCCATGACACGCTGAGGACGGCGTATCGGCCGCAAAGAAGCAGGGAGGGTAACATGGGAATGAGAAGGCCCGTACATCAGTCGTTCATCGGTATCCGTCCAGAAACCAGGAACGGGCGCAAGTTGCTCGCACTGGCCAGTTATGCGCAGTGCCTGTCGAAGGCAGCGACAGGGAGGCGGCGAGCGCGTGTCCTCGTCAAACGCAGCAGCGGGAAGAAGGCGCGTAAGACCAGGCAAACTCAGCCGTCTGGTTTGGAGCTATAGGCGGCTTGTAAGAAAATCGATTCGAAGGTCCTACCGGAAGACTTAGGGCCAGTCAGTGAACGTACCCGGCGGAAGGAGGCCGGTTATGACTCACGAGGAAAAAGTGATTTACGTGGGGATGTTGCTCCGCTATCTCCTGTTGGTTATTGTGTTCGTTCTTGTCATGGCTACGTACACATACCCGGGATCACCGGTGCTGGCCGGGAGCTAGCTATGCTGGAAGCGCTGGTCATCATTCTCGCACTCGGCGGCCTGGAAGTGATCCTCTGGTCTCTTGATCACCGCCAGCAGAAGAAGCAGATAGAATTGCTCGATTCAATTTGGGCTGAATTGGCAATCCGAAACTCAGCGGAAGAAGAAAGGCAAGCAAGCAACCGAGTAGGTCAAAAACAGTGACGACGGTTGGGACCCATAAGGTGAATGGGGTCTCGGGCCCGTGTTGTTGGAGTGAAATCACTATTCGAGATAACGATCATGTGCGGAATTGATCCTTTGCCGCCGAAAGCACTTTACCGGTCCTGCGATCCTCAACAGTTTTCATTCAACACGACCAGCGAACTTGAGGAGATGACGGATGTTATCGGTCAACCCAGGGCGGTCAGCGCCGTGCGGTTCGGCATCGAAATCCGGCGGCAGGGCTACAACCTGTTCGCATTGGGCCCGGTTGGGATCGGGAAGCACTCTACGGTGCGTCATTTCCTGGATTCCAAAGCAGCCGGCGAGCCCACCCCCTCAGAGTGGTGCTACGTCAACAATTTCGCCGAGCCACAGAAACCGCGCTTGCTGCAATTCCCCGCAGGCCGCGCCATCCTCTTTCGAGGCGACGTCGAGCGCATGGTGGAAGAACTGCGTGCCGCCATTCCCGCGGTTTTCGAGAGCGAAGACTACCGTGCGCGCAAGCAAGTGATTGAGCACGAGATCAAGGAACGGCAGGAAAAGGCGTTTGACGATCTCCGCCGCCTAGCTGGGGAGAAAGGAGTAGCACTTGCGCGTACGCCCGCAGGGATTATCGTCGCACCCATGCGTAATGGTGAATTAGTCAGTCCCGACGAATTCGAGGCGCTCCCAAAAGAAGAACATGACCGCATGGAAGCTGCCATGGCCAGTATTCAACAGCAACTCCAGGCTGTCATGCGCCAGATGATGCAGTGGGGAAAAGAAGCCCGTGACAAGCTGAAGGAACTCAACCGCGAGGTAACGATCTTCGCCGTCGGCCATTTGATTGACACACTGCGGCAGAAGTACGCCGAATTCCCTGAGGTAGTGAAATATCTGGATGGGCTGCAGCAGGATGTCCTCGAAAACGTAGACGAATTTACTAATCCGTCGGAGTCGCCTTCTTTAGGTACTCTGGCGGGCCTGTCAGGTCCGAAAGGAGCTTCGCCATTCTTCCGCCGGTATCAAGTCAACGTCCTGGTCGACCACAGTGCGACCAAGGGAGCCCCGGTAGTCTACGAAGACCACCCCACGTACCAGAACCTTGTTGGCCAGGTGGAATACATGTCTCACCTGGGCGCCCTCTCTACCGACTTTAATCTGATCCGGCCCGGAGCCCTGCACCGCGCTAATGGTGGCTACCTGATAGTGGACGCGCGCAAGGTCCTCACTCAACCTTACGCTTGGGAGGGGCTGAAGCGCGCCTTGCGCTCCTCGGATATTCGCATCGAGTCACTCGGGCAGATGCTGGGTTTGATCAGTACCGCATCGCTGGAGCCCGAACCCATTCCACTGAACACAAAAGTGGTGCTCGTCGGGGAAAGAATCCTCTACTACCTCCTGTTCCAGTACGACCCCGAATTCCAGGAGCTCTTTAAGGTCGCGGCGGATTTTGAGGAGAACATGGAGCGCAGCAGCGACAATGATTTGCTTTACGCGCGCATGATGGCCACGCTGGCGCGAAACGAAGGACTGCTTCCCTTCGACCGCTGCGCCGTGGCCCGCGTGATCGAACAGAGCTCCCGCTGGGCAGGTGATGCAGAGAAAGTTTCAGTGCACCAGATGGCCTTGATTGACCTTTTGCGCGAAGCGGATTACTGGGCCAAACAGGCCGACCGTAGAGTGGTGACAAACAGCGATGTCCAAAAGGCGATTGATTTCCAAATTTACCGTTGCAGCCGCTTGCGCGAGAGGGTGCTGGAAGAAATCCGCCGAGGCACGATCCTGGTTGACACACACGGCGCCAAAATCGGCCAGGTCAACGGTCTTTCCGTCATCGAACTGGGACAGTTCGCTTTCGGCCGTCCAAGCCGCATCACTGCGCGCGTGCGCCTGGGCAAGGGCGAGGTGATTGACATAGAAAGAGAAGTGGAACTGGGCGGACCGATCCACTCGAAAGGCGTACTTATCCTGTCGAGCTTTTTGGGAGCGCGCTATTCAGCAGACCGGCCGCTTTCCCTGTCAGCCAGTTTGGTTTTTGAGCAGTCCTACAGCGGCGTGGAGGGTGACAGCGCCTCGTCGGCAGAACTCTATGCCTTACTTTCAGTATTGGCGGACGCGCCCATTCGACAGTCGCTGGCTGTAACAGGGTCGGTCAACCAGTACGGGCAAGTGCAGGCAATCGGCGGTGTCAACGAGAAGATTGAAGGATTTTTCGACGTGTGCCAGGCCGACGGTCTGACGGGAGATCAAGGCGTAATCATTCCGGCTTCGAATGTGAAACACCTGATGCTGCGTCAGGACATCGTGGAAGCGGCTAAAGCAAACAAGTTTCATGTCTACGCTGTGCAGACGATTGATGAAGGAATCGGGATTTTGACGGGGGTGACGGCCGGGGAGCGCGACGAAAGCGGAAGTTTCCCGGAGGGTACAATCAACCACCGTGTCGAAAAACGGCTCATGGAGCTGGCTGAGAAACGGATAGCGTTTGCTGAACGGTCGAAACCGGAGGCAACGGCGTGAGCAGAACAACCGGTGAATTCGTCATACGCCGCATTCTGGTAGCCCTCGACGCCTCGGCACACAGCCTGGCAGCATTGCAGTTGGCCGCTGACTTGGCGGCGAACACCAACGCTGAACTGACGGGGCTCTTTGTTGAAGACACCAACTTGCTGCGGCTGGCCAGAGCGCCGCACGCACGCGAGATATATGCGTCCGGTCAGGAGGCCATCAACTCGTCACGAATGGAGAAGACCTTGCGCGCCCAGGCCGAGCAGGCCCGGCAGGCCCTGATGGCAGCGGCGGAACGCGCACAAGTCGCATCGGGCTTCCGCGTAGTGCGCGGTGAAGTCACAGCCGAAGTTCTGGCCGCGGCCTCGGAAGCAGACCTTCTCACTGTTGGAAGAGGCAGCTGGTTCAGCACGCAACGGCTGCGTTTGGGCTCGACTGCAATTGCCATTTCCGCGAGCGCACCGGGCGCACTACTCCTGGTAGAGCACGGGATTGCGTTCGAGCCGCAGGCCCTCGTCCTTTATGACGGAACCAGTGCTGCGCAAAAGGCATTGCGGGCCGCGGAAAAACTAGTACAAAGCTACTGCGAATCCATGACCGTACTCCTGCTTGCGAAAACGGCAGATACAGCCAGAGCAATGGAAGAGGAAGTGACCGCTCAGCTTGAGCATAAGGCAATTAATGTGCAGTTTCGGCGCGTCTACGGCACCGACGTTTTGTCAATAGTTCATGCGGTACAGGCGGAAGGGGGCGGCATACTCGTAATCGGAAATCACAGTTCAGCGGCAGGAAAGTCGAGGATCCAGGAATTATTCCACCATCTGCACTATCCCATTCTCCTGGTGCATTGATGTTCCATGCAAGACGCCGGACCAAGCCAGTTCTTACCACACGAGCCTGGATGCGGTGACGACTGTCACGGCAATGGCAGCGAGTTCCGAGCATGATAGTTAATGCGGAGCGTGTCCAATGGTCCGACCGGACACAAATCCCGCCCGGGCTCCCAGAAAGCTTCCCTCCTCGCAACTTTTTTTGCGTTTCGTAAACCCCTATCAGGCAGTCCGCCGACGCCTTCGGGAGCGGACTGCATTCTTTGTACTTCCCCTTGTGATGCCACAAGGCAGACGCTCGATCATCCATCTGGACGACTGGCCTTCGTGGCAAACACGGAGCTTCGTCGCTGAGACCGATTCCAATAGACCAAGCCGGGCCGGAGGCGCTGCCACCTGGCTGGACATCGTTAAGTCAGGTCGGAATACCTGGCTAAAGGCCCAAGTGATTCGGCAAGCGACGCTGGGAGCCCACGAGAGTGTGCTGTCGTGCGCTCACATGAGAGCTGTGTACGCACTCGATAATGGCGACAGGTCGTGGTGACGGAAATAGTGGTTGGATGAAGCAATGGATTGCGGAATTGACAAATGTGAGCGGCCCGCGTTTACAAACTGCAACAAATGCCGGGCGGAACTGTGCAGCAATCACGCCGAGAATTGCGAGGTGTGCGCGGGTATTCTCTGCCCCAATTGCTATCGCCAGCATGCCTGTGAAGAAGAATTCGCCAGGAAAGTGCCGATGGCGGCTTGATTAGGGCTCAAGTGAGGGGTGGTTATGGATCGGCTGATTGGAATCAAACTTCTTGCCGCATCCTTCTTTTTCGTCGCAGCCGGCCTGGTAGTGTTTTCTATGTACTGGGTATTTGTCGCTCAGCCGCTGCGGAGCGTGGGTAGCCTGGTTCTGATTATGCTCGTGCCCGTTGTGTTGGCCTTTGCCATCGGGACAATCGGCATCGGAATTGTGGAGCAACGGAATACCGCGCGCTGGACGGCGTTTGCGACATTGGTACTGTTGGCCATGTTCGCATTGGTTTGTGCTTTTTATGACGCGGCCATGCAACGCGAAGCATGGTTGCTCATTGACTTGGTTCTGTTCGCATTATTTGCCAGCCCGGCGGTATACCTGCTGCTGCCTCGCGTGAGAGCAACATTCACTCTTTTACTACAGCAGCGCCGACTGGTTCGCCATTAGATATTCCGGGCCGGCCTGGTCCGCCAATGCAATTTGGCGTCAGTCACGGGCTTTGCTATAGGGGCTGCCCGGCGTGCATTTCTTCGTAGCTGCTAAATGCTCGAAACGTCTATACTTGCTCTCCAAGAATCCGACTTGTGAAAGCTTTCTTCGGGACAGTACCGTCCAGAATCGGGACGGTTGGGTGCGTGAGAAAGAATTCGCATTTGGCAGGACAGAAAAAACAGATCATCGAGCAATACACATTTCACACACGCGAGGAGCGCCATGTCAAAGAGCGTGAATAAGGTCATCTTAATCGGCAATCTGGGCCGGGATCCGGAGGTAAAGTACACGCCCAGCGGGACAGCAGTAGCCAATCTGGCAATTGCGACCAATGAGCGCTTTAAGGACAAAGATGGCAGTTGGCAGGACCGCACCGAGTGGCATCGCGTGGTGGCCTGGCAGCGGCTGGCAGAGATCGCCGGCGAGTACCTCAAGAAAGGCAGCAAAGTCTACGTTGAAGGATCACTGCGCACGCGCTCCTGGGACGACAAGGAAACCAATCAGAAGAGATATATGACTGAAATCTGGGTCAACGATATGGTCCTTCTCGGCGGACGTGAAGCAGGAGAAGAGGGCGGTTTCAGCAAACGCGCAGCGGCGAATTCCAGTTTTGATCAGCGCGTTCCGGAGCCGAATGCTGCCCCCAGCTCCACCCAGATCACGGACGAGGATATTCCCTTCTAGTATGCTGAGTCGCTAATTTCTGGCGTGTCCTGACGAGCGGAGCGCGGCACCTGCTTTTCCAGGTCGTGAAGAAAAGCAGGTGCCTCGTCGGGCCACGCCCTCCTCGCAGCATGAATTGGGGAGCTGTAGATCACCCGATCACCTGATCTCCCGATCGCTTCCGGCCACAACTCTGAACCAACGCGGCTGATGCCTGCTACATCCAACGTTCAGCCAGTTATGGACAAGATGTTCGTCCGCCTTCTTGTGCTCTCATCAGCTTTGGCTGCCACAGTTTCGCTTTCCGGCTGCCATCGCGCTGTTGATTATCATCAAACGCTACGTTCCACCCGGTTTCAGTCGCCGTCCGGCGGTCCCGAGCTGCTGGCCGTCTATCAGCCGTGGTTCGGAAACAAGCAACACATTGACGTCGGCTATTCCACTCAGGACAAAGTTGTACTGCAGAAGCAGATTGAAGCTGCCAGGAACCTGGGTATTTCAGGGTTCCTGGTGAATTGGTACGGCCCGCGGAAGGAGTTCATGGACCACAGCTATGCCCTGCTGCAACAGGTTGCAGCCCAGAACAACTTCAAGGTTGCCATCCAGTATGACGAAGCCGTGGACAGTCCTAGCCACGAAACAGATGCTGTGATCGTTGATCTGCAATATGCCTACGACCGCTATATCTCTCCGCAGACCGGTCTGTGGCGCAGTGCTTACCTGCGCTACAACAGCCGCCCCGTGATTTTTATCTTCCCCAAGACTAACAAGACCGACTGGAACCGCGTCCGCCAGGTCGCCAACTCGTGGCCTGACCCGCCGCTGCTCATCTACAAGGACATCAATACGCAGTACTTAAATGCCTTCGACGGCTTTTACGCTTGGGTACAGCCAGGGGCGCGTGGCTGGTCTGCGGACGGACGCAACTGGGGTGAGGACTACCTGCAGGATTTCTACTCGCGAATGAGAACCAAGTATCCGGACAAGATTGCCGTCGGCGCAGCCTGGCCCGGATTCAACGACACGCAGGCCTCATGGACGCGCCACCGCTACATGAACGCGCGCTGCGGCAAGACCTTTGAGGATTCCCTGCGCGTCTTTCGCCGCTACTACAACGATTCCAACCCGCTTCCTTTTCTGCTGATTGAAACTTGGAACGACTACGAAGAAGGTACTGCCATTGAGAGAGGCCTTGCTACTTGCTCTAACGGCGGCGGCCAAAAGAACGCTATGACCAGCGATTTCAGGAGCAGTGGGCAGGAATAAGTCTCGTATTCGTGCAGTCTTCGGGATGGCGGTTTGTCATTCCGAGGCTTCCCTTTCCGAAAAGGCAGGCGTACTGGTAATCCCGGCTACGCTCGCGACCTCGGAATGACAATCCGACCGTGGATCCAGTTCACGACAGCTCTGGCATCACTGCTGCCTGCTGGACCCTAATTTTTTTTTCAGATCCTCCGCGATCAGATGTCCGTGAAAACGCCCGTTCTCGATGAAGATTTCGTTAGTGCGCGAGCCCGCCACGACGACCCCGGCCAGATAAATTCCAGGCACGTTGCTCTCTAATGTCTGCGGATTGCAGACCGGCCGGCAGTGATCAGACGTGATCTCCACCCCGAGGCTGCGCAGGAAAGTAAAGTCCGGATGGTAGCCGGTCATGGCAAATACGAAGTCGTTCTTCAGCCGAACTTCGCCTTCCGGCGTATTCAGGAACACTTCGTCGGGCGTGATTTCCCGTACCGTGCTGTCGAAGAAGGCGGCGATTTGTCCGCTCTTGATGCGGTTCTCGATATCGGGTTTGATCCAGTATTTGACGTGGGCGTGCATACCTGGCCCTCGATGCACCAGGGTCACACGCGCGCCGTGCCGCCAGAGCTCCAGCGCTGCAATGGCCGCTGAATTCTTTCCACCTACGACAAGGACGTCACACTGGTAGTACGGGTGTGGCTCGCGGTAGTAATGGTAGACCTTAGGCAATTCCTCGCCGGGGATGCCCATGTAGTTCGGCAGGTCGTAGTAACCGGTGGAAACGACAACCTTCCGAGTTACGTAACCATTCGCGCGCCCGTGCAGATCGCGGGCAGCAATCCGGAACTCGCCATCACGGCCGCTTACCTGCTCGACGCGCTGGTATTGGCGGATGTCGAGCTGGTAATGCTCGGCAACTTTGCGGTAGTACTCGAGCGCTTCCTGGCGCGTCGGCTTCTGATGCGGGGTGGCGAACGGGATGTCGCCGATCTCCAGCAACTCCGGCGTGGTAAAGAATGTCATGTTGGCGGGATAGTGGAACAACGAATTGACCAGGCACCCTTTGTCCACGTTGACGACGCGCAGCCCGGCGCGGCACGCCTCGATGGCACATGCCAACCCGGTTGGTCCTGCACCGATAACGAGCAAATCGAATTTATCCCCGGGCCCATGCTCGCATACGCTTGTCATCTTCTTGCGTCCACACTCGCCTTAGTTCCGGCGAACTAGGTTAGATGATTAAATGACCCGATGAAATTTAGGACCAAGCAATCTTCACCTGTAATCTGACGTGAGCTAAACTATGGCAGTCCTAATTCATCTCTTAAGGTCTTTTCAGCAATGAAACGCCGCCGTATTCTGCAGTGTGCCCGTGTGCTTCATCTCTGGGCCGGCATTCTTACCGCTGTTTATCTTACGCTGGTGCTTGTAACCGGGCTCGCGGTCAACCACGCACAGGTGCTTCGGCTGGACAAGCGCTACCTCGGCCGCGTGTGGCTGCCATCCGAATACCGCGCCCGGGAAAACGCGGTCCGCGCTGACATTGCAGCCGCGGACCTCCATTCCGGTTTGATGTTTGGCCGCGTGGGTACGCCCCTGACGGACGTCGCCGCAGGGTTTTGCCTGCTTCTCTTGGCCTCTGGATTTGGGATTTTTGCCCTGGGTGGATCGGTCTACACGGAAAATCTCAACCCTCAACGAAGGCGGAAAGACACGGCACCACCTTCGCCATTCCTGGTGGCGAGAACGAAACCGCAGCGCACCGCCAAGCTGCTGCAGTTCCGGAACCGCTGAGCACGATAGAGCGCAACTTGCACTGAAACTGGGCGGCTCAGACACGCCTTGTGTGTCACTGCCCCGTGTGCGCTGCGACACAAGCTCCTGCCACAGGCTTGCTATAATTCGTTGTTCCACTGGTCCAGTCAGTCAATCCAATTAAGCAGGGACATTTTCAGCATTCATCTCCGGAAGGCCTGGTCATTGGCCGTCCAGCCGTAACGCTCGCGTGAGGGAGGCATTATCAATGGCTCAAGAAGCAGCAGCAACACGAAATCGACTCGAATCCGACAGCATGGGTACGATCGAAGTGCCCGCAAATGTCTACTGGGGCGCGCAAACGCAGCGCTCTCTGCATCATTTCAACATCGGCCGCGACACCATGCCGCCGGAACTGATCCGCGCTTTTGGCATCCTGAAGAAAGCTGCGGCCCTGGTTAACCAGGAACTGGGCAAGCTGCCCGCCGACAAAGCCAAGCTCATCGTTCAGGCTGCTGACGAAGTCATCGCGGGCAAGCTGGACAGTCAATTCCCCCTGCGGATCTGGCAAACCGGAAGCGGCACGCAGACCAATATGAACGTCAACGAGGTGATCTCGAATCGCGCGATCGAGATTGCAGGCGGCGTGCTTGGCTCTAAAAAACCCGTACACCCCAACGACCACGTAAACATGTCGCAGTCCTCGAACGACACCTTTCCGGCGGCCATGCACATTGCCGCGGCGGAGCGGGTAAAGAATGCCCTCATCCCTGCCGTCCGTACGGTGCAAAAGGCAATCGAAGCCAAGGCTAAAGAATTCGCGGACGTGGTGAAAATCGGCCGCACGCACCTGCAGGATGCTGTCCCGTTGACCGTTGGACAGGAGTTCGGCGGCTGGGCCAGCCTGCTGGAGCGTGACATCAAGCGTCTGGAACAGGTACTGGACGGCCTTTATGACCTGGCGATTGGCGGCACGGCCGTGGGCACGGGCCTCAACACGCATCCCGAATTTGCCGAGCGCGCAGCGAAGAAAATCGCAGACCTGACGGGACTTCCCTTCCGCTCGCACCCAAACAAGTTCGCGGCGCTGTCGGCGCATGATGAAATCGTATTTGCACAGGGAGCGATGGCGACCCTGGCAGCCTCGTTTATGAAGATCTCTAACGACATCCGCTGGCTGGCGTGCGGTCCGCGCTGCGGCTTGGGCGAACTAGTCATCCCAGAGAATGAGCCGGGCTCCTCTATCATGCCGGGCAAGGTGAACCCGACGCAGTGCGAAGCCATGACCATGGTGGCTACGCAGGTCTTCGGCGCGACCACCGCGGTGATGATCGGTGGCTCGCAGGGTAATTTCGAACTCAATGTCTTCAAGCCGGTCATGATCTACAACTTCCTGCACTCCGTCACCCTGATTACGGACGCCTGCAAGGGGTTTGTCGAGTTCATGGTCCAAGGAATCAAGCTGGACCGCGAGCGGATTGATTACTTCGTCAAGAATTCGCTGATGCTGGTGACCGCACTTGCTCCCAAGATCGGCTACGACAAGGCGGCACAGGTCGCACATACGGCTCATGTGGACCACAGCAGCCTGCGCGAAGCTGCTCTGAAACTTGGCTATCTCACCGGTGAGGAGTTCGATGCTGCTGTGCGGCCGGAGGAAATGACGCATCCGTAACCGCAGACCAGTTTGTTGCCGAAAGCGCACCCGCTCAGGTGCGCTTTCTTTTTCGCATCCAAAACACTGGATGAGAGTCGGCGGCCAGCGCGAAGCCAGAATTTTGATTATCATTATCGGCGTCGTGCTGGTGATCGCGCTGGGGCTTGGTGATCGCGCTGGGGCTCGTAGTGTGGCACCGGCGTGTGCGAACAATACCTCACATAACCAAGCCGCTGCACACTAGCGCCATCTCGGCTGAGAAGCTGTCAGCGGAAACTCACGCCCCGGAGCTTAGGCATTCCCTTCAGCGACGACTGCGAGGGTGACCATGGCCTTGGCTACGAGTTTTTCTTCCGAATCCTTCTGGGCGTAAACCTCAGACTCGCAGACTGCAACCGTCTTGCCGGCGCGCAGCACCTTGGCACGGCAGCGCAGTCGCTCACCCACGGCGGGGCGTAGCAAGTTGATCTTGAACTCTATGCTGAGGATGTCGCGATGCAGACCGACAGAGCCACGGGCGGCGCATCCAGCCGTGTGGTCGGCCATGGTAGCCATGACGCCGGCGTGAACGCGCCCATGCTGCTGCCGGTGTTCATCGCGCAGCGTAAGGTGGGTTTCGCACCAGCCATCTTCGACTGCGGTTAATTCCAGGCCCAGGTGACGAATGAAATCGGCATTATCGAATATGTGCCGAACTTTTGCTGCGATACTTGGGTCCATCTGATTCTACTAGCATGCCCAGCGGAGCAGCGTAGCTCCGGCAGTGAACCCGGCGCCGACGGCGGCCAGCAACACCAAATCACCTTTTTTCAGCTTGCCCCGTTTTCGCGCGGTCTCTATGGCCAGCGGGATAGTACCGGCAGTCGTATTGCCGTACTCTTCGATGTTGATGATGACCTTCTCGGGCGGCATCTTCAACCGTTCGCCGGTGGCGACAATAATTCGGCGATTCGCCTGGTGGGGGATAAAACAATCGACGTCCTGGCCCGTAAGGCCGTTGCGCTCCAAAATGGTTTCACACATCTCGGCCATTTTGCGGACTGCATACTTGAACACTTGCTGTCCGTCCTGGTGCACGTAGTGCATCTTCTTCTCGGTGGCATCGTCCCAGGCCGGATGCAAACTGCCGCCGCCCGGCCGGCAAAGATACTGCCCGCCGGCGCCCTCGATCTCGTGCACATAGTCAATGATTCCCAGGTCGTCTTCTGCGCGCTCCAGCAGCACTGCCCCCGCGCCGTCCCCGAAGATGACACAGGTCGCCCGATCTGTGTAGTCAATCATCGAGGAGTTCACATCCGAACCGATGACCAGGATCTTCTCCTGCGCGCCGCTCGCGATGAACTGTGCGCCAGTGGTGAGGGCGTAGAGGAATCCCGAGCAGCCGGCGGAAAGATCGAATCCCCACGTCTTAGGGATCCCGAGTTTGTGCTGAACCAAGCACGCCGTAGAGGGGTACATCATGTCCGGCGTTACCGTACCCACAATGATGGTATCCACCTCTGAAGCCTGAATACCGCGCTCCGCCAGGGCGCGCTTGGCCGCGCATACCGCCAGGTCGCTGGTCGCCACCCCCTTTTCCACTAAATGGCGCTCACGGATGCCGGTACGCTCGATAATCCACTCGTTGCTTGTGGCGACCATCTTTTCCAGGTCGGCGTTAGTAAGCACGCGGGGCGGCACATACGTGCCCAAGGCGCTGATTTTTGCGCGATAAGGTCTGATCAATATTTCTCTCCGGTTAGAACCAACGTATTTTGAATGATGAAGTCTCGATTGTCCACGGATATGCGCCAACCGGCAAGACGTATGACGTGAGTAGTACCAGTGCTGCTGCTAACGGCGCTGGGTTCAAAAAGCCAGGCACCGGCGAACCCACTGCACACGCACGAGCCCGTTACCGTTGCTTCCTTCCGGACCTGGCGGGGTTGGCGGGATTGCGTCGCGCGGGACCGATGCCTGACGGGGCTATTTTAACATTCGGCATGTGAGCTCGTAGCGACGTAGCTTGGTGCGTCTCTACGGCCGTTTGTATCTTCGTCGAGACGTGTGGCAAGCTACGTCTCTACACATAGCCGTACACAATCCGAATAGGCGACAATAGCCGCATGCCAGGGCGCCCCATTCCGGCGCTGAACGGATCTCCCCTGCAAGCCACCGGCTCAACAGCCGGCGCTGCAGGAAGATTGCACGGCAGTATCGAAAGGTACTTTGAAATTTCGCTCTACCTGCTTATCACGGCAGGATTCACCACTCTGGCCAGCACGGGAAAGCTCGACGTCGTGTCGGTTTTCTTTGTGTTCCTGGCCCTGATCGTACGAGGCTACTTCCTCATTAGCAATCGCCAGGTCCTTATCTCCGAGCGCTGGACCAACTACTGCACCCTGGCTTATGTGGCGTTGTATCCGCTGGACTATTTTTTTCTTTCCGGAAGCTTCGTAACCGCCACAGTCCACCTCGTATTGTTCGCGATGGTGGTAAAGATATTTTCTGTTCACCGCGATCGCGATTATCTATACCTGGGAGTGCTCGCTTTCCTCGAAGTGCTGGCCGCATGTGTCCTGACGGTGGACACGGCATTTCTGGCAGCATTTGCAGTATTTGCGCTGCTCGCAGTAGCAACCTTCATTGCGATGGAAATCCGGCGGTCGTCTGCAACCGCTGTGCAAGAGGCGCGCGCCTCTGCCGTCGCGGCTCACAGATTGCCAGCCGTGCTCTCCACCACTTCGGTGGTTCTCGTATGCGCCATACTTGTGGCCGCGGCTGGAATCTTCTTTGTCCTGCCACGCCTTTCCGCCGGATACCTAAGTGCTTTGACACCCCACAACGAGATCGCGTCCGGCTTCAGCAATGAAGTCAACCTGGGCAAAATCGGAGAAATCCAGCAGCTCAACACGGTAGTGATGCACATCCAGATATATGGGGATACGAAAGGCGCGTACGAGCTGAAATGGCGGGGCACGTCTCTCGGCATCTTTGACGGTACGCACTGGAATAATCTGCCGCAGGAGCTTGAACTAGCTTCCTCCGCGCTAGGCCGCTTCGATCTGGCGGGAGTGTCGCGACACTGGGCGGCCAGGCTGGGCGAAGCTGCGCCACAACATCCGGCTCAACCGCGGGCACACTACCGCGTGCTCATGGAACCGATCGGCGCCAACGTCTTCTTCCTTGCGCCGCAGCCAGAGAGTCTGTCCGGCAAGTATCACGAAATTACGATCGATGCGGGCGGCACGCTGTACAACAACGACCGCGACCGCATGATCGGCGTGTACGAGGCGGTTTCAAGCCTGTGGGAACCTTCACCAGAGCAGTTGCGCGCGGCTGCGGGCCCAATGCCGTCTTCCGTGCAGCTTCGCTACTTGCAACTACCGCCGCAGCTAGACCGCCGTATCCCAGAACTCGCGCAGCAGATCACCGCTTCTGCTCCGACCAACTACGACAAGGCTGTGGCGATCGAGACCTATCTGAAGGCCCGCTACGGCTACACGCTTTTGTTACCTGCCGCCCCTCCCAGTGACCCGGTTGCAAACTTTCTGTTCGAGCGCAAGCAAGGACACTGCGAATACTTCGCATCTGCAATGGCCGTAATGCTGCGCACGCTGGGCATTCCGTCGCGTCTGATCACCGGGTTTCGCGGCGGACAGTTCAACGACGTCACCGGCCGATACATCATCCGGGCGCGCGACGCCCATTCCTGGGTCGAGGTCTATTTCCAGCACCTGGGGTGGGTGAGCTTTGATCCCACGCCCGCAGCGGGACAATCCGCTCCTGCCGGGCTAAGCCGGTGGATGCTTTACTTGGACTGGGCGCGCGAATTCTGGCGCGAGTGGATCATAAACTACGACTTCGCGCACCAGCGAAACCTTTCCTCCACAGCCCTGATCAAGGGCCGCCGTAACGCTGATTTCGCGCGCCTTTGGGTGCTTCGGCATTACCGCGCATTGCTGAAGGCCGCGCATCGCATGCAGAGCGATGTGCAACGTGCGCCTTTGGGCTGGACGGTACGGATTGTGGCCGCCCTGGCTGCGCTGCTGCTGGTCGTGAACGGAAGGCGGATGTGGAACCTGCTCCGGCGCCATCAACTGGCGCGCAGACCGGAACGCGCTCCCCAGGCCGCCGCCAGCATCTGGTACACGCGCCTGACACGCCGCCTCGCACGCCGCGGCTGGCGCAAACTGCCCTCGCAAACACCCGAGGAATTCCTGAACAGCATTTCCGACGGCCGGTTACGGCCATTGCTGGCGGAGTTTACGGCTCACTACGAGCGCGCTCGCTTTGGCGATTCCAAGCCCGATGCTGCTCGTCTTCCCGCACTGTTCGAGAAGATTGCGGCGATGTAGTTTCCAACAGCAGGATCAGCAATACGCCTGCGAACAAGTCGTTGTCTTCCCGAGCTTTCGCATCGCGAAGACGAGGAATCCTTATTCCTGCCACAGTTCTTGACGGCAATAGGGATTCCTCGGCCGCTCGCTTCGCTCGCGATCCTCGGAATGACAATACATGTGGAGTCTGGGTAGTGGGTCTGTTTAACTGACCCACCGGAGTCTGCAGGCAGCGACCGAGTGGGTAACTCTACGATAGAATTAAAACATTGCATGCAGTCGAAACCCCCAAGCGCAGATACTCCGGCCCCTCAATCAGAGCCCGCCAGCCGCACGAAAGTAGGCTTTGTGAGTCTCGGCTGTCCCAAGAACCTGGTGGACAGCGAGGTAATGATGGGTCTGCTGTCCCGGGCCGGAGCCGAGATCACCCCCAATGCCGAGCAGGCCGACGTGATCGTGGTGAATACCTGCTCGTTCATCAACGCTGCCAAGCAGGAGTCGGTGGACGCGATTCTGGAAATGGCCCGCCACAAGACCGAGGGCCGCGCGCGCAAACTCGTCGTGGCCGGCTGCCTGGTCGAGCGCTATCGCAAGGAGATACAGAAAAATATCCCCGAAGTGGATGCGGTGGTCGGCACCGGAGAGATCGAAAATATTCTGGCCGCTGCAGGGGTAAGCACACCGCCCCCAAATGGCAACTCACCCTTCGTCATCCTGAGTAGCCCGTCGATTGCGCAGGAGCCTGCAAGCGCCCGCCCGGAAGCGCACGCCCGCGAGGCGCAGGGCCGGTTCTCTCGCCAGGCATGGGACGGTGCGATCGGCGATCTTCCCAACTATCTATATGACGAGACTACGCCGCGTATGCTGGCCACTGCCCGCAGCACGGCATATATCAAGATCGCCGAAGGATGCGATCATCCTTGCGCCTTCTGCATCATTCCGCAACTGCGTGGCAAGTTCCGTTCGCGCCGCTTCGAATCGGTGGTTGCCGAAGCCGAGCGCCTGGCGCGCTCCGGCGTGCGCGAGATCACCCTGATCGGGCAGGACACGACCTGCTACGGCGAAGACCTCGGCCTGAAAGACGGCCTGGCGCTCTTGCTGGAGAAGCTAGCGGAGATCGAAGAGCTGCGCTGGGTGCGGTTCTTGTACTCCTATCCCAACAAAATCACGGGGCGTTTGCTGCAGACGATTGCGGAACACAAAAAAATCTGTTCCTACATGGACGTCCCGCTGCAACACGCTTCGGCAGCGGTTTTGAAACGCATGCGGCGCGGCGGCAACGCTGACCTGTATCTCCGCTCGATCGAAAAGATGCGCCGCGCGATTCCCGGCCTGACGCTGCGTACGTCGTTCATAGTCGGTTTCCCCGGCGAAACCGAGCGCGATTTCGAAGAGCTTTGCGAGTTCGTGCAGGAGGCGCAATTCGACTGGATGGGCGTTTTCGGCTATTCCGACGAGGAAGGCGCGCGCGCCTATGAGTTCGACAACAAAATTGATGCGCGCGAAATCGAGCGTCGCCGCAAAAAGCTGATGCGCATCCAGCAGCGCATCAGCCGCGAGAGGAAGCAACCGCTGCTCGGCCGCGTGTTCGAACTCTTGGTCGAAGGTCCGTCACCGGAAACCGAGTTGTTGTGGGAAGGCCGCACGCGCATGCACGCACCCGAAATTGACGGCAAAGTGTTTATCAACGAGTTCGACGGCCGCGCGGAACTCCGACCCGGCGACTTCTATCGCTGCGAAGTTACCGAAACGCACGACTACGACCTAGTCGCGAGAATCATCTAGAATCTGCAGTTGGGAATTTGTAATTTGCACAGTGAATGCATAGCGGCAGGATTCGTGACACAGGATTCCTAATCAGACCCGCCGTTTGGCATCAAGTTGAGTTCATGCCGAGACGCAAGCTCACTCTGCGGTGTCCCACGTGCAAGAAGGTGGTGCTGCGCACCGAGCGGGAGTTCCCCTTCTGCAGCGAGCGCTGCCGCCTTATTGATCTCGGCAAATGGGCCAGCGGCGGTTATGTCATCTCCACACCCATCAGTGACCCCGACGACTTGGACGCCATACAATACTCGCAGGAAAAACCTAGGCGGCCGAATGGCAAGCCGGAAGACGAGCCGCAATGACCACTCTCACGGACAACACAGCAGCACCTGCTTTGGCGGGCAAGGCACCAGGTCCGAAGGCCGGCAAGCTGTGGTGGACAATCGCGACTTTTTTGTGCGCGGGCAAACTGCGGCCCGGTCCCGGAACCTGGGGATCGCTGGGCGCACTGGCGGTCTGGGGCGGTGTTGCGTCCCTGGTCCCGCCTGCCTGGCACCCGGCCGCGGCGCTGGCTGGGGCCGCGGCTGCAACCGCAATTGGTATCCCCGCCGCGGCCCGCGTCTCCCGCGAACTCGGCAATGACGACCCTTCCTGCGTCGTGATTGACGAAGTCGCCGGACAATTGCTGGCCCTGGCGGACTCTTCCCTGCATTGGAAATCCCTGCTGACCGCCTTTATACTTTTTCGTGCGTTCGACATTTTGAAGCCTCCGCCATTACGGCGGCTGGAAAAATTTCCCGGCGGCGCCGGAATTATGCTGGACGATCTCGGCGCCGGCCTGTACGCGCTTGCAGTCATGCAACTGCTGCGGCATTTCGGCGTGCTGGGCTGAACCAGAGCGCCACAAACTCAGGTTCGCGTGTTTGCGCGGCTGCGTCTAATTCGACTAGGGACGAGACCCGTGTTGGGCAAGAAGAACGTAAATGGAAAACCCCGGATTGACGTGGTAGAACCCGCCGCGGCGCTTCCCGGGGGTGAAATCCGCATCACCGGCAGTAAGCTGCGGCCATCCGAATTGCGCCGCCCGCGCGTGCAGTTTGGCGGTGTGGACGCTCCCGTCGTCATCAGTTCCGACAACTTCCTGGTGACCCGCGTTCCGGAAGGTGCGAGGACGGGTCCCGTGGTGGTTTCCACCAACGGCCATAGCAGCAATCCGCATGAGGTGAGGGTGGCGGTCACCATCGCAGAGGACCTGCATCCCGTGGCCAATCCCGCGCTGGATGCCGAAGGCAACATTTATGTCACTTTCTCCGGCTCGCGCGGGCAGAAGGTCCCTGTCGCCATCTACAAGATTGACACCAACTACAACGTGAAGCCGTTTGTGGCGGAGATGATGAATGCCACCGCCATTGCCTTTGATCGGGAGGGCCAGATGTATGTTTCCTCGCGATACGACGGTACGGTGTATCGCGTGGCCCCTCATGGCACCATCTCCGCGTACGCGCAGGGCATGGGCATCGCGACCGGACTCGCCTTCGATAAAGATGAAAATCTGTACGTTGGCGACCGCAGTGGCACTGTTTTCAAGATTGCCCGCGATCGCCAGATTTTTGTTTTCGCTACACTCGAGCCCAGCGTAGCCGCGTATCATCTCGCCTTCGGTCCTGGCGGAAACCTGTACATCACTGGGCCCACTACTTCCAGTTTTGATTGTGTTTACCGGATTGACCCGCACGGGGAGGTCAGTATTTTTTATCGGGGGTTGGGGCGTCCGCAGGGACTCGCCTTCGATGCCATGGGTAACCTCTACGTAGCTGCTTCCCTCGGCGGCAGGCGTGGTATTGTAAAGATCACTCCGGAAAAGAAAGCATCCCTTGAAGTCGCGGGACACGGTTTGATTGGACTGGCATTCGCCCCCGGCGGTGCCGCCATCCTGGCTACTACCAATGCCGTGCACCACCTTTCGTGGGACGTCCCGGGCCGCCCACTGCTCGAAGGATAGTGCTAGACATCCAGCACAGAGACCAAAAAGAGCAAAAGAATCTCTGCGTCTCAGCGGCCGTGTGCTGGGTGTGTGCACAGCCACAAGTTCCACTTGAAACTTGAAACTCGAAACTTGAAACTAGGTCTGTGAACGCCGAGATCATTGCCATTGGGTCGGAGCTGCTGACTCCCTTCCGCCAGGACACCAACTCCCTTTATCTCACCGGCAGGCTGAACGATCTGGGCGTGGAAGTCAGGTTCAAAACTGTAGTCGGCGACAACCGCGAGCACATTACCGATGCCACCCGCACTGCACTTTGGCGCGCCGACATCGTCATCCTCATGGGCGGGCTCGGGCCAACCGAGGACGACCTGACACGGGAGGCCGTCGCCACCGCCCTAGGGCTGGAACTCCGTCGCGATTCCGAACTGATAGCCAAGCTCTACGCGCGCTTTGCCGCGCGGCAGATGAAGATGCCGCCCAATAATGAGCGCCAGGCTGATGTGATTGCGGGCGCTGTCCTGCTTCCAAATCCCGTCGGCACCGCGCCGGGCCAGTGGATCGAGACACTGTTCGAGCGCCGGCAGCGAATTGTGATCCTGCTTCCGGGCCCTCCCTGGGAACTGGAAAAAGTTTTCGAGAATGAGTGCGTTCAACGCCTGCGCGATAAGTTGCCACGGCAGTTCATCGCCGCGCGCGTACTCAAGGTCGCCATGCTGCCGGAATCCGGCTGCGACGCGCGTATCGCCCCCATTTACACCAGGCACAAGGAAGTGCAGACTACAATTCTGGCTGCCGCCGGCGATATCGAACTGCAGCTGCGCGCGCGCGCCGAGACCGAAGAAGCCGCGCAAATGCTCGTGGACCAGCTCGCCGACGAGCTGGAGGAAGAACTTGGCGACTTCGTTTACTCCAATCGCGGCGAGTCGTTGCCTCAGATCGTCGGCTACTATCTGCAAATGCGCGGTGCAACCCTGGCTGTCGCCGAATCCTGTACTGGAGGAATGCTGGGACAGCGTATTACCTCCGTGAATGGCAGTTCACGTTATTTCCTGGGCGGGGCGATCACCTATTCGAATGACCTGAAAACGCTGTTCGCCGGCGTGCCGCCGCTGATGATTCAGGCACACGGCGCGGTAAGCCGCGAGGTCGCGGCCGCGATGGCGGAAGGCATCAGACATGACTGCAACGCGACGCTCGGGTTGGCCATCACCGGCATCGCTGGCCCAACTGGAGGGACCGAGCAGAAGCCGGTGGGACTCGTCTATCATGCATTGCACGACGGCAAGAATACCGAAATCATCGAGCGCAAGTTCCTCGGTGACCGCGATCGCATCCGCCTGTGGGCCACCCAGCAGGCGCTGGACATGGTGCGAAGAAAGCTGATGTAGGTTCTGTTCTCGGTTCTGTCCTCGTGAGCCTGCCCTGCCGAGAGCCGAGAGCCGAGAGCCAGCAGCCGGGAGCTCACATGCGCCTTTTCGTAGCCGTTGACATTGATCCTGCCATTCGCGAGCGCGTGGCTCGCTTCATGGAGGGTGTACGCAATTTCGCGCCCGAGGCTCGCTGGGTCAGCGACAAAAGCCTTCACCTCACGCTCAAATTCATCGGCGAGAAACCGCCAGAAACCGTGGAAGAGATCAAGCGGGCGCTTGCCGCAGTCCGTGCCGAACCCGCAACTATCAGCTTCCGCGGCACGGGCTTCTTTCCGACGCCGCGGTCGGCGCGCGTGTTTTGGGTGGGAATCGAAGCAGACCCTAACCTTGCACGCCTTGCCGCGCTGGTTGATGATGCACTCTCGCAATTACGAATTCCCCGGGAGGAGCACGCTTTCACGCCGCATCTGACGCTGGCGCGCGGAGCCGATACGCACTTGCGTCGCGCCCGCGGTCCTTCCGGCAGTCCGCGCCCTCAACCGGGTGATCGGCCCAACGCGCGCTTCACCCGGCTTCAGGAACATTTGGCGGCTATGCCAGCGTCCGATTTCGGTACAATGACGGCGACTGAATTCTTCTTGTACGAAAGCAAACTGTCGCCGGCGGGAGCTACGTATTCGAAACTGGCGCGGTTTGATTTGAGCATTTAGCAACAAGCAACTGACAGCAAGCCACAATACCTGTTGCTCGTTGCTTGCTGCGTGTTGCTTGCCGCTTTTCTATGGCCATTTACGCGATTGTCGCTGTGCTTGCCTACCTGCTCGGCTCGATCCCATTCGGGCTGATCCTGACACGCGTGTTTCTCCATCAGGATGTGCGACAGATCGGCAGCGGCAACATCGGCGCAACCAACGTGATGCGCACAGGCTCGAAAGGGCTGGGGATTGCCACGCTGCTGCTGGATGCCGCGAAAGGTTACGCAGCGGTAATGGTGGCGTATCAAGTGTCCGCATCGGACTGGAACTATCTAATTCGTCCGACCGCGCACTATAGCGTTAACGCCTTGGTGCTGGCTTCAATCGCCGCTATGTGCGCCATCATGGGCCACGTCTTCCCCGTCTGGCTGAAGTTCATAGGCGGCAAGGGTGTCGCGACCGGCGTAGGCGCGTTTATTGCCCTCGCGCCCAAAGCCGTTCTCATCGTGCTGGTGATTTTTGCCGCACTGCTGGCGGCGTTCCGGTATGTTTCGCTGGGCTCGATTGTGGCTACGGCGGCGTTCCCTATCGTGGCTTCCCTGCTTCCCGCCTATCGAGAAAATGTGGCCGTACTGCCTTTCATGTATGCCGCCGCAGTCCTGATCATCGCCAAGCATCATCAGAACATCCGTCGCCTGCTGTCCGGAACGGAGCACCGTCTGGAGTTCAAGCACAGATGAGCGAGATCGCAGTTATTGGCGCAGGAGCTTGGGGCACGGCCATTTCGATCGTTTTGGCACGCAACGGTGCGCACCGCGTTTGCCTGTGGGCATACGAGAAAGAAGTCGTTGACTCAATTTGCTCGCGGCGAGTAAACGAGCTGTTTCTTTCCGGCTTCCACATCCCTGAAAACGTGATTGCCACGAACAGCCTTGAAGACGCGCTGCGCGGGGCCAGAATCGTGGTCAGCGTAATGCCCTCGCATCACTGCCGTCGCGTGTTCACCCAGATGGCGCCATTTCTGCGCGAAGACCAAGACGTGTTGTTCGTCAGCGCGACCAAGGGAATCGAGAACGAAACGCTGCTGCGCATGGGCCAGGTGATCGAAGAGGTGCTGACGCGCGAGTGTGGATTTGCTCCTCGGATCGGCGCGCTCAGCGGACCGTCGTTTGCGAAGGAAGTTGCCCGCGGCGATCCCACGGCGGTGACCGTCGCGTCCAAGGACACCCACCTTGCCTGCCGCGTGCAAACCGAGTTCAGCGATCCGTGTTTTCGGGTCTATACGAATGACGACATTGTGGGCGTGGAATTAGGCGGGGCGCTAAAGAACGTAATTGCCATCGCCGCGGGCGTGTGCGACGGCCTGGGGCTCGGTTACAACACCATCGCCGCGCTGATCACCCGCGGGTTGGCGGAAATCACACGTCTCGCCATAGCAGCCGGAGCGCGCGCCGAGACCATGGCCGGTCTGGCTGGTATGGGCGATTTGGTGCTGACCTGCACCGGAGGTCTGTCACGCAACCGTACCGTGGGCGTGGAACTGGGGCGTGGCCGCAAGCTCGATGAAATCATTGCCGGCATGCACGGCATGGTTGCCGAGGGCGTGCTGACCACCAACGCCGCCGTTGGGCTCGCGCGCAAACTCGGTGTAGAAATGCCTATTACCGAGCAGATGCATGCCATCCTGCACCAGCACAAGCCTCCGCGCGACGCCATCCGCGAACTGATGACCCGTCCGGCAACCAGCGAGACGGGACTGTACAAAAGCTAGAGCGGCACAAGCACTGAGGGTTCGGCAACGCATTCGTAATGTGTCATGACGAGCGCAGCGAAACATCTGCTTTTCACTGCGCTAAAAGTGAACCGCCACTCCCGTCAAGTACTCGGCCCTGCAATGCCGCACCTGGCATATAAAAAACTAGGGGAAAAAACTACGGCGGCCTGAGCGGCCGCCGTGAGATGCACTTGCAGGACAACTACTGAACTTCAAGCTTCTGCCGCCGGGAATCGCGATCGGTCGACGTCACCGGTGTGACCGTCAGCGGTGCTTCCAGAGTGAAGTTCAGGACCTGTTCTGACGTAAGTTTGACCGCCTGTCCATGAGTTGCAGCTTGCGCGGTCGTCCCCGCACCGGCGCCGATAGCGCCGCCGATGGCTGCGCCTTTGCCACCGCCGGCAATCGCGCCAATCAGGGCGCCCAGAGCTGCGCCTCCGCCAACCTTCGCGGCCGTGTTCTTGCCACGCGCTGCTCCCGTTCTTGAGAACTGGTTGGTGTGCAGTTCATAAGAGCGGCCGTTGATGTTCAAGCGCGACAGCTCCAGCGCCAGCTGGGCGCTTCCGGCAAAATGCGCCGCGCTCTTGGCGTTGGTCACTTTCCCGATCACGTCAGCGTTGGCGGGGATGACGACAGCGTCGCCAACGGTGATCGCTGAGTCCAGCGTAGCGCGGAAACTGTCACCTGTATGGTTGCGTTCGGAATCCACCGGATCAATCAGGCGAACGGAAAGCACAGTACCGTCAGGAATCGTAACCTCCGCCGGCCTTGCCGGCGCTACTGGCAACGATGACGGACCCCAATCCGTCGGCGCATTAGACGCTAGTTCGTGCCCTCTCCGGGTGGTTTGGTCAGCGGGTTCGGGATTGTACTTGTTGGAGCGGCGCAGTCCGGGCCTGAATCCACTCGTCTTCTGGGGAGCACGACGCGCGGCACGACGCGGCTCTTGTACCGTGGGTTCCGGCGCCGGCGCCGGTTCGGATGGCGCCACAGCAGCCGTCTCCGCGGGAGGCGCTACCTGCAGATTATTGACGATGGTCTTGACCCCGTCCACCCCGGCAGCAGAATTGGCCGCGGCGGCGCGTTCCGTATCACTGTTCACAGTGCCAGACAGCGTTACCACCCCGTTGGCCGCTTGAACAGTCAGTTGCCGGCCCTGGAGTGTCGCGTCCCGATTAATTCGGCTTTGCACGTCACTCGCAATCTGAGCATCACTGCGCACCCGCGAGCAACCCGCAAGCAGCCCAATGACGAGCAGGAGGGGCAGCAGAAGACCTACCAGCGAAGACTTCGCTCTCATAAAAACTCCTAAGTTCTACTTCGTCCGTCAACTTGCATTGGATGCAGAACTGCTTTCGGCAGACTTTCGGAATATTTCAGCGTAGCCGGAGCCTAGTTCTTCCCTTCCGCATTATTATCCTCCATCTACTAACAATCAAACCCTGCAGAGGGCACGAAGTCGCGCGAAAATTCCGCCTGGTCTTCACCCTCTCAGTCTGTATTCACAGAACAAAATCAACCTACCACAAAGCCACACAGACCCCGCGGAAAACTGCTCTTAGTCCCTGTAGGCAGGGTTTCCGTGATCCATTCCCTGATGGCGCTATGCTGATCGAGACTCGGGAGGATTTTTCATAGTGGGAAATCTTCTGTTGCGCAAAATTATTTGTTCGTACCGCCGCCCACAGTTGTGATAAAACATGCCGCCTGTCCCGCGAGCAGGCGGGGCGCAAGGTGGGGGTAGCATGCCGGTGAACGTGGAACGCGACAGCTTCGACGAGAACCTGGGATTCCAGTACTACATTAGCTTCAAGCCGCACATGGGTGTGGTCGAAAGCGCGCAGGAAGTCCACATGCGCATTGACATACAGGCGTCGGTTTCCGTGTCCGAAACCGGAGAACTGGTAGATTTCAGCTTCGTCCTTCCGAAGAGCTGTAGAAGCGAGCAGGCCCTGACCTTTATCCGCAAACAGGCGACTGTCAACATTGTTCCTCCCCGTGTCTCGGTCAGTTTGCCGGGCCATTCCAGCGATGCGGTGGCCACCGCCGCTGCCCAACTCGATCTCGACCTGGCCGGCCGCATCATTGGAATGCAAATCAACTGGATGCCTTCGGAAGGCGCACTGAGCTGAGTGCGGAGCTTGCGGCGGACCCGCAGGTCCATGAACTCTTTATCTCGGGTACCTTAAAGTTTCACTTGAAGCGCAAAACAAGCCGGATTTTTCGCCATCCACCAAGCCACCGAAATGCCAAGTCACTAAATCCCAAATCTGGGAATCTCTCAATCGCTAAATCGGCCGCTGCTTGGTAATCGATATAATTTCGAGCATGTCGGACCTCACCGCATTCATACTTGCCGGCGGCAAGAGTTCGCGCATGGGCGCGAACAAGGCCTTTCTCGAACTGGCAGGCAAGACCCTGCTGGCGCGCGCTCTGGAACTTGGTTGCACGGTCACTAAGGATGTCCGCATCGTGGGGCCGCGGACGATATTCGAAGGTCATGGGCCGGTAATCGAAGACATCTATTCCGAGCGGGGCGCGCTGGGCGGAATCCACGCCGCCCTGACCGCCACTCCCACCGATTTGAACCTGATGCTCGCAGTGGATACGCCTTTCCTGGCCAAGGATTTCCTCAGACATCTCGTCTCTGAAGCGCGAAGTACGGCTGCAATGATCACGGTGCCCCGCGTAGGCGGCAGGTTGCAGCCGCTCTGCGCCGTGTACCACCGCGGCTTTGTGGCGCGGGCTGAAACGGCATTAAAGTCCGGCAACAACAAGATTGATCCTCTGTTCGCGCCGGCCGAAACCCGCGTCATTGAAGAGACTGAGCTGGCCCGCCTGGGGTTTTCTGCCGCAAGCTTTGATAATCTCAATACGTGGGAGGAATGGGAGCGCGTGCGACAACTCCCGCTCTCATGGTAGTCATGAACGACGGGATCAAACCTTACATTAAATTCCAGCACGTGTCGAAGTCGTTCGGTTCCAACCTGGTGCTCGACGACGTCAATTTCGACGTGCTGCCCGGCGAGACCGTCTGCATCGTGGGCCGCAGCGGTGTGGGCAAATCCGTTTCCCTGCACCACATCATGGGCTTTCTCAAGCCGGATTCGGGCCGCGTCATCGTCGCTTATGAAGACATCACCGATTACACGGAACGCGAACTGGAGCGCATCCGCAAGAAAGTCACCATGGTTTTCCAGAACGGCGCGTTGTTCGACTCGCTCACCGTGGGAGAGAATGTCGCCTTCCCGCTGCGCGAGCGCGGCGACCTGAACGAGGAGCAGATCTACCAGATTGTGGACGGATTGCTGGAAATGGTGGGCGTCAAGCCAATGCGCGACCTGCTTCCCAGCGATCTCTCGACGGGCATGAAGCGTTCGGTGGCCATCGCGCGAGCCCTGGCGGCGCAGCCGGAAGCCATCCTTTACGACGAACCCACCACTATGGTGGATCCGCTGATGGGAAACCTCCTCAGCGACCTGATCAAGAAGCTAAAAATCCAGCTCAGGCTGACCAGCATTGTGGTCACGCACGATATGCGCCTCGCCCAGAAACTGGGCGACCGTATCCTCTTCCTCCATGAAGCCAAAGTAGTGTTCTTTGGCACAGCGGAAGAGATGCGGGCTTCGCAGGTACCGATCGTGAAAGAGTTCCTGGAGCTCGATGAATTCAGCCTCGCCGATTACACTCTGCAAGCCCATGCGCCCGCGCCCGAACAGGCGAAATTAGACAATCCGAAACCGTAACAACCGGAGCTCTAGCAGACCTTAATGCAGCATCACCGAAGATTGTGTCCCCGAGAGCCTTTGCGGTGTCATGACGACGAGGGCGCCAGCCCGACGAAGCATCTGCTTTGGTCTATGTTAAAGCGATGCTACAGTTGTGACTCGCGGCGTTGTTATCTTGAGCCAGCCGTGTCTTATGGCACGTGAGTCAAAGGATCTTGTCTTTATGGAACCGCAAGATGCTTCGACTCGCCTCGGCAAACCAAGCCGAGGCTCGCTCCGCATGACAGCATGTTGGTGCAACGTCTCGCAACAGTTCTAAAAGCCCTGCATCACCAGCCGTTCCTTGGTGATTCCGCTCTGCTGGTCGCGGCGCATCCACTTTTCCAGATACTTCGCCACAATGTCGGTTTCGATGTTGACCGGATCGCCCGGCTTCAGCGAGCCGAGGTTTGTCATTTTGATGGTGTGCGGGATGATCGCAATGGTCAGCTTCAGCCCTTCGAGCCGCGCTACGGTCAGGCTGATGCCCTCGATAGCAATCGAACCTTTAAACACCACGTATTTCTCCAGCTCCGCCGGGATCTCGAGGTGAAGCCAGAAATCCTGGGCGCCGACGATTGGCTCCAGCGCGAGGAACTTGCCTGTGCCATCCACGTGTCCCTGTACCATGTGGCCACCCATGCGGCCGTCGGCCCTCAGCGGTAGTTCAAGGTTGACCAGCGCGCTTTCGGTGATGCGCGAAAACGAAGTGCGGGTCCAGGTCTCGGCCGCTAGATCAGCGGCGAACGATTGCGGCGTGATGTCCAGCGCCGTCAGGCAGACGCCGCTGACCGCAACGCTGTTACCCGTCTTCAGTTCCCGAGTGACCTCGGAAGCCGCGACCGTGATGCGCCGTTTTCCTTCAGCTTCCTTGATACTCGTAACCCGCCCCACTTCTTCCACTAACCCAGTAAACATGAGCGCTCCAGATTGAACAGCGGGCAACAAGCAGGATCCACTTGCTGTTAACTGCCTGTTGCTTGTTGCTGTATTTCGTACGGATCCCTTATATAACCTTCTGCGGCAAAGTCCTCTCCGAACCGATGCAGGGTGATGCTGTTCACCTGCACGGCCTCGCTGATGCAATCCCAGCCAGTTCCGGTGACTACCGGCACGGCGTTTACGCCGAGAACCTTGGGTGCGTAATAGAAAAAAATCTTATCCACGATACCCGACGCCAACGCCGCCCCGTTCACCGCCGCCCCACCCTCAATGAGCAAGCTAATCAACTCCATCTCTCCGAGACGCGCAACGACTTCGTTGAAGTCGGCGCGGCCGGCCGAATCCGGCCTCACTTGCTCCAAGCAGACACCCCGTTTTTCCAGCTCTTTTCTCTTTTCGGATTCGCCAGAAGTGTGGAACACGAGCACATCGTTATTTGCGGTCTGCACGATGCCAGACTCCAATGGAATCCGCAGCCGCGAGTCCATGATGACCCGCAGCAGCGGCCTGCGGCGCGCCAGTGCGGTGCGGTCGGTCAAGCGGGGATTGTCTGCGATCACCGTCCCGACTCCGACCAGAATGGCATCTGACGCATGCCGCAACTGCTGCACGTGCGCCCGCGCCGCCTCGCCGGTAATCCAGGTGGCGCTATCACCGCTCGCACCGGCTTGGGATGGTGGTGGGCTGCCTCCGCGCATGGCAATCTTGCCGTCCAATGTCATCGCCGACTTCAGCGTTACCAGCGGCCGCCGTGTGCGTATGTACTTTGCAAATGCTTCGTTCAGCTTGCGAGCTTCCTGCTCGCCCACGCCAGTCGTGACCTCGACTCCCGCCGCGCGTAGCCGTGCAACACCTTGCCCCGCCACCAGCGGATTGGGGTCCGCCATGGCGGCAACTACCCGGCGCACGCCCGCTGCAATGACTGCGTCCGTGCACGGCCCAGTGCGTCCCAGGTGGCAGCACGGCTCCAGGTTCAAATACAGGGTCGCTCCGCGCGCTGCCGCCCCGGCCTCTTCCAACGCCAACACTTCCGCGTGTCTCAGCCCCGCATAACTATGAATGCCCCTGCCGATGATGTCGCCATGCGCGTCCACAACGATGGCTCCCACACAGGGGTTTGGCGACGCAAGACCCACCCCCTGCCTCGCCAATTCCAGCGCGCGCGCCATGTACCGTTCGTCATTGGAGCTGAGGGGCATGCTTTGGGCAACAAGCAACAAGCAGTGACGAAACATATCCCTCGCTTGCAGCTTGTTCCTGCCAAGTTAGCGGGGTATTCCCGCGCAACTTAGGTTTCCCTTCCTCTGCGTACTCTGCGTCTCTGCGGTGAAAAGGTTTTACGCGAACAAAGAGTCTACGAATTCCTGGGGATCGAATGGCAGCAGGTCGCCGGCCTTCTCGCCCACGCCCACGTAGCGCACAGGCACGCCCAGTTCGCGCGATATAGCGATTACCACACCACCCTTGGCCGTGCCGTCCAGCTTGGTCAGAACGATTCCGGTCACGCCCGCCGATTCGGTGAACAGCTTTGCCTGCTGCAGCCCGTTCTGTCCGGTGGTGGCATCAATCACCAGCAAAGTCTCATGGGGTGCGCTGGTTATGAAACGTTGCGCCGTCCGCCGCATCTTGGCCAGTTCTTCCATCAGGCTGTGCTTGGTATGCAGGCGCCCGGCCGTATCCACGATCACGTAATCGGCCTGCCGCGCCTTTGCCGCCTGCAAAGCGTCAAAGAGCACTGCTGAAGGATCACCTCCCGGCTTCGTCTTGATCACTTCCGCGCTCGTGCGCTCACCCCAGATTTCCAACTGCTCGATAGCAGCGGCACGAAACGTATCGGCCGCACACAGCACTACGCTTCTCCCCTGCGAGCGGAACCGCTGCGCCAGCTTCCCGATGGTGGTGGTCTTACCTGTTCCGTTCACTCCCACGACCAGAATCACTTCCGGCTCGCCTTCCTCGGCGGTCAGGGGAGGAATATTGGCCCGCAGCAGAATATTCAGGAGTTCCTGCTTCAACAGCGCTTTCAATTCGGCAGCATCGCCGATCTGCCTGCGATCGGCCTTCTCGCGCAGCTTTTCCAGGACTTCATGCGTGGTGCCGGTGCCCAGGTCAGCGCCGATGAGCGTAGCCTCCAAGTCATCGAGGGTCTCGCGATCAATTTCCTTGCTGAGGGAGACAACTTCCTCGATGCGCTCGCTCAGGTTTTCACGCGTCCGCGTGACCGCCTGTTTCATGCGCTCAAAAAAGCTGGGCTTTTTCTCTGTCTCTTCCTTGCTGCCGAATAAACTCCGGATCATTGCCTTCGACCTTGCACGCGAAGAACCGCACATGTGCGGGAAACATTAATTATATAAGGCGGGACTTTGGGACAGGTGTCCAACTCTCATTCGAGGAGCAAATGTCTTGTCGGGCTGGCGCCACGAGCCAGCCTTGAATCGGCTGAGGACAGGACAGGTTGTCGTCGCAATAGGGGTTCCTCGCTCCGCTCAGAACGACAACAATGGTTCACCGGAGCACCAGATCACCCGATACTCCGATCAACCATGTCGAACCTTCTCACTGTGTTTGAACCTACGCATCCCCTTGCTCTGCTGTAGCCACGGCAGCGGACACGGGCATCCGAAGTCCGGTGTGGGTCAATTCGCCGCGCTCAAACACTGCTGTGAGAGCTGCCACCACAGCGGGATCAAACTTCGTGCCCGCCAGGGAATTAATGATACGCACCACGTATTCGGGATCCATGGCGGCCTGGTACGGACGGTTGGTGGTCATGGCGTCGAAGGTGTCGGCCACCATGATGATGCGTGCCATCAGGGGAATTTCCTCTCCCTTCAGGCCATAGGGATAGCCACGTCCGTCTAGCGATTCGTGGTGCAGTTCGATACCCGGAATCATCTCCTGCAACTGCTCGACAGACCTGAGGATATTGGCGCCCTTGCTGGTGTGCGCCTTCATGAGTTCAAACTCGTCTGGGGTCAGCGCTCCGGGTTTCTTTAAGACACGGTCTTCGATGCCGATCTTGCCGACGTCATGCAGTTGCGCCGCGACCCGCACCTTGTCCACCTCTTCTGTGGAGAGCCCCATCTCGGCAGCGATGATAACCGAGTATCTGGTCACGCGGTCGGAATGGCCTCGGGTGTAGGGATCCTTTTCGTCCACCGCGCCGGCCAGCATCTGAATGGAGCTCAGGAACAATGCCCGGTTCTCTTCCGCAGCCCGCTTCAAATCAGCGACAAACTGCTCCAGGTTCGCCGACATGGAATTAAAGGTTTCGGCCAGATCGCCGATTTCCGTGCGGCTCTTCAGCTCCACCCGCTTGGAAAAATCTCCGTGGGCAATGGCATGGCTGGATTCCGTAAGGATTCGCAGGGGAGTGGTGATGCGCTGCGCCGCCATTACAGAGATAACCATGCTGACCAGCACGGCCACCAACGCCAGCAATCTTGCCGTCCACTGCATTTCGTAGATGCCGCGATACGCGTCACTCTGGGTCTTCTGCGCCACGACCGCCCAGTCCAGAGAACTCACTGGCGAGTACGTACCCAGCATCTTCGCCTTATGATCGCCGTCCTTAATCGTAAATTCCTTCGTCGGCACCAGGCGCGCCTTGCCACCCTCGTCCACGAAGTTCTTCACGATTTCAATGCCGGTCATGTCCTGACCTGTGGCGTAGTCCTTGGTCGCGCCCGCCACCAACCTGCCCTGCCGGTCCACTACGTAAGTCACCAGTCCGCCCTGGTTGGCGTCGCGCAGGCGATTGATCAAGAACTGCAGGTCCACAAAGGCGGCAGCCATGCCGACAAATTCGCCACCGGCGATCACCGGCGTGCTTACCAGCATGATCGTGCGGCTATTTTGTCCCCCGCCAATCGAAAGCGGTTGGCCATTGTAAATCCGCCCTTCGCGCGAAGCCGCGAAAGCGCGTTCCAGTTCCTTTTGCAGGAACACGTCCGGCACCACACGCCCGGCCGAGATACCTTTGGATTCGGAATTCAGCAGCGTAGCGTAGGCGACATCAGACGAAAAGGATACAAACTTCTCCAATAGCGCCTGGAGCTGCGGAGATTCCACCTTCCCGCCGGTCAGGTTGCCGCCGCTGGCAACTTCCACAGCAGACGAAAAATTGGAGAGCATGGTACGAAGATTGTTCTGTCGCTGCCCGATATCGTCACCCAAAGAACGGGTGATCGTGTTTTGCAGCAACATTTCATTGGTCTTCAGGCGGTCGCGGTTAATGGCCACCACGCGCGTTGCGTAGAAATACATCGGCACCACGCTGACCAGGACCAGCACACCGAGAATCAGATACAGGATGGGTATTCGAGCCGGAATCTGCATCTTGCGCCAATTCGGTTCCTCGCGCTGCGGAGCAAAATCCAGCACAGAACTGCTCTCCCTTACAGACACGTGCTGCCGCAGAAGCGAAATTTCACGCATTCTATCCTGAGTAGATGATTCTTGGCCCGCAGAAATTCAGTTTCAGGTGGTTACGGAGGTACCAACCCCGTGAGTCCGGCCATAGCTTCTGCCCGGCGGCAGAAAATCCCGCCTTCGTTGCGCTCCGGGTTGGCAACTTAGGAAAGTATCGCCCGGGTATTCGCGTCAGGACCACACCACCCGCAAGTAACACCAAGTCGCGCGCCAACATCGAACTTCCTAGATGATGCGAGGCTCGCGCCGCCAGTGATATGTCTCTGCGGTCGCCCGCCACATCGCGACCGCTAAGATGGCAAAAATTACTGCACTCATTTATGTCCATGCCGCGCAGGTTCAGCGGCTTGGACGCACCCTCGATTCCCTGCGGCCCTGCGATCAGGTTCTGGTTATCAACCAGGATTCCAACAAGGAAGTGGAGAGCATTGGCGAAAGTCATGGAGCTGAAGTCCTGGCCGGCATTCCCGGCGTCAGCCTTGGCGCGTATTTGGTGAACGCCAGGCATGATTGGCTGCTCGCCGTCAGTCCTTGCGAAGAGCTCTCGCAAGAGCTCCAACATGCAATTGAGCAATGGAAGCAGGAGGGTGACCACGAGGATGTGGTAGGCTTTTCCGTGCCGATTAGCCAGCAATCCGAAAACAGATGGAGGTCTGGCCCTCCGGAGACCCGCCTCGTAAATCGCAATAAGGTCAATTGGACCGGTGAACTCCCTACAGCCAGCCTCAAAGCGCCTCTGTTAAACGGGAATCTGCTGCGCTTCCAGAACCACCACCAAAGCCAAAAGAACCCGTAGTTTGCGCCTAGCCGCGTCCTCGCTCTCTGAACTGTTGCTGTGCAATGCCTTGTATAATCAGAACGTCCCTACATGGACCCATTCTTCGCAGCCGCGTTTTTCTTGTTCGGACTGATCTTTGGAAGTTTTCTGAACGTCTGCATTTATCGGCTGCCGCGTGATAAATCGGTGGTGACGCCGCGGTCGGCGTGTCCGAACTGCGGCCATCTCATTCGCGCCTATGACAACATTCCCGTTCTGAGCTGGATCATCTTGGGCGGGCGCTGCCGCGATTGCCGGGGCCGCATATCGCCCCGCTACTCCATCGTGGAGCTGCTTTCTGGCGGCCTGTTTCTTGCCAGCTATGCGCAATTCGGCCTGACACTGGCAGCGCTGAAGTACTGCGTTTTTGCTTATCTGCTGCTTGGGCTGATATTCACGGATGCAGAAACCAAACTGCTTCCCGACAAATTGACTCTTCCCGGTTTGGCCCTCGGCCTGTTGTTCAGCGTCCTGGTTCCCCTGGACGATGTGGTTGCGCAAATGCTCCCCGCGGTTGCAGGTCCGGGTTCCATGCCACCATGGCGCCTGCACTCTTTGGGCGACGCTCTGGTCGGCGCTGCTCTCGGAGCTGGATTCATCTACGGTTCCGGCATGGTGTATAAGCTCGCCCGCGGCGTTGAGGGGATGGGCTTCGGCGATGTCAAGCTCATGGCCATGGTCGGCGCCTTCCTCGGCGCAACATTGACGATCTTCACCATCTTTGCGGCCTCTATCGCAGGCGCGCTCTATGGCCTCAGCATGATCCCTGTGGTATGGGTGAAGCGCACACGCCGCCGCATGCGGCGCGGACACGAGCCCGCTGCAACCGCCCGGCGGCGAGCCTGGAATTCCGCCAAGAAGGTATATCGCTACTACGCTATGCCTTTTGGTGTGTTTCTGGGGACCATTGCCATCCTCGCAGCGTTCTTCGGTGAGGACGTGCTGCACTGGTATTGGCGCCTTTACCTCTGACTTTCCTAAATCTGACCTGTGACCTTTGCTGGACCTTGGGACGTGTACTTGTGGATTCCCAGGACGCAAGGACAAGCGAAATTTCTTGCATATCCGCGTTAGAATACGCCCGAGTTCACAGCCGTTCTCCCAGGACCCGGATGAGCCCCGGGTGGAAAGGACCAAGCATAATGAAACTGAGTTTGCGCTCTTCGTTGTTATTACTGGTGGTCTCCGTCCTGGGAGCAATCGCGCTGGCGCAGTCGGAACCGCTGGGCGACGTGGCCCGCCAGCAGCGCGCCGCGAAGAAAACAACTTCAGCCAGGGTCATCAGCAACGAGGACCTTCCCACGTCCGCAGTCATCAACGTCACCGGCCCTGATACCCAAGCGGCGGAAGACGAAGACAAGGAAGACAAAAACAAAGATAAAGATAAAGATAAAGATAAAGAAAAGGCGGCATCCACTGGCGAGGGCAAACAGGACCAGAAACCAGGTGAAGAGGCGAAAGACAAAGACCAGAAGACGGCGGAAGCTACCGAATCAGCGGCCCGCAAGCGTGTTGAAGACCAGAAGAAGGAAATCAGTACGCTGGAGCGCGAACTCCACATCCTTCAGCGCGAATCCGAACTCGACAATCCCCCAGCCTGGATGGGCCGCGAGAACCCCGATTGGGTCGCAGAGTCCAAACGCAGGAAGTCTGCAGAAGAAATCGCCGCCAAGAAAGAAGCCATCGAAGCTGCGAAGCAGAAGCTTGAGGAGATCCAGGAGGAGGCACGTAAGTCCGGTATGCCGACAAGCGCCACGGAATGAGGGTCCATCCCCATCCCTCACAAACCCGTGCGAATCAGGCCAGCGCCATTGCTCTTCTGAGCACTGCCTGAACGCGTCTACACGGCTGCGACAAAAAAATTTCTGGCTTCCACCTGTCAGCCAGCGGCATCGAATCGCAATTAAGCGGCACAATATCGCATCGAGTTGCTATAGCAGGCTCCTGCGCATGTGGGTTGGGTGCTTTTGTGTTCCCGAGTTCCTGAAACAGATGCTAGTATTACCCCTTTGACATGACTGAACTTCGTACGTTGTTCCTAAACCCTCCATCGTTCGAAAATTTCGATGGCGGCGCTGGTTCACGTTGGCCGGCAACGCGCGAAATCGAGTCCTATTGGTATCCAGTTTGGCTGGCATATCCGGCCGGCATGCTGGAGGGGTCGCAGCTCCTCGATGCTCCGCCCCACAAGATTTCCGCGCAAGATACATTCAGGATAGTGAAGGACTACGACTTCGTTGTGCTCTTCACCAGCACTCCGGGGTTTCCGGGAGACGTAAAGCTGGCGGCAGCAATGAAGGCGAGCAATCCACGGCTGAAGATTGCGTTCGTCGGGCCGCATGTCAGCGTACTGCCAGAGCGCTCATTACGCGATGCCCCCATGGTGGACTTCGTGGTACGACGGGAATTTGATCATGCCACTGTGGAGTACGCTCGCGGCAAACCGCTCGACAGCATCCTGGGCGTCTCTTACCGCTATGGCGGCAGGATAGTCCACAATCCTGACCGGCCGCTGTTGGCAGACTTGGACGCGCTGCCGGACGTCACCGACGTTTACAAGCGCGACCTCGACGTCCGCCGCTATAACGTGCCTTTCCTGCTGCACCCGTTCGTCTCCCTCTACACTACGCGTGGCTGCCCAGCGCAATGCAGCTTCTGTCTATGGCCTCAGACTTTGAGCGGCCATGCCTGGCGCAAACGTTCAGCTGATTCCGTAGCGCGGGAGATGGCCAAGGCCAAAGAATACTGGCCCTATGTCAAAGAGTTCTTTTTTGACGATGACACCTTCAACATCCAGAAGGCGCGTACCCTGGAATTATGCGAAAAGCTCAAGCCGCTGAAGCTGACCTGGTCCTGCACGTCCCGCGTCACCACCGACTTTGAAACCTTGAAAGCGATGAAGGATGCAGGGTGCCGGCTGCTGATCGTGGGCTACGAATCCGGCAGTGCGCAGATTCTCAAGAACATCAAGAAAGGCGCCACGATTGAACGCGCGCGTGATTTCACCCGCGATTGTCACAAGTTGGGCCTGAAAATTCACGGCGACTTCATCCTCGGCCTGCCGGGTGAAACCCGCGAAACCATCAGGGACACCATCCGGTTTGCCAAGGAACTCGACGTTGAAACCATTCAGGTCTCGGTTGCGCACGCCTATCCCGGGACCGAACTGTATGACTCCGTTGTGAAGAACGGCTTCCTGGTCAGCGGCAGCATGGTGGACGAGGGCGGACACCAGTTGGCACACATCGAGTATCCTGACTTGCCGGCCGAAGAAGTTCTGGACGCGGTGCACCGCTTCTACGACGAATTTTACTTCCGGCCCAAAGCCATTTTCCGCATCGTGAGGAAGGGCTTGTTCGACGGGAAGGAACGCAAGCGGCTGTACCGCGAGGCACGGACTTTTCTGAGGCTCCGCCGCGAGCGCAAGCAATACGTAGCCAGCAAGCGTGAGCAGCCGGATTCCTTGCCACCTCCGGCTTGCGAGCCCGCCGATACCGAAGCTTCAACCGAACCCGTCAATGCCTGAGGCGCAGCCGTGACGCCGCGCAAGTATTTCGTATTGGCCATGGTCGTGATCTGCGGCGCAGTCGGCGACGTGTGCCTGTCGCGCGGTATGAAAGACCTTGGCCCCATTTCTCTTTCCGACTGGGCCCAGGTTTTCTCCGCCCTTACCAGCCCCTGGGTAATTGTCGGCATTGTTCTGCTGATCGGCTTCATGTCTGCCTACCTGACAGCGCTCTCCTGGGCCGACCTCACCTACGTGCTTCCGGCAACCGCAGTGGGATATATCGTCATGGCTTTGTTGGCGCGCTTCTTCCTGCACGAGGACGTCAGCCTGAAGCGTTGGCTGGGCATTTTGTTGATTGTTGTGGGCGTCGGCTTTGTTGCCGGCGGACCCGCCTTGACCCATGTTGCCGAGTCCGACGACTCCCCCTGCCCGGAGGGACAGCCATGAGGAATGTCTACACCTGGTGTGCGATTACCCTTCTGGTCCTGGAGTCCACCGCCGGAGACGTGCTGATCTCTCGTGCTATGAAGAAGATCGGCGATCTGCATGAGTTGCATGCCCGAGCCGGTCTATGGGCCGTCATTAAGGCTATCCTTGGCAGCAGCACTTTCCTTGCTGGCATAAGCTGTATGGCACTGGCGTTCTTCAGCCTGTTGTTTGCCCTGTCGTGGGCGGACGTCAGCCTGGTAGCACCAGCATCGGCTTCTCTCACCTTTATCACCAACGCTGTCTCAGCCAAGTCGCTCCTCAAGGAACGGGTGGATGGACGCCGCTGGGCGGCTGCCTTGTGCGTCGCCGCAGGCGTGGCGCTGCTCGCCTCCTAAGTCTCTGATCTCACCGCACTGACAAATTTTTCACCACCCTGTTCAAATCCTTATCCGAGGGCGATGAAACAATCAGCAGTCTTAGCGGCCACGCATGGTCGCCGTTGCGGAAAAGCACATCACCATGTCTAAAAAATCACCTAAAACCGTGAGCCGGGTCACATCATTGTCCTCTCCAAAGCAGGACACTTTCGCTGAGAGCCCAGCTAGAACGGCTTCCGTTTCTCAGGTGAGCAGTTCCAGACCCGCGAAACGCCGCGATAAGGTTCTGCCACTGCAGTTGTTCATACATCTGTACAGGAGAGAAAACCTTATGAGGATGACCAAGGTAGCGGCCCTGATCGTTGGTATCGCGTTGCTGTTGTTCATCGCCATGCCCGGCCTGTCGTGGGCGGCTGAGGATGGTAAGGCTCTGTACGCTTCCAAGTGCGCTGCTTGCCACAAGGCAGACGGTTCGGGCAATCCGGCGATGAAGGCTCCGGCCCTCACACCCGAAATGGCCGCCAAGGTGCCCGACACGATCGCCAACAATGCCAAGCATAAGACTGCAAAGTCTTTGACCGCCGAGCAGGTGAAGGCGGTTGCGGAGTTTGTCAAGACGCTGAAGAAGTAGTTACCTCTGACCTGTCGTTCACCGTTGTAAGCGGCCGTGGGAGCTCAACCCGCACGGCAGAAACAATCGGGTGAAACGTGAAGCGGTCAGCCGCAATTCGGCTGATTTATCCGGCAATCGCGGCGGTCCCGAACTGGGGCGCGCTCGCCCAGAAGATAGGAGCGGATCACGCGGGTCCTGGAGCGCAACGGTCAGTACCCGCGTGGACGCCTCCACAAAGCAATATGGGCCTGCAGCGCGCACCGTGGCTTCGGGCCCGCAGTTCCTATGACCCCCCAGGCCGTTCTTTTTTCATAATCTTCGTAATTCTGTTCATTTACATACAGGTAAAGCCATTCGTATCGCCAGCATCACCCATTGAATTCATAACTCCATTTCATACAAGCCGAATGCACCGTCCCCCCAGCGCTTCAGGGTTAAGAGGTGGTGGCGTGGGGCGGGTTCCTGGTGGTGGCGTTCGGAGTCACTCCGGAGACTTCTATGAGCAAGGCCATCCTATATGACGCAACGCTCTGTATCGGCTGTAAGCAATGCGAACAGGCCTGCGCCGAAAAAAATAAGCTTCCATATACCGAAGCGGTTGCGGCTGAGACTATCCAGTCGGACCACAAATTCACGGTTGTTCTAACCAAAGACGATAAGTTCATGCGTCGCATGTGCATGAACTGCGAGGACCCTGCCTGCGCGTCCGTTTGCCCGGTCGGCGCCCTTCACAAGACCGCCCTGGGACCCGTGGCCTATGACGCCTACAAGTGCATGGGCTGCCGATATTGCATGGTGGCGTGTCCCTTCGGCGTACCCAAGTACGAGTGGAACAACAGTCTGACTCCCAAGGTGCAGAAGTGCATCATGTGCTCTGACTTGGTTGAAAAGGGTCAGCCTACGGCTTGCACTGCAGCTTGCCCGACGGGCGCCACCAAGTTCGGCGACCGTGAGGCGCTGCTGGAGGAGGCGCGAAAGCGCATCCACGACAACCCTGGTACCTATGTCAATCACATTTACGGCGAACACGAAGTGGGCGGCACCAGCGTGCTGCTGCTCTCCAGCATTCCCTTCGAGGACTTCGGCTACCGCAACGACCTCGTGCGCGACCCCCTTCCGCTCTACACCTACCGCGTGCTGTCACGGATTCCCGACTTCGTGCCACTGGCAGGCGCCCTGCTCGGGGGCACATGGTGGATCACGCACCGCCGTGAAGAAGTCGCCGCTGCCGAAGCCCAGGAGAAAGAAGCGAAGAAGAACGGGGGTGCGAAATGAAGTTCAAAATGACCTTCTGGCGGGCCGTATTCATCGTTATCATGCTGATCGGCTTCTGGGGTGTAGTGGTCCGCTTCACCCGCGGAATCGGGCCGGCGTCCCACTTGACAGATCAGTTCCCCTGGGGCATCTGGATTGGTTTTGACGTGCTGTGTGGAGTGATGCTGGCAGCCGGCGGTTTCACCCTGACCGCGGCGGTGCACATCCTCAACATCAAGCGCTGGCACCCGATTGTCCGGCCCACCGTTCTGACGGCTTTTCTCGGCTATGTATTGGTCTGTGTGGCGCTGATGGTGGATCTCGGACGGCCGTACAACATCTGGCATCCGCTCATCATGCGCAATCCGCACTCGGTGATGTTCGAGGTCGCCTATTGCGTGATGCTCTACACTACGGTTCTGGCGCTAGAGTTTTCACCCATCGTGCTGGAGCGCTTCAATTTGCAAAAACCGCTGAGGATCATCCGCGGAGTGCTGATCCCGCTGGTTATTGCAGGCGTGCTGTTGTCCACGCTGCACCAGTCGTCGTTGGGAACGGTGTACTTGATCATGCCGAACAAGCTGCATCCCTTCTGGTACACACCTCTGCTGCCCGTTTTCTTTTTCCTTTCGGCAATATGTGTGGGCCTGGCGATGACCATTTTCGAGTCGTCGATGAGTTCCAAGTACTTCCACAAACAGCTCGAACTGCCAATTGTAAGGGAACTCGGACGCGTCCTGATCGTGGCCTTGAGCGTGTACACCATCCTGAAGTTCGAAGACTTGTTGCATCGCGGCATGTTGAAGCTGATCGTGCATCCGGGACAGTCCGCCTACGAGCGCAACATGCTGCTGCTGGAACTCGGCTTGGGGCTGGTGGTCCCGCTTATCATGCTTGCCTTCAAGCAGGTACGAACGACTGCGGGCGGGCTGTACTTATCGGCAATCCTTGTTTTGCTCGGCTTTGTTACTAATCGGCTCAACGTGAGCATTACCGGTATGGAGGCCTCCTCGGGCGTGCGCTATGTCCCGAAGTGGACAGAATTTGGCATCACTGCGGCCATGGTTGCCGCCGGATTCGCCATCTTCGCAGTAGCCGCGAAATATCTGCCCATCTTCCCGGAAGAAGAGCACCATCAGGAACCCGTATTGGCTCCGGGACCGGCTCCGTTAGCGGCCAAAGCCGCGGCGGTGGGCCATGCCAACGCCGATTGAAAACGGTCTTCGCAAGGCGAACGGCCTTGGTCGCGGCCTTCGGGACAGGGCAGGCGCTTCCCTATGGAGGCGTCTGCCCCACAGCCTGAGCGCGCGGCTCATCATCATGTTGCTGGGCGCGATGATGCTGACGTTCGGCCTGCTGGGCTACGTCAATATCCGGCTTCACCAGCACCATCTGGAAGCCGCCACGCTGAACGCCGCCGAGCGCGTCAGCGATCTGATCAAGCGCAGCACCTCGTATCACATGCTGCGCAACGACCGCGAAGCGCTCTACAAGATCATCAGCACTATCGGCGCTGAGCCGGGAATCGTGCGCGTGCGCATTTTCGACCGCGAGGGTCGCATCAGTTATTCCAGCGATCCCGCAGAGATGAACCATTATGTGAATAAGAGTGCGGAAGCCTGCTATGGCTGTCATGCCCAGACCCAGCCGCTTACCCGACTGAACCGGCCCGACCGTTTCCGAATCTATAAACCCAATGGCAACCGCATAATCGGCGTCATCAACCCCATCGAGAACCAGCCTGCCTGCTCCAATGCGGCTTGTCATGCCCATCCCGCCGAGCAGCAAATTCTGGGCGTGTTGGACACCAACCTGTCACTGGCCAAAACCGATGCCGCCATCCGCGAAAGCAGCGTGCAGATGGCCGTGTGCACGCTGATCGCTGTTATCGGCATCTCCATCGTCACCGGCGTATTTATCTGGAAACTCGTGCATGGGCCGGTGCAAGCGCTCACTGCCGGAACCCACGAACTGATGCGCGGAGAACTTGGCTATCAGATCGACGTGAAGTCCAGGAACGAACTCGGCGAACTGGCGGACTCGTTCAACCAGATGAGTCTCCAGCTTCGCGATGCCAATGAAGAGATCACCTCCTGGGCGCTCACCCTGGAGGAGCGGGTGGAACAGAAGACCAACGAGCTCAAGAAAGCCCACGAGCATATCTTGCACGTTCAGAAAATGGCTTCCATTGGCAAGATGGCCGCGGTAGTGGCGCACGAAGTCAACAACCCCCTGTCCGGCATTCTGACCTACTCCAAGCTGATCAAGAAGTGGATTGACCACGGCGACATCGCCCGCAGTCCCGAGAAGGTGGCAGAGGCGCGGCAATGCCTCGACCTGATTGAATCTGAGAGCCGGCGCTGCGGTGAGCTGGTCAAAAACCTGCTGGCCTTCTCCCGCACCGCGCCGATGAACCTGGTTTGGGCGGACTTGAATACGGTCATCGAGCGCTGCGTCAAGCTGGTGCAACATCCGCTGGAAATGAACAACATTCAGTACCAGCTGGAATTGGCCGCCGATTTGCCGCCCGTGTACTGCGACCCTGCTCAGATCGAGCAAGTGATCCTGGCCCTCATCATGAACGCCATTGACGCCATGCCTCGCGGCGGCAACCTCTGGCTGCGCAGCCGTTCCCTGCCGCAAAGCCGCCAGGTCGAACTGCAAGTGCGCGACGACGGCGTGGGCATTCCTGCCGAACTTTTGCCCAAGTTGTTCGAACCTTTCCTGACCACCAAGGAAACCGGCAAGGGAGTGGGCCTGGGACTGGCGATCAGCCGTGGCATCATCGAGCGCCACAGCGGCCAGATCGAAGTCGAATCTCAGGTCGGGCGGGGGACCACCTTCCACATTTTTCTCCCGCTCGAGGCGATCACTCCCGCCGCCGCTGAAGAACTTGAAAATACCCGTCCGCAGTCGCTGCGCGCCGTCACGGCCGCAGCGTCGTCGGGCGCTGAGACGGAAAGAGGTGATTCCAAGTGACCGCCAAAGGCAAGTTGCTGATCGTTGACGACGAATTGAGTGTGCGCGATTCCCTGGGCAAATGGTTTCGCGAAGAAGGATACGAGGTCGGCACCGCGGAAAGCGCCAGTGAGGCCCTGACCCGCATGGCCGAGACCCGGTGGGACCTCGCCCTGGTGGACATCAAAATGCGCGGCACCGACGGAATCGAGTTGCAGCGCCGCATGCATGAAGTGGATCCCCAATTGATCGTCATCATCATGACTGGATACGCATCGGTGGAAACCGCGGTGGCGGCGCTGAAAAACGGCGCCTACGACTATGTCACCAAGCCGCTCGATCCCGATGAAATTGCGCACCTGGCCAGCAATGCCCTGGCCCACAAGCGCGCCGAACAGGAGAACCTGCGCCTGCGCGAAACCGTGGCTGAAGTCGCGCGCCCCAGCGAAATCATCGGCCAGAGCGCGGCCATGCAGAAGGTGTACGACGCCATCGAGACCGTCGGCCCCACCGACGCCACCGTGCTGGTCACGGGCGAGAGCGGCACCGGCAAAGAGTTGGTCTGCCGCGCCATCCATGCCGCCAGTCCACGGCGCTTTCATCCCCTTGTCGTCATCCACTGCGGCGCGCTGACGGAGACTTTGCTGGAAAGCGAGTTGTTCGGTCACGAAAAAGGCGCGTTTACCGGTGCCCAGTACCGCAAGAAAGGCAAGTTCGAAATCGCCGAGGGAGGCACCGTTTTTCTCGACGAGATCGGCGACATCAGTCTGAAAACCCAGACCGACCTGCTGCGCGTCCTGCAGGAGCGCGAAATCGTGCGCGTCGGTGGCAATCAGCCCATCAAGGTGGACTTCCGCTGCGTCGCCGCCACCAACAAGAACCTGGAGCAACTCATCGAAGAAGGCAAGTTCCGGCCCGACCTGTATTACCGCCTGAATGTCTTTCACATCGAGGTGCCGCCGTTGCGCGAGCGCAAGGACGACATTCCTCTGCTGGTGGACCACTTCGTGCGCAAGTTCTCCAAGGAAATGAACAAGCGCATCAACCGCGTGTCCCCCGCGGCCATGCTTCAGCTACAGCAGTATCCGTGGCCCGGTAATGTGCGCGAGTTGGAAAATGCCGTGGAGCGTGCCATGGTCGTGGCCCAGGAACCGGAACTGCGGGAGCAGGACTTCATCCTCAAGGCCCGCGCCAACGGCGCCATTGAAGCCAGGACGCTCGATGATATCGAGCGCGCTCATATTTTGCGCGTACTCGATGAATGCGGCGGCAACCAGACACGCGCGGCCGAAGTGCTCGACATTGACCGCGTCACGCTGCATAACAAGCTGAAGAAATACGGATGGACGAAAACTGCCGTCGTCGAAAGTAAATGAAGCTTCAATTGGTACCCATCGGCGAGCTGGACCGCCGGCTGCTGGAAGAGCTTCGCGCATCGCTGGCCACCATGTTTCGTGGCGAGTGCGAACTGCTCAGCAACAGCGTCAGCCCGGAGTTCGCCTACCATCCTGAGCGCCAGCAGTACCACTCTTCGGAAATTCTGGCCCATATGCAGAACGGCCTTTCTGACGACTGCTGGCGCGTGCTGGGCGTAACCGCAGTGGACCTCTATATCCCCATCCTGACGTTCGTCTTCGGCGAGGCCCAGATGGGCGGCCGCTGCGCCTTGGTGTCACTACACCGCCTGCGTCAGGAATTTTACGGAATGCCCCCGGACCAGCAACTGCTGCGCGACCGCCTGGTAAAGGAAGCTGTCCACGAACTCGGCCATACCTTGGAACTCACGCACTGCGACGATTACACCTGTGTCATGGCCGCTTCCCACGCCGTAGAGTGGATTGACATCAAAGAACCCCGCCTCTGCTCCGTCTGCTACAACAAGATCCTTGCCATGAGCGAATAGAGCGTTTTCAGTTTTGGTGTCCCTTATGGGAGGCGTCATCCAGAGGCGGAGCGAAGCGACCCCGAAGACGGACGGGTGGCCCACCCTTTCGCCCGGTTTTGGCGAAGGGGTGGGATTCCGAGATCGAGACCTGCCCGCGCGCTGTCAAGCAGAATATTTTGCTCCTGATAACCCGCTTACGTTGCAACTACATAGCTGCCTGGCCTTTCGTCGCCGCGCCGTATTTCGCAGTTTCCTCTGCTATTCTGAAAGTTGGTAGCTGCGAAACGCGGCAATGCTAAGGCCATCCCAACACGGGGTCGGCCTTTGCATTTCAGGGTCAATTTTGCAGGCTAAGGCAAAGCTAGGGTTGATGTATACCGGTGGAAGCACCGCGCTTTAGCGCGGTGGATTGGGGCAGCTCCGATTGGGGCTTTGTTCACCGCGCTAAAGCGCGGTGCTTCCACCGGCTCCGACCCATGCCTGACGGCTATCACCTTGGTTCTGCCCTAAGTCCTTACTTCGTAATACTTTGACCCTTAAGTTCTTTGAAACCAAAGACCTAGGAAGAAAAGCTGCGTAAGCTGATGATTCCAAAAGACCGAGGGGGGAGGGGTGGGAGTGTCATCTGCGTTAACACCCCCCAAGGCGATTGAACTAAGCCCGGTCGAGGCGGCCGAGGCTACAGTGCTTTACCTCAGCTCTTCCATCGCCTTCTCCAGCGCCTCGCGTGGAGGACGGATGACGTCCTGAGGAAGGCTCGCCAGCGGACGCTCCGTCATGTCCAGCAGGTCCATGAAATTGGGCGCCGATGGATTGACGTAGAAGATGCCGGTCAGAATCTCATTCCGCTCATGGGCCTCGGCCAGACGCTTCAGCGCAACCGCCTTGCTGCTCGGGTCGTAATCTTCTTCCAGCTTGCGCAGCCGCAGGCGTGAACCGTCATGCATGGTGACATCCAGCACTTCGCCGGCTTCGTACTCGACGTCAATTTCCTCAAACGAGGGCACGAACGTAACGTCAGTGATGGGCTCGTCGTGGTCTTTCATGAACTTGTACGACTTGGTCGAACCCTCGTGATCGTTGAAAGTCACGCAAGGCGAGATCACGTCAAGCATGACTGTGCCATTGTGCGCCAGCGCCGCCTTGAGCATGGTCAGAAGCTGCTTCTTGTCGCCGGAAAACGAGCGCCCCACAAAGGTTGCGCCCAGTTGGACGGCAAGCGCGCAGGTGTCAATCGGCGGCAGCTCGTTCACGACCCCGGTCTTCAGCTTGGAGCCGATGTCCGCCGTCGCCGAGAATTGTCCCTTGGTGAGCCCGTAGACGCCATTGTCCTCGATGATGTAGATCATCGGCAGATTGCGGCGCATCAAGTGGACGAATTGGCCGATGCCGATGGAAGCGGTATCGCCGTCGCCGCTGACCCCCAGGGCCAGCAAGCTGCGATTGGCCAGCAGCGCCCCCGTAGCGATGGACGGCATGCGGCCGTGCACCGCGTTGAACGAGTGCGAACGGTTCATGAAATACGCCGGACTCTTGGACGAGCAGCCGATGCCGGAGAGCTTCATCACCTTCTCCGGCTGGATGCCCATCTCATACATCGCGTCAATGATGCGCTCGGAGATGGCGTTGTGGCCGCAGCCGGCGCACAGCGTGGTCTTGCCGCCCTTGTACTCGAGCACCGTCAGGCCAATGCGGTTGGTCTTCGGTTGACCAGTGGGCGGTTGTGATGTGGTAGTGCTGGCCATTACTTGCCCTCCTTTGCGGCGATCTCGTCCGTGACCGAACGCGCATCAATTGGCAGTCCGTGGATATGGGAGACGCTGCGCAGCTTCGTTGCCAGTTCCGCCGGAAGATCAATCTTCAACAGGTTGAACATTTGCGCGTCGCGGTTCTGCTCCACCACATAAACGCGACGGTGACTGCGAACGAACTGCTCCACCTCATCGGCAAAAGGATATGCACGCAGGCGCATGTAATCGGCCTTCAGGTTGTGCTCGTCGCGCAGTTGATCGCGGCTCTCTACGATCGCCCAGTGCGTTGTGCCGTAAGCGATTATGCCGATTTCCGCGCCCTCGCCTTCGATCAGCGGCGATGGAACAAACCTTTTCGCCGTTTCAAGCTTGCGTAGAAGGCGCGCCATGTTGTTCGCGTAGTCCTCGGGCCGCTCGCTGTATTGGGCCTTGTCATTGTGCCCGCTGCCACGGGTGAAATAGGCAGCGGCGGGATGGTCCGTCCCCGGCAACGTGCGGTAGCCGATGCCGTCTCCATCCACGTCGCGATAGCGGGCGAAGCTGCCGAGCCGATCGAGATCCTCTTTGCTGAGCACCTTGCCGCGATGGATCGGCTTCTCGGGATAACGGAACGGCTCGCTCATCCAGTTGTTCATGCCCAGGTCAAGGTCCGACATCACGAAGACCGGCGTCTGGAACTGCTCGGCGATCTCAAAGGCTTCAATCGCCATATCGAAGCAGTCGGAAACGGAGGACGGGAACAGCATGATGTGCTTGGTATCGCCGTGAGACAGAAAAGCATTGCTCAGGACGTCGCCCTGCGACGTGCGCGTCGGCAGGCCCGTGGATGGCCCGACCCGCTGGATGTCCCAGATCACCGCGGGCACTTCGGCGTAGTAGGCCAAGCCGGTGAATTCAGCCATCAACGAGATGCCGGGGCCTGAAGTCGCGGTCATCGAGCGCGCCCCTGCCCAGCCGGCGCCGATCACCATGCCGATAGCGGCGAGCTCGTCTTCTGCCTGGACCACGGCAAATGTGGCCTTGCCATCGGGGCCGATGCGGAATGCCTTGAGGTAGTCAATCAGGGTCTCGCAGAGCGAAGAGGATGGCGTGATCGGATACCAGGTCACGACCGTGACCCCGCCGAAAACCGCGCCCAGAGCGGCTGCCGAGTTCCCGTCCACGATGATCATGCCCTGCGTTTTGTTCATCGGCTCGATGTAATACGGGTCCGCCTTGGTGAGCGAGGCGACCGCGTAGTCGTAGCCGGCGCGCACCGCCGCGATGTTCAACTCGGCCGCTTTTACCTTCTTTCCGAACTGCTTGCGCACGGCGCTTTCCACTTTGGCCACGTCTAGCCCGAGCAGTTGCGCCACCACCCCGACGTAGATCATGTTCTTGACCAGCTTGCGCAACTTGGGTTCGGTGCAGACCGGCGCAACCAGCTTGTCATAGGGAACAGCGTAAAATGTCAGATCGTTGCGCAGCGTGTTCAGGCTCAGCGGCTCGTCGTAGAGGACCGCCGCTCCCGGCGCAAGCGCCAGCACATCTTCCCGGGCGGTCTCCGGGTTCATGGCAACGAGAAAATCAATCTCCTTCTTGCGCGCGATGTAGCCCGACTTGTTGGCGCGGATCGTGTACCACGTTGGCAACCCCGCAATGTTCGACGGAAACAGGTTCTTCCCCGAAACGGGCACACCCATTTGAAAAATACTGCGCAACAGCACGGTGTTGGCCGACTGCGAACCCGACCCGTTCACCGTTGCCACCTGAATACTCAGGTCGTTCACTACACGTTTGCGCTTCGCCAGGGTAGTAGATTCCTGAAGCGCTATGTCACCGATGGCCATGTGACGATAATTTCCTTTCGTTGTTTTTGGTCCGTGGGCCCCGGAAAGCAACTACTTCAGATGGATGCAGCCAGGTGGCTTTTGGATCGAAAATGTACTTTCACCCGAGTACGATCCCCCCACACGCAGGTGCGTTAAGAGTAACTGTATCACACTGGTTTGTGTGGTGGGTCACATTACGTGCGCGGATTATACGCGATATATCGTATCACGATTGATGTTGCAACAGGTTTCAGGTTTCAGGTTTCAGGTTTCAGGTAACAGGTTTCAGGGCTCAGGTTTTGAAAACAACCTGGAAAGGCGCGGTGGCAGGGCTGAAAGCCGTGCTCCCACGGGAACAGTCCTGGAAAACGAGCTTCGGAAATCTACTCAACCGTAAAGAACTGCGCCATGAGGCGGAACTTCTCATAGCGCTTGGCTACCAGCTCGGCGGGCGATAGCCGCTTGAGTTTGGCCAGATGCTTCTGCAGCGCCTCGTCGAGCATCACGGCGGCGCCAGGATGATCTGCATGCGCTCCGTGGGGCGGCTCGGGGACAATCGCATCAATGATTCCGAGCTGGCTGAGGTCTTTGGCGGTAATCTTCAGCGCGTGCGCCGCTTCCTGGCGCTTGTTGGCATCGCGCCACATGATGGAAGCGCAGCCCTCAGGCGAGATCACCGAATAGACGGCGTTCTCCATCATCAGCACGCGGTCGGCTACAGCAATGGCAAGCGCTCCGCCGCTCCCGCCTTCCCCCGTGATTGTGGTAATGATAGGCACTCGCAGGCGCGACATTTCGCGCAGATTGCGGGCAATTGCTTCGGCTTGGCCGCGCTCTTCGGCGCCCATGCCGGGATAAGCGCCGGGTGTATCCACGAAGGTAAAAATCGGACGGCCGAACTTTTCGGCAAAGCGCATTATGCGCAACGCCTTGCGATACCCTTCCGGATTCGGCATACCGAAATTGCGGTAGAGCTTCTGCTTGGTATCGCGTCCCTTCTGATGACCGACCACCGCGACTTCCTCTCCGTGGAAGCGCGCCATGCCGCAGACGATTGCGGGATCGTCGCCGAAGCAGCGGTCGCCGTGCAGCTCGGCGAAGTCAGTGAAAAGACGCTCGATCCAGTCCAGCGTATACGGACGTTGCGGATGCCGCGCCAGCTCCGTCTTCTCCCAGGCTTCCAGATAGGACGAGACCTGCTGGCGCAGAGCATTCACGCGCAGGTGTAACTGTTGCAGGTTGCGATGCGCTTCCTGATTTTCTCCGGCAACAGACTCCAGTTGCTGGATCTGCTTTTCGATCTTTTCGAGTTCCTGCTGCGCTTTGTTCGCAGTGTCCATTTCGTTCTCGTGCGCGGGCTCGTTCCCCAGCGCCCTCAGTTGCCTGAAGACGAATTCCTGGCCCGGGGTCACGCGAGATACAGCCACGCAATTCCCTTCCCCGACAGTTAGTCTACGGGGCGTACGCTGCCGCGCCCGCAAAGCTGCTCCACACGGTTGATGAAGGCGCGGTCAGGTTGGACATTATAACCTTCCGCCTCCATTACGGCCATGAAGTCTCCGGCGCGTTCCACGTCGAACAGGACCTGTGCCGAACCTTTATGTTCAGCGAAAACGCGGTGCAACTCATCAACCGTAGCTGCCGTCGCGATTTCCAGGGGAACACGGATGCGCACGGCGCGCGGCAGCCGCGGCTGCGCCTCCTCCAGCGGGACGATCTCGCTGGCGCTGAGCTTGGGGTTGGCGCCTTCTTCCACCATCACCGAACCGCGCACCAGGACCGGCACTTCCAGCCTGAGCTTGTCCGCCAGCCGCGCATATTCCCGGGAAAAGACAAACAGGCTGATGGATCCGGTTGTGTCTTCCAGCATTGCCTGGCCGTAAGTGTCGCCGCGCTTGGATTTCGACACCCGCACGCCGCTCAAGATGCCGCCGGTGTAAATCTCGTCCTTGCCCGTGCCCTGTCTGAACGTGCAGATTTCCTCGATTGTGCGCGCGCCGAAGTCCAGCAGCTTGTCGCGATATTTGTCCAGCGGATGCCCGCTGATGAAGAAGCCGAGAATCTCTTTCTCTGCAGCGAGCCGCTGCTGCTGGTCCCAGTCGGGGATGTCCGGCAATTCATTGTTCGCGGGCTGAACCGGTTCTTCGGCAAAAATACCGAACAACCCGTGCTGGCCCGACTCGGCGTCCCGTTGCGTCTTCTGGGCGCGCTCGATAGCTTTGTCGAGCACGGCCATCAACTGGGAGCGGCGGCCCAGGGAGTCCATGGCACCCGCCTTGATCAGCGATTCCAGCACACGTTTGTTCAGCAGGCGCAGGTCAACTTTTTCGCAAAATTCGAAAATGCTCTGGATTCCGCGGCCAAGTTCCTTGCGTGCCGCAAGAATCGAATCTATGGCGTTGTGCCCAACGTTCTTCACCGCTGCCAATCCAAAGCGGATGGCGTTGCCGTGCGGCGTAAAATTGGCTTCGCTCACGTTAATGTCCGGCGGCTCAACGGCAATGCCCATTTCGCGGCACTCGTTGATGTACTTCACCACGTCATCCGTATTGCCGGTAACGGAGGTCAGCAGCGCCGCCATGAATTCCACCGGATAATGCGTTTTGAGATACGCCGTGTGATACGCCAGCAGCGCATAGGCTGCGGAATGCGATTTATTGAAGCCGTACCCGGCAAATTGCTCCATCAGGTCGAAGATCTTTTCGACTTTCTGCCGGTGGAACCCGCGCGAAACCGCGCCCTGCACAAAGCGTTCCCGCTGCGCCGCCATTTCCTCAGGGATCTTCTTGCCCATGGCGCGGCGGAGCAGGTCGGCCTCTCCGAGCGAGTAGCCGGCGAGGCGGTTGGCAATCTGCATCACCTGCTCCTGGTAGACGATCACGCCAAGGGTGTCGCGGAGAATGCTTTCCAACTCCGGCAACTCGTATTCGATCTTGCGCCGTCCCCATTTGCGCTCAATGAAATCGGTGATCATGCCGCCCTGGATCGGCCCGGGACGGTAGAGCGCGTTCAACGCCGTCAGGTCCTCAACGGAATTCGGCTTGTAACCGCGCAACACATCGCGCATGCCACTGGACTCAAACTGAAACACGCCGCTGGTGAGCCCACTGTGAAAGACCTTTTCGTAGGTTTCCTGATCGTCGAGAGGAATGCTGTTCAGGTCCACAGGACCGTGCCGCTGCGCGATGAGCTTCAGCGCGTCGTCGAGAATCGTCAGCGTGGTCAGGCCGAGGAAGTCCATCTTCAGAAGCCCAAGCTTCTCGACGGCCTTCATATCAAACGCCGTGACGATTTCTTCGTTCTTGGTCTTGTGCAGCGGGACCAACTCGATCAGCGGCTGCGGCGCGATCACCACTCCGGCGGCGTGCACGCCTGGGTTGCGCGCCAGGCCTTCCAGTTTTTTGGCCGTATCAAGCAACTCACGAACCTGGCTATCGTTCTCGTACGCAGCCTGCAATTGCGAGGAGCCCTTCAGCGCTTCTTCCAGAGTGATGTTGAGCTGCGCCGGAACCATCTTGGCAATGCGATCCACGTCGGCATAAGGAATGTCCATCACCCGGCCAACGTCTTTAATCGCCGCCTTGCACGCCATGGTGCCGAAGGTGATGATCTGGGCCACGTTGTCGCGCCCGTACTTGTGGGTCACATAATCAATGACCTCGCCCCGGCGGTTCATGCAGAAATCAATGTCAATATCGGGCATGGAAACCCGCTCGGGATTCAGGAAGCGCTCGAAGATGAGCTCATGCTGCAGCGGGTCCAGGTCGGTAATGCCCAGCGAGTAAGAAACCAGGGAGCCTGCGGCCGATCCGCGCCCCGGTCCCACGGGGATGTTGTGTTCTTTGGCGTAGCGGATAAAGTCCCAGACGATAAGGAAATAGCCGGAATACTTCATCTGCTTGATGATACCTATCTCGTAGGCAAGCCGCTGTTCGTAATCGGCCAGAGAGTGCTTCAGACGGCCAGCATCGGCGAGCCGCCGTATGCCTTCCAGTCGCCGTGTGAACCCTTCCCGCGTAACGTGCTCAAAATAGCTGTCGAGTGTGAAACCGACGGGGACCTCGAAATCAGGGAAGGAGTTGCGGACCTTCTCCAGCCGAACGTGGCAGCGCTCCGCAATCTGCATGGTGCGTTGTAGCACCTGCGGAGTTTCGGCGAATACGCGTGCCATCTCGGCTGCGCTCTTGACGTAAAACTGATTCCCCTGGAACTTCAGCCGGTCGGCATCCTGGAGCGACTTGCCGGTCCCGACGCATAGCAATACGTCATGGGCGTGAGCATCATCCTCGCAGAGATAATGGCTGTCGTTGGTGGCAACCAGCGGAATGCCCGTATCCTTTTCCAGACGGAACAAGTCCGGGTTGATTCGCCGTTCCAGTTCCAGTCCCTGGTCCTGTATTTCCAGAAAGAAATTCTTTTCCCCAAAGATTTCGCGGAATGAGCCGGCGGCCTTCAGGGCGGCGTCGTAGTTGCCTTCGGTCAGCCGCTCGGCAACTTCGCCTTTAAGACACGCGGAGAGCCCGATCAGACCGGCGGCATGTTCGGCCAGAAATTGCTTGCTGATCCTTGGCTTGTAATAAAACCCGTGCAGCGAGGCCTCGGAGACAATCTTCACCAGGTTGCGATAACCCTGCTCATTTTCCGCGAGCACGACGAGGTGGTTATAGGTGTCGCCGTCCGGCGGAGTGCGCTCCACACGATGGTCGTCTTTCTTGCAGATATACAGCTCGCAGCCCAGGATCGGCTTGATACCTGCCTTCTGCGCGTAATTGAAAAAATGCACCGCACCGAAGATGTTGCCGTGGTCTGTAATGGCCAGGGCTGGCATGCCCAAGTGCTTGGCGCGTGCGACCAGCTTTTCCAGGTCGCTGGCGCCGTCCAGGAGGGAGTACTCGCTGTGCAGGTGTAGATGAACGAATTCAGGCATGAGATCGTCTGCTTCGATTGTAGTGGGGGAAAAAATCTATGGGAAGGCCGATCTGGACTTCTCTAGCAGGCTGCTGAAAAACGGCTACTTTCGTTGAGACCTCTTCCGATCTTGTCTTCGAGGACTGGGAAAAAGGTCTGTTGCTTCTGGCGATCCGCCGGCTTCGGAACATCTTTTGCGCTCAGCGGAGACACTTCGGCCTTGAGTTACGCCGGCTGAACCGATAGGTTTCGCATGCGCACCAGGTTGTAGGCAGCGCACGCGAAGGTGAACACCCAATCTACCTTGCCCAGTCCGCGATGCCGTACCTTGCGCAGCAGAGCAATCGTCTTCAGCCACCCGAAACATTCTTCGATTCGTTTTCGTTTCCGTTGGCTGATGCCGTAGCCCTCGTGCCGCGTCGTGCGCTGGTCAATCGCGCTGCCACCCCAGCGATTGTGGTTCTGAGCGACGTGCGGCGTAACCTGCATGTGGCGACACTCGGCGACGAAATCCCGGGTGTCATAGCCCTTGTCGCCGCCTGCGGTCACTCGTTTCATGCCCGGAACCTGCTCCAGGCTTGATAGGAAAAACGATCACATTCCAGATCCAATGCTTACTTTTGGTGGGCAGATGTGGCACTCCGCGAAAGCCGCGGTCCAGGTATGTTTCCCGCGTGTCGGCAACGGTACGGATCACCTCCCGCCACTCATCTCCCAGTTCCGGGAACACTTCAAACAGGTTCTTGCCCACGAACCACTGGCGCTTTTTCTGGTTGAGCGCGGCAAAGTAATCGTTCACGTACTGCCAGTTCCCGTCGCGGTCGGTAATCTCCAAGACCACGTCGTCGCCCATGACCATGCTGATGCGTGAATAGTAAAAATCTCGCGCGTCCACCACGACGGGCTTGCCCCGGCGCTTTGCCTCAAAGGAACGCAGGGCAGCCAGCAGATCGTCTACCGAACTGTGTCCTTTCAGCAGGTGCATGTCGGCGATGCCGCCAAATTTGCGTTCCAATGTGGCCGAGAGAATGATGATGGGCACGGCGGGACGCTTCTGCCGAAGGGTATCGGCAACATCGGTGCCGAACTTCCCTGCCCCAAGGTGATAGTCGAGAACGGCGATATCAATGTGGTCGAGCTTGGACTCGGCTTCCTCGATCGAGGTTGAAGTTACGACTTCATATCCCTTCTGCCGCAGGATGGTAGAGCGCAGCAGCAGGGCGTCATCGCGGTCATCCAGCAGTAGGACCCGAATCTGCCTGCCGCGCTCGAGTTCGGTGGTGGCGGATACGCTTTTAGATGTTTCGTCCATCCGCTAATCCTGTTTACTCTTGGCAGTCGTTTTGTTTCTCTCTGACGCTGTTGCGCGCACCATACGAGCGAGTTCTGGCAGACGGTTAAACACGGCCACGCAACGCAGCCAGACTTTGTTGTCTATGGCCGGATATCCGCTTACCATTTTGCCCGGCGCCACATCATTGGGGATGCCGCTCTGGGCGGTGGCGATTACTCCATCCCCGATGGTGCAATGCCCGGCCACCCCCACCTGTCCTGCGAGAACCACATTCTTACCTACAACTGTCGATCCTGCCAGACCTACTTGCGCGCAAAGCATGGACTGCTCGCCCACTTCGGAGCCGTGCCCAACCTGCACCAGATTGTCAATCTTGGCGCCGCGATGCACGCGCGTCTCGCCGATGCTGGCGCGATCTACGCAGGCGTTGGCCTGCACTTCCACGTCGTCCTCCAGCACCGCCGGCCCGGACTGCACGATCTTCTTCCACTGACCGCTGTCGTTCTTGGCGAACCCGAAGCCATCTGCGCCCACAATGGCGCCGTTTTGCAGGATGACGTTATCTCCCAGCCGGCAATGCTCCCGCACAACAGCGTGCGCGTGAGCAAAGAAATTGTTGCCGATGTGCGCCCCGGGATAGATGACGACGTGCGGCAGCAACACACAGTTGTCGCCGATAGCTACATCCTGATAGATGGTCACGCCCGGCCCGATGGAAGCGTTCTTGCCGATCTTTGCCGATGGGTGCACGACGGCGCTGCTGTGAATTCCCGGCGGATACTGAGGCGCCTGATAAAAGAGTTCGATGGCACGAGCGAAAGTCAGGTAGGGGTTCTGGGTGCGCAGCGTAGCCGCCTGGATTTCCGGGAAATCCGGGGCCACGATCACCGCCGCAGCGCGCGTGGTCTTCGCCGCGGCCGCGTACTTGGGGTTGGCGATAAACGTAACCTGATCGGGGCCGGCTTCTTCGATACCGGCAACACCCGTCACTTCCGTGTCGGCCGCCCCGTCCCGCACGACGAGTGTAGCCCCCAGCACATTTGCGATCTCGGAAAGCTTCATGGCTCAAACATTGCTCGGGTTTTGATTGTAAAGGTCAGACGGGAGGATGAGAAGCTTCCGGGGATGGGGTCTAAGAATGTAGATTGCCCGATCAGTGGCTGCGGACTTATCCGCTTTCTTTCTCGAACAATCCAACTTGGCGCGTATCGGCGGCGGAAGCGGGCTTCCGGCGGCGCTGGGCTCCGCCAATCACAGCCAGAACTTTCAATTCCGTCAGCGCCGTGCGTGGCACGAAGATGCGCTGCGTGTTGGAGCGGGTGTCCGGCGGATTGATGAGGAACCCCTCGGGACTGAGTTGCGTCAGGTTATTCGGCATCATGCCTTCCATGACTTCGTTGTCGCGGAACTTCAGCCGGATCCACAGCCCTTCGCTGCGGGGACGGGTGGTGAAGGTCTTGCGGAGGCTCATATCGGCATCGCCGAACTCGCGCACGAAGTACACGCCTTTGATATCGGAAAGTTCAATCAGCACCACGTTACCGGAGGTGTTCAGCATCTCCAGTTTGCCGTCCGCTATGAACGTGGACCCGACGTAGCCGTTGAGGGTGTCGCGGTTCATCTTGCGGACTATGACTTTCTTGTGTGTGGAAGGCATGTCGGTCTGGTACGGGGTTTTAGCGCACCTATGGCAATTTTCGCATTTTCCACAAAAATCTGGGCTGGAAAGCCCTAACTATAGCCAAAGGCTGAACCTTTGTGGTAATGTGCATTGTTTTCAATGCCAGTACGCCATCAGTAAGGCGTGCTAGGGGCTCCACGGCTGTGCGGCTCTGCTCCACCGGTTAAGTCTCTTAAATGGAGCGACTTACAAAATTTGGAAGACGATGCGCCGCAGCGGAGTAGCTCAGTCTCCGCAGGCTCAAAGGTGTGTTCCTTCCTGTGGAAACGGCGCAATTGCTAAGCCTTGAGCCAGAAGGCGTTACCGGACACATTGTGGACGGGTGTGCCACGCGGCCCCGTCAGCAGTGCGTTGGTTCGCAGCGACAGATACCTCACGCTGAATATTAGCGTTGTGGGTCCGTAAGGCAAGATGGCCGATTACATTTACACGATGGAGACCCGGCTCTCGCCGGAACAACTGCGCGCCGTGGCACTGGTTCAGGACATCGCCCGCGCCCAGGAAATGAACATATATCTAACCGGCGGGGCCATCCGGGACCTGATCAGCGGCCTGCCTATTCGCGACTTGGACTTCACTGTCCAGGGCAACGCCCTGAAACTCCAGAAAGACCTAGAACGTGCCGACGCCGTTATTCAGGGCAGTGATGATGATCTGAAGATTCTCTATGTGCTGCTGCCGGGCAATGTGCGCGCTGAAATCGGCATGGCGCATTCGGAAACCTACGACAAGCCCGGCAAGCCACCCGCAATTGCCCCCGCTACTATCAACGAGGATCTGCGGCGGCGCGACTTCACGATCAATGCGATGGCACTCTCGCTCAACCCGGGTTCGCGGGGATTGCTGTTGGATCCCAGCAACGGCGTGGCCGACATCGAGGCCAAACTCATCCGCATCCTGCACAACTATGCGTTCTACGAGGACCCGTCGCGCTTGATCCGCGCCACACGCTTCTCAGCGCGCTTCCATTGGCCGCTCGAGGAACGCACGCAGGCGCGTTACAACGCCGCCAAGGAAAACAACTACATCGAGTACATCAGCAATCGCGCTACCGGACTCGAGATCGAGCAACTGGCCTACGAGGACGATCCCCTGAATATTCTTAAGGCCGTGGAAAAAGAAGGCTGGCTGAAGCACCTGCATCCGCGCTGGACCAGCGCGAAGGCGGATACGGCCGGACTCAACCAGCTCATCAAGCTCAGGGCCCAGATGAGCGAACTGGGATACACGCCCGACACCGCGCCGGCTGTGCTCTATTTCCTGACGCGGCGTCTGAGCGACAAAGACATCGCGGACATCCGCAAGCTCATTCCGCGGCGCGATCTTGTGGACTCGTGGAAGACTTTGGAGCAGGACGCGAAGGATCTGGGCAAGCGTCTGGCCGGAAAAGATGCCGCCACACCATCGCGCGCCTGGCGGCTGCTGTCCCAAGAGCGGCCGGAGATCATCCTGTTCACGCAGCTTACGACGCGGCAGCAGGCAGTATCGCAGAAGATCGCGAACTTCTTCGGCAAATGGCGGCAACTCAAGCAGAAGTTCCCTCTGCCGGAGATGGCGGAACTGCGTATCACTCCCGCACTTCCGGACTACCCCAAGATTGCGGATGAAGCATTTATGCTGATGCTCGACGGGAAATTGCGGTCGCACAGCGAGATCCTCAAGTTCCTGAAGCCCTACGAACCCCCTCCGCCTCCGCCGCCCCCGACGCCGCCAACTCGGCGTGGACGCGCCGCCAGGGCTGAAGCGGCACTTGCAACCGCCCGCGCTGTTGCTGCGGCAACCGGGAAGAAGGGCAAGGGGAGAAAAGCAAAGAGTGCGGCGGAAGCTGTAGAAGTTGCCAGGCAGATCGAGCCGGCAGCCGCCAAACCGGCTTCGCCGCTGGCGGCGGCACGTGCGAAAGCGGCAAAAGCGGCGCCCCTCGCGAAGGCGAAGCCTGCCGAGAAAGCATCCAAAGCTCCTGCCCGAAAGAGCAAGAAAAGGTAGAGAACTACCGACCTACGCCGGCCAGAGTGCCAGCGCCGTCTTGCTCAGCATGTGCGACCGCGTGTGCTCGGACAGAGGCAGCGCGCGAAATCCGTCCAAATTCTTCCCGATGTCGGGCACGCCGGGACCGGGCCAATCGGTGCCGAACAGCGCTTTGTGCGCAATATCCTCCAGGCGCGGGAAGTAGCGAAGCAAGGCTTTAGGCGGGATGCCGCTGACGTCCAGATACACGTTGCGGTAGCTGCGCACCATAAAAAATGCCGTCTCCATCCAGAGCGGGCGGCCGCCGTGGGCGAGCACAATTTTCAGGTCGGGGAAGTCAACCGCCACGTCATCCACGTGAATCGGATCGCCGTATTTATTGCGGGCACCCGGAAATACTGATGTACCGGTGTGAAACATCACTGGAATGCCATTGGCTTCGGCAACGCGATAGATGATTTCCAGGCCCTGCATCCCGTTGCGGTAGTCGTTGGGAAAGAACAACTGGTGTGGCGGATGGACCTTGATCAGGCGAACGTCCATTCGCAGCAACTGGTCCATGTCTGCGGCAACGTCCTTGCTATGGCGCGGATGAACACTGCCGCAAGGAACCAGGCGCCTGCGATCGTGCTTGCAATATTCGGAGACGAAACCGTTGATCTCGGCGGGGAACCCGATCACCTCCGGAGCTACATAGGTGATGAGAACTGCGCGATCCACGCCGGCAGCGTCGAGGTGCTTCAGAAATTCCTTTGGTGAGCGGGAGAACTGAACGATGCGGTCGAATTCTGCACGCCCAAGTTGCATTGCTGCAAGCGCCTCCGGCTTGAACAGCTCCATCGGCTGAATGTGGACATGGCAGTCAGTGATCACAGTCGTCCGTTCTCAGTTTCCAGCCTTGAGTTCGTAGTTCTCAGTTGGTTGTCTGTGCGAAGCGAGGCACCTGCTTTTTCGAACCCGGAACAGCAGATGCCTTGTGACACCCAGTACTGATCGCATGCGCCTGAAAATCGCAGTCTCTGTCACTCCGGCCAGACCCTCAGCGCAGTCTCGCTCAGCATCTGTCGCTGTGCCGCCTCGGAGAGCTTCAACGCGCGAAAGTCATCGAGGTCGTCCTTCATCCCGGGCACCCCTGGGCCCGGCCAATCGCTGCCATACATCACCTTGGACGCCATCTCTTCCAACCGCGGAAAATAATGCAGCAGACGCCGCGGAGGAATACTGCTGATATCCATGTACACGTTTTTATATGCCCGCACTAGAAAGAACGCGGTATCCATCCAAAGTGGGCGTCCGCCGTGCGCCATTATGATCGTGAGCTTGGGAAAATCAACGGCCACATCGTCGAGATAAATGGGATCGCCGTATTTGTTCCGGGCGCCGTGAAAAATCGACGTGCCCGTGTGAAACATGATCGGAATGCCATTCTCTTCCGCCACCCGGTACAAAATTTCCAGTGGCTTCAGGCCGTTGAGGTAGTCATTGGGATAGAAGTGCTGGTGGGGCGGATGCAACTTGATGAGCCGCGCACGCAGGCGCACGATCTGCTCGGCCTCGCGCTGCGCGTCGTTGCCATAATGCGGGTTCATATAGCCGCAAGTGATGAGGCGCCGGGGATTGCACCGCGCGTAGTCGGCGGCAAGCTGGTTCAACTGCATGGGATCGACGTGGGTGTTCGGGGGAAGTGAATTGATCAGCACCGACCGGTCCACGCCGATCTCGTCCATAAACTTCAAAAAGCACTTGGGCGAACGCGCGAACTGCATCAGCAAGTCGAAGTCGTTGGGCCGCGACCGGCGCAGAGAATCGAGTTCCGCCGGCGGCAGAAAGCTTTCGTAAGGCTGAACGTGCACATGACAATCGGTAAGCACCATTGGTTCTCCGCTTTTCCCGTTCTTTCTGCTGATCTGCCGGGTGCGCGCTAATGCTTGCTAATCCGCGCGCTCAAATACAGTCTGGGCGTTGTCGCCGTGGCGCGTGAGATACAGTTTATTGCCCTCAAGACGGAACGTCGCCACCAAGACTTTGCCGTTATACATCATTACGACCCTGTTTCCCTGCACCGTGTATGATCCGCCGCTGTTTTCGATGGGACACCGTATGCGTACATTCCACTCCGGCCCTGTCCCGGTAGACGCCGATGCTGGCGTAATCTTCAGGCGCATATTCTGGCGAATGAGCTGTGCGATTTCGTCGTTTTTCCTGCGCTCCGATGGCGCAGATTGGTCCACCGCCCACAGTCCTGCAAACGCCGGCTGGCCGGGAACTGGTGTTCCCAATCTCACCCAGCTTTGCGGCTGGCCCTTTTGCAGATAAGTCAGGCTGTCACCGGATGCACGAATGCGAACCGACTGTGCTCCGCCCTTTTCGCCAGCAACGCGGGCCAGCACTTCGTCGCCTTTTGCCTGGGCCTGGAAGTCAAGCATCAGGCTGGAAGTTATCACCAAAGCGCCGTCGGGACGAAAAGTGTAAACGGAGCCCATGCCGCCCTCGCGAGCTCCCTGCAACTCCCAGTTCCCGATAAGCGAGGTCTGGCCCGGCGCTTGCGCAGCCGTGGTTATGACGGCCGCGTACACAAAGACGAGGAGAATTGAGAAAAATGCGGTGGAGTTTCTCACAATCCCGGAGTGTAGCTCAGCCGTGACATTCCGCCAAGCCGCACACCGGGAGAAACCGCAAACCACAGAGACACGGAGGAAGCTCCTCCGATCCACTTGTCCTCCGTGCTCTGTGGTTAATCGCTACTAGCTGTCCTGCGGACGCATGTGGCCGCAGCGCAGATAACGGTTATGCCAACTCAAACTCTCGGTCAGCATGTGCGGTGTGTGCTTGCCGAATGAGAGCCGGTCGGACCGATTGAGATAATCACGCAGAATCGGCCGGAAATCGGGATGTGCGCACCGGTCAATAATGAGTTTGGCCCGCTGCCGCGGCGAGAGTCCCCGCAGGTCCGCCAGTCCCTGCTCGGTTACGATCACGCACACGTCGTGCTCGGTGTGATCAACGTGCGAGACCATCGGCACGATGGTGGAAATCGTTCCGTGCTGCGCGGTAGATGGCGCCATAAAGATGGACAGGTATCCGTTACGCGCAAAATCTCCGGAGCCGCCGATGCCATTCTGAATCCGCGACCCCATCACGTGCGTGGAATTGACGTTACCGTACATGTCGGCTTCGATCATGCCGTTCATCGCGATCACGCCCAGGCGGCGGATGATCTCAGGATGGTTGGAAATTTCCTGCGGGCGCAGCACGATCGTCTTGCGGAAGCTGCCGATATCCGACATCACCTCATCGAGCATCTCCGGACTGAGAGAGAATGCAGTTGCCGACGCACAGGACAGCTTGCCGGACCTCAGCAGCTTGATCATGCCGTCCTGGATCACCTCGGTGTAGGCCGTAAGATTGTCAAACGGCGCTTCGTCCAATCCGAACAGCACGGCGTTCGCAATGTTGCCCACGCCCGACTGCAACGGCAGAAGCGAGGAAGGCATGCGGCCTTTCTGCACCTCCCATCCCAGGAATTCCAGGATGTGCCCGGCAATCCGGCGCGAAGCTTCGTCCGGCGGTTTGAAGGGAGTGTTACGGTCGGGAGTGTCGGTGTGCACCACCGCGACTATCTTCTCCGGCGGGACCTGCAAATATGGGCTGCCGATACGCTGGCCGGTGTGCACCAGGGGAATAGGCTGGCGGCGTGGCGGCGGTTCCAGCCCGTAGTAAATGTCATGCATGCCTTCCAGTTCGGCGGGCTGCCAGGAGTTGACCTCAATGATCACTTTGTCCGCCTGCTCGATCCAGGTCTTGTTGTTGCCGATGGAGGAGCTCGGCACCAGCCGGCCATCTTCCAGGACCGCAGTCACTTCGATCAAGGCCCAATCCATCTTGCCCAGGAAGCCATACTCCACAAACTGGGCCACGTGGCTGAGATGGATGTCCATGTAGTCCATTTCGCCGGCATTGATGCGCTTGCGCGTCTCGGGGTCGGACTGATACGGAAGCCGCAGGTTGATGCCGCCCGCCATCGCCAGGGCGCCGTCCAGTTCCGGTCCTGTGGACGCACCGGTGAAAATGTTGACCTGGAATTTCTGGCCACGCAGGTTGGCGTCGGCAATACGCCGCGCCAATGCCATGGGTACAGCCTTGGGGTAGCCGGAACCGGTAAATCCACTCATGCCGATCCGGGTTCCAGAGTCAATAAGCGCCGCTGCTTCCTCGGCGCTCATGACGCGTTCCGCGATCGCCTTGTTCAACACGCGGGGGGACGAAGTCGAAGTAACAGAGGACATAATAAAAAGAACCTTTCAGCAGAAATGAGCTAAAACTCGTTTTGATTTTTTCGCTTGCGTTTACTTGGCTTGCTTTGTCTGAGGCAAGACTCAATCTGCTGCACAGTCGGCTTGGATGTGGGTTTTAAGCCCCGGGCTCGCTGTGGCCGCCATTCTGTGTCGGCGCCACCTTGGTCAATGTAACCAGACCATCCAGATACAGGCCCCATAAACTATCTGTAAGGGCAACGCCGCGTCAGTGATGTATTACCAAGGCAGATGTGACCAACGCACGCTAGATAGAGGGGCGTCAACGGCCAGAGCCGCATCACACTTTCATCGCCACTGCCAAGCCGTCGCGCAATGGCAGAATTGTCGTGTAAAGCTCCTTCGAGCGATACAGCAGCTTATTGAATTCCAGGATACCGTGGGTGGCGTCGTCAGCGGGTTTGACCGGCTCGGCCACGCGCCCATGCCAGAGCACGTTGTCGCTGATGAACAGGCCGCCTTTGCGGATGCGCGGCACTGCCAGGCGGAACACGCGCGGGTAGTCTTCCTTGTCCACGTCGTTGAAGATGACGTCGAACGGACCCTTCTGGCCGGAAAGCAGTTCCAGGGCGTCGCCGATAAGAATTTCGACCCGGTCGGCCACGCCGGCGCGGTCGAAATAACGGCGCGCCTCCGCTGCGTTCTTCGGATCGCCATCCGTATAGAAGACGCGTCCTTTCTGACCTACGGCGTACGCCCACCAGATGGTGGAATATCCTATCGCGGAACCCAACTCGAACACCCGGCGGGCGCCGATCATCTGCGCAAACTGATACAAGGCGCGTCCAACCGCCGGGCCTACGATGGGGATGTGCCGCTTGGCCGCCTCGGCTTCCATCTGCTGCAAGACATCGTCGCGCACCGGCAGCAACGAGTAGAAATAGGACTCCACAGCGGGGTTGGTGATCTCAGACATGCTTTTAGTTGGTTATTTGGTCATTGGTTATCGGGTTATTGAAACTCGTTGCGGCGAGGTAAGAATCGGCGATTGGCCGAACTCTAAAATCACAATTGAACTCTCGAATCCTGCTGAATCGAATCTCCTCCTCGCGCTTGCGACTAAAATCGGTCCGTGATTTTTCATTAACCAAATAACCAAATGACCAAATAACCCAATAGTCTCACTTTCTCGTCCCGACCGACGTTTCGCCCCCCACGGTCTGGCCCGGCTTGAGCTCCAGTAACTCGATTCCCATACCGTTCAGCGCTTCCCGCAGTTTGCTGGGAGATCCGGTCAACGGCGGAAACGTTGCATAATGCATAGGAATAACTGCTTTGGGCCGCAGCAGAGTGCAAGCGTAAGCAGCCTCGCGTGGGGACATAGTGAACAGGCCGCCTATCGGCAACAGCGCCAAGTCCGGATGGTACAACTCGTGAATGATGTGCATGTCGCCGAAGACGCTGGTGTCGCCGGCATGATAAATCTTCAATCCGGTTTCAAATTCGATCACATATCCGCAGGGCTCGCCGCCGTAAATGATCTGGTCACCATACTGGATGCCGCAGGAATGTTCGGCATGGACCATGGTGACGGTGATGTCGCCTACTTTCTGGGATCCGCCTTTATTCATGGGCGCAATCTGCTCGACACCTTTCTTCTGCATCCACAAAACCAGCTCAAAGATGCCGACGACCACGGGATTGTGCTTCTTCGCCAGTTCCACCGCGTCCCCGATGTGGTCGAAGTGGCCGTGGGTACATAACATCACGTCCACACTCTTTGGATTCTTTTCGCTCTCCGGACACGCCGGGTTTCCCATCACCCAGGGATCAATGAGTACGGTCCTGCCGCCCGGCGTCTGAACACGAAAGGCTGAATGCCCGAGCCAGGTAATCTGTACGCCTTCAAAGTTCATCGTTCACCTCGCAACGTCCAATAATGGCGGAGATGATTGTATGCGCGTCTCCGCACGGCTTCAACGCCGTAAGGGCAGTACTCAGTACGCAGTACTCAGTTACGAGTTGTCAGTCCTCGCTGGCGGCCAAGGGCGCTCACTGAGTACTTTCTTTTTCCCGCCGCTTGTTTTATCAACTGTTTATGGCCGAACTGAAAGTGCTGTTCACGCGCGATCAAATTGCGCAGCGGGTATGCGAACTGGCGCAGGAAATTACATGCGATTTTGAAGGCCAGCCGGTAATCTTCATTGGAGTGCTGAAAGGGGCATCAATCTTTCTCAGCGACCTGGCCCGCCGGGTGCAACTGGACGCCACCTTCGATTTCATCGGCGTCTCCAGCTATGGCAGCCAAAAGCAATCCAGCGGAGAGGTACGCCTGACCAAAGACGTCGAGCAGCCGCTGACCGGCAAGAACGTGATCCTGGTCGAAGACATCCTGGATACGGGTCTCACCACGATGTATCTGAAGCGTATGCTCCTGGCGCACGAGCCGCGCACGTTCAAGATCGCCGCGCTGCTGGACAAGGCCTGTCGCCGCACACAGGACGTCAAGGCAGATTATGTTGGATTCACCATATCGAACCTGTTTGTGATCGGCTATGGCATGGATTACAACGAGCGTTACCGCAACCTGGCCGATATATGTGTGCTCCCAACGGATCGGCCGGAATCGGCGCATGCATTAGATAAGTAGCGGAGCGAACAACAAAGGAAGAAGTCCATGTCCGCCGTACAACCCATTAGCGATTGGCGAGCGCTCGCACGCACCATTGATCACACGCTGATCAGGACCGACGGAACCAGAGAGGCCGTCGTGAAGCTCTGTGATGAAGCGCTGCATTATGGCTTCCACACAGTTTCGGTGCAGCCATGCCAAATTGCGCTGGTGGCAAGCATGTTGCGGGGATCGCAGGTGCTGACTGGCAGTGTCGTGGGGTTTCCCCAGGGCGCAACGCTCACGACGGTCAAGCAATTTGAGGCGGCGGAAGTGATGCGGCTGGGCGCGCAGGAACTGGACATGGTGCTCAACATCGCCGCCCTTAAATCCGGCGACCACGATTCTGTCGCCAACGACATCAAGGCCGTGGCCCATGTGGCGCATGACGGCGGAGCTATCCTGAAGGTAATTATTGAGACTCCCTTACTCACGCGGGAAGAAAAAGTTCTCGCATGCGAGCTTTGCCTGAAAGGCGGTGCCGATTACGTTAAGACCGCCACCGGCATGGCAGGCGGTGGAGCGGCGGTCGAAGATGTTCGGTTGATGCGCTCGGTTGTGGGCAAACGCGCCGGCGTCAAGGCCGCGGGCGGAATCCGCACCGCCGCCGATGCCGCCGCCATGCTGGCCGCCGGAGCTGACCGCCTGGGCACCAGCGCTTCCGTTGCCATCATGCATGAACTGGGCGCGCCTGGCATGTGAAACCTCTTCAACGCCGAGCGCGCAGAGGACGCAGAGGCGCAAACGGAAATTTTTCCAAGTTATTATCTTTTGCTGGTAAACAGCCGCGTAACTGCCCCATATCTTCACAGCAGATCTGTATCTTTAACGACGTTGTCGCAAAAGCGACATGAATTGGACTGATCTTGACTCCCATTTCGGGTAATTTCTGCTCTGCACCGAGCTGACGTGTACTAAAATCTCGTTGACTCCAGCTACTCACCGTCATAATTTTTTGGCCGCGTAATATCGGCCCGCATTTGTCGAGTCAAGGCCGGCCTTGCGGGCACAGTCACTTCGTCTCTGGCCCAATCGTCACAGTCACTTCGTCTCTGGCCCAAACCACTTTGTTTCCGGCCCAAACTGTCTAATGAGGAGGAAAAATCCATGTTTGCGTCGTGGAAGACGAACGCACGTTGGACATCAGCCCGGAGAGTTCTCCCCGTTAGTTCAATCTTGCTGATGATCGCGCTTTGGCTGGTAGCAGTACCGCAAAGCCTTCTTGCTCAACCTCCGACCAAGTACGAATTGCAGGGTCTTCATAAGCCGGTGGAAATCCTTCAGGACAAATGGGGGATTTCGCACATCTATGCTCAAACCCAGGACGATCTCTTCTTCGCGCAAGGCTTTAACGCGGCCCGCGACCGGCTCTGGCAGTTGGACCTATGGCGGCGCCAAGGCGAAGGCAAGCTGGCGGAGGCCTTCGGCCCGCGTTTCGTAGCCCAGGATCGTGCGGCCCGCCTGTTCCTGTACCGCGGCGACCTCCAGGCAGAGTTTGCCAGCTATCATCCCGATGGCGAGCGAATTCTCAGTGCGTTCGTTGCGGGCATCAACGCTTACATTGACTTGACGCGCGCCAATCCAAACTTGCTGCCGCTGGAATTTAAACTCCTGGGAGCAACCCCAGGCTATTGGAGTGTTACGTCCCCCCTAATTCGCATCTATGGTCTGACCCGCAACCTCAGCACCGAGGTAAAGTATGCGCGCCTGGTGAATCTGATGGGCGCGGAAGCGCTGCAGAAGGTCAGTGATTTCCAACCACCCACTACGATCACGGTGCCTCCTGGTCTCGACTTGTCACTGATCAGCACAGCCGTGATTGCGGACTACAACCTGGCGCGCGGAAGCGTGACTTTCCTGCCGTCCGATTTAGCAAAGAATGTCCCTGCCGAGAAACGAGAGTACTACGCGCGCTTGCTGTCGCAGCCGCCGATTGATGACCGTTGGGACAATCCATCCCAGCGAAGCTTCGAGAGCAACAACTGGACGATTTCCGGCAAGCTGACCGCCACCGGGAGACCGATCCTGTCCGGTGACCCGCACCGCACGCAGAGTGTTCCTTCCCTGCGCTACATGGTGCATTTGAATGCTCCTGGATGGAACGTGATCGGGGCAGGCGAACCAGCGTTGCCCGGTGTCTCGCTGGGACACAACGACTACATCGCCGACGCCCTAACGATCTTCTCGTTTGCCGACGAAGAAGACCTGTACGTTTACAACACAAATCCCGAGAACCCTTCCCAGTACCAGTACCAGGGTAAATGGGAAGACATGACTGTACTTCTGGAGAGCATCCCGGTTAAAGATGCGAGCCCGCAGCTGGTTACGCTGAAATTCACGCGCCACGGCCCGGTGTTATACGAGGACACGACGAATCACAAGGCGTATGCTCTGCGAGCTGCTTACCTTGAGTTTCCGGGCACGGCTGTGTACCTGGCAAGCCTGCGGGTGGACCAGGCCAGGAACTGGCAGGAGTTCGTTGCTGCCATGGAGAAACATTATTGCCCCAGCGAAAACATGGTTTACGCCGATGTGAATGGAAACATCGGGTGGTTTGGCGGGAGCATTCAGCCAATCCGGGCTAACTGGAACGGCTTGCTGCCGGTACCGGGAAACGGGGATTATGAGTGGCAAGGCTTCCTTCCCACTAGTTCGCTGCCCCGGGTCTTCAATCCCCCGGAGGGATTCTTCGCGACCGCAAATCAATACAACGTTCCACCGGGTTACCCCTTCACCTTCCTTTCCGCACATGACTGGAGCGATCCATTCCGCTTCAACCGCATTCAGGAAGTCTTGAGCGGGGGACAAAAATTCACCCTTGCAGATTCCATGCAGTTGCAGTACGACGACACATCGCTGCCCGCCCGGCAGCTCGTGCCGTTGCTCAACGGCTTGACTTCCACCGACCCGGATGTGTCTGCCGCGCTGGCACAATTGGCGAGTTGGGACTTCGTCCTGGCGAAGGATTCGGTTCCGGCAACCATCTACGAGCTGTGGGTGAACAAGCTGAATGCGAACGTAGTCCCGTTGTACGTGCCGCCCGCGGCACAGTCGGCGTTCGGTTCGTTAAAGATGACGGTGCTGATCCGGCTTGTCACTTCGCCGGACAGCGCTTTCGGGGCCGACCCTGTCGCCGGACGAAATGCCGTGCTGTTGACCAGCCTGGCCCAGGCCGTCGCCCAGGGCAAGACTCTTCTTGGCGCTAACATGGGCACGTGGACGTGGGGCAGTCTGCACCATGAGACCCTCACCCATGCGCTTTCGTCTGCCGTCAGCCCGTCGCTGCAGGCCATCCTAAACGTTGGGCCTCTGCCGCAGTCGGGCGATGGCTACACGGTGCATGCTACCAGCTATCGTCTCAGTGACTTCAACCAGACCAGCGGCGCGTCGTACCGCGAGGTTATGGACGTTGGCAAATGGGACAATTCGTTCACGCTCAACAATCCCGGTCAGTCGGGCGATCCCAACAGCCCGCATTACCAGGATTTGTTCCCGTTGTGGGACGAAGGCCAGTTCGTTCCGATGCTCTTTAGCCGCGGAAAGATCGAGCAGGCCACTGAGACGAAATTCGTTCTGCATCCTCCCACGGGAAAACAATAACGTAAGTTGCTCCTAATTTGCGCCCGCTTTGCTTTGGCAAACAAGGGCGTGGCCAAACATCACATGCTTGAAACCCGGCCGGGCCTCGTGCCCGGCCGTTTTCTATACTCGAAGCTGCGGGAACGTCCCCTGCGCGCTCGCGTCGTCTTCCTCCGCGCGTCCTCGGTGTGCTTTGCGGTTAAAAGTTTTTCTCTGGGTTAAAGGTGCTCCCCAGCCAGCGCGCGGAACACTACCGCGGCCTTTTCCAGGGGCAGCGATTCGGCGCGCACGTCGGACCGGAGCTTCGCCTTCTCCAGGGCGGCGCGGATTTGCTTCGCGTCATAGCGTGATTTCAAATTGTTGAACAGCATCTTGCGTTTCTTTGCGAAGGAAATTTTCAGGAATTCAACGAACTCCTGCGGCGCTACGCGCAGGCGCTCCCATTTAGGCTCGATGTGAAAGCGCAGCACTGCGGAGTGCACTTTGGGCGGAGGTGCGAACGCGCCCGGCGACAAGCTAAACAGCTTCTCGATCCTTGCGTATAGTTGCGCGGTTGCCGACAGCAGGCCGTAATCGCGACTACCCGGTTTCGCCACGATGCGGTCCGCCACCTCAAGCTGCACCATGATGACAATGCTTTCGAAGCACTCGTGGTACTCGAAAAGCCGCAGCAGGATGTCAGAGGTTATGTAGTAAGGGATGTTCCCGACCACCCTGGACTTGACCGGCGCTGTCGCCGTGAGCGCCGAAAGCCCGCCAGGTCGCGGGCCGAGCAAGGTGCTGAAATCAACGCTCAGAACATCGGCTTCTATGATTTCGACATTCTGCACTGCGCTGAACTTCATGCGCAGTTGCGCGGCCAGCACGCGATCCAGCTCGATTGCGATTAAACGTTGCGCCCGTGCCGCCAGCAAGCCGGTAAGCACGCCACGTCCGGGCCCAATCTCCACGACTGTCGTTTGTGAGACATCTCCCAAGGCGTCCACAATGCGCTGGGCGGCGCCGCGGTCGGCCAGGAAATGCTGGCCCAGTTTCGGACGGCGGCCCTTCACCGCCGCGGCCGTTCCGTTCTGCATTGCATCTGCAGCTCCACCCCGCGCCGGCTGCTTCCGTTCGGCAACATTGACCCTTTTTGCATCCGCCATTTAGACTTTCTTTCCGGCCTTTGGCCGCTTCGACTTTGCCAGCCGTTATTGCCGCTGGCGAAGCGTGCACCACGTTCGAGCCAGCACGTTGATCGTGCCCACCTTAAAACCCAAAGCGGAGGATCCCTGTGAACATAGTTTTTGCAGCATCGGAGTGCGTTCCTTTTTCCAAGACCGGTGGGCTGGCCGACGTGGTCGGCGCCTTGCCCCGTGCCTTGGCTGCTCTGGGCCATAAGGTCAGCGTTTACCTGCCCAAGTACCGTCAAACCAAGCTGTCTCAGGCCGAGGTAGTTGGGCGCAGCATTACAATCCCCTTTGACGACCAGTACCGCTTCTGTGCCCTCCTGGACGGGGGTCTCCACGGTGGAGTGCAATTCTACTTCATTGACTACCCGCCGTTCTTCGACCGCGATGCTCTTTATGGGACGCCCCTGGGCGACTACCCCGATAACGCCGAGCGCTTCGCCCTTTACAGCCGCGCCGTGCTGGAAGCCACCAAGATCCTGGGCGTGCCCGATGTGTTTCACTGTCATGATTGGCAATCGGCACTGATTCCCGTGCTGCTGGGCTCCGTGTACTCAGCCGACCCGGCATTTCAGAATGTGCCTTCCGTGTTCACCATCCACAACATGGGATACCAGGGACTGTTCCCGCCGGAGATACTGCCGCTGCTGCAATTGCCATGGGACCTGTTCACCATCGCGAAAATGGAATTTTACGGCAAGGTGAATTTCTTAAAAGGCGCGCTGATGTTCTCAGATTTCGTCACTACCGTCAGCAAGAAATACAGCCAGGAGATCCAGACTGCCGAGTACGGCTTCGGGCTGGAAGGTGTGCTGAAGGCGCGCGCTGCCACTGTGACTGGGATATTGAACGGAGTGGATTACAACGAGTGGAGTCCTGAAACCGACAAATTCATCGTCGCCCGCTACTCGCCCAACGACCTCAGGGGCAAGGCCAAATGCAAGCAGGACTTGCTGCGCGAATTTGGTGTGGTGAACGCCGATACCAACCTGCCGGTCATCGGCATCATCTCGCGCTTCGCGGCGCAGAAGGGGTTCGACCTGATCTCGCAAGTGGCTGACCGGCTGGCGCGCGAGGAGATGATCATTGTCGCTCTCGGCACGGGGGACAAAGAGTACGAAGACCTTTTCCGCCGGCTGAACAAGCAGCTCCCGCAAAAGCTATCGGTGAAGGTCGCATTCGACAATGCCCTGGCGCACAAAATCGAAGCCGGCTCAGACATGTTCCTTATGCCTTCGCGCTATGAGCCCTGTGGACTGAACCAGATTTACAGCCTGAAGTACGGAACCGTGCCGGTGGTGCGCGCTACCGGCGGCCTCGACGACACTATCGAGCCCTGGGATGCGGCCACCGGCAAGGGGACCGGCTTCAAGTTCACGGAATACACCGGCGACGCCTTGCTGGCGACGGTCCGCGCGGCTCTGGCCGCCTACAAGGACCGCGACGGCTGGCAGACGCTGATGCGCAACGGCATGAGCAAGGATTTTTCCTGGGCCGCATCCGCCCGGGAGTACGCGAAGATCTACGAGCGCGTTCGCCAATTGCGCGCGGTAACGGCAGCGTAAAGGAAGGCGATACGCGACACCCGTCGCAGGCTCTGCATTATTCATCACCAGCAGTTGTCATCCTGAGTGCAGCGCCCGCACGTGTTTTTTCGTCGCTTCTTTTGCGGGTTGGCAGGCGCGAAGCGAAGGATCTTTGCATTTACTGAGGTGAAAGGCAGGAAGGAAGCACTTTGTAATGCAGAGGTCCTTCGCTCGTCTTCGCGACCAAGCGAAGCCTCACTCAGGATGACATTCACTTTGTCAAACCTCTTAACTTGGAGGAAACCGCAGCCTACAAAAACGCCAATCGCATGAATCGCAGATCAACTAGATAGCTTCTAACGTCTCGCCTTATCATCCGCCGCGCTTTTTACCACAGAGAAATCCCCGACAATCCTTGCGTGCACGGCAAAGCGGTGATAATCCTTCCAGCTTCCGGATGCAAAGTGCCAGTCGCCCGCTTCCCCCTGGCAGGACTCCCAAATGCTGGTTGGGACCAGCGGAGGCTCCGCATTCTCTTCAATCTTGACGAACTCGTAGGCCACATTGATGTTTACCAGCGAGGTGTCCGGGAATTCGCGCCACGGATACAGTTCTGTACTGATCTCCAGCGTGTTGAGGTCCGCATCTGCAATTACCTGGCCGGCACAGTCCACCGAGCGCACCGTTGCCGAGCTTCCAAACGACTCGGTGACTTCCGCCCAATAACATACCTTCTGCTTAGCGGTAGCGCCGAACTCATAAAGGTGAACGAGCTTTTCGTTGTGCCTGCTCACGCCCAAATAGCGCATGTCGGCACGCACAACCTGTTTGAGCAAGTGATACCATTCGCCACCCGGCCGTATGCCGCCATTTTTTGGATAGGGCATTTCGTTGAGTAACTTTCCGGGCCGGCTATAGCCGTTGATTTCGCGAAAGGTTTGCCGATTGCCGTAAATGGCCACTTCGTGACGCCAGTACTGCCTCGGCTGATCGTCGCCCCAGGTCTCGACATTCTGCTCAGCTAGCAAGTTGTGCATGCGCGCCAAATTAGCCTTAGCTCCCGCCTTCAATGAAGCGATCATCGCTTCCGCATCGCTATTTGCAGGAACCACCGGCGCCGCGTCGAGTTTCAAGCGTGTGTTGAATGTGCTGACAGGCGGCTTATTTCCCGCCGAAGGCCCAGACCAGTTCTCCAGCCGCTCTGCAAGCTCTTTTGCCTCAGTTGCCGACATGATAGTTCGCCCAAGAAAAACGCGGGCCCAGAGCTCGGGGTCTTGCACACGAAGGAACCGCGAGATGCTTGCAACCGGAAGCGCCAGAGTGGCGATTGATGACTTCTGACCGCCGTCAGTGAGCACCTGTGCCCCGTAAATAATGCCGATTACCAATCCGTCTGAATCGAAAATCGCTCCGCCACTATTTCCTGGAGCCGCTGCAAAATTCACCACCAGCGTCGAGATCTCGCCTATGGAGCGGGAATCTTGCGTTGAATTGAGGACAGCTCTGACCGCCAGAATTTCACCCGTACTGACGTTTAGCTTCTTGTTCCGGTACGCAAGCCCTGTGACCTGTTGTCTTAGCTGTGGACTGTAAGTCGCAAAGGGCAGGCCGCGAAATCTGGCCGGCAACGGCTTTCGCATCCTCAACAACGACAGGTCACGCTGCGGGCTGAACCGCAATAGGAATGACCTGTCCAGCCCTTCAATCTGTCTGGCTTCCTGATCATCGGGACCGGTTGCCGAGCTTATGCTCTCGACCGGTACGCCCTCAATTTTTGTGCCGGGTTCCAGAAAGAATGAAACGTGATAATTCGTCAGCAAGTGCACGCACGGGGTGTCCAGACATATAGCAGTGCCCTGTCTGCGAGAGGTAGCAAGGCGAACGATGCCATCTGCATCAGCCGGCCCAGTTCGCGCCCATAACGCACTGCAAGGAACAACGAGGACAACGAGGCCCAATACTGCAACTGCAACTTTCACGTCCTCCAGAAGGAGCACGGGCCGGGCCGCACAGACCTGCTACTAAAATGATCAACTTACGTTTTCACACCGCAGCGCCGCTAAGAAACACTTTGCACACTAGAAGAAAGTAGTTGTCCTTCAGCGTATTCGCGAACTCTGCGTCCTCCGCGTCCCCTTGCGTTAAAGAGACTCCCAAAAAACATGCGGCCTCCGGCAAGTGGAGGCCGCATAGGTTTGGGGTTGCACCGGCATCTGCCGGCACGAGTTTTCTGGTGAGTGTGCTGTTCCCTCCGCTACTTCCCCGCGTTAACTGCGAGATCCGCGGAATTGAGCCGCGTCAGGTGCGGGATTACCGGCGCGATCTCAAAGGGCATTTTTTCGCGGATCGATTGCAACGGCACAGGCTTGGTTTTCTTCAACTCGACGTGATCATCCCAGGGATCCAACTTGATGCGTCCGCCCAGAGGCAGCGCGGCAACCTGCCGGATGTCCCGCATCTGCAGCGCGGGTGCGGAATTCATCAGCTCCGTCATGCGGATGACGCGGCCGCCGCCCGTCAATCCATTGCCAAGCCGGGGCTTGTTCAGGTTCGCCAGGTAGGGAGCGCGCGCATCCAACTGCCGCAGGAACAAGCCCGCGCTCTCCAGCTTATCTTTGTAGGGCGAGCTCTTCAGGAACTCGATAGCGCGCTTGTCCGCCGCCTGTTCCTGGGCTTCATTGCGGGTAAAGCGAAAGCGGCTATAGGTATCCTCATCAGCGAACATCATGCGATCAGAAAAGGCGTAACGCGCGTCCACCAGATCGCCCATGGCAATGTGCGCCAGTTCATGACTGAGCACCATCGCCAGGCTGGCTTCATCGGGCAGCACGTCCAGCAGACCGCGACTGACCACGATGGTATGCCCGACCGTAAAGGTTTCCAGCGGCGAGGTCAGCAAGACCCGGCAGCGGACCTCCGGCTGGATATCCAGGTTGTTGGTGATCACCAGATTATTGACAACTGTTTCGAGCACCTTGTCCACTTCACTGGTTGGAGCCAGCAGGCTGGCCTTTTCCAGGCGCTCCAGGACATTGTCTTCGGCCTCGCGCTGCCATTCGCGCAGGCTGGTCACCGGCGACCAATCCGTGGAGTCGCTGCGATCCTTGAGGGCGCTGGCTGGCGAATCCACCATGATGTCCGTGAATTCTTCCTGCCGCCCGGCGTGCCTCAGATCGTAGGCCCAAAGCCGCGTCTGCGCCTTGAAGGAGACGCGCCTGCCGAACACTCCGTACTTCAGGTCCGATTCCTCGGTGTAAATCTCCGAGGGTACCCACAGGCCGGGCTGCACGTTGGTACGCCAGCTATCCATGTGGAAGTAGTAGCCGCCGTGTTGTGGACGGGTGTAGGTGCCGTTGAAACGAACAATGCTGTAGTCCTTGTCTTCAACCCAAATGCGTCCAAGAAAGCGCCCATGCGCCTTCTGGTCCTTGGGTGTGACCTGAAAAACCAGGCAGCGGACGTCCCCCAGAAACTCGCGCCGCACAAACTGGAAATAGTACGACTGTCGCGTAAAGCCGCCACGGTCCGGGAAGATCATGCTGGAAAATCCCAGCGGCATGAAATCAATGGCGTAGATGCGACGCACGGGACCGAGCAGCTTGCGGAATCCCGTCGGACCGACGTTAATGTAGAAGCTCTCTTTGGTGGCATCGCTGAGATCCAGCCGCCCGACGAAGTAGCGATCGTTGACCGGCACCGTACCCAGGTCGTCGTCCCTGTTGACCGTCTGAAAATAGGTTTCAACCATGGGGTGAAAGCGGCGCATGGCCTGTTGCAGGTCACGTTCGCGCTGAATCAGACGATCAACAGCTTCCTTGACGGTGGTTGCCGCTTCGGAATTCCTGACCGATGCCGTCGCGCTATCAGCCGCCAGCACAGAGCTCACGCCCAATAGCGTGATGAGTACAGTTGCGAGGACTCGATTCACAATCCGCATACCAACCTTTCTGATATCGTCGCGCAACCCCTGGGCCCGTTGCGGTGGGCCCGGTTCCTTCAATACGCAAGTTGAAAAATCACGTGCAGCGCGGCGGTGAAGTCTACCGGCTGCCCATCGCGCTTTGCGGGATGGAACCGGATCTGCTGCGCGGCACGCATCGCAGCTTCATCCAGTCCGTGTCCAAGCCCACGGATCACGCGCCTCACTTGCACCTGGCCGGAAGCCTCAAACGTGACATCCAGCAGGACTTCACCCTCCAAGCGCAGTCTGCGTGCTTCTTCCGTGTAAACCGGCTTCGGCTTGGAAATGATTTCTACCGGCGTGGTAACCGGGGCCGTGACCGTCATGTGAACGGCACGCACTTCCGCCGGCGGACGGGAATCTCCAAACCCGCCCTGCTGGATAGTGCCGCGTCCACTTCCTCCCCGCTCATTCCCGGCGCCTGTGGCAATGCCATTCCCGAACCCCGCGCTGGCCACCGCGCCACGCACTCCTCGCGCGCCTCCCGTGCCGTTACCTTGTCCGGGACCGAACGGAAGTTCAAACGAGCCCACACGCGCGATCATCAGCTTCGCGCCAGCCTTGCCTTCGCCGGGTACGCCATTGGGATCACCGAATCCACCCGTCTGCACCTTATGTGCGGGAAGGCTAACAGTCGGCGGGGCTGAACTCCCGGTGGAAAAGGCACCGGTCTTCACAATCACCGCTTTGGGCGCGCTGGCCACCGGCGGGAGCAATTCGGCGCGTGTCTTGGTGACGGGAGCCAGTTCCGGTGGCTTCGGACGCGGCAACTCCGCTGGCGCGGGTGCACGCAGCGTTGCCACAGGTTGCTGAATGCGGACCGGAGCGATGGGCTTGGGCGCAGGAGCTGGATCGCGATGTATTGGCGCTGGGCCGGTGAGTTGAATTGCGATGTAGTGCTTAACAGGATCAAGCCGCTGCGGAAAAATAATCCCCAGGCTCGCCACGAAGGCCACAGCCACTGCTTGGGATAGATAGCTGAACGCCATCAAGCGCCAGCTCACCTTTGGCGGCGCCGCCAAGGTAAAAAGCATGGGTCCGGAATTGCTCGGCATACGGTGTACCCCGAATTTCCACGTGGAGCAGCATCCACTTAGAGCAGCACCGGCCAGAGCAGGTTGTCAGCAGCGCCAACCACCTGCCGGCGCTCGTACCGCGCTGGCTACACGTTTTTTACACCCCGGTGCTGGTGGCGTAAACATGTCTGCGGTCCATGCCCACTCGGTCATGACCGCATGTCCACCTTGCTTACCGCTGCTCATCACGCGGAACCGTTCCTTTCGTACCCAGGAGCACGAGCGCACAGGACCCGCGATGTGCCTACTAATAGGAAAGTACCTGGCGGGGTAAGAGGCAACAAAAAAACCTACCTGAACAACGAATCAGAGTACTTGCGCGAACGGTTTTCATTCTGGGAGCGCTCACGGGGCGCGACGACCAGGCTTGACACGTATCCAACCAGGAAAGTCGCGGCGGCGCCAATACTCACGTACCATGTCCATGGAATGCGGGTACCGCGCCAGATAAATACTTCCAGAGCGAATCCAAAAGCCATTCCAATCATGGCGCCACCCTCGTTGGCGCGTCGGGTAAGCACGCCTAATAGAAAGACACCCAGCAGCGCTCCATAGGCGACCGATGCAATCGAGAGCCCGACTTCTACAACCTTGCCGCTGTGCCGGGACAAAATTGCCAGCGCGAACAACACCAGCCCCCAGAAGATGGTCGTGCTCCGCGAAATCAGCACGCGATGTGATTCAGTGACATCAGGCCGGCGGCGCAGGTAAAAATCGATCACCGAAGCCGAGGAAAGCGAGTTCAGCGCAGCGCTCAGGTTGGACATGGCCGCCGCCAGGATCGCCGCAATCAGCAATCCGGAAATGCCGTGTGGCATGCGCGTCACAATGAAGGTGGGGAAGATGTCGTCCGTCTTGGTGAAGGCTGCCGCGGGCGGAACCACTTTGTAAAGCACGAAGAGCATGGCCCCCACCAGCAGGAACAGGGCGAACTGGAACAGCACCATGACGCCGCTGGCCAACAGGGCCAATTTCGATTGTCGCTCGCTGCGCGCGGCCAGCAGGCGCTGCACGATCAGTTGATCGGTGCCGTGGCTCGCGGTGGTGAGAAATGCGCCCCCGATCAGTCCTGCCCAAAATGTGTACTTGCGGAAGAAATCGGCGCTGAAATCAAAGATGCGGAACTTCCCTGCCTCTCCGGCAATCGCGTACACCGAGCTCCAGCCTCCCGGAACCACGTGCAGGATGGTAAAGAAACCGGCCAGCGTGCCCCCAATGTAGATGAACAGTTGCGCAACGTCTGTCCAGATGACTGCGGTCATGCCGCCTTCGAAGGTGTAAACCAGCGTCAGCAGCGTGACGATAGCGATGGCGGCCACGTCGCGACCCAGGCCGGTCATTCCTGACAGTGCGCTGCCGAGGGCAATTTTGACCACAATGGCCACTGCGAAAACGCGCACGCCTTCGGCGGCGGCGCGCAGCACCAGGAACAGACCTGAAGTTAGGGAGCGCAGCCGCTGGCCGAAGCGACGCTCGATCAACTGATACGCGGTGAAGAGTTCGCCGCGGAAATATTGCGGGATCAGCACCAGCGTGATGATTACCCGCCCGGCCAAGTAACCGAAGACCACCTGTAAGAAGGCAAAATCAGTGTCGTAGGCCAGGCCGGGGATGCTAATGATAGTGAGCGTGCTGGTTTCGGCGGCTACGATGGAAAATGCGATTGCCCACCACGGAATGTTGCGGTCGGCCAGGAAATAGTCGCGCAGCGAGCGCTGGCGACGACGGAAACGCAGCCCAAAGGCCGTAATCCCCGCCAGGTACACGGCGATAATAGTCCAGTCCAGCCGGTTTAGACCCATGGCGTCTCGAGAATTTCTGAGGCAGCATTATGCCCGAACGCCTCCTTTCGAAACACTGGCATCTTCGCGACACTGATGGTACAACTACCCCCAACAGCCCTCGCCGACGCGGGGGCGCCATGCCCACTGGGGATGATTAAGGCAAGGCTGATTGGCAATGTCCGTCTACCTGGGAATTGATGGCGGTGGCTCCAAGACTACCTGTGTAGCCGCCGATGAAGTGCGCGTGCTCGGCTCCGCGATGGCGGGCGGCAGCAATATCAATCGTGTAGGCCGTCCGCAGGCACGCGCTTCCATCCAGCAGGCCATCCGGCAGGCGTGTGCTGCCGCAGATACCGAGCCATCCCAGGTTGTCCGTACGTGCCTTGGCCTGGCCGGGTTTTCCAATCCGGAAGTGGCCGCGGCAGCCCGTCAATTTGTTAGTGAAGTAGTTCCTGGGGACGTAGCCGTCGTGGGCGATATGGAAATCGCCTACGAAGCCGCCTTTGGAAGCGGCACCGGGCTGGTGATTATCGCTGGCACGGGATCTATCGCATACGGTCAAAATGATCACGGGGTCACACTGCGCTCCGGCGGACACGGCCCGGCAACCTCGGACGAAGGTTCGGCACACTGGATTGGCCGCACCGCTTTTTTCGCGTTGCTCGATCCGGCGCAACGCAGACGCGGTCCGCTGTTGTTTGCCGCCACACTCATTGCGTTGGGGCTGTGCAGTCTCGAGGACTTGGAACAGCTATCCCGCACTTCTACCGCTCCTGATTTTGCTGAACTCTTTCCGCAAGTCTGTGCAACTGCTCAGGCTGGCGACGAACTTGCCCAGGAAATACTAACCACCGCCGGCGGCGAACTGGCCAAGCTGGCCGACGACGTTGCTTACAGGCTCTGGCCGGAAAACCAGATGGTGCGGATCGCTTTGGCGGGCGGGGTTTTCAAGCATTCTCCCATTGTGCGGCAATCCTTCTGCCTGCGGCTGCGCGAGCAGCGCCAGAATGTCACCGTCAGTCTTCGGGTGGTGGATCCGGTCATGGGTGCCCTGACCATGGCGCGTAAAGGCAAGTGCGCCGGAGCTAATCCATAAGGTCGTATTGCAACTTCAATGCCGGTTGAAGGACCCAGTGGCGCGCCTGATGCACCGGACGCAAGTTCCGCATCACTGGAGTCACTGATCCACCATCACTCACCCGAAGTCCTGCGCGCCGTGGCCGCCGCTGCACGGCTCACGGAAGAACTGGCTTTGGCACTGATCAGCCGCCGCGATCTCCCGGCGGATGTCCTGGAAACGCTGGCCAGGAACAGGAGCATCATGAAGAGCCGGCGGGTAGCCATTGCCGTGTTCTGTCATCCGCATACGCCGCGTCACATCTCGCTGCCCGGAACGCGTCACCTTTACACGTTTGAGCTGATGCAGATTGCGCTGGCGCCCGCCGTCCCCGCTGACCTCAAGATGGTGGCGGAAGACGCGCTTATGAACCGCCTGGAGACGCTCCCTTCGGGTGAGCGTTTGTCACTGGCGCGGCGCGCGTCGACGCGCGTGGCAGCGGCGCTGCTGCTGGATCCCGAGCAGCGCGTCATCAATGCGGCGCTCGACAATCCTCACCTCACGGAATTCTGGGTCGTGGGCGCGCTGCAAAAACCCACTGCCACCGAACCATTTGTGCATGCCGTCTGCCGTCATCCCAAGTGGTCGTTGCGGCGCGACGTGCAAGGCGCTCTGCTGCGAAACGGACACACGCCCGTGTCCCGTGCCGTATATTTTGCCAAGTCGCTGCCTACTTCTATGCTACGCGACGTCGTCACGCACGCCCCCATCGCTGCTATTGTGAAAATCGAATTGCTCCGCGAGATCCACGAACGCGAAACCACGCTCCAGGACGCGAAAAGCGCGAGCGCGGAATCCACCAAAACGACAGAGGAAATGTAGCGCTGGTTTCCTGCGGAAAAAAGCCCGAAGTTGTCATTCCGAGGCTTCACGAAGCGAAGACGAGAAATCCCTATCGCAACCACGCTCCTTGATAGCAGTAGGGATTCCTCGGCCGCCTCGCTTCCACCCCAGCACGCCAACATCAGGCGTGCTGAGGACCCCGTCTGCGCTCCGCGACCTCGGAATGACAATCTGGATAGTGAAGTGACTTCTTCAGCAACTGTTCAGCCGCACCGAAAAGCCTGTAACCGATTTTCAGATTTCCAGGCTGATTTTCAGGTTTACAGGCTGATTTTCGGGTCTTTAGGCTGCTGTAGAGACGTAGCTAACCACGTCTCTACATTCACGCGACAATAAATTCGCTAGCCGTACCCTACCGAGACGCCGGTCGCGAACCGCCGTGAAACGCCCCGCCCATTGATCCATGCATTCCAGCGCTACCCATGCGGGGAGCGTATCCGTGCGAGACACCGGGACTGCTCATCACGGAAAAACCAACCGGGCGACTCACAGCCGGTGGAACCGCAGGCCGATGAAACGACCGCGGCGAAGCACTAGCCGGCGGAGTGCTTACAGGTCCAGGCCGCGGCGCACTTACTCCCGGCCGGGAAGACGGCGGCACCGACATTACAGGCCCCTGGTTCGCAGGACGGTCCATCGCAGGACTACGGCCCGGCTGTGACTTCACACCTGGGGTCGGCGCCTTGGGTGTTGCCGGTGTCACCACCGTGCCGGTTTTTTCGGTGGAGCTGGTAATCGGGCCAGTCGGTGTCATGGAGCCACGCGGCTGGGCAGGCAGTGGCGTCGGTTGCACAGAAGAAACTCGTCCCCGGCTGTCACGACGCCAAACCTGGCTGCCAGGCGCCGGAGGGTTGGTCACGACAATTGTCCGGTTCTGCGGATGGTTGTGCGGTGGCTTGGGCTTGACAAAGCTAGGCGGCGGATCAACTACACGGGGAACCACTGTCCACGTATTCCAATTGGAGCCGGGCGTCCAGCCCCAGCCCCAACCGGGAACAAACACCCAACTCCCGTAGCGATACGGCAGCCAGCCCCAAGGATAGGTGGAAACCCAAGTATACCCGAATCCCGGATACCAGCACCAGGCGCCATTCAGGAACGGGTTCCAGCCATAGCCGATACCATACGGCTGCCAGAGGTAACCATAACCCGGCATATACCAGTAATTCCCGTAATAGCTGAGATCGCCGCGGCCGTAGTAATACGGATAATCGCTGACATACGAGCTGGAGGAGTATTGTTCTTCGTACTGGTCGCGGTCCTTGCTCCATTTGTCGTATTCGGAAGGCTGTATATTCTTGGCAACAGAGTATTCGCCGGACGAACGGTTGAAGGTCAAGGAATCGCCCTTCTTCACCGTTACCTGTTCGCCCGCTCCCTCCACGTTCACGTCTCCCTTGAAGACCGCGAGCCTGACGTCGGAGTTGCCGGTCTCGACACGGAACTCCGCGTCTTTCCTGAGGACTATGTCGCGATTGGCAAAGGCGACTACGAATTCATCATGGCCTTTATGGCGGAGATGAAAATATGCGGTTCCGCTGTTGACGACGACATGACTCACCTTCGCTCCCGAATCCTGCAGCTTGAGTTGCTCGAAAGCAACTTCGGAGTCGGGGACGAGCCGGACCGTGCTCCCGTTTTCAAATTGCACTTCGGCGCGGCCGTCCGCACCCGTGCGCAGGACCGTTCCCTGCGTGATAGGCATGTTGACAATGGCTTTTTCAAAGCCTTGGCCGATATTGCGGTCAATTTCTACTGTGCCCTCCACGTAGCTTAGACGCACGATCCGCGCCTGAGACTCGAGAGCGAATCCAGGGAGCGCGAACCAGATGAAAGCGCCTGCAAGCGCCGCGATCAATGCGGACTTGAATCTCTGCATCATCGGACTACTCCTGGAGTACCTACTACTTTAGACGTCCCACCCTATCAGCACGTTGCAACCAGAGCAGCAGACGGGAACCATTCCCGAAACGGTTTCCTGTCGCCCTGCGCACTCCCGCACTAATGTAAACCCATTATTCGGAAGAAGGTTGCGCGCTGGAAGAAGCTTGCGGTTCGATGTGCTCCGAAGCAAGCAGTTTACGAGCGCGCTGCCGCGCTGTGTTCATCACCGCGGGATCCGAGGCAATCTCTCGCAGCACCGGTGCAATGGCCTGCACTCCGAGCAACTGCCCGCTGCGCTGGGCTTCTTCCATGCTCTTGAGTTCCTCATCCAGGGCCAGTTTGTCGTAGCGGTGCTGAAACTCGAGCTTGCGGCCGTAGTCGATGGTGTCAGCCAGGTCTTGAAAAATTTCCGTAAGCTGCTGGATGGCGCGATTCTGGGACCAGTTGTATGAGGTTTGATGTCTGTAGCCATTCGTAGGCTCGCCAAAGTTGACGGCGGGACCGTCGGCATACCTCAGGGTCTTGATCCCCATGTTGGCGATGCGCCCCTTCTTGTAATCGAAGTTGCCTTGGAAGTAATTCGCCTGCCGGGTAAGGTCGAAGATGCGGGAGGCCAGCTCCGATGGGATCGTAAACTTTAGCAGGTACGGCTCGCCCGTCTTGTCCTCCAATTTTGGTTCATCATCCCGATAGGCGGCGCGGCCGGTTGAGTCCACCGTAATCGCGTAGTGCAACGGGTTGACGCCTTTCAAGACAAAATCAAAGGCAACCGTGGGCACTGGCTTGTGCCCGGGGCGGTCCGGTTCCAAGTTGGGATGCTGAGCGCTCGCTGCCACCCAGCAGATGGCAATCACGATCAATGCAATCCAGGGATGTCTCAGCAGGTTCATGCTCCGCATGTCGTCATAGATGCACGCGGCGCCCGTACAGCGCTTCCCTGCACTCATCTTTATCTTTCAGATATCTGGCAGATGCCTTACTTTGCTGCGCCTTGCCGTTTCAGGGTGGCCGAAGTATGCAGATGGCAGATGGCAATCGCAAGCGCGTCGGCAGCGTCAGCGGGTTGCGGAGGGGAGTCGAGCTCTAGCAGGCGCGCAACCATGTCCTGCACCTGGCTCTTTTCTGCGCGCCCGTACCCCACGACCGCCGACTTGATGGCAAGGGGCGCGTATTCAGCAACCGGCAGGCCGCAGGACGCCGCGCTCAAAATGGCCACTCCGCGCACCTGACCGAGCTTCAGCGCCGATTTCGCATTTACTGCGTAGAAGACATCTTCGATCGCGGCCACGTCCGGGTGCTGCTCCGTGATGATCCGGCGCAATGCTTCGAATACCTGCAAGAGCCGCGCGGGCAGCGGCTCTCGCGTTTTCAAATGAATGGCTCCCCAAGCCAGCGCTATAAGTCGGCCATCTTCCGTCTGCTCCACCACGCCATAGCCGGTGTACTCGCCGCCACAATCAATGCCGAGAACGCGCATGATGATTTCTACTCCAAGCCAGGCAGAATCGCGCCTGCTCGGGCCTTGTCGCGAGTGTAGTGGAATTTGGTTACTTGGTCATTGGGTTATTTGGTCATTACCACTCTGTAAGTTATTTGTTTATTACCACTCTGCAAATGAGTCCCGGCATCTGAAGCAAGAACCGAACGAGGGAGGCGTTCATTCCATGTGGAACCGAACAGCTATTCTTCCCATCGCTGTTGTTGTCGTGTTCGGGGCAGCTACGTTTTGTGCCGCCCAGAATGCGCAAATCACCAAGGGACCGACGATTGAAGCTGCGACCGACACTTCGGCGATCATCGCCTGGTCAACCAACGTGAATTCCAGCACCGTCGTGAGATATGGGACAGACCCCAACAACCTGGACCAGACCGCGCAGGTACCTTGGGGCGGACTGACGCATCGGGTAACTCTCGAACAACTCCAGCCCGACACAACTTACTATTTCAAAGTGGAATCGGGCCAGGCACAGGGTACCGGCACCTCAGCGTCAAGCGAGGTTTCCAGCTTCCGCACCAAAGCTGCGGGCGAAAAATAGCTCCTAGCCTGCATTATTCATGAAGCCACCGTGACACACGGGTGGAGCGGGGCTTTTGAAAGGCCTGCTCCACCCGTTCATGAATAATGCAGGTTAGCGCCAGCAATCCGTAATGACCTGAGTCACCGCTCCTATAGGCATCATGACGAGCGGAGCCAATGACCTCCGAGAACCACACTGCCCGCTATGCTCCTCAGTGCCTCCCTTCCCGTGCACGCTTTGCTCTGACCAGTTAAAATCTCAACAATAAGGGGGCGAAGGAGCAGCAATGAGATTGGGAATACTAACTGGGGGCGGAGATTGTCCCGGCCTGAATGCCGTCATCCGCGCTATCGTTCGCAAGGGAATCTTCCATTATGAAGACTCGTTTGTCGGCTTTTCCGAGGGCTGGCGCGGTGTGCTGGAAAACAAGACGCAGCCGCTGGACCTGAACGCCGTCGCCGGCATTCTGCCTCGCGGGGGCACCATCTTGCGGACCTCGCGCACCAATCCGGCCAAGCATCCCGACGGCATTCAGCGATGCATCGAGACCCTGAAGCGGCACCGCTGCGACGCGCTGATCGCCATCGGCGGCGACGACACCCAGTCTGTCGCGCTCAAGCTGCATCAGAGCGGCTTCCCAGTTGTGGGAGTCCCCAAGACCATTGACAACGATCTGAGCGGCACGGATTTCTGCTTTGGCTTCGATACCGCCGTCGAAGTGGCGACGGAAGCCATTGACCGCGTCCACACCACCGCGGAAGCGCACAACCGGGTGATCGTGGTGGAGGTGATGGGCCGCGACGCCGGGTGGATCGCCGTCTACAGCGGCATCGCCGGCGGCGCAGATGTGATCCTGATCCCCGAGCGGCCGTTCGACATCGAGCAAGTCGCTGAAACCCTGCGGCGCCGCCATGCACGCGGGCGTTTCTTCAGCATCGTGGTGGTTGCGGAAGGAGCCAAGTTCGCCAGCGACCTGGACTCCGAGCACGGCGCTCCCGTTCTCCAGGACTTGGGTAAAGATGAGTTTGGCCATGTGCGCCTGGGAGGCATCGGCAGCGTTCTGGCACGCGAAATCGAGCGGCGCACTGGATTCGAAACCCGCGCCGTCGTCCTCGGACATACCCAGCGCGGAGGCACTCCCAGCGCCTTCGACCGCGTGCTAGCCAATCGTTACGGCATCGGAGCAATTGACCTGGTGCACAAGGGCGAGTTCGGCTTGATGGTGGCACTGCGCGGCAACAACATCGTTTCCGTTCCCATGGCGGAAGCTCTGGGAAAAACGCGTACCGTGGACCAGGAACTGATTGACGTCGCGGAAGGATTGCTCGAGATGCCGCTGAAACCCGCCGTCACCGAGCATGCGTAGATCACGGCAGGTTTCAGGAGCCATCTCAGGTTACAGGTCTAACGTGCAGGATATCTGCTGATGCGGGTACCCCACATCTGCCCGGGTTTGGCAGATGTGGGTCCGCCGTGATTGGCACCCAGGATGGGTCATTTCGAGCGACCGTAGGCCCGCTTTTGGCTGGAGGGAGTCGAGGGATCTGCATTTCTATCCACCAAAAGTCAAATGCAGATGCCTCGACTCCCGGATCTTGTGCCGTGGTTGCCGCTGTTGCGTGAACTACACTACCCCGTCTGAATTTCCGAGTGCTCCCAGTTCCAATTCCTGAACTGCCTGCGCAGTTCCTTCTTCAGCAGCTTGCCGGTCGGCGTATGTGGGAGCTGTGGAACAAACACGATCACATCCGGCAACTGCCACTTGGCGAATTTTTCCGCGAGATAAGTGCGCAGCTCTTCCGGCGTCGCCTGCTCCCCTTCTTTCAACACCACCGCCGCCAGCGGGCGCTCCTGCCACTTCGGATGCAGCACTGCAATCACGGCGGCTTCCTGCACCGCCGGGTGGCCCATCAAGGCGTTCTCCAGATCCACCGAGCTTATCCAGTCGTCACCGGACTTGATCAGGTCCTTGGCGCGATCGGCAATCTTCATGTAGCCATCCGGATCGAAGGTGACCACGTCTCCGGTGCGGAACCAGCCATCCTCGGTCCATTTGCCGCGCAATTCGGGCAGGTTGTAGTAGCTGGAAGCGACCCACGGCCCACGCAACTGAGCTTCGCCCAGGGTCGTTCCATCATGCGGCGCGATACCCGTGTCGCCCACCGACCGCAGCTCGATAAATGGCAGCGGCAGGCCTTGCGTAGCCCGCACCTCGTACTTCTTTTCCTCTGGGGCGTTTTCAAGTGACGCCTTCAGGGTTGCCACTGTGGCCAGCGGACCCGTTTCCACCAGTCCCCAGGCCTGCAGCAGGTGGATGCCGTATTTGTCCAGTTCGCGGATCAAGTCGGGCGGCGGCGCTGCGCCCGACACGATGGCGCGCATGGAAGCAAGCGGCCATCGCTTCGGCTCTTTTTCCAGCCGGTGCAAGACGTCAAGCCACACTGTGGGCACGCCTGCACTAAGCGTGACTTGCTCCTGCGCGAAAAGCTCAAGCACGCTCTCGGCATCGGTGTGCATGCCGGGGAAAACCTGCTTGCAGCCGATCATGGTAGCCGCAATGGGCAGTCCCCAGGCGTTGGCGTGATACATGGGAACAACGGGCAGGGCCACATCGCGCAGCGCGATGGCGGCGCTGTCCGGCAGGGAGATCGCCAGCGAGTGCAGCACCAGCGCCCGGTGGGAGTAGGCAATCCCCTTCGGACTGCCGGCCATGCCCGTGGTGTAACACATGACCGCGGCTTCGTTCTCGTGCAGCGAGGGACGCTGAAAGTGTCCCTCAGCACGCGCTACGAACAATTCATAGTTCTCGTAATGCCGCGGGACCCCAGCGCCCTTGTGCGGAACCACAATAACGTTCTCGCATTGCACTTTACCTTTGATTTCCTCGTACAGGGGCAGCAGGCTGTCGTCAATGATTAGGAAACGGTCTTCCGCATCACGGATGATGTAAGCGATGTCATTCGGGTGCAGGCGGGTGTTGATGGTGTGCAGCACAGCTCCGGCCGCCGGTACGCCAAAAAGCGCCTCCAAGTGTTGCTGGTGATTCGCCATCAGCGTGGCCACGCGTTCCCCGCGCCGCAGTCCAATGTTCTGCAAGACCTCCGCCAAAGCGTGGGCCCGGCGGTAGAATTCGGCATAGGTGGAACGATGTACGCTCCGGTCCGGACGCCGGGAGACGATCTCCACGTTGCCGAACAGCGTCGCCGCCCGTTCCAGAATCGCTCCCAGCGTGAGCTGGTAACTCATCATCGTGCCCCACATGGCCCGTCCTCCTTGAATTAAGCCTATACATTAGCACCAGAAACTGGGCAGCGCCCGGTCTGCATTGGACGTGGCTCACACCCACCGGTGATGGCGGTCATGGCGGCTATAACCGCCCAGAGCTATTGTCCAAAGTGGAGTAGTGTCATAAATGCTTTTGGCCGTCATCTTTCATAACGTTCAACGCGAAACCGGAGGCACTGGAGCCACCCGAGCCTGCGAAGCAACACGCGTGCCGGGGACGGGGGAAGATAACTGCATTCGAGACCGGCGCCATTGAGTCTCCTGTTTCGCCGCCCGGCGTCATCCCGGCGTCCCGGGCGGGAGGAGGTCCTAATGATGCCTCTACTTGCTCCAACTCGCATTTCTCTGGGCAACATTCTTATCGCCACTGATTTTTCTCCCTCTTCAGCAGCGGTAGTGCCGTACGCCCGGAGCCTTGCCAAACAATACAAGTCCACTCTATTCCTGGCCCACGTGATCTCCACCGAAGTGCTGGGAGTAGACCCCACGCAGATGGATGATGCGCGCAGCCGTGCCGCTCAGCAGATGAAAGAGTTCGAAGCGTCTGCCCAGTTGGAGGGCATCGCGCATAAGCTGCTAATGGAAGAAGGCCCAACTTGGGATGCACTGTTGCGCATGATCGAGGAAAACCAGATTGATCTGGTTATCGCCGGCACTCATGGCCGCACCGGCGCTGGGAAGTTCGTGCTGGGCTCTGTGGCCGAAGACATCTTCCGCCACGCGCCTTGCCCGGTGCTAACCATCGGTCCCAAAGTCGTCCCCGCCGAGAAGGGGGAAGCCAAATTTGGCCGCATCCTGTATGCGACCGACTTCGCCTCCGAGGCCCCAGCGGCGGTCATCTATGCGGCTTCTCTGGCCCAGGAGCACAAGGCTGAACTCACGCTGCTGCACGTCGCCGAAGCTGATTCGCGCATGCCGGTGCCGCAGCGACTTTTGGCCTTGCTGCCCAAGGAAACAGAGCTGATGCATCCGCCCGAGGCCGTAATTGAAATCGGCGATCCGGCGGAGCGCATCCTGAGAGTAGCTGCCATGCGTCGCGCCGACCTGATTGTGCTCGGCGCACACCGGCCCGCGATCCTGACAACGCACATGATGGATGTCGCTTACAAGGTCGTGATTGAGGCGCCGTGCCCGGTGCTCACGGTGGCCCCGACCGCGCGCCTCTGAACGAGTGGCAACGTTTGCCAGAGCGATGCGCCATGCGCATCGCTCCTTTTTGGGCTTTGATTCAGCCGCTGGCCGGCCCCAATTTGCATCTTTACGGTTGGAAGGAGCCGATTATGGCAACCGAGGCAATGGACAGAATAGCAGCGGGCCGCATCTACAAGAACTTCATTGATGGCGACTGGCTGGAGTCGAACACGGGACAGACCTTCGAGAATCTCAACCCAGCCGATACCCGCGACGTTGTCGGCATTTTCCAGCGCTCGGGAAAACAGGATGTGGAGATGGCGATTGAGGCCGCCAGCCAGGCTTTTAAGAAATGGCGGCTGGTGCCCGCCCCGCGGCGCGCGGAAATTTTGTACCGCGCCGCCGAGATGCTGATGGAGCGCAAAGAAGCCCTCGCACGCGACATGACCCGCGAGATGGGCAAGATCCTGAAGGAAACCCGCGGCGACGTGCAGGAAGCCATAGATACCGGTTATTACATGGCCGGCGAAGGCCGGCGCATGTTCGGTGCCACTGTGCCCTCCGAGCTCCCCAATAAATTCGCCATGGCGATACGGCAGCCGCTGGGTGTCTGCAGCATGATTACGCCCTGGAACTTCCCCATGGCAATCCCGTCATGGAAGCTGTTTCCTGCGTTGGTCGCGGGCAACTGCTGCGTGATCAAACCTGCGCAGGACACCCCGCTTTCGGTCTTCAATCTGGTGCAGACGCTCACTGATGCCGGCGTGCCTCACGGTGTGGTCAACGTCGTGACCGGGTTCGGTTCGCAAATCGGGGCTTCCCTGATCGAACATCCCAACGTGCGCGCGGTTTCCCTGACTGGTTCCACCGAGGTGGGGCGCATCGTGGGAGAGACCTGCGCCCGTGGCTTCAAGCATTGCTCCCTCGAACTGGGCGGGAAAAATCCTATGATCGTCCTCGACGACGCCAACCTCGATCTGGCCATTGAAGGCGCGCTGTGGGGCGCGTTCGGCACTACCGGCCAGCGTTGCACCGCTACCAGTCGCATCATCCTTCAGAAAGGGATTTACGGCGAGTTCGCCGAGCAATTAGTGAAGCGCGCCAAGAGATTGAAGATCGGGAACGGCCTCGACGAAACCGTGGAGATGGGACCCGTTATCAACGCGGCCCAACTCAAGACCGATCTCGACTACATCGAAATCGGCCAGAACGAAGGGGCCAAGCTGCTGTGCGGCGGCAATCGCCTGAGTCATGGAACCTATGCGCACGGGTTCTTCGTCGAGCCCACCGTCTTCGGCGATGTTGATCCCAAGATGCGAATTGCTCAGGAAGAAATCTTTGGCCCGGTAGTTTCGCTGATCCCCTGTGATGACATGGAACACGCCATCGAAATTGCCAACGGCGTCGTTTACGGCCTTTCGTCTGCGATCTACACTCGTGACGTGAACCGCGCCTTCCGGGCGATGCGCGATCTCTATGCAGGCATTACCTACATCAACGCGCCCACTATCGGCGCTGAGGTACATCTGCCCTTCGGCGGCACCAAAGCCACCGGCAATGGCCACCGCGAAGGCGGTATCGGGGCTATTGAGTTCTACACGGAGTGGAAGTCGGTTTACGTGGATTACTCCGACCGGCTGCAGCGGGCTCAGATTGACCGCCCCGAGTAGCTCGAATACTCCTGCTGTAGAGACGTAGCTTGCTACGTCTCTACAGCGTAATCTGCCGAAAGACTCGATCCGATCCAGCAGTGGTTACGGGGATGCCGCTTCACCCCTGTCACAGCCGTCATCCTTGATAGCAATAGGGATTCCTCGGGCGCCTCGTTTTCACCCCAGCACGCCAAAAACAGGCGACGGGGACCCGGGTGCGCTCAGCGACCTCGGAAAGACAATCTGGAGCGCACACCTGGTGCCGCGCTTCGCCCTGGCGCCCCCTGCCCGAAAGCGCTTCGGGAGCCCTGTTCCATTTTCGTAACAAGACCGAAATGGGCGCTGTTCTGAAAGCAGAACAACGCAGAATCGATGCCGACGATGGTTTTCAATCCCAGGAACTAAGGGGGAGGACGTGTTAAAGCCGGGCCAGCGCCTTCGTGCTGTTCGCGAAGAACATGGGCTTACCATCCGTGATGTCGAAAACGCCAGCATCCGCATTGCCTCGAACCATAAGAACGAAGAATTTGCCATCCCGTTGAGCCGCCTGTCCGATATTGAAACCAAAGGCATCCTGCCCAGTATTTTCCGCCTGTATTCGCTCTCTGTGATTTATCGCCGGGACATCCGCGAGTTCATGGCCTGGTACGGCGTGGATACCGACAGGGTTGCGTCCGACCTGAAGGTGATCGAACCTCCCAAGACTCACCGCTGCGAAGCCCTGGCCAACACCAAAAAGGTGGAGCTTCCGCTGGGCCTTGATCTGGCCTTCGACCCTTGCAAGACCACGAGCTTGGGCCGCTTGGTAGAACAATGGGGGCTGCTGCCCCTGGCTTATGTTTCCGATTTCGCCAAAACCGAATACAGCTACGGCTATGTCGGCATGGAAGATTTCACCATGTGTCCCATCCTGCTGCCGGGCTGTTTTGTTCAGATTGACGAAAGCAAGAACGTAGTGGTGAACGGGGTTTGGCGCTCCGAATACGAACGGCCCATCTACTTCGTAGAAACGCGCGAGGGCTACACTTGTTCGTGGTGCACGCTGAAAAAAGACCAGTTAATTCTGCAGCCGCACCCGCTGTCTCCCGTACCGGTGCGCGTGCTCGCCTGGCCTCGTGACGGTGAGGTGGTCGGCCAGGTGGTGGGTGTCGCCATGAAACTGCGCGACTGGCGTCCCTTCCAGCCAGGACAGGAGTGGCGAGAACCCGCCGAAGTAGAAGTGCGGAATTGGAAATAAGAACAAATATAAGCGTCGCGCCCTCTAGTTTTGTCATCCCGGGCGTCTCCGCCTCAGAACGCGCCGGTGGTGCGCGTTGCGAGGCGGAGTTCGCAAGGGATCTGCTGCTATGAGCTTTTCGGCAGCCTCTTTGCGCCCGAGAAAACCCGGAGCTTATAAGTCAGCAGAGGGCAAACCTGTCCCGCCTACCTGATGCACAAAAACTGCCTTACCACCGCTACATGCATTTTTGTTACGATTTCGGAACATCGGAACCCATCGATTTTTGAGCGTGTCGGCTCCCGAAAGCCGGCATTGCCCGCCGCCGATAAATTGTTTGAAAACGCCGCATATCAGGTCTATCTTTCCTAAAAGCCTGTATTCGCATCCGTGTTCATCTGCGTTGCTCCGCGGCAGACAAAAATGGCTTTGATCGGTGGCAAGGCGCCGATTTCGCCATTGTTTCTAAGCAACACGTTGCCCATTGCCCCCGGCGCGCATATTATCCGGAGTAGCGGATTATTTTTTTCGACTCGAGGGAAGGACATTCCATGGAAGAGTTCTCCAGACTTACGCGGTTGCCGGCTTATGTCTTCAACATCACCGGCGAACTGAAGGCCACGGCCCGTAAACGTGGTGAGGACATTGTTGATTTCGGCATGGGCAACCCTGATGGCGCCACCCCCCGGCACATCGTGGACAAAATGATCGAAGCGGCGCAGAAGCCCGCCACGCATCGCTATTCCGTCTCCCGCGGCATTCCTCGCCTGCGCCAGGCGATCTGCAACTGGTACCAGCGGCGCTACGGCATTGAACTAGATCCCGACCGCGAAGCCATTGTCACCATCGGCTCCAAAGAGGGTATTGCCCATCTCTGCCTCGCGACTCTCGACCGTGGCGACGAAGTGGTAGTGCCGAATCCCAGCTACCCGATTCACATCTACGGACCTGTTATCGCGGGAGCGAATATCCGCAGCGTCGCCATCTACAACACGGATGACTTTCTCGCCGAACTGGAGCGCACTATCCGCCTGATGTATCCACGGCCAAAAGTCCTGATCCTGAACTTCCCGGCGAACCCCACCACGCAGTGTGTTGAGCTTGCTTTCTTCGAGCGCGTAGTGGCCTTGTGCAAGGAATTCAACGTTTACCTGCTGCATGACCTTGCCTATGCCGATCTGGTTTTTGACGGCTATCGTGCCCCGTCTGTTCTGGAGGTCGAGGGCGCTAAGGACGTCGCGGTGGAGTTCTTTACTCTGTCGAAAAGCTACAACATGCCCGGCTGGCGAGTCGGGTTCATGGTAGGCAATCCGAAGCTGGTGGGGGCCCTGGCGCGGCTCAAGAGCTACTACGACTATGGGACCTTCACGCCCATCCAAGTGGCCTCAATCATGGCTCTGGAAGGCCCACAGGAGTGCGTAGCCGAAATCTGCGAGAACTACCGCGTACGCCGCGACGTGCTCGTGGATGGATTGAACAAGGCCGGCTGGGAAGTGGAACTGCCCAAGGCCACTATGTTCGTCTGGGCGCCCATTCCTGAGCCCTATCGCCACATGGGTTCGCTGGAATTTTCCCGCAAGCTGCTCAACGACGCTAAAGTCGCCGTCAGCCCCGGAATCGGATTCGGGGAGTTCGGCGACGCTCACGTGCGCTTCGCGCTGATTGAAAATGAAGAACGGACGCGGCAGGCTTTGCGCGGCATCAAGCAGATGCTCCGCAAAGACGGTGTTTGCGCCAAGTCCACGGCAGTCTGAATTCGCGGGTGATGGTAGACATCCATTGCCACATCCTGCCGCAGGTTGACGACGGACCCAAGTCGTGGGAGGCCGCTGCGGAGATGTGTCGCATCGCCGCCGGTGACGGCATTACCCACATCGTGGCCACGCCCCACGCCAACGATAGCTTCGTCTACGACCGTCAAGCGCATGTTGCGGCACTGGAGCGCTTACGCGAGCTCTCGTGGGGCGTGGTCGGCCTCAGCCTGGGATGCGACTTCCACTTCTCCTACGACAACGTTCAGGACCTGCTGTCTCATCGCCAGCGGTACACCATTGACGACACCGGCTACTTGCTGGTTGAGCTTAGCGATTTCAGCATTCCCGCCGGCCTTGGCGCCACCTTTCAGCAGTTGATCGGGATGGGCATTCGCCCCGTCATCACCCATCCCGAACGCAATCCCATTCTTCAGCAGCATCCCGAGCAGCTATTGGATTGGGTGGTTGGCGGCACCTTGGTGCAGGTGACCGCTTCCGCCGTGACCGGGCTCTGGGGACGCCTTCCGCGCCGGGCCGCGCTCTGGTTGTTGGAGCACGAGGCCGTCCATGTGCTCGCCAGCGACGCCCACGATCCAAAGTACCGCCCCCCCATGTTGTCAGCGGGACGCGATGAGATCGCCCGCCTGCGCGGTTCGGAGGTGGCCGAATCGCTGGTGCGCCACAATCCCCAGGCAATCGTGCGGGGCGAAGAACTGCCCTACCGTCCAACTCCGGCACATCAACGGTAGACCGCTGCCAGTTGATCCACCGCCTGTTTCAACCTCGACCGGACACGGCTCCTAAACGGGTTTCCTCTCATAACACCCCAGACTGAATTTTCCGCTTTGTAAGTAGCTGAATTTCGGATATGAATGACCCAATCAAAACACCTTTCAGAAAGGTGTGCTCTGCGTACGCGTATTCGTGGTGCGGTCACGCGCATGTTCTGGGATACACCAAGTGGGATGAAAGCCCTTTAACGAAGAGCTTCAGTCGAGGAAGGCATGTCCGAACCCAAGGGAAGGGATGTGAGACGTAAAATCCCGCCGTCTGTGTTGGCGATGGGCAACAGTTCCGCCCAGCAGAGCGGTGCCACCACGCGCCTGCGAGCGCAGCCGCTTGCCCCGCCGGTTACCTATCCCGCTGCTGAGGTTGCCTTCGAACTGATCGAAAACGCCAACGACATCATCTTCACGCATGACCTCGCGGGACGATTTACTTACGTTAATCGGGCCGGCCTTCAAGCCACCGGCTACAACCGCCAGGAAATTCTGCGGCTCCATTTCACTGACGTGGTCGCGCCCGAATACGTTCCACTCGTCCGTGCGCGCATTCAAGCCAAATTGGATGGCGATCTGGAAACGCGTCCCTACCCTGTCCAACTCGTTGCCAAGGACGGCCGCCGCCTGGCCGTGGACGTCAGCGCCCGTCTGGTGTTTCACCAAGGCACGCCCACGGGTATCCAGGGAATTGCGCGCGACGTTACCGACCGCAAGCAGGCCGAGGCAGCCCTGCGCGAAAGCGAAGGCAAGTTTCGGGCCCTGTCTGAAACGGCCTCTTCCGCCATTTTCATCTACCAGGGAAGCAAGTTCCTGTACGTCAACGCCGCCAGCGAGAACATCACCGGGTATTCGCGGCAAGAGCTGCTTCACATGAACCTGTGGGAGCTGGTGCATCCGGAATTCCGCGAGGTGCTAAACCAGCGCGGCCTGGCCCTGCAACGAGGTGAGCCTGTCCCCGAGCACTTCGAATTCAAGCTGCTGACCAAGGGAGGGCAGGAAAAATGGGTGCACTTCTCCGCTGCCGCCATCCCCTTCAACGGCGGTCTTGCCTTGCTGGGTACGGCCTTCGATATCAGCGAGAACAAGCGATCCAGCGAAGAACTGCTGTTGCAGAAGGCTTACCTGGAACAACTGTTCGAATGCGCGCCTGAGGGTATTGTAGTGCGCGACAACTCGGGAAGGATCCTGCGCGCCAACCGGGAATTCTGCCGCATGTTCGGCTATGAGCCAGGTGAAGTCGCCCGCCAGCGGTTGGACGACCTCATCGTTCCCGAGGACAAGCTCGACGAGGCCGCCTCCCTGACGCGCTTCGGCTCAGCGGGTGGGCGATTCAACATTGAAACCGTACGTCGCCGCAAAGATGGTGCCCTGGTGGATGTCTCTATCCTGGGCACTCCCGTGCAGGTGGAGAGCGGACAGGTGGCGGTGTACGTCATCTACCGCGACATTACCGAGGGGAAACGCGGCGAGCAGGCGCTGATCGAGAGTGAGGCGAAATTCCGCGCCGTCGCTGATACGGCCGCATCTGCCATCTACATCCATACCGCGGGCCGGTTCCTTTACGTAAACCGCGCCAGCGAAGCCATCTCCGGCTACACGCGCGAAGAATTGCTGGGGATGCGCCCCTTCTCCCTGGTACATCCCGATCATCGTGCTGTGCTGCGCGACCGCTTCCGGCAACGCCAGCAAGGCTCACAGGCCACGGACCGCTACGAATTCAAAATCATCGCCAAAAACGGCGAAGTGCGCTGGCTGGATTTCAGCGCCAGCCGCATTCAGTTCAGCGGCCAGTTCGCCGTGCTGGCCACGGCCTTCGATGTCACGGAACGTAAGCGCGCCGAGCAACTGCAATCCCTCCTGTATCACATCGCCGAGCGCGCCAACGCAGCCGAGGACTTGCAGGAGTTCTACGCTGCGGTCCATGGCATCCTCGCCGAGCTGTTATATGCGAAGAACTTCTACGTGGCGCTCTACGACGCGGAAAAAAACCTGTTGAGTTGGCCATACTTCGTGGATGAGCAGGATCACGCCCCGCCACAGCCGCGCAGCCCGCGCAAGGGATTGACCGAATACGTACTGCACACCGGCCAGCCGCTGCTGGCCTCGCCTGAAGTTTTCGACGGGCTAGTGGAGCGCGGTGAGGTCGAACCGCTGGGCGCCCCCTCTATTGACTGGCTGGGCGTGCCCCTGAAGATTGGCGAACGCACCTTTGGCGTGCTGGTAGCGCAGAGCTACGACCGGAAGTTCCGGTACGGCAGGAGAGAGCAGGAAATCCTTACCTTTGTTTCTCAGCACGTCGCTTCAGCTATCGAGCACAAGCGTGAACAAGAAGCTCTGCGGGAGTCCGAAGAACGCTACCGTTCGCTCTTTGAACGCGCCGCATATGGGATTTACCGCACCGACATGGAGGGCGGCTTCGTGACCGTAAATCCGGCCCTGGTGCGCATGCTCGGATATGACTCGGCGGAAGAAGTACTCCGCCTGAAAGTGCGGGATGCTTACCTCGATCCCAACGATCGCGCCCGCATCATCGATGAATTCCATCGCGAAGGCCGCAGCGTTCACGAAACCCGCTGGAGGCGCAAGGACGGCAGATCCATTATTGTTCGCCTGACCGGCCGCACTTCTCTCAATCGCCAGGGGATCATGGATGGATATGAGGTGATCGTGGAGGACGTAACCGAGCGGCGTGCTCTGGAGGAGCAGCTTCAACACTCACAGAAACTGGATGCGGTGGGACGTCTCGCCGGCGGCGTGGCACACGATTTCAATAATCTGCTCACCGTGATCAAAGGTTATAGCGAGCTCATGCTCTCGCAGTTCCAGGAAGCGGATCCCATGCGCGGGCAGATGGACGAAATTCGCAAGGCAGCAGACCGTGCCGCCACCCTCACCCGGCAGTTGCTGGCCTTTAGCCGCCGCCAGATGCTTGCCCCCAAGGTGCTCGACCTGAACATTATCGTTTCCAACATGGATAGGCTGCTGCGCCGGCTGCTGGGCGAAGATGTGGAACTGCTGGTGATGCCGGCCGCCGACCTGGGCCACATCAAAGCGGATCCCGGCCAGATCGAACAAGTGATCATGAACCTGGCGGTCAATGCTCGCGATGCTATGCCCCAAGGCGGACAGCTCGTTATCGAGACAGCTAATCTGGCGCTCGACCAGGCTTATCCGCTCCAGGGAACAGCAGTGAAGCCGGGCCGCTACGTCGTGCTAACTGTCAGCGACACCGGGCACGGCATGAGCGAAGACATCCGCTCGCGCATCTTCGAGCCTTTTTTCACGACCAAGGAAAAAGGCACGGGACTGGGGCTCTCGACCGTCTACGGCATTGTCAAGCAGAGCGGCGGTTACATCTGGGTGTACAGCGAGCCCGGCAGAGGGGCCTCTTTCAAGGTCTACCTGCCGCGCGTAGACGAGGCGCCAGACATTCCGTCTTTCCGCAGCCCCGACGACTCGCCATACCGCGGGACGGAAACCATCCTGCTTCTTGAAGACGAAGACGGAGTGCGCGCGCTGGTGCGGCAGATGCTTCAGCAGCACGGCTACAAGGTGCTGGAGGCAAGCAATGCGGGAGAGGCGCTTATCCTCTGCGAACGCCACCGTGGTCCCCTGCACCTGCTGGTCACGGATGTTGTCTTGACCCAGATCAGCGGGCCGGAAATCGCCAAGCGCCTCCTCGCTCTTCGTCCGGATATGCGGGTGCTGTACATGTCTGGCTACACTGAAGACGCCATCGTGCAACACGGGGTGCTGCGGCCCGGCATTGAATTCGTGCAGAAGCCGTTCACGGCACAGTTATTGGCGTCGAAAGTCCGCGCTGTCCTCGATCAGCCGCGCTGAATACCTGCTCTGCGCCGGACGCAACCACAAGCTGGAAGCGCTGTCACCGTTGCGTGTCGCCGGCGCGCATGTCGCCGCGTCCGGTTTCGCTGTCTGCCAGGGCCGAGGAGTTGACCGCAGTTTTGGGGTTCAGGAGATCGGTGTAATTCGGACCGAGGCCCAGTTTGATCAAGGCGCGCGAATCAGGGACCACCGTGGTCTGCCAGCCGTTGTCGCTCTGGTAGCGCGTCATCGCATCCTTCGTGCGCTGGTCCCAGGAGCCGCTAGGCTCGCCATCGAGATAATGTTCGCGGATCAGCGCCTGTTGAATTTCCCTTGCGCGATCATTTTGAATTGTCTGCTGACCGCGCGCGCGTTTCGGCTTCGCCCGGCGGCGGGAACTCTTTCCTTTTCCTTTAACGTGAGATTTAGCGACCTTCGTGCTGGGATGGCTTTGGTGGGAGGCCTTTTTCTTGCCGGTACGTGCAAAGCCTGTCGAGATCAGCAAAAGAAGAACGCAAGCGTAACCGAAAAACCTCTTTACGTTTCCGGATAAGTGCAAACAACACCTCAATCAAAAGATTGCGCTCCGGCAAAAACGCCTGCCAAAAGCAAAAGCTCACCAGTACTATGAGCAACAAAGATTTTGATGCCAGCAACACAAATTGGGCAAGTACCAAATTGCAGTAAGGCAAACAAAAGTCCCGGATCAGCCATACGTCTTACGACTGCATGAGCACCCGGGACTTTGGTTCTCGCTATTTACTTTCAGCAACTTACGGCAGCGTTCCCGCCAGGAAAATCGTGCCGCTGTTACGACCCCGGCCTTGACGAACAAGGAACACCACATCCTGACCGCTCTTCAGTTGCGATTCTATGCGGCTGAAATCCTGCTGACTATTGACCGGCTGTTTGTTGATTTCCAGAATCACGTCGCCCCGGCTCAAACCAACGTCATCGGCAAACGACCCCGGCTTGACATCATCCACAATGACGCCTTTGCCGGCCGGGATCTGCAGCTGATTGGCGATCTCCGGAGTAAGGTTCTTAACGCTCATGCCCATCTTGCTTTCCTTCGGCTGGGCCTCTTCGCCGCCAGGACCTTCTTCACCCAGGCGCGCGGCAAACAGCTTGGCGCGATCGGCAATGGTAACCGTGGTTTTCTGTTCCTTACCATTGCGAACAAATGTGAGGGTGGCCTTGGTGCCGGGCTTGAGCCCGGAAATGTCGTTCACCAGATCGTCACCCGTCTTCACCGGCCGGCCGTCAACCGCAATGATGGTGTCGCCCACTTTCAGACCAGCCTGATCGGCAGGACCGTTCGGCACCACATTGGCCACCACGACGCCGGTCGTGACCCCATAAATACGGGCAATCGCCGGGTTAGGCTGGGCGTTAAACTCCACTCCGATAGAGCCGCGCGTGACCCGGTGTTCGGGCCCAATGAGCTGGTTGTAAACTCTGGCCGCTACGTTGGAAGGCATGGCAAAGCCCACACCCTGGTAGCCCTGAGTTTCAGTCAGGATGGCGGTGTTGATGCCGATAACTTCGCCTTGCAGGTTGACCAGCGGACCACCGGAATTTCCCGGGTTGATGGCCGCGTCCGTCTGAATAAAAGACTGGAACTGCCGATTGGGCACGATATTGCGCCCCTTGGCCGAAACGATTCCAGCAGTGACGCTTTCCTGCAGGCCAAACGGGCTGCCAATGGCCAGCACCCAGTCGCCCACTTGCATGCTGTCGGAATTGCCGATCTTTGCATACGGCAGGGGCCGATTCACGTCAATCTTGATCACAGCCAGATCGGTTTCTGCGTCGGTACCAATAACTTTGGCGTCATGACCGGGCACTCCGGCAGGCTCGTCCATCAGCTTCACGCGTATGCGATCCGCCTTTTCGACGACGTGACGATTCGTCAGTATGTATCCCTTTGGATCCACAATGACACCGGAGCCGAGTGAGCGCTCGCGCATCTGCTCGCCGCCCGGCCCCCCAAACGGACTCTGCGGGCCGCCGAAGAAGCGATCGAAGAAATCTTCAAACGGATTCTCCTCGCCTCCAGGAGGAGTCTGCCCGCGGCGGCGTGGAGGACGCCCGCCCGGCATGTTGCGATGCGGGTTCTTGACCATGGATTCCGTGTTGATGTTCACCACCGTCGGCTCCAACTGCTTCGCAATCTGCGCGAACTGGCTGGAGAGTTGCCGCGGTTCGGGAATGGTTAGGGGCGTAGCGTCTGCGGAAATGTTCTTGACCTGGTTGCCCCTCACACCATAGGAGATGATGGTTCCAATTAGGATACCCAGCGCCAGCGTCACCAGCACCAACAGTGTGGATGCCAGGCGGTGCGTCTTTAATCTTGTCCAAAACGCGCTCGCGCGCACGTTCATAATCTTGCCTCCGCTCAAATGCGTACAAATTATACCGGCTACCCTGATTGAGTTTCAGTTATACAGGAGGGTTCGGTATTGCAAATACACTTCCATTAGACGTAGTTCACAGCTGAATCGTTATCTTTTTGTGAACTGGCACTTTTTCACAAATCCTTTCGAAAACGGCGCGCCTCACACGCGGACGAAAAACTCGAGATAAGCGGTGTTCGGAGGGGCATGACTTCAGTCCTTCGCCGCTGCTGAGAGCCAGAGCGCCCGCGTTCACCCGACTTCCTGCTCCACGGTCTCCCCACGTCCCAATAACTCCGAAACCAGCACGCCGGCAAGAATGAGCGCCGCCCCGAAACCAGCTCGTATTCCAAGCCGTTCGTTCAGAACGACGTACGAAGTCATCCAGGCAAACACAGGTTCCAGCGAGAAGATGAGCGCCGTGTGCGTCGGTGGCGTGAACTGCTGCGCCCAGGCTTGTATCGTGAAACCGGCGGCAGTATTGATCAAGCCGGTAATCACGATGGCCCAAATCACCGTGCCCGACCACGTGGAATAAGTGGTCTCAATCGCAGGGACGGTCAAAAGCATCAGCAGAGCGCAAACCGCGGCTTCCACTGTTGCGACCTGCTGAAATGGATACTTGCGCATCGCCCGGCCCATGAAGATGATCTGCAAGGCAAAGGTCACGGCGCACCCGATGGTCAGCACGTCGCCACGATTGATCGCGGCCAGCGGAAAACGGTCGGCTGAACCGGGAACCGTCAGCAGATACAGGCCGGTGAACGCGGTGGCCACCCCGGTTGCTGTCCACGCATTGACGGTGCGGCGCCAGCCGCTGGCCAAAAACACCGGCACCAGCACAACCGAAACCCCCGTCAAAAACGCGGACTTGGAAGGCGTGGTGAGTTTGAGTCCCGTGGTTTGCAGTTCGAACCCGAGCCAGAGAAACACCCCGACAGTGACACCGGCGCGAAGTGCTCCTGCAGTCATGCCCGCCAGGTGCTTGCGGAAGATCAGCATCAGCGACACCGCCGCCAGCGTGATGCGCACCGCATTGAACAGGAGCGGCGAGATGTCCGCCAGCGCCTGCTTGATCAGTACAAAGGTCGCGCCCCAGACGGACGTTACCAGCACCAGCAGGATGTGGGCCTTGATTGAACGGGACACCAGCTTAGATTAGCAGACACAGCACTCGTGTTCCGGCGCAGAATTGCAGCGGAATTACTTTTGTTGTGTCCCGGTGGAAGCACGGGGCTTCCAGCTCGGTGAACCTGAAATTGTCATTCCGAGGCTTCGCTTTGCGAAGCCGAGAAATCCCTATCGCAACCACGCTGGCGACCCCGGAATGACAATCCAGAGGTAACCGACTTTCCCCGTACGCTGCTCTAAATCTCCGCCATGACCACGGCCAGCGACGCAATGGTTGCGGTTTCCGCCCTCAAAATCAGATTGCCCAGCGAGGCGCTTCGCCAACCGGACGCAGCGAACAGTTGCAGCTCATCCGCCGTCCAGCCGCCTTCCGGACCCACAGCCAAAGCGATACCCGCCGACGCTCCCACAATAGAGTCATCCTGAGGCGAGCGCAGCGAAGCCGAAGGACTTGCTTTTATCAGGCCTGTTTCCTGTTCGCGCAACACCTCTGCGAGCGTTACCCCCTGCTCCGTTTCCGCCAGAACGATGCGTGTGGGACAACTAATGGAGTCCAGCGTCGCGCGCCCCAGCTTTATGGGAGAGACTATCTCCGGAGGCGCGGCGCGACGTGCTTGTTCCGAGGCTTCGCGCGCAATGCGCCGCCAGCGCTCCACTCGTTTTGCGGCAGCTTTGGCAAGGTGGGTGTCAGTGCGCGCTGCGATCACGGGCACAATCCGGGCTGCTCCCAGTTCCGTACACTTCTCGATCGCCCACTCCATGCGATCGAACTTGAACACGGCGAGAAGAAGCGTCGTTTCACAAACTGCGCGCGCAGAGACTTCCGCGCCGAGGACAAATTCAACGCGATCTTCCGCGACACTGACAATCCGGCCATCACGCACGCAGCCGTTTGCGGCAATGTCAAAATGCTGCCCTACGCGGGCGCGCAGCACGCGGGCAAGGTGGGCCGCATGCGCGCCCACCAGCGCGGCACGGTCGTCCCCGGACACTTCGTCAGCAACCCAGCGGCGGCGCGACATAGCAGTTGCCCCCCCCAGTTATGGCCGGTCTCTGCGGAAAAGCTCGATGCTAGCGGTTGTTTTGTACGACATCAATGTGTGTGACAAGTGCCTTTGCGCAAGCGGCCCAAGGTGCCAAAAATCAGCCCGCGAACGGGGCCCCCAGCCCGCGCAATTTTCGCGCGCTGGGTGGGAAGCGGGCGGCAGAATTTAGCCCCCCGGCGTAAGCCCGGGGTCCCCGACACCCGGTTGGCGTGGCGGGGCGTAAGCCCCGGCTGAAGTTGGAAAAACGACCGAGTCCCGGAGGGACGGCACAATTCTCCACACCCGCACTTCAATCGTGCCGTACATCTATTTTTTCACCCCGAGCGGCTTTTGGCCCGCGAAGCCCCGCCCTCATTGAAACATGTCTTTGACTTTGCTGAACAGGCTGCGGTTTTCGGGCTTATTTTCGATCTGCAGAACGCCCTGGAGCTGCTGCAGCAATTCCCGCTGCGCCTTGTTCAGTTTGGCAGGCGTTTGCACGCGCACCTCGACGTAAAGGTCGCCCTTGCCGTGACCGTTCAGCGCCGGCACGCCTTTATTCCGTATGCGGAAGGTTGTACCTGTCTGCGTGCCCTCGGGGATTTTGATGGTGTGCTCACCATAGAGCGTCGGGATAGCGATTTCCGCCCCCAGCGCGGCCTGCGGGAATGAAATCGGCACTACACAATGCAGGTCCTTACCGTCGCGCGCGAAGAAGCTGTGTTCCTTGACGTGCAGCACAACGTACAGATCGCCCGCCGGCCCGCCGTATACGCCCGCCTCTCCCTGTCCGGCGTAGCGAATCCGCGTGCCGTCTTCCACCCCGGCGGGCACTTTGACTTCCACCACCCGGTCGCGCAGCACGCGTTGCTGTCCTTTGCATTCCGGACACGGATCGGTAATGACAGAGCCGGTTCCCTGGCACGTGGAGCAGGTTCGCGCCAGCGTAAAGAACCCCTGCTGATAGCGCACTTGGCCGCGACCGCCACACGTCCGGCAGGTGCTTGGTGCCGTGCCCGGCGCGGCCCCGCTGCCCTGACAGGTTTCACACGTCTCATGGCGCCGGACTTTTACCGTCGTGACATGTCCGAAGACTGCTTGCTCGAATTCCAGGTCGAGGTCGTGGCGCAGGTCGGGGCCGCGCTGCGCCCGGCTGCGACGGCGTCCACCCACGCCAAAAAGGTCGCCGATACCAAACAGGTCGCCGAAGATGTCGCCGAAATCCTGGAAGATGGTCGGATCGAACCCCATGCCCGAGGAAGCTGCGGACCCGACACCCGCATGCCCGAATTGATCGTACATCTGGCGCTTGCTGGCATCCGCGAGCACGGCATAGGCTTCGCTGCACTCCTTGAATTTTTCTTCTGCGTCCTTGTCGCCGGGGTTGCGATCAGGATGGTATTGCATTGCCAGCTTGCGGTATGCGCTTTTGATCTCCTGCTCGGAAGCGTTCCGGGTTACGCCGAGAACTTCATAGTAATCGCGTTTTGTCCTGGTATTCAGAAGTGGTGTCCCTCGCAAAAATCTGAGATGTCGATGCGAAACTTACGCACCGGGGTTCCGCGCTACGCGGACCATGGCCGGACGCAACAAGCGTCCCTTCAGCTTGTAACCGGTCTGCAACTCGTCCACGACGGTGTTGTCTTCGGCTTCAGTCGTATCCACCATTTCAAGTGCCTGATGGACATTGGGATCAAAAGTCTGCCCGCGCGCGGGCACCACCTCGACCCCGAGCTTAGCCAGCGCGTCGTGCAACTGCTTGTCAATCAGTTCCATGCCGGAGCGAAACTCGGCGCCGCTGGTATCGCTGGCCAGGGCGCGGTCGAAGCTGTCGAGAATAGGCAGCAAGAGCTTGATCGCCTCTGCCAGTGCAAAATCACGGTATTCCTGCTGCTCGCGGGCGGCACGCTTGCGTGCATTCTCAAATTCGGCCTGCATGCGGGCCAGACGGTCGAGCAGCGCTTCCCGCTCCTGCTTCGTCTTCTCCAGGTCCGCTTCAAGCGCGGCAACGTCCACCGTGGCCTCGGCGGGAGCGCTCTCGTCCCCTGCCGCTGGAAGCTCGTGCGCCACATCGAGTTGAGGTTCGGATTTTCCGTTCGTTCGTGCCATAAGAAACCGTCGTTACTGTTGGTTCTTGGTCGTTTGTAGTTGGCCGTTGCGCAATTGCGATTCGTCAGACGTTTGTTGCACCGCATCGCTACAACCAACGGCTAACGACCAGCTTTACTGCCGATCCGGCTCGTTCAAAATCTTGTCGAACAGGCGCGCGATGTAAGCAACCGCCGTGATCGTGTGCTCGTAATCAATACGCGTAGGACCGATCACCGCCAGCGCTCCCATAACTTCATCGCCCACACGGGCGGGAGCGCCGATCAAAACAAAATTGCGCAAGTCCGGTGGGGCTTGATCGAGCCCGATCACCACCCGCACAGCCTCCTGCCGCGCATCGAGATATGCATTCAGCAAGTCTGCAATGCGCTCCTTCTCTTCCAGGGCCTTGAGCATCTGCCGCAGGCGTTCCGTGTCCTGCGCCTTCGCCACCAGGTTGGCCGTGCCTTCCATGTAGACGCTGGGCCCGGTATCCGCGGCGAGCGCGCCCTGGGTATAGAGCAGCTCGATGGACTTCATCAGGCGATCGTACTCGCTGCGCTGCTGCTCTATCTGCCGGGCAATTTCGTTGCGTAGCGCTTCCATCGTCCAACCGCGGAAATTATCATTGATGTAACGCCCGGCCAAATCGAGGTCCGCCTGCGAAAGCTCCGCCTGAACGCGCAGCACACGGTCGTGGATCACGCCCGATTTGGCAACCACCACCGCGAGGATCTTGCGGTCGGGCAGACGCGAAAAGTACACGTGCTCCAGCGCATTTCGCGCTCCCGCCGCCGAAACCGTGATCCCCACGCCGCGCGAAATCATGGAAAGCACATGGGAAGTGCGCTCCAGGAATTCTTGTACGTCTGTTATGCCGTGCAACGAACCCTGAATAATGCTCTCGTCGGCAGCCGATAACCGTGCGTGCCCCGTGAGCTGTTCCACGTAATATCGGTAAGCCGCTGCCGTAGGCACCCGTCCGGCGGACGTGTGGGGCTGTTCCAAGTACCCGGCGTCGGCAAGATCAGCCATGACATTGCGGACCGTGGCCGAGCTCAGGTTTTCCCGGCTACCACGCGCCAGCGTACGCGACCCGACCGGCTCACCCGTGGCGATGTAAGTCTCCACGATGGCAGTCAGAATCTCCTGCTCGCGCCTCCCGATATTGCCAGCCTGAGCCATTGGAATCCGAGGGTTGGCCCCTTAACTACCTTTAGATGCAAAAACTTAGAAGTGGATGCAGCCCTACCTATTCAGCGTTGATTCTAGCAGGGTGGAGGCGGAAGTCAAGATTGGCAGTCCGGGTAGGAGAGTGCCAAAAACAGGCTCGATTGCAGTTCTGGTTTGTAGGGTTGTCATTCCGAACTTCGCTTGCGAAGCTGAGGAATCCCAATTCCATCACGCTCGTTTATGGACTGCCCGGCCGGCTTGCTCGCCGACCTCGGAATGACAATCCAGACCTGAATGGCTTTCCCGCAGCATCAGACGTAGCCAGCTACGTCTCTACATTTACTGAATCTGAATCACGCTGTCCGAGGCTGCCGCCTTGATCTGTTGCGTGCGCTCCACCACGTTGCGGGCAAAATTGTAGAACGACTTGGCGTGCTCGGATTGTTCACCGGCGAGCGCTACCGGATTGCCGGTGTCGCCACCACGGCGAACGTCGGGATCCAGTTCAATACCGCCCAGGAAAGCGAGACCAAACTGCTGTGCCGTGCGCTCGCCGCCGCCTTTGGAGAAGATGTCAATTTCCTGGCGGCAATGCGGACAATGAAACGTGCTCATGTTTTCCACGATGCCGAGGATGTCCACCTTCACTTGGCGAAACATCTCGATGGCCTTGCGCGCATCCTGCAAAGACACATCCGAAGGCGTGGAAACTACGATGGAACCCGTCAACGGCACCGTCTGAATCAGCGAAATGGCCACGTCTCCAGTGCCGGGCGGTAGATCAACCACGAGGTAGTCCAATTGGCCCCACTGCACCTGCTCGAGAAACTGCTTGATCAGCGAATGCAGCATGGGCCCGCGCCAGATCAGCGGCCTGTCACCGGGATTGAGAAAGCCGACAGAAATTACCTTCACCCCAAACTTTTCCAGCGGTTCGATGCGGTTCTGGTCGGTGACGCGGGGTGTTGCGCTCGCACCCAGCATCAGCGGGATGTTGGGGCCGTAAACATCCGCGTCGAGCAAACCGACTTTGTAGCCGAGTTTGGCCAGAGCAATGGCCAGGTTGACGGCGATGGTGGTTTTTCCGACTCCGCCTTTGCCGGAACCGATGGCGATAATGGTATCAACTCCCGGAAGCGGTTGCGGGCCCGGGGGGCGCTGGCCTTGCGGTGGATGCATATGGGACGCCAAAGCAGAACTCCTTCTGCGTGATTCGATGCCGTTAAAGCAAACATTGATTATACGGCAGCGAAGGAACTCCGGCGTGATGTGCTAAGGAGCAAGCGCTCACGACAAGCATTGTATAGAGACGTAGCTTGCTACGTCTCGGCCATTAGTTCGGCTGCCGCAGAGACGCGGTGCTACGCGCCGGTTGGTCGTTCCGGTGCCCCCCTGATCCCGAGCAAAGCGAGGGGGGAGGGTGGGAATTTCTTGCATCGCGCGCATATCTGCGTGGGCCGACGTTAGCGCCCGCGTCCTCGCCGGCAGTCGTCCCGACCGAAACTTACGCTAAGGGGATTTCACGCCAGTTAGCACTTCTTGGATACCGCTAATGCCTTGTAGGTGATACGCTGTCGGCTTAATTCACGATGAAAAAACCTAAACAATCGCGACAAGAATGGGAGCAGGAAATGTGGGAGCGGCAGCAAAATATTACCCCTGCCGAGACCTTGCGAGCCGCCCACTACGTTGCGCGGAGCGGTGGCTGGGGCACTCCGCTCATTTCCGATGCTCGGCACTTCGTAAGATTGGTTATCGGCGGTCTGTTGCTGGGAATTGGAGTCATTTCGTTCAAGTCTGATATTCCACACGGCACTCTTCTTGGCATCATCGCCGTTATCGCTGGTATTTGTCTCGCAATTACGGCAATCCAGTGGAAGGACGAACGCAGATAGACTCCCAGCTACCTAGTCTATGATTCGCGTGAACCTTAAAATCTGCGCCGCGGAGTTGGGTTGAATTTGACTCTGTCAGTAATCAGATGAGCCGGGTGCCCCACCCTGAACGCAGCCAAGGGTGGGGGTTTGGGGCTACGCGGCGCGTTTCTCCGCGGGCGGGCTGGCCTGTACTGGAGCCGCAGGCGCGGCCGCTGCGGGATGCACTTCTGCTGGATGGAAAGCCCGCCGCTTCTGCCGCATTGCCAGCGCGGCGAACAGCAAGCCGATCACAATGCCACCTACCGCACCGGCTATCAGGCCCAGATCAATGTTTCCAGTATCGAGGCCAACGATTAGCCCGGTGGTCAAGCATATCCAGAACGCAGGTGCAATTTTGTCAATCATCTGTTCTTAATGATGCTGAAGGCATGGCTCGAGGTTTCGCAGGTTCCGGGGCTTTCGCAAATTTCGAACAGCTTCCAGCTCTCTGCCCTCCGTGGCAAAATACCGCCCGCTTCGCGGGCTGATTATGGGCAACCTCCGAAACCTGCTTTATCTCACCGGCTTTACTTCACCGGCACCATGAGATGTTCGTAAGGCGTGCCGGCCCACATGATCCACGGCTTACCCGTAGTGGGATCGGTGGAGTAAACGTTGGGATCGAGCTTGGCGCCGAATACCATCAGGTGCGGCGGCTCTTTCAGCCACATTTTTCCCGCTTCCGGCTTGGTGGCAAACGGGTCGGTATTGCTGGGGCTGCCGCCGCCCTGCAGCATGTAGCCGATGCCGACTCCCTGCAGGTTCGGCTGCTGCTTGCTTTTCCATGCTCTCCCCCACTCCATCGCGTTCTTGTCCAGGCACATGGGATCATTTGCTGGCGTGGTGGGATCATCGGGCATGCACGTCCATTCGTTGGACCCTTTGCGCAGAATGGCCATTTGGCCATTGGTATCCGGCTGGTCCATGACAGTAGCCTTCTTCGAAATCGCAGCCGGAGCGGCGCTCTCTGCGTTCCTGATCTTCCAGGCGTTGCTTCTGGCGGGACGCTTGCCTGCCGTTTTCGTGCTGACTGTAGTTTTCGTTTGTGTAGTGGTCGTGGTCTGAGTGGCCTTTTCCTGGGCAAAGGCAGGTGCGAGCAGCAAGGCCGAAGCCGCAGCTGCAAGAGCGCTCAGTCTGACAATCCGCTTCATGGTTGCCCCTCCGTTTGTGCTGACGGGGAACTATGGCCTTGTGATGCAGTGGGAAAATTGCAGGTTTGTAGCTATAAGGCTGCGTCCGCTCACGGAACGCGTCATTTCTTGACAGCACAGGGCGGAGATAACCTACGGAAACTCCTGTCCATCTGATCTAGTGAGGCCCAGAGTGAACCCACCCAGGGCAAATTGCGGTTGTCGCCGGATAGCAAGCTGCTGCCGGGCGTGGTAGCATCGCAAGTACGAGGAGATTATGGCCCGCAAAGGCTGTGCTGGGCGCGGGTCTTCGCGGCCCCGTTTCGCCGATCCGATCACATTCTGGGACCGCAAAGCTGTGCGCATTCGAATGCGGAGGCAAACCTCCCTGCTAATTCTTCCTCTGGTTCTGCTGGTTATCTGCCTGCCCATGGCAAAGGCCCAGGACACTGACGATGTGCACATCGCCCCCCGCAAAAGTGCCGAGGCTGCGGTCGCCAGTCCCGCTATTGATCCCTCGTTGAAAACTTATACCAAGCCGATCATCCGCGATGTTGATCTGGTGCTGGTGCCGGTCACGGTTACCGACCCCATGAACCGGCTGGTCACCGGTCTGGAGAAGAAGAATTTTGAAGTTCTCGAGGGTCATCAGAAGCAGGACGTGAAGTATTTCTCCAGCGAGGACGCTCCGCTTTCGCTGGGCGTGATTTTTGACGTCAGCGGCAGCATGGCCGACAAAATCGAAAAGTCGCGTGACGCTGTGGTCGAATTCTTCAAGACAGCCAACCCCGAAGACGAGTTCTTCATGATCAGCTTTGCCGACAAGCCCGTGCTCCTGGCCGACTTCACTCCCAACATTGAGGAGATCCAGAGCAAGCTGGTGTATGCCATTCCCAAAGGGCGCACGGCGCTGTTGGACGCGATTTATCTCGGCCTCGCCAAAATGCGGAAAGCGAAACATCCGAGAAAGGCCCTGCTGATTATTTCCGACGGCGGCGACAATCACAGCCGCTATACCGAAGGCGAGCTTAAGTCGCTGGTCAAAGAAGCGGACGTGCAGATTTATTCCATTGGCATTTTCGATGTCTTCGCCAAAACGCCGGAGGAGCAGTACGGACCGGCCATGCTGAATGAAATTACCCAGGCCACCGGCGGACGTTCCTTTACGATTGATAACCCGAACGAGTTGTCTGACGTAGCCACAAAGATCGGAATAGAGCTGCGCAACCAATATGTGCTTGGATATCGTCCAAAGAGTGCAGCACACGACGGCAAATGGCGTAAGATCAAAGTGAAATTGTTACCGCCGAAAGGGCTGCCGCCACTGCATGTTTATGCAAAGTCGGGATACTATGCTCCATCGGATTAAGCTGTTTTTCGCCATCCTCATCCTCGGCATGTGGGTCGTTTCCGCGAGCGCCCAGAATTCTCAGCAACCGCCAGCGCAGCAACAGGACAGGACCGCCAGTGGTCCGGTGCAAGACGTGATCCCGCCTGTGCCGGACAATCAGCAGCCGGCAGCCGGCTCCGGTCAACAGGGTGGCTCGGGGCCCGTGCCTGACGTAATTCCGCCGCTGCCGGACAATCAGCAACCGCCCACTGCCTCGCAAGGTCCGCCGCCTCCGGAGGCGCAACAGCCGTCGCCACGGCCCTCTAATCAGCCCGGCAACACTGTCCAAGTGCCCGCAAACCAGGGACAAGCGCCGCAGCGCGAAGAAAATGGCATATACGTTTTCAAAAAGCAGGTAGAAGAAGTCGTTCTCCACGCCACTGTGATTGACGAGCACCAGCGGCTGGTAACCAACCTGGACCGCTCCGCGTTCACCGTTTATGAAGACGGCAAGCCACAGCAGATCACCTCGTTTCGTCATGAAGACATCCCTGTCGCCCTGGGCATCCTGATTGATAATTCCGGCTCCATGCGTGACAAGCGCTCGGCGGTAAACCAGGCAGCCATCAACCTGGTGAAGGCCAGCAACCCGAAAGACGAGGTATTCGTCGTCAATTTCAACGACGAATACTATCTGGACCAGGATTTTACCGGCGAAATTCCCAAGTTGCAGGAGGCCTTGGAGCGCGTGGAATCGCGTGGCGGCACCGCCATGTACGACGCCATGGTGGCCTCGGCGCGACATTTGAAGACCGCTGTTTTGGACAAGAAGGTGCTGCTGGTCGTCACTGACGGCGAGGACAACGCCAGTCGCGAATCGCTGGAGCAGGCCATTCGCCGCATCGCCGCGGAGAACGGCCCAACCGTGTATACCATCGGCATTCTCGGCAACGATAGTGGCCAGAAACGCGCCAAGCGCGCCCTGAGCGAAATTGCCGAACAGACCGGAGGAGTCGCCTTTTTCCCGCGCGACCTGAGCGAAGTGGACGCGATCAGTCGCGCGGTCGCCCGCGACATCCGCAACCAGTATACGATCGGTTATAAGCCTACGAACCCGCAGTCGCGCGGCGGCTATCGCACGGTGAAAGTCGACGCCAGGGCGCGCGGGTACTCAAAGTTGCAGGTCCGCACCCGTAGCGGTTACTACGCCGGACAGGAAAGGGCGTCGAGGTAGAAAAGCGCAGGCGTGAACAGCAGGCCCGGGCAACCGGGCCTTTTTAGTGAATATTGAAAAATGAATATTGAATATTGTTCGTTCGCAGGGACAAACATTTTGGTTGGTAATATCGTTCGTGCGCAGCATTATTCAATTTTCAATATTCCCCTTTCTTGACGCTATCTGAGCTGGTATGGAGAGCATAACGACCACGAACTTGCGGGTTGCTCAGAGCATAACCGAACTGGTCGGCGAAACGCCTTTGCTCTATCTGAGCAGAATTGTGCCGCCTGGCGCCGCGGACGTATTTGCCAAGCTGGAGTACCTGAACCCGGGCGGCAGCATAAAAGATCGCGCCGCCGTGGGCATGATCAAGCGCGCCGAAGAAGAAGGAAAGCTCCGTCCCGGCGCAACTATTCTGGAGGCCACCGCCGGCAACACAGGAATTGGTTTGGCGCTGATCGGAATCAATAAAGGCTACAAAGTTGTCTTCTGCATTCCTGAGGGATTCTCCGAGGAGAAGGCGCTCCTGATGCGCGCCCTGGGCGCCGAGGTGATCCGCACACCTGAAGCTGACGGGATGCAAGGCGCAATTAATCGCGTCCGGCAGATGGCTGCCGACATCCCCGGGTCCTTTCTTCCGCTGCAATTCGAAAATCCTGCCAATCCCGACTACCACTATGAAACTACTGGACGTGAAATTTTCGAACAGATGGGTGGACAGGTTGATGCCATTGTGATCGGCGTCGGTACCGGCGGGACTTTCACCGGAGTTGCGCGCTTCATCAAAGAGCGCCTGCCGCATGCGTTGGCGATCGCCGTGGAAACACAAGGCTCGATTCTGGGTGGCGGCCCGCCGGGACCGCATAAGGTGGAAGGCATCGGCAACAGTTTCATTCCGGCGACGTATGATCCAGCGGTCTCCGACGAGGTCCTGATGGTGCAAGATCCGGAGGCGTTTGCGACCGTGAGGGAGTTGGCCGCCAAAGAAGGCGTGTTTGCCGGTTCCAGCGGCGGCGCCAATGTCTATGGAGCTATCGTCGTGGCGCAACGGCTCGGACGGGGGAAACGAGTCGTGACCGTCATCCCGGATTCGGCGGAGCGGTATCTGTCCAAGGGTATCTTCGAAGGTGGAAAAGACTAACAGCCAAACGCGAATCTACACGGATGTTCCCGGACATCATGAACCTGATCCGTGTGGATCTGTGTTGATCCGTGTTTATGGTTTTATCTTTGATCTGTGTTGATTCGTGTTTCTGCAGGTATTAAAAAATGGCAAAAGATAGAGAAGCCGGCTTTGCCACCAAAGCCATTCATGCAGGACAGCATCCCGAGCCGTTAACGGGCGCAGTGAGTGTCCCGATTTTCGCAACTTCTACTTACGTTCAGGACGAGATCGGAAAACCGCGCCTGGGCTACGAGTATGCTCGCGTGAGCAATCCCACCCGCGACCGTCTGCAGGAAAATCTCGCGGCTTTGGAAGGGGGCGTGGCGGCGCGCGTGTTTGCCAGCGGCATGGCGGCCATCAACGCCATCTGCACCATGCTGGTCAAGGGCGACCACGTGGTGTGCGGCAACAATGTCTACGGCGGCGTGCCACGGCTGTTCAGTCAAGTCCTGGCGAATTATGGCCTGGAATTCACCTACGTGGATACCGCGGACCTGCGGGCGGTAGAGCGCAGCATTCGCAGGAACACGCGCCTCGTGTTTGTCGAAAGCCCCACTAACCCCCTGCTTACGCTCAGCGACCTAGTGGCCATCGGCGGCATCTGTCACCGGCGTCCGGGCATTGACCTGGTCGTGGACAACACCTTCATGTCTCCCTATTTCCAGCGGCCCATCGCCTGCGGAGCCGACATGGTGGTGCACTCAACCACGAAATTCCTGAACGGTCACAGCGACGGCCTGGGCGGGGTGGTTGTTTGCACGCGCCCCGATCAGGCCGAAAAGCTGGCGTTCATACAGAAATCCGCGGGCGCAATCATGTCCCCGTTCGAGTGCTGGCTGGTGCTGCGGGGCGTGAAGACCCTGGCAGTCCGAATGGAGCAGCACGATAAGAACGGACGCGCCGTGGCCGACTTCCTCAGCAGGCATCGCAAGGTGAAGGCGGTGTTTTATCCCGGACTGCCGCAGCATCCGCAGTACGAACTGGCGCGGCGGCAGATGACCGGCTTCGGCTCGATGATGACGTTCGATACCGGTTCGCTCGGCAACGCCAAACGCATGTTGAAGCGCGTGCGCGTGTGCGCGCTGGGCGAATCGCTGGGCGGCGTGGAAACCCTGATCTCGCATCCAGCCACCATGACGCATGCCGCGCTGGGTCTGAAGGGACGAAAAGCGATCGGCATAACCGACGGCATGGTGCGTCTGTCGGTCGGGATTGAGGACGTAGACGACATCATCGCTGACCTCGACCAGGCGCTGGCTGCAATTTAGCGACGCAAATAAAAAACCCACCACAGAGACACAGAGACGCAGAGAAAAAATCAAGACTCAAGATCATAATTCCCAAGGACTCGATAATCATCCGATGTTCCAATGACTCAATCTCGCGAATGGAATGCCGCCGCTTATCACCTCCTATCCAATGCTCAATTCGAGTGGGGCAGGAAGGTTCTGGCGCGCGTGCGGGTACGCGGCGACGAGACGGTACTGGACGTTGGCTGCGGCACAGGACGGCTCACCGCTGAACTTCTAAAGCTGCTGCCGCGCGGCCGCGTAATAGCCAGTGATCTCTCGGAAAATATGCTGCGTACCGCTCGCAGCACCATGCAGCCGTTTCAGGGGCAGGTCAGATTCGTTTGTGCCGACTTACAACAGCTTCCCTTTCTGCATTCCCTCGACGGCATTTTCAGCACGGCAAGCTTCCACTGGGTCCAGGATCACGAGCGCATGCTACGCGAGCTGTTCACCGCGCTAAAACCGGGCGGATGGCTTGTGGCGCAATGTGGTGGAGGCCAGAACCTCGCGCGCTTGCGGCAAAACGTGGCCGCGCTGATTGCATCACCCAGATACGCCCGTTTCTTTCAGGGATGGCGTGAACCGTGGAACTTCGCCAGCCCGGAGCTTATGGCCCAGAGGATGCGCAATGCTGGCTTCATCGATGTGAACACCTGGCTGGAATCCGGGGGGTTCTCTTTGCCCGACTCCGCCACCTTTAAACAATATCTCGCCACGGTCACGCTGCACCGGCATCTGGCCCGCATGGATGACCCCAGATTGCAAGAAGAATTTCTTGATGATCTGGCCGGGCAGTACCGCGAGCCTGAGTATCACCTCGACTACTGGCGTCTCAATATGGACGGCAGGCGGAGCGGCTGACCCAGTCTCACTCCTTCAAGGCGTCATCCTGCGCAAGCGAAGCGGAAGGACCTGCTTTTGGCAGAACTCGAAAAGCAGGTCCTTCGCGTCGCGGCCAAAAACTGCTTGCTCAGGATGACAATTCATAGAGAATTGCCGGCGAGCGAGGGGGTTACCAGCTTTGCGGTACGGAAAAGATTACTTCAGCTTTTTCCGCTCACAAGCCACCACCGTATTCGAGGGATCAATAGCCGCGCGATCCACCTGCATGTGTTCGATCTTGCCGTCGGTGCCGATGAGGTAAGTTACGCGTCGGGCCGCCTGGTATCTGGGATCGAAAATTCCGTACTCGCGGGTGACCTTGCCTCCCCAGTCGCTCAGCAGGGGGAAACCCAGTCCGAGTTGTTGAGCGAAGGCCTTGTTTGCGAAAGTACTGTCCATGCTGACGCCCAGGACCTGGGTATTGGCGGCCTCCAGTTTCTGCAAGTTCTGCTGGAAAGCCTGCATTTCCTGCGTTCAACCACTGCTGAATGCGAAAATGTAGAACGCCAGCACCACATTCTTCTTGCCTCGAAAATTGCTGAGCGAAACCTTGTTGCCGTTTTGATCCGGCAGCGTGAAGTCCGGAGCCGTATCGCCCACCTTGAATTTCGGTTCGGGCGGGGCGGCGAGACTGGATGCACCCGTAGCGGACCTGGCACCTGTAACCACGACAGCCAGCATCGCCATCATCGTAATCAGTGCGCGTCTGCGCATACAACCTCCGTGATCGATACAGCCAGAAAATCAACACGGCTCGTTTCCATTCGCCAACGATACCTTAATGAATGGTCCTGGTTTTGCGCGACATGTAATCCATCAGCAGGTACTGGCCCAGCGTGAAAGGAGTAGTGAAGTAAGCCTTCCCGCGACACATTTCCGTGACCTTCTGCACGAACTGCACCAGGCCGTATTCGGACGCCAGCATGAACGTATTGATCAGAATCCCGGCATGCTTGCACTTGCACACTTCCTCCAGCGTCTGGCTTACCACCAGCGGGTCTAACCCAAATGCATTCTTATAGATGCGCCCATCTTCTAAAGTAAGGGCTGAAGGCTTGCCGTCGGTGATCATTACGATCTGCTTCATGTCCTTGCGCTGCCGCTGCAGGATACGTTGCGCCAGTCGCAGCCCTTCCCTGGTGTTGGTGTAATATGGCCCAACCTTGACGCGCGCCAGTTGCGACAGCGGAATTTCCTCTGCGGAATCGTGAAACAAAATCAGCGAAAGCGAATCGCCGGGATACTGCGTTCGGATGAGGTGCGTGAGCGCCATAGCCACTTTCTTGGCGGGGGTAAAGCGGTCCTCGCCATACAGGATCATGGAATGCGAGCAATCCAGCATCATGACAGTTGCGCACGACGACTGATATTCACATTGATGCACCTGCAAATCCGAATATTCGAGCTGCAACGGCAGTTGACAGCCATTGCGCTGGATCGCGCTGGAAAGAGTGGCAGTGATGTCCAGGTTCAGGGTATCGCCGAACTCGTACTCCTTGGCGGCGCCGCTCGTTTCTATGCCGGTAGCCAAGTCGCGCGTGTCGTGGCGTCCGAAGCTGGACTTCCCCAGCGACCCCAGCAGGTCACGCAAGGTGCGATAGCCGAGGAAATCCAGGCTCTTGTCCGTGATCTCAAATTTGGCCTGCTGTTGCGCCCGGCCAATCTGGCCACCAATGCTCGACGGCCGTGCAGGGTCTTCCGCCGGCTCCTCCACGGAGATGTAGTCTTCCTGCTGTAGGCGTTGGATGAGTTGATCAATAAGCTGATCAAGCGTGCCCTCATCTTTGATACGCTCGATCTGCTCGCGTAATTGCTGCTCGAGCATGTCGCTGGTCAGCAGAGCTTGTTCGATCGCCTGCCGCAGTTGCTCCAGCGTCTGCTCTTCATTCGGCAGTTCGTAGAAATTCGTATACTGGTTCTGGAAGCCGCTCTGGAGCAAATAGTCGGAGAGCGCGTTGAGCAGGTCTTCCATGCTCATCTCCGACGCCGGATCGGGAACGTACTTGGTATAGCGGATGAATTTCGGCATAAGCCCCTATGCCGCCCGGTCGCGGTCCTCACGCTTGGACGTGCCGCGCAGCTCAGATTGCGACGACCGCGACTGGCGATGACGCGGCAGCGCCAGCAATTCGATAATCGCCCAAATCCCCGCCGCAAATATGCCGAGGATCACAATGGCGACAATCCAGTCCCATATGCGCTGCGCTATGCCTTGCGCAACGATCGCGATGGAGACGCTGCTCAAGTCTCTGCCTCCAACCCACGGCGCCAAACCGCGCGGGAGCCAGCTTTTCGCGCCGCCGCTCAGTTGAACGGTCTGCGGCCGCGGAACGGCGTGTCTTCGCGGGTAAACCCCGAGGTCTCGCCCCGCGCCGGCTTCTTCTCGCTCGCGGTGAAAACGCGTTCCTCGTTGCGTCCGATGCGCTTGTGCGCATACAGGCCTTCGAGTACGAACTCCGCCGCCGACACCTGTACCTCCGGACGGTCTTTCGATTTGACCCCAAGCGCCGCCAGTTTCTCAGTGAGCCCCTGAATGCTGTTCAGCGGCTCCAGGACATCTCTGGCTGCCGCCGAATCTTTCAGCTTGATCTCGCCGCCGAGTTCGAACCACTGAACCACCTGCTGCATGTTGGTGCCGCTGAAGTACGTGTCGAATGTCTTGGCAACCGCGGTGCGGATCAGGTCGCGGACCACGGTGTCGGCCCCGCGTACTTCGCCTTCGTACTCCAATTCCAGTTTGCCGGTGATTGCGGGCATGGCTGCGTAGACGTCTCCCACGCGCGGAACCACGTATTCTTCCTTGTGCTCGATGGCGCGGCGCTCGGCGTTGGAAATCACGTTCTCCATGCAGCTGATCGGCAGGCGCTGGCTGACGCCGGAGCGCTTGTCCACGCGCTTGTCTTCGCGGGCGCAGAACGCAACCTGCTCAATGACCTCGCGCACATACTTGGGAACACTCAGCTTATGGCCGTTGCGCGCCGTCCAGGCTTCCTGCGCAGTGATGGCGATGCCCTCTTCCACTGTGGCCGGATAATGCGTGCGGATTTCTGAGCCGATGCGGTCCTTCAGCGGGGTAATGATCTTGCCGCGCGCGGTGTAGTCTTCGGGGTTGGCGCTGAACACGAGGGCCACATCGACCGGCAGACGGATGGGATACCCCTTAATCTGCACATCGCCTTCCTGCATGATGTTAAACAACCCGACCTGGATTTTTCCTGCCAGGTCCGGCAATTCGTTGATGCCGAAAATGCCGCGATTGGCGCGCGGCAAAAGCCCGTAGTGCACCGTCAGCTCGCTGCCGAGTTCGTGTCCACCGCGTGCCGCCTTGATGGGATCAATATCGCCAATCAGATCGGCGATGGTCACATCCGGCGTCGCCAGCTTCTCCACGTAGCGCTCAGTGGGCGAAAGATAGGCGATCGGGGTTTCATCTCCTATTTCGTCCAAAAGGTCGCGGCAGCGCCGGCAGATTGGAACATAGGGATTGTCGTGGATCTCGCAACCGGCGATATAGGGCAGTTCGGGATCCAGCAGCGACGTTAGCGCGCGCAGAATACGGCTCTTCGCCTGGCCGCGCAGGCCCAGCAAAATAAAATTATGACGCGACAATATGCCGTTGATGATCTGCGGCACTACGGTGTCGTCGTATCCCACGATCCCCGGAAATATGGTTTCGCCGCGCCGCAGCTTGCAGATCAGGTTTTCGCGCATTTCGTCCTTCACGCGCCTGCTTTTGAGTCGTTCCAGAGAATGGAAACTTTGCCGCAGTTGGCCGAGGGTACGAGGAAGATTCATGGCGGGAGAAAACCTCTCTTCGATTGGTTGATTACGATTATATCCGCGAGAAGCATCGTGCCCCGATGCAGGCAAAGCCAGCAACTTCCCTCTAGCCAATTTTCTCGGAGCCTTCAGCTTTTCACACCTTTACTTGGACGGCTTATTTCTTATTAACGTTGCAGAATAATCAAGAAAGAGGCGTGACTTGGACCGCATTACTCGTGCAATCGGCATTACGGGCGGACGGAGCAGACTTTAGCTCTACGGCTAATCGGGTTTGAATCGGCTTCTTAACCGTTCAGACCTGTTACATGAAGCCTGATACCTGAAACCTTGAAACTGTAAAACCGGAAACTCGAGACTGGTTCAGGGTACATGCCCGTTCCCGCCCGCCTTCTGCCGGCGGCGAGCGGCCTTCTTCAGCTTGGGGAGGATCGCCTCGTAAAATTCGATTAATCCCTCGATCCTTTCCACTTCGGACCGCACCCCGAGCAGAGTCTGCTTGAAATCGAGATCCATGGGCAAGGCTGCCGCCAGCCGGTAGGAAAGCTGTGGAGTACCCGGTTCTACAGCGGTCTCCTCTTCGCCAATTGCAAACAAAACCCGGCGATGAAGTTCCAGCGCGCGCTCGATGTCTTCCTTGGCGGGCGTTCCCGGCTCATCATCTACGAACATGATCTCAGCTTGAAGAAAGCTGCGTTCGCTGTTGACCTCCACTACCTCGAAGCGCCGCCGGCCAACGGTGTGTATGTCCAGCTTGCCGTCAGGATAGCGTTTCACCACTTCAACGATTTCCGCCGTGCAGCCGATCTCGGCCACAGCCTCTCCCTGCGCGCGCACCACGCCGAAGGGCTTCTTCTGCGCCAGGCACTCGCCGATCATTTCTTTGTAGCGCGGTTCAAAGATGTGCAGAGGCAGAAGTGTGCTCGGAAACAGCACGACATCAAGCGGAAAAAGCGGTATTACCGGTGACACGGAGTAATTTTATCCTCTTGACTTGCTTCCTGCTGTGGCAATAGAACCGAAACATGTTGCTGAGCGGCAAGGTGGTGGTGATCACGGGCGCCTCCATGGGCATCGGCGAAGCGCTGGCCAAAGCATTTGCGGAGGAAGGCGCGCACGTTGTGTTGTCGTCGCGCGATGCTGCCCGCGCCGAAGCCGCGCGCAGACGCATCAGCCACCCCGAGCGCACCATCGCCATTGCCTGCGACGTGCGCAACCGTGAGGAGATCGAGCGCCTGCTCGGGCTCACCCTGCATAACTTCGGCCGGGTGGATGTCTGGATCAACAACGCCGGTTACGGCCTGTTTGATTCGGTCGCTGAAATGGATGTCAATCAGTGCCACGACATGTTCTCCACCAACCTGTTCGGGGCCATTGATGGGATGCAGGTTGCTGCTGCCGCCATGATGAAGCAGGGTTCCGGAACGATCATCAACATTTCCAGTGTTGCCGGCCATCTGCCGCTGCCGTTCTCAGCGGCGTACTGCGCAACCAAGTCCGCCCTGAATGCAGTCGGGAAAGCCGCGCGTGTGGAGTTGCAGGGGACTGGCGTGCATGTCATGACCGTTTGCCCTGGTTTCATCGCCACAGATTTTTCCAGGAACGCCGTGCGAGGCGCTGCCGCCAGCCGCCACGTTGATTCTCCCATCAAAGGGATTAGCGCCGAGCGCGTCGCCCGGGCCGTCTTGCAGGGATACTTGAAATGCAAGCGCGAAGTCGTGGTCCCCTGGAGGGACCACATCTTTATCAAGCTATATCAACTTTTCCCCGGTTTGGTGGAATTCAGCATGGCGCAGATGATCCGCCGCCCGGACAGCAAGCGGCCTCAGCCACCCAGTTCCTGAAGCATTCCCTCCATTTCCGACTTGGCGTGCGCGTTACCGGTACGCTGCGCCGAGGCGATGCCGTCCCGCAAGAATTGCTTTGCCTCTTCCGTGCGCTCGGCGCCCGCCAGCATCTGCGCAGCCATGAAATACGCGGCGGTGTAGTCCGGGTTCTTCTGCAACAAAGTTGTGTATTCGGCGAGCGCGGTTTCTATCTCGCCCGCACGCGCATACTCCATGGCCAAGCCATAGCGCGCAAAAGCGTCGTCCGGATTCGCCGCCAGCACCTGCTGCAACATTTCTTTTCGATCCATGCTCGGGAACACCTCAACGCAAAGGACTCAGAGGTCGCAGTGGACGCAGAGGAAAATAGAGATCAAGACTCTCTGCGTCCTCTGCGCCCTTAACGCCCTCTGCGTTCAGACAAATTAGCAATTACAAATTACAATTTCCCCATGGCCTGTCCCTTCTTCATGCCCGTAGAACGCCTGACTGAAAGCCCGTGGGCATACCCTTCGCGACTGCCTCTGGGAGACAGTTGGGCAGGCCAGTGTACTGCGCCCGGTCACGAAAATGACCGTCTTTCCCGCGACGAACTGAAGCACTGCAACGTGGGGTATGCCGCCAGGTATTGCCCCCGCGTCCCCGCTGAGCGCTCCTGCGATGCCGTACGCTTCTCTGTCGTCCACGACAAGAAGAAGGGCGCTCCCGGAAAGATTGTTCTCTTCTATGTCTGCGAAATCCAGTACCGGCCGGGCGAGCACGGCACCCTGGAATTCGATGCCGCAGCCGGGCAGTGGACTACCACCCATGCAGACCCTCGCATTCAGCGCATGGCCGATTGCTATTTGCAGTCGTATCTCGCCTGTCGCCGCAGTGTAGCTTCCGGGTAAACCCCTTCCAAGACTGAGAGACGGGGAAGGCGAAACGGGAAACGCTCTCCTCTGCGCCTCTGCGGTAAAGAGGTTTATACTGATCCGCTGTTCAGGACCAAATGAACTCTTATGGAAAGCTCCCTGAATCTCGATCCCCGGCCGGTATCCGACTCGCAATCCGAGCTGAACGAAGTCGTGCTCCCCAACGATGCCAATCCTCTGGGCACGTTGCTGGGCGGCCGCCTGATGCACTGGATTGACCTTGCCGGCGCCCTTGCCGCCCATCGGCACTCGCGCAACCACGTGGTTACGGCGTCCATTGACCATCTGGATTTTCTAGTCCCCGTGCAGGTAGGCGACCTTGTGATCCTACGTTCCTCCGTCAACCGCGCATTTCACACTTCCATGGAAGTGGGGGTGAAGGTCTGGGTGGAAAACTACATTGCCGCCACGCGGCGGCATGTCAGCTCCGCTTATCTCACCTTTGTCGCCGTAGATCGCGATGGACGCCACCTGCCGGTGCCGCCCGTCATTGCCGAAACCGAGGAGCAGAAGCGCCGCTTCGACGACGCCGCTCGCCGCCGCGAGGCCAGGAAGGCCGAAACCGACCGCAAACGGCTTGCGCGGCAGCTTTGATCGTCCATTGGAGCTGCCAAGAATGCTGTAGTGCGCAAGTTCTGTTTGCTTGTCACGCTGAGCGAGCCTCGGCCTCCTTTGCCGAGGCGAGTCGAAGCATCTTGTGTTCCTACACTACAAGATCTTTCGACTCGTGCGCCAAAACCCGGTGCGCTCGCTCACGATGACAACCCGCTAGAGCAGTACACCAACTCGAAATTGCCTGGCGCGCCTGGAACCTTGCCCAAATTGGCCCTAGAACCTTCAACTACGGCCAATTGAAATTAAGTCCCAGACAACCTGCCCAGCATCGAAGCAAGTACCGGGTGAATTTTGACGGATGTGCGAGCTGTCGGCACGTGCCGGTGGCGTGGTTGTAATCCGTTATTCGTCCCGATGATCTTGGTGCACGCCTTAAAGGGATATTTATGGATAGCGCTCTTCTCATACATCGTCTGCACTTTGCCTTTACCGTTACCTATCATTACCTCTTCCCGCAGTTGACCATGGGACTGGCGCCCCTGATCGTTGCGCTCAAGTCGCTTGCAATCTGGAAGAACGACGACACCTACAACAAGGCGGCCCGCTTCTGGGCAAAGATCTTCGGTATTAATTTTGTCATGGGCGTCGCTACTGGAATCCCGATGGAATTTCAGTTCGGCACCAACTGGTCGCATTTTTCCGAAGCCGCGGGCGGCGTAATTGGCCAGACCCTCGCCATGGAAGGCGTGTTTGCCTTCTTCCTGGAGTCCGCATTCCTGGGACTGTTTCTCTACGGCGAGAAGCGCCTGTCGAAATGGGGACACTGGTTTGCGGCCCTGCTTGTGTTTCTGGGATCCTGGCTCTCCGGTTACTTCATCATTGCCACTGACGCATGGATGCAACACCCTGTCGGCTACATGCGCACGCCCGATGACATGTTCCAGCTCAAGAGTTTCTGGAACCTGCTGCTGAATCCCTGGGCGCTATGGCAGTACGCGCACAACATGAGCGGAGCCGTGGTCACCGGCTCTTTCGTCATGGCTTCCGTCGGTGCTTTCTATCTGCTCAGCCAGAGACATGCCCAGCACGGGCGTGTCTTCGTGAAGGCAGGTGTGGTGGCGGGGCTGATCTTCAGCATCCTGCAAGTTTTCCCGACGGGTGACGCGCAGGGCCGCATGGTGGCACATCACCAGCCGGTCACGCTCGCTGCCATGGAGGCGCTGTGGGAGACGCAGCCCGGCGCGCCCCTCGTCCTCATCGGCCAGCCGGACGTAACTGCGCGCAAGATTGACAACCCCATAATCCTGCCGAAGATGCTCAGCTTCCTCACGTATCGGCGTTGGAATGCTGAAGTAAAGGGACTGAACGCCTTTCCCGAATCCGATTGGCCGCAGAATATCCCGCTGCTCTATTTCGCCTATCACATCATGGTCGGCCTGGGGACGATCTTCATTGCAGTGATGGCCGTATCCGCCTACCTGCTCTGGCGCGACAAACTGTTTCGCGCCAAGCCCATGCTCTGGGCGCTGCTCTTGATGCTGCCATTCCCCTACATTGCCAATACTGCCGGATGGATGACCGCCGAGGTGGGACGCCAGCCTTGGCTCATCTATGGCCTGATGCGTACCAGCGAGGGCTATTCTCAGCGGGTCTCTGCGGGCAATGGGCTATTTACTTTGCTGGGCTTCATGGGCATGTACACCGTGCTGTCCATTTTGTTCCTCTTCCTGGTGCGCCGGGAAATTGAGCACGGGCCTGAACCAGTGGAGGCCGGCGCTCCTCCTGAACTGTTACGCGCAGTGTCCATGGAAGCCGAGATCGCGGGGCGGAGATAAGGGGAATAGATATGGAGATACTTTGGTTCGCAATCGTCGCCCTGATGCTGACCGCCTACGTGGTGCTCGATGGATTCGACCTCGGGGTGGGCATCATCTACATGGTCGTAGCCCGCACGGACAAAGAGCGCCGCATAGTGCTGCGCTCGATCGGTCCGGTGTGGGACGGCAACGAAGTATGGCTGCTGGCGGCGGGAGGCACGCTGTATTTCGCTTTCCCGTTGCTGTACGCCTCCAGCTTCAGCGGATTTTACTTGCCGCTCATGATTGTGCTCTGGCTGCTGATGCTGCGCGCGATCGGGATCGAACTGCGCAGCCATGTGGACGGTGTAGTGTGGCGCGGCTTCTTCGACGGCATTTTTTCACTGGCGAGCATACTGCTGGCGATCTTCTACGGGGCTGCGCTCGGCAACGTGATTCGCGGCGTTCCCCTGGACAAGAACGGCTACTTCTTCGAGCCGCTCTGGACCGACTGGCGCGTCGGCCCACACCCGGGAATTCTGGACTGGTATACTGTGCTCGCGGGCGTGACCGCTCTGGTTGCCTTGATGCTGCACGGCGCGCTGTACCTGGTGACTAAGACCGAAGGTGATGTAAAACTGCGCGCTCATAAGATTGCAACCGTCGCCTGGCCGGCCCTTCTGCTGCTCACGGTTGCCAGCCTGATAGGCACTATGTATGCCCACCCGCACGTGCTGGAAAACTATCGCCATCTGCCTACCATGCTTGTTCCTCTGGTAGTGTTTGCCAGCCTGGCCGGCATTCTGCGGTATCACATGCGCCAGCCGGCGGACACGCAGCCGGTGAAGTATGCCAAGACAGGGTTCATGTTTTCCTGTGTGTACCTGGCATGCATGCTGGTCGGTGCCGCCGTAGGATTGTTCCCGATGGTATTGCCGTCCAGCGGCGACGAAGCCTATTCGCTCACCATTTACAACACTGCCGCCGGGCATTACGGCTTGACCATCGGGCTGATCTGGTGGGCGATCGGCATGGTTCTGGTTATCGGTTACTTTGTCTATATCTACCGCACGTTCCGTGGCAAAGTGACATTAGAAGAAGGTGAAGGACACGGCTACTGACCGCAACCGGAGGATCCCCCGTCCGCCTAAGTTGTCATTCCGAGGCCTCGCTTTGCGAGGCCGAGGAATCGCTATCGCAACCACCCTCCTTGATGGCAATAGGGATTCCTCAGCCGCCTCGCTGCGCTCGGCGGCCTCGGAATGACAATATTCTTCGCCTTCACCCAAACCCCATCCTTCGCCTTCACCCAAACCTCCTGAATCTCACTGACGCCTGCCGCTGGGGTTGTTACAATTCGTTTCAGCTTCCTAAAAATATGGCGCAAATTTTCCCTTTTCGAGCTCTGCGGTATAATCCGGCGCGCGTGAAGCTGGCCGACGTCGTTACGCAGCCGTACGACAAGATCACTCCGGCCATGCAGGACCATTACTACGCCGCCAGTCCCGGCAACCTGGTGCGCATCATCCTGGGCAAACGCGAAAGCCTGGACGACGACCGCGACAATGTTTATACCCGCGCCGCCGCCTACCTGCGTGACTGGCGCCGCAACCAGATCCTGGTGCAGGACGAGGAACCGTCGTTTTACGCCTATTCGCAGCGTTTCACCGTGCCCGGATCAGACCAGCAATGCGAACGGCGCGGGTTCATCGGTCTCGGCCGGCTCGAAGAATACGGCGCGGGTGTTGTCTTCCGTCACGAGCAGACGCATTCCGGCCCCAAGCTGGATCGGCTTAACCTGCTGCGCGCCACCCACGCCCATTTCGGCCAGCTCTTTATGCTCTACAGCGATCCCCAGTGCGCCGTCGATTCAACTCTGTTCTCGACCAAGGCGTCACCCTGCATTGACGTCACGGACGAATACGACGTGCAGCACCGCGTCTGGAAAGTGTCCGATCCCGCACTGATTGCGCTGGTGCAGGCCAAGATGGCGGACAAGAAGCTGCTAATCGCCGACGGCCACCATCGTTACGAGACCGCCCTCACCTACCGCGATGAGCGCCGCGCCGGCGCGGCCGCCGCAGGCGAACCCCCGAACCCCTACGCTCCCTATGAACGCGTCATGATGACATTCGTCAACATGGACGCCGAAGGACTCGTCATTCTGCCCACCCATCGCGTCGTTTACGGAATGCCGGCGTTCGATCTGGTAAGCATGGTCGAGAAAGCGCGGCCCTACTTCAGCATCAACCCTCTGCGCGAGAGGGTCACCAACGACAGCGCCGCCCGTCTGCTGCGCGAAAAGGGCCGCGATCAAACCGCACTCATTGCCGTAACCGCGACCGGAGACTTCATGCTCGAATGGCGGGATGAACCTGCGGCCGCCAAACTCATGGCCGGACTTTCCCCGCGCCAGCAAACCCTCGATGTCGTACGCCTGCACAAAATTTTGATCGAACATGTGCTCGGAATTTCCGAGGAGGACATCCGCAACAAAAAGTACATTGATTACATCCGCGAGGCGGGTGAGGCCATTGATCGGGTCAAGACCGGCGCCAACGTCGCCTTTCTCATGAACCCCGTGCCGATCGAGACAATGCGGGAAGTCGCTTTTGCAGGCGAAGTCATGCCGCAAAAGTCCACCGACTTCTATCCCAAGCTCCTCAGCGGTCTTGCCATTTATGCTTTGGAGTAGAGGGACCGTGCAGTCGTATCGCCGCACGATATTTCACCGGGTGCTGCTACTGTGCGTTGTTGTTTGCATCATCAGCGCTCCTGCCTGGGCACAGGAAAAACGCCTCTCCGTCTACACGCCGGAAACCAATTACTCCCTGCCGGTGCTCGATCGCAATGAAGTAGCCTACATCGGCCTGCTGGAAATCCTGGAGCCGATGGGCGCGGTTTCGGCACACCAGGACGGCACGAAGTGGAAGCTCAAGTTCAACGATCGTGAAGCGCAGTTCACTCTTCTCCAAACCAAGGGGAGGGTGCACCGCCGCGATCTCGAACTTTCCTCGCCCTTCTTGATCGAAAATGGACGCGGACTCGTTCCGCTGCACTCTCTCGCCGGGATTCTCAGTGCGCTGCTGTCCGGCACTCCGGTGAACTTTCACCAGGCCGGACGCAGGCTCTTCGTCGGCGGAGTGGAGCAGCGTTACACAGCGAACTTCACCAAACCCTCGCCTGGACGCCTGGAGCTCTCGTTCGCCGCTCCCGTGAATCCGTTCGTAGCCACCGAACCGGGCAGGCTGCGCCTCAGGTTCTCACGAGAGCCGGCGCTCTCCAAATCGGAAAGACTTCAATTTCCGGATCCGCTGATCCCGTCTGTCGCTTACGCCGAGGAGAATGGAGCCGCGGAGATCAGCGTTGTCGGATCTGTGCCCCTGATGGCCACATTCAGCGAGGACCGCAAGACCATCACCATAAGCGCGATAACGTCACCCGCTGCGGCTTCAGCAAGCCCGGCCCAAGGACAAACCCAGCCCGCACCCGCAGCCACTATCGTGGGTAGGACGAACGGTAGCCCCCCACCGGAACGCCCGCGCTTTTTTGTCCTGATTGACGCAAGCCATGGCGGTGACGAGCACGGCGCCACATTCTCCGACAAACTCGTAGAAAAGGACCTGACCCTGGCATTTGCCCGCCGCCTCCACCGCGAACTGGATTTACGTGGCATTGCCGCGCGGCTGCTGCGCGACTCTGACGCCGGCATTAAATACGAGCAGCGCGCCAACACCGCCAACACCTCGGGCGCGGCGTTGTTCGTCAGTTTCCATATCAGCAGCAATGGAATTGGCGTAAGAGTGTACACGTCCTCCCTCGCTCCCGTTGCGAAACCAGCGGTCTTCCTGACCTGGGAGTCGGCCCAGTCCAACAAGTTGCAGACAAGTGAGCTTGTGGCGGGAAACATCGTTACCGAACTGCTGAAGCGCGACATTCCCACGCTGAGCCTCAGGGCATCCATACGCCCGCTGAATAACGTGGCCATGCCGGCAGTCGCCGTCGAAGTCGCGCCGCCTGGCCACCATGCGACAGATCAACTGGAGTCCACGGCGTACCAGCAGTCGGTCTGCGGAGCTATCGCAAGCGCCATTCTTTCGCTCCGCCCGAAATTACAGCCGGGAGACACTTTGCACTAAACTGAGTCTCAACCCATGGTTTCCGGCAGATTACAAATCCTGGCCGCGCTGCTGCTCGTAGCCATTTTTGGTCTCGGCATTTATATGGTGCGGTTGAAGCGCGTAGCCGAGCGGCCGCAGTCGGCCGCCGACGCGCGTCCGATCAAGCCCCCGGTGGCCGGCCCCACCGCTCCGGTGACCCTCTACGTCGCGGATGATGATGATGGAGCCCTCCACAAGCGGGAGGTAACTATAGCCCTGCCAGCGGATCCCTCCCAGCGCGCCCGCGAAATCCTGCACGCCCTGATCGCCGAGTCCGTGAGCAAGCCCGCCGGCCATCAATTCGCTTCCGAGGCCGAAGTAAACGAGGTGTATTTCGTGAATGGGTCGCTGGCGGTCGTGGACACGAATGCCGCCTTCGCAGACGGTCATCCTTCAGGCATACTGGTAGAGCAGCTCACGCTCGCATCCATGGCGCAAACGCTGGCTGCGAATTTTCCCTCTGTGAACCGCATGAAGCTTCTGATCGACGGCAAGGAGCGCGACACCCTCGCGGGCCACGCGGACATTAAAGATGTCTACGACATCGGCGCCATCAGCCGTACGACAAAGGAACCGCAGTGACGGAACGCGATCAGGACCTGCCTTTCAACTCCGCTGCCACCGGACCCAGAATCGGAGTCTTTGATTCCGGAGTTGGCGGCCTGACCGTACTGCGCGAACTCGTCCGCAATATCCCTCACGCCAGCTATCTCTACTTCGGCGATACGGCGCGCCTGCCATACGGCTCCAAGTCCGCCGAAACCGTGGCGCGATACGCCATTGAAGCGGCGCACTTTTTGGAAGCTCGTGGCATGGACATGCTGGTGGTCGCATGCAACACGGCTACGGCCCTTGCCTTGCCCGCTATTCGCCAGGCGGTTACGGTCCCAGTCGAGGGTGTCATAGAACCCGGTGCAGAGGCGGCCGCTGCCGCCACTAGGCGTAACCGCGTAGTGGTGATCGCCACAGAGGCCACGATTGGCAGCCACGCTTACAAGCACGCCCTGGAACAGCACAACATTAACGTCTGCGAGAAGGCCTGTCCCTTGTTCGTTCCCCTGATCGAAGAAGGATGGCTCGACCACGGTGTCACCCAGCGGGTCGCCCACATTTATCTCGACGACTTTTTTTATGAATACGAAACCGGACCGGACGTTTTGGTGCTGGGCTGCACCCATTACCCGCTGATCAAGCCCATCCTGCGCAGCGTCTGCCCCTGGCGGGTGGAAATCGTGGATTCGGCGGAATGCACGGCCAAGGCTGTCGCCCGGAAGCTCTCAGCACCGTCGGCACCGCGGGGTGCGAACACTGAAATCAGCTACTTTGTCACCGATTCCATCGAGCGTTTTCGCCGCCTCAGCCAGCTGTTCATGGGCCAGAAAGTTGAGAACGCCCAGCTCGTGAGCATCGGAGGCTGACTTTCAGGTTTCAGGTGTCACGTGTCAGGTTTCAGGTTACAGGCAGAGACGTGACATCGCTGACCGCATCTCGCGCCTCTTACCTGTCCCCTGTCACCTGATACCTGTTGCCTGTTACCTGATACCTGATACCTCTCTAAGCCGCTCTGCCCCTGACCGTCACTTCGGGCGCAGCCTTTTTCTCCAGCGGGCCAACGGGCAGAACCGTGCGTCCGAAGGTCTCGTTCAGGATAATTGCCGACATCAGATACCATGCCGTGCCGGCACAGAAGATGCCTTCGTATCCGGCAATGTGGGTCAGCCTTGCGCTGCCGGTTGCCACGGCGGCATCCAGCAGTCCGAACAGGATCAGCAGCGTGGTAAATACCCAGACCAGCGCCTTGCTGTGCCGGAAAGTGGCAACCCAAAGCACAAACGTGAAAATCGTCCAGGCCACCAGAGTAGCCAGCAGCCAGCCTTTCGTCGCCTCGGGCGAAATCCATTTGTTGGTTTCCATCAGGACCATGCTGGCAAGCGCGATCCAGAAAGCCCCGTAGGACCCGAATGCCGTCATGCCAAACGTATTGCCGGTACGGAATTCCAGGAAACCGGCAATCAGTTGCGCCAGACCGCCGTAGAACAAGCCCAGCGGCAGCGCGGCCCCAATGCCGATCAGTCCTGCGTTGTGGAGATTCAGAATAAATGTGGTGAGCGCGAACCCTGCCAGGCCCAGTGGCGCCGGGTTGGCCAGTTTCGCGGGCATTACGTACAGCATTTCTCTTTCCTCAGCCATACAACCCCCTTGTTGTGCCTGTGCTGCACAAACGGCTTAGCAATGAGAACCAGGGCGGGCCGGTGTGGTTGCCCAGAGATGCACGGAATATATCGCTAAACGATGTATGCTCCCGGCTGGATCCACTTCACCCTGGACCAGTGCGCCACCTCTAACGCCCTGAGTAGCGGTTCCAAAGCGGCCGCTGATACAATCTGCCCTCATGATCTATCGCTCCGACAACCGCATGCCCGAGCAGATGCGGCCAGTGAACATTGTCCCGGACTTCGTCTCTACGGCGGAAGGCTCTGTCCTGATCGAAATCGGCAACACGCGTGTCATTTGCACGGCCTCCGTCGAAGAATCAGTCCCGCAATGGATGCGCAACAGCAAGAAGGGCTGGATCACCAGCGAATACGGAATGATTCCACGTTCGACCCTGACGCGCACGCCACGCGAGTCCGCGCGCGGGCGCATCGGCGGACGCACCCATGAAATCCAGCGCCTCATCGGCCGCTGCCTGCGTTCCGTGGCCGACCTGAACCGCCTGGGCGAGCGCACCATCTGGATTGATTGCGACGTCATTCAGGCCGACGGCGGCACTCGCACGGCCTCTATCACGGGCGCCTTTGTCGCTTTGGCATTGGCGATGCAAAAACTCGTGGAAGCCGGCACGCTCAGCGCCGCTCCCCTTCGCGATTATGTTGCCGCCACCAGCGTGGGAGTCGTGGATGGAGAAATCATGCTCGACCTCACTTACGAAGAAGACTCCCGCGCCGAAGTGGACGCCAACTTTGTGATTACCGGCTCCAAAAAACTTGTTGAGGTGCAGGCCACCGCCGAACAGCGCCCCTTCGATGAACCTCAGTTCCAGAAGATGATGGCGCTGGCACGCCGCGGCATCGAGTCGCTGATCGCCAAGCAGCAGGCGGTCCTCAGCCACCTGACGCTGCGGCAGTAGCAAACAGGTATCAGGCGACAGGTGACGGGTGACAGGCGACAGGTGAATACGAGTTTCAGGTTTTTCAAATGGTAAGTTGCAGCCTATATCGTGGAACCACCGACCCGACTCCTGAAAACTGATACCTGAGGGCTAAAAAGAGGCCGCTCCCGTAATTCGGGAACGGCCTTCGCTGGTCCTCGGGGGGAGGAGCCTCGGAGGAGATTACTCCTGCGGCGGAGCCGGCTGGGATGCCTGGGCCGATGTAGCTCCCGCTTCCGCGGTGTTCGTCATAAGCTGGACATCCACACGGCGGTTCTTCGCCCGGCCCTTGGAGGTCGTATTGGCCGCCGCGGGTTTGTCTTCACCCAAACCAATCAAAAAGATCTTGTGCGGGGGCACGCTGTACTTCTGCGCCAGATAAGTAATGACCGAATCCGCGCGCCGCTGGCTCAGTTGATAGTTGTAGTCGGCTGGACCAACGGAATCGGTGTTGCCATTCACTACGATGATGTAGTGCTTGGTGTTCGGGATATCGGCAGCCAGTTCGTCCAGCGCCTTCTTTGCCCGGGGAGTCAAGCTGTACTTGTCAAACCCGAAATGGACCACGCTTTCGGTCACGGGCTTATAGTTGTCCAGGTTCGCGACCGTATGTGCCAGGCTGCTGACCCGGTTCGACGCCTGCGACGCCAGTTGCTGAGCCTGATCGGCAGACTGCCCGGCAGCCAGAGCTTTCTGATCCACTTCGGCGGCCTTCGTCTGCACCTGCTGGATGCCTTGCTGAGCACGGGCATCAACGTCCCGGATGTCGCGCGTGTTCTTGGCGGTCAGGTCATCCAGCTCGTTCGTTTTGTTGATAATCGGTGCGGTTTCTTTGCGAACGTAGTTCTTTGTGGCGCAGCCCAGCATGGTCAAGCTGGTTGCCGCCAGAATCATGAGCAAGGCGATACGCTTCATGGGAGAGGGCTCCTTCACCGTGTGTGGCGACGGGCACGGCAGGTTGTCGCGACCGCCACAGACTTCAAAGCCGGATTCCACCCTTTAAACTCCGGCTACGACCCCATACTGCACGCCTTCTGCCAATCGAAAACATCGCATGCACGAGATAAGTTGCTGTTATTGCTCCACTTACAGCGATCCGCGTCCCTGCTACCCGGCCCCTGCAGGGCAGGAAAATCCGGGAGCGTAGAAATTTTACCCGCCCGCGGGACGACGCCTGTTTCCCTTCCCGGCCCTCGATGTGCCATTGTTCACTCCCATTTGTGGCTTTGTCATTCCGAGCGCAGCGAGGAATCCGTATCATGCCGACAATGTGCCCTGAGCGACCCAAAGTTTGATTTGTCATCCCGAGCACAGCGAGTTGTGCCGAAGTGTCCTGAGCGAATAAAAAGATGGCGCGGAAAGGAGAGCCGCGCCACTGGTTAACTGATTTGCCGTGGTCTAGCCTAGCCACTATCTATCGTATCACGATATTGACCAGTTTGCCAGGCACCACGATGGATTTCACCACCTGCTTACCATTCAGAGTAGCGCGTACTTTGTCGTCGGCCAGAGCACGCTCGCGGATCAACTCCTCCGGGCTGTCGGCGGCCACCAAAATCCTGCTGCGCACCTTCCCGTTTACCTGCACCGCGTACTCCACTTCCTCTTCCCTGGCCAGCACCGGGTCGTACTGCGGCCACGGTTCGCGCAACAGGTTGCCCCGCTCGCCCAGCAACTCCCACAATTCATGCGCCAGGAATGGGGCGAACGGATGCAGCAGCAACACCAGCGAGTGCAGCGCTTCCGCCACCACCGGCGCCGGGATTCCGCCGCTGTCAATCTCAGGACGCAGCAGGTTGAGGTCGTTTGTCAGCGACATCAGGCTCGAAATGCAGGTATTGAAGTGCCAGCGTCCGCTGAATTCGTCTGTGAGCCGCTTGATGGTCTGGTGCACTACTCGCCGCATGCGCCGCGCCGGGGCGGACAGTTCGGCGGGAATCGTCCCGCTTCCCTGCTGCCGCTGCGCGTATGCGGTAACAAAGCGGTACACGCGCCCGAGGAAGTCCTGCGCTCCGCGGATGCCGGTGTCCTGCCAGTCCAGATCGCGGTCCGGAGGCGCGGCAAAGAGCGTGTAGACGCGCGTGGCGTCAGCGCCATAGCGGACGACCATATCGTCAGGCGATACAACGTTGCCCAGGCTCTTGGACATCTTGGCCCCGTCTTTAATCACCATCCCCTGCGTGAACAGGCGCGCCGCCGGCTCTGCATTGTGAATCAGGCCCAGGTCGCGCATGAATTTGGTCCAGAAGCGTGAATAGATCAGGTGCAGGATGGCGTGCTCCACGCCGCCGATGTACTGGTCAATCGGAAACCAATAGTCGGCGACGCGGCCGTCGAACGGGGCGCGGCTGTTGTGCGCGTCGGTGTAGCGGTAGAAGTACCAGGACGAATCCACAAAGGTGTCCATGGTGTCGGTTTCCCGGCGCGCGGGCCCGCCGCACTTTGGACACGTGGTGTTGACGAAATTGAGATCGCGCGCCAGCGGCGAGCCACCCGTGAGAGTAATGGAAACTTCGTCCGGCAGCAGTACCGGCAGTTGTTTCTCCGGCACCGGCACAACGCCGTCCTTCTCGCAATAGACGATTGGGATGGGCGTACCCCAGTAACGCTGCCGCGAGATGCCCCAGTCTTTGAGGCGATAAGTGACCGTGGCCTTGCCGAAACCGTGCTCCTCGGCATATTTCGCCATCGTTTTCATCGCCTCTTCGCAAGACAGACCGCTGAACTGTCCGGAGTTGATGAGCAGGCTGTCGGTGCCGGTATAGGGCAGCACGTCACAGTCTTCCTGCCCTGCTTCGGGCGGTTCACATTTCCGCCGCGGCAGCACCACAACGCGAATTTCGAGATCGTATTTCTTCGCAAATTCGTAGTCGCGCTCGTCGTGCGCAGGGACCGACATGATCGCGCCCGTACCGTAGTCCATCAGGATGTAGTTGGCCACCCAGATGGGCAGGCGCTCGTCGTTGTAGGGATTGATGGCGTAGCGTCCGGTGAACACGCCATGCTTCTCGATAGCGCCTACATCCCCGACTTCCTTGGCCCTGCGCTGTTCCATCAGCAGGTCTTCTACCTTGGCGTGCAATTCGGGATCGTTACCTATGAAGTCCGCAACCAGCGGATGCTCGGGCGCAAGCTGGATTGATGTCGCTCCCATGATGGTGTCCACGCGCGTGGTGAAAATCGGGATCTTGTCGCCCGCAGCTCCGGCGGGACCTTCCAGCGTGAATTCCACCAGCGCGCCCTCGCTGCGTCCGATCCAGTTCCGCTGCATGGTGCGGACTTTTTCCGGCCAGCCCTCGAGCCGGTCGAGGTCATCCAGCAATTGCTGAGCGTAATCGGTGATGCGCAGGAACCACTGCTCCAATTCGCGCTGTTCCACCGGCGTTTCCTCATGACGCCAGCAACAGCCCTTTACCACCTGCTCGTTGGCAAGCACCGTGGCGCATTCCGGACACCAGTTCACCTTGCTTTTCTTCCGGTACGCCAGGCCGCGCTCGTAGAGCTTCAAGAAAAACCACTGATTCCACCTGTAGTAGTCCGGCAGGCAGGTGGTGACTTCCGTGGACCAGTCATACGCGAAGCCCAGGCGATTCATCTGCGACTTCATATACGCGATGTTGCCGAGCGTCCACTCCTTCGGCGGCGTGTTGTTCTTGATGGCGGCGTTTTCCGCCGGCAGGCCAAACGAGTCCCAGCCCATGGGATGAAGCACGTTATAGCCGCGCATCCACATGTGACGCGCGAGGGCGTCACCGATGGAATAGTTGCGCACGTGCCCCATGTGCAGTACCCCGGAGGGATACGGCAGCATTTCCACTACGTAATACTTCCTGCGTGCGCTGTCGGCAGGATCGGCGCGCAACAGCTCGGGATGCTGCACCCAGCGCGTGGACCACTTGTCTTCGATACGCTGGGGATCGTAGCGGTCCTCGCGCTGCGTCTGCGTGAAGGGATCAGAAGTAACCTTGTCAGCCATATGAATTCAGCACCAATACTATGAAACCTTGATTTTACAACGTAATTCCGAACGCACAGGACGCAATGGGCGCAGAGTACGCAAAGGCAACTCGAAAACAAGACTCCTCAGCGTCCTCTGCGTTGCGCTTTTCCATCCCGAACCAAACCTTTCAGCGCTTCGACGTTGCGTCCATCATCCCCGGGGGCATCAATAGGCGTTTCCGCAATAAACGCCGCATGCGCCAGCCGGGGATCGTTGAGCAGGCGCCGGAATGGCTCCAGGCCAATAGTGCCTTTACCAATGTGCTGGTGACGATCGAGCCGCGAGCCGAACCTCGCCTTGGCGTCGTTGCAGTGCCAGACGGGAATATTCTTCAGCCCGATGGTTTCCTCGATCTGCCGCAGCGTGGCTCCGTAGCCTTCCGCCGACACAATGTCATAACCGGCGACGTGGATGTGACAGGTGTCCATGCACGCAGCCACAGGAACAACATCGCGCAGCACTTCCACCAGCGCCGCCACCTGCTCAAAGCTGCCGCCCAGGGAATACTCCGCTCCGGCGGTGTTCTCGATCAGCACGACCAACCCACTGGCGTTAAGATCAAGACCTTCAGTCGCCCGCTGGATTGCATGCGCCGCCCGCGCCAGGCCCTCTTCCCGGCTCGTGCCGCGAAACGATCCTGGATGCACTACCAGATACTCGGCACACAACGCCATCGCCCGTTCCACTTCCGCCCGAAACGTCTCTATGGTCTTCTCGTAGAAAGTTCCGCCCGCAAGGTTCAGCAGATAACTGGCATGTATCACCAGCGGTTTCAGGTTGTACTTCGTCCTGAGCTCCGACATGATGTCGCACTGCGATTGCGTCAGGCTGTACGGCTTCCACTGCCGCGGACTCGATGAGAAGACCTGGAAGGTGTTGCAGCCCAGGCGATAAGCGCGCTCGGCTGCGGTTTCCACACCGCCCGCTATGGACGTGTGGATGCCGATACGCCGTGAAGTCAGCCATGGCGGCCGCTTCGGCGGCGCCGGCATTTTCGGCAGAGCTTGTTCGCGGGCGAGAGATGAGCGCATCGCCTGTTTTGATGCGGGGAAAAGCACGAATGCTGAGGACGCAAAGGTCGCAAAGAAATTTGACTCTTAATCCCCCTCTGCGATCGCTGCGCCCTTTGCGCCGTCTGCGTTTGAGATTAGATCCCGACAGCCGCCTGCTCCGGAAGCACTTCGACGCTGGACGTGATCTGAAACGCCGGCTTCAGCGAGCGGTACACAGGACAGCCCTCCGCGTACACGCTATGCACGCGGTCCACGGTCTCGCGTACTTCAGCAGGATTAGCCGCGCGCAGATGAAAGCTCACGTGCACGCGCTTGATGATCAGAACTTTTCCTTCCGGTTCGACTTCGCCGCGAACGTCAGCGGTAAGGCGGCCTTCCTTGGCATTGATTTTGCGCGCATCCAGCGCGCCGGCAAAAGTGCCGAGCATTCAACCGCCCAGTCCGGCGACAACGTAGTCAATCGTCGAGGCGTGCGATTCACCCAGTCGCGCCATGTCAATGCCGTAATGCTGCGCGATTTCGCTGTGCACGCTAAAGTAAACCGGCTGCGCTTCCCCCGGGAGATGCGCCACCCGCACCGGCCCCTTCAAGCGCTCAATACGTATTTTTGAGACGTAACCCACGTCCGCCATTACGAAACCTCCGAGGCTGCCATTGTAATAGATCGGGTAATCCGGGGAATGTGGAAATCGGGTAATCGGATAATCTTGCGATCGGATGATCTGGTGATCTCGATCGGGTTATCGGGCAACAAGTGATGCGGCATGATCTGGCGATGAACCGTGTTGCTAAGGCGACCTGAAGAACTTGTGATCTCGTGGCCGGGTGATCTAAATGCGCACACGGGAGCCGATATCGCCTGGTGAGTCTCCATAACCGAGTGACCAGATAACCAGATTACGAAATCACCGAATTAGCAAATTATCCAATCACCAATTCCAAATCACCCGATCCGCTGATTGCTCCGCGGGCCTTAACGGGAATAGACTTGTGTGTTTCCAAACGATGAGGCCTAAACCATGCTGATCGTGATGCAGGCGCACGCAACCGAAGAGCAGGTGCATGCCGTATGTGAAAAGATCGAATCCCTTGGATACCGCGCGCATGCCATTCCCGGCGCGCAGCGGACGGCTATCGGGATCACCGGCAACAAAGGCGTGGTGGAAGCGGCGTTTGAGGAAATGCCGGGAGTGCAGGAAGTCATTCCGGTCAGCAAGCCTTACAAGCTAGTCAGTCGCGACACCAAACCGGACAACACGATTGTCACCTTCCCCGACACCGAGGCGACTTTCGGCGGACGCGAACTGGCGATTATCGCCGGTCCGTGCGGCGTCGAATCGCGTGACCAGACGTTCGCTGTGGCTGAGCGTGTGCATCGCGCCGGGGCGAAGTTCTTCCGCGGCGGCGCCTTCAAGCCGCGCACATCGCCATATTCCTTCCAGGGACTCGGCCTGCAAGGTCTGAAGATTCTCGCCGAAGTGCGCGAGCAGTTCGGATTGCGCATTGTGACCGAAGCCATTGATCACGAGTCGCTCGACCTGGTGGAAGAATATGCCGATGTCATTCAGATCGGCGCGCGCAACATGCAGAATTTCTCGCTCCTGAAACGCGCCGGACGGTCGCGCAGGCCGGTGCTGCTCAAGCGCGGTATGTCGGCCACGCTGGAAGAGTTCCTGATGGCCGCCGAATACATCATGAGCGAAGGCAATTACCAGGTGGTCCTGTGCGAGCGGGGCGTGCGCACCTTCGCCGACCACACCCGCAACACTCTGGACCTGAGCATTGTGCCCGCAGTGCAGCGGCTGAGCCATCTGCCCATCATTGTTGACCCCAGCCACGGCACCGGGAAACGCAACAAGGTGATCCCGCTGTCGCGTGGGGCGGTCGCGGTCGGCGCTGACGGCCTGATCGTGGAAGTCCATTGCGACCCCGACCGCGCCCTTTCCGACGGCAACCAGTCGCTTTACCCCGAGCAGTTTGACCAGTTGATGTCCGAGGTCCGCCAGATTGCCGCTGTTCTGGGACGCCAGGTCCCAAGCCACACGCAGAAGGAAACGGCTGTAGGGTGACCGCCGGATATGCTCAAAGTCCAGAGCACCTGATATAACTATCCGCAGTGGCGAATTCCCTATCAACTTGGCGCTTTGCACTCCTACTTTGCCTGCTCGCATCGACTGTTGCCTGCAGCGACAAGCGCGTGCCGGACTCTGCCTATCGTGAATTCGCCTATATCACCAACGGCAAGAGCAACAACGTAACGGTGGTTGATCTGCGCGACATGCGCGCCATCAAGACCATCCCGGTTGGCGCCAACCCCACCGGCGTTGCCGCCAATCCCAGGAAGAACGAAATCTACGTTGTCAATACCGACTCCGATAACGTCAGCGTGCTGGACGCCGAACGCAACACGGTGATCGCCACCATCGGCGTGCATCGGGCGCCGTATTTTATTTCTGTCTCCTCGGACGGCAAGCGCGGATACGTGGCCAATTCCGGATCGGCGAACGTTTCCGTGCTCGACCTGAATGCGCACCGCGTTCTCAGCAATGTGCGCGTCGGCAACGGGCCGGGACTGGCGCGCGTCTCGCCGGACGGGAAAGCCGTGGTCGTGTCCAACCGCAGCGATAACAGCGTTTCCATCATTGATACGGAAAGGCTCGGGACGCGCTCTACGCTGTCAGTCTGCAAAGACCCCGAAGACATCGCCATCCTGCCAGATTCCAGCAAAGCTTTCGTTGCTTGCGCCGGCTCCGCGCAGGTTGCCGCCATTGACCTGAAGAACGACAAAGTGCTGGCGTTGCTGCAAGTGGGTAGGACCCCGATCAATCTCGCGCTGAAACCCGACGGCGGCGAACTGTTCGTCAGCAATTACGATGGCCAGACGGTCTCGGTGATCGAGACCATGACCAACGAAGTTGGCGGCACCTACCTCATCGGTGACAAGCCCGTGCGCGGCCTCGTCAGCGCGGACAATTCCCTGCTCTACGTGAGCACCTTAGGCTCCGACGCCATCTCAATTTTCAGCATCAACGATGGCAAGTTGCTGACAACCATTCGAGTGGGCAACCGACCCGATGCATTAGCGCTTTCACCAGGACAGGGATTTCTGCTTGTCCTCGGCACCGGCTCGGGCGATGTGGCCGCGGTTCGCGTCACGGAGCGCAAATACAAGCGCGAATTCGGTGAACCCCGGATCATCTCTCCCGCCGCGCTCTACACGACGATACCCACCGGCGTCCAACCTAATGACATTGTCGTGAAGGCATTCATGGCAAAGCAGTAGCATTTAGCAGTCGGCAATCAGCAGTTAGCAACCAGCGTTCAAGATTTCCGCACTCAAACGGGCCCTGTTACCTATCTTAGCTGTTAACTGTGAACTGTGAACCGGACTTGCTGAATGCTGAATGCTGACTGCTATTTGCTACACTCAAGTTTCCATGCAGCTCCTCGAAAACATCCCCCTGGCGCCGCTGACCACGTTGGGCATTGGCGGACCGGCGCGCTATTTTGTCGAGGCTCGCGACATGAACGACGTGCGCACGGCTGTTGACTGGGTGCGCGCCCGCGATCTGCCCCTGTTCATCCTGGGTGGCGGAAGCAACCTGCTCGTCGCAGATGCCGGCTTCTCCGGACTGGTGCTCAAGGTCGCCATCACCGGCATCGAGCAACACCGCGAGGGCGGCAAAGAAATCTTCGCGGTCGGGGCCGGTGAAAGCTGGGACGCGTTCGTCGCCCACGCCGTAGGGCGAAACTGCGCTGGGATCGAATGCTTGAGCGGAATCCCCGGTACCGTGGGGGGCGCCCCCGTGCAGAACGTCGGCGCCTATGGGCAGGAGGTCGCGGAAACCATCACCGAGCTTCGCGCGTTGGATCTATCCACAGGAGAAGTCCGCGAGCTCTGCAATCCGAGCTGCCAATTCGAGTACCGCAGCAGCATGTTCAATACCGATGCGCGTGGACGCTACGTGATCCTTCGCGTCAGCTTTGCTCTGGAGCCGAATGGAGCACCTCGCGTCACTTATGCAGACCTGAAAAAATACTTCGGCGAGCACAACCCGACGCTGGCGGAAACACGTCAGGCAGTACTGCAAATCCGGTTGAGCAAGGCGATGCTGATCGCCGAGGGCGACGAGGATTGCCGCAGCGCCGGCTCCTTCTTCAAGAACCCGGTCCTCTCCACGGCGGAATATGAGGCGTTGACGCAACGAGCAGCCGCGCAGGGTTTAGCTGTTCCCACGTATCCCGCACTCGCGGCACAACGCAAGGTTGCGGCCGCGTGGCTGGTGGAGCACTCGGGATTCTGCAAAGGCTACAGCCGCGGCCGCGTAGGACTCTCCCGCAAGCACGCCCTGGCCATCGTCAATCGCGGCGGCGCCACGGCTGCCGATGTCATCGCCCTCAAAGACGCAATTCAATACGCCGTCGCCGACCAATGGGGCGTCCAACTGTATCCCGAGCCCGTCTTTCTGGGATTCGATTAGGTTTACCTCGCCAATCTTTATAAAGCCGTTTCCGTGTAGCTGTATCGAAAAGGGTGTCATGCCGAGCGACCAGACCCTGACCCTGAGGCGAAGCGAAGGGGACGGGGCAGCAAGTCGAGGCATCTGCATTTGAGTCGCCGCGCATTCGAGGAAAGAAATGCAGATCCCTCGATTCCCTCCGGCCAAAAGCGGGCCCTCGGTCACTCGGGATGACGCCGTTGCCGGCACAGCATTTCAGCAAGGCTTCTAGAAGAGTCATCCTGAGGTGAGCGAAGCGAAGCCGAAGAACGGTTTGTTGTCAGAGGCAGGTCCCCTCACTTCCCCGCAATCTTTCGAAACGGGTGCTCCAGGCTGAGATACAGAAACACTCCCTTATCACCCGCGCTGGGGCCCACACCAACCGGCACACTGATGCCCGGCACAATCTGCAACCCGTTTTTGAAATTGTGCGCCCAGCGGATGCCGGGGTTGAGCAACAGATCGTGCGAGCGCTGCGTTCGGTCACGCGCAACCACCGATTCCGAACCCGTCCAGAGGGTCTCGAACATTACGTTGAATCGCGGATGCGCCAGCCAGATGAAACTCTGCCCGAGGTTATAGCCTGTAGCAGTGGCGTGGTCACCGGCTTCGTTCCTGGCCGACGGCACCACTGTTGCGCCCACGTTCCAGTGCGTCACCAGATGCTTATTGACTACCCAACTGACGGGGATATTCGTTTGGAAGCCCCAGCCGCCGTAGCCGCGTCCCATACTTGAGTCACCGGTGGGCGCCAGCAGCGTCAACCTGGGAGCACATGCCACCCGCGTGTCCCCGCTGCCGATGAGTTGATAGCGATAGTTGATTGCAAGGTCTCCGACGCCCGGCCCGGAACCCGGAACCGACCTGTTGTCCACAGCGGAAAGCGTGTAGCTGAGCTGGTGCTTCTGTCCCGGCGCCGGCCACTCTTGGGTGAAGGTGTAAACCCAGTCGTGGCTGTCCCAGGTACGCATAAAAGTGTTTATGTGCTGCACCACGCCGAATTCCTGGTTGTAGGCTTCTTCAATCAGAAAACTATTGTCCTGAATGGGACCCGTCTCGTACGCCGGGGTCTGTGAAGAAGCGGCGTTCGGACGCGTGTCCCCCGCCATAGAAACGAGCGTGAGAGAGAAAATAAGAGTCAATACTGCAAAACTGGAATGCATAGAAACCGGCCTCGTGATTACGATGCTGAAAATGACTTTCATTTTCACTGGCAGCTTAGCATCCCCAAGTGCAGCAGCAATGCCGGTTTCGTCATGCATGTGCGTGACGTGCGTCACCTCTGATTGTGAGCTGGACGGCCGTTCTGGCCTGCCTATTGCCCGGCCCTCTGCACCAGGTGGAAGGAATAGGTCTTAATGACCAGCCAGACCTCCCGCCCAACCGCAAGCTTGAGGGCAGTCTCTGCAGCCGGGGTGATGTGAACTTCAAAGCGGGTGGCCCCGCAACTGACTTGAAGGACGCTCGTGACATCCCGCCGGGCAATCGCCGTCACCTGCCCGGCCAGGACATTGCGCGCACTGAGCCCCTGCGGAGGCGCTGTGGCCACCAGGATGTCGCCGGCGCGAACGGCAATGCGCACGGACATTCCAGGTTCGGTACGCCCCAGCGGGACTTCCAGCGCCGGTGCCATTGTCGTGGATGGGTCAGGCACAAGCGTGCACGTCATTGTGCCCTCCCGTTCGTGCAGGGCCGCAACGACAGCGTCGAAGATGTTCTCGAACCCGGCGAGCTGCGCGGTGCTTTCGTGCCGCGGCGCTTCGAGCACGTGGTACGGACTCCCCTGCGCAACCACCTTTCCCTGCTCGATTACCACCACGCGTTCTCCGACGGCAAACACCTCCTCCCGGCTGTGAGTGGCATACAGGATGGGCACGCGGTGAGCGTCGTTCCACAGACGCAAGTCCGCGAGCAGTCGCGAACGGGTGAGAGCGTCAACGGCGGAAAGCGGCTCATCGAGCAACAGCACGCACGGGTCCGTCACCAGGGCCCGGGCTAGAGCCACGCGCTGGCGCTCGCCGCCGGAGATCTGGTCAGGTTTGCGATCGTGCAGGTGCCCGATGGAAAAAGAATCAAGAATGGCGCGACAGCGCTCTCGCCGCTCCTCCCCGCTCACTTTCGCCAGTCCGTATTCGACGTTCGCAGCCACGCTCAGATGCGGAAAAAGCGCGAGTCTTTGAAAAACGTACGCCACTCCACGGTGCTGCACAGGTACGTTGACGCCATCCTCGGAGTCGAACAGGATGCGGCCGGCAACGGAGATGCAACCGGCGTCGGGATTGATCAGGCCGGCAATGCTGTCCAAGACTGTAGTCTTGCCGGCGCCGGACGGGCCGAACAGGATGGTAATGCCGGGCGGCAGCTTACATTCCAAATCAAGCCTAAAGCCGCTGCCAAACCTCTTGCGGATGGCAATACTCAACAGTTCTCCAACACCGCTGGCTTCGATCTGCGCCAGAAGTTCAACCGGGTTGGTTCGCTCCGGCATCGCTATGGCTGGCTGCGCGAGCTTTCCTGGAAAGCCTCTTTGTTGACCACGAAGGGCATTTTAGCGGGATCGCCGCCATAATTGCGTTCCAGCACATCAATCAGGCCCTGGACGGTGCGCCCCGCCATGCCTTTGTTCGCGTCCGGCGAAAGGCGAGTGATCTTGCCGGCGCTGGCAAAGTGCGGAAACAGGCGGCAACGGTCCTCAATCGCCGCATCGCGTAACGGCGAGTCCGGCGGAAGCGGTTCTTTTTCGAAGACGTCGAGGGCTGCGCCGGCAATCCAGTTTTCCTTCAGTGCCCTCGCCACTGCCGCCTCCTCTACCACCGGACCGCGCGACGTATTGATCAGGTACGCCGTCGGCTTCATCATGCGCAACGTGCGCTCGTTGAACAGGTGGTACGTGGGCGCCGGACTTTCTCCCGGACGAGTCAGCGGCACGTGCACGCTGACAAAGTCGGCCTGGCGCAGAGCTTCCTCGAAGGTGACATACCGAATCGTAGTGCGCTGCTTTTCCAGCCCGTGCCGCAGCCGCAGGTCCTTCAATTCCTGGATGGTTTTGATGTAGTCGTGGTTCTGGAATACCGGGTCGTAACAAAGAATATTCATGTCCAGGCCCAGACATTTCTTGATCATTGCCAGGCCGATGCGCCCGGTGCCAATGATGGCAATCGTCTTGCCCGTAACTTCGTCCCCCAAGAACGGCAGGAATGGATGCCAGTATCCCCAGCGATTTTCACGCAACAGGTGCTCCGCGCTCCACAGTCGCCGCGCCAGTGCGCCCATGAGGAAGAAAGCGAACTCGGCGGTGGTTTCCGTCAGCACGTCCGGCGTGTGGGTGAAGGGAACACGGTAGCGGTTGGCGTCCTCGCGGTTGATGTTGTCGAACCCCACGGCATCCTGCGCCACCACCTTTAGCGTTCCCTTCCCGGCCTCAAACACTTCCGCGTCAATCTGATCGCGCAGCGTTGTGATCAGGGCATCAATGCCGCTGCGCACTTTTTCCAAGATCAGCTTCTTGGGCGGCGCTTCCGGATGGGGATAAACCTCAACCTCGTAACCGCGCTGACGAAGGACATCGAGAGCGTCGGAGCCGATATCACAGGTGGCAAACACACGAAATCGTCTGTCAGACATAGCGCAAAAGCTTTACCACAGAGAGCGGGAATTAGGCAAAACACGCACCGATACTGAACCCGAGAGTTGAATAAGAGTCTACGGGAATTAGCGAAGCGTTAATGGTTCTCGGGCTTTTTGCGATTGCTGCCATTGTGATTGTGAAATTCATTGCAATCTTTCGCCTGGCTCGCACCTTCGCAAGTGGACACCGGCTCCGCAGCTTCTTCTCGGTCTTTCAATGTGTTGCAGCGTACTGATGATTTCATTTATAGGCGTGTTCATCTGGCCAGTTATTCGGTTTGCCCAATACTGGCGATAAGAGGAGTGTGCGCCACCGTCCTGTCCTAATTTTGAGCGCTAGGATGATGCGTGGAGAACTGGGAACAACAATCCACGAACCCGCAAATTCAGCCTTCGATGTGCCGCTCGCATGCTAAGATTTTGCGGTTCTTGCGACAGCACTGGAGAAGCCCGATCCGCCGCTACATCCCTGAACTCGACGGCCTGCGCGCCTTTGCCATCCTGGGCGTGCTCATGGTGCATTGCAACTTTCCCTTCCACACGCCCTGGCTGGAGATGGTGCGAAGCTGGGGATGGGCCGGCGTAGACCTGTTCTTCGTCATTTCCGGCTACCTGATCACGTCTATCCTGCTCGGCAGCCGCGAGCGCCCCCATTACTTCCGCAATTTTTACGCGCGCCGCGGTTTGCGCATCTGGCCGCTCTACTACCTCCTGTTGATTTACATCTTCGCCGTGACTCCCCACCTCGGTAAGTGGGCCCGGCAGGACGTTGATCTGCATCAGTACCCCTGGCCTTATTATGCTCTCTACATTCAGAACCTCGTGCTGAAGCACTTGGGGTCGTTCGCCCTGGTGATCACCTGGTCCTTGTGCGTCGAAGAGCAGTTCTATCTGCTCTGGCCGGTGGTGGTGCGCTGGTGCTCGCGGCGGAAACTGGAAATCGGACTACTCGTCGTCCTCGTCGTGGAGCTCTTGCTGCGCTACTACATGAAATACAGCGGCAACGGCATGTATGGATTCATCACCTGGTGTCGCTTGGACGCGCTTGCTGCCGGGGCCTTAATCGTCTTGCGCCCCAAATGGATGAAGCACGGCTGGGTGGCACTCCCGGCGGCGCTGTGGCTGCTCTGGCGTCAGGAGTGGGTGCTCGTGTATTCCGCGCTGGCAATCGGGTTCGCCTCTATCGTCGCCTATCTTGTCAGCACGCCAAACCGCTTCCTGGCATGGACGCCGGTCTCATTCACGGGCAAGATCAGCTACGGAATCTACATCATGCATCCGCTCGTGTTTTCCATCTTCTGGAAGACACCGTTGAATTGGGGAGTGGAGCACGTGCCGCATGCCAACCTGATCCGCATGGTAGGACAGGTTTTGCTGCCGATCCCGTTTGCGGCGCTTTCGTGGCACCTTTTCGAGAAACCAATCTTGGGACTGAAGAAGTACTTCGACAGTGACTCACAGCCGAAAACGTCAGCCGCCCGTGAACACCCGCCGGAACCGCTCCGCGGTGTTCTACCCGCCGAAGCAGGAGATTAAAGGTGCATTGTTCATGAAAGGGTGGAGCTGGCCGTGGATCCTGCGTGGAATCCGCACAGTTTCTGGGCAGCGCGTTTCTCGCTGAAGGTGGAGCTGGCCGTGGATCCTGCGTGGAATCCGCAGTAAGAACGCGGGCTTCAGCCTCTGAGGTACATAGGCTGTCAGATCACAAATTATGAGTCGCAAAAAGCCTCAGCGGCTAAAAGCAGCTGAAAGCCCTGCTCCACTCCTGTCTTCGCCTTCCAAGAATGAATTGATCTCACCTGCTCTGTGTTAAAACATTGAAGGTCCCATGCCGCGTATCCGCCTCATTTTTCTCTGGCACATGCACCAGCCTTTTTACAAAGACCTGGTGACGGGTGAATACCGTTTGCCCTGGGTACGGCTGCACGCGCTCAAGGACTACTACGGCATGGTCAAGCTGTTGGACGAATTTCCCGACGTCCACCAGACTTTCAATCTTGTTCCTTCCCTGATAGCTCAGATTCAGGACTACCTTACGGGAGCGGCCCGGGATCCATTCCTGGACGTGGCCAGTAAGCCCGCGCGCGACCTCACCCCTGCCGAGCGCCGTTTCGCGCTCGACTACCTGTTCCAGGCCAACCCGGTCAACATGATCGGACGTTACCCGCGATATCGCCAATTGTGGGAGCAGTTCCGCGCCACCGGCCACAATGCCGAACGCACCGACAGAATTCTTAGCGTCCAGGATTTCACCGACTTACAAGTACTCTCCCAACTCGCCTGGTTCGACGAGTTCTTCCTCCAGGACGGGGATATTGCCGCCCTCGTGCGCAAGGGACGGGGCTTTTCGCAAGACGATCAGCGTTTCATTGTCACTCGCCAGCGGGAGCTGTTGGCGCTCGTGCTGCCCGCCTACGCCGCCGCTGCCCGGCGTGGTGGGATCGAAATCTCAACTTCGCCGTTTTACCATCCCATCCTTCCCCTGCTGGTCGACAGCAACCTGGGTGCGGTGTCTTCACCGGGACTGAAGCTGCCGCAGCGCCGCTTCATTCATCCTGAAGACGCCCGCGAGCAGCTCAAACGCGGCCTCGATCTCCACGAGCGCGTTTTCGGCGTCCGCCCGCGTGGCGTATGGCCGTCCGAGGGAAGCGTTTCTGAGAAGGTAATCGCTATCGCGCATGAGTTGGGCGTCGAGTGGATGGCCACCGACGAGGGCGTGCTCGGCCGCAGCCTAAGCTACCACTTCAGCCGTGACGGCAGCGGACGTCTGCAAGCCGACGGCCCCGACCGGCTCTATCGGGTTTACCGCTACGAACAAGGTCCCGCCAGCATGTACATGGTCTTCCGCGACCACATGCTTTCCGACCTGATCGGCTTCGTCTATTCCGGCATGCCTGCAGCGGAGGCTGCGGCGAACTTCATCCAGAAGATTAAGCATTCCGCGCAACCGGTTCTCAGAGCAGGACGTGATGCTGTGGTCTCCATCATCCTGGATGGCGAGAACGCCTGGGAATATTACCCCCGGTCTGGGCGCGAGTTCCTGAGCCGGGTCTACGACGCCATCCAGCACGACCCCGGCATGGAAGCCCTCACCGTCTCGGAAGCCATACTTGCGGAAGCTGGCGCCGCCATGCCCCTGATGCGGGAGCCTGTCGTCACCGCTATGCCCCTAAAGGCGGCCCAAGATGCAGTCGGGCCTTCGTCACCCGTATCGCTGGAACAGGCGATCACTCGAATGACCGATCGTCGCCGCTTCGCCCGCCTCAGTTCGCTGGTTCCGGGTTCGTGGATCAATGCCAACTTCAATGTCTGGATTGGCGCTCCCGAAGACAACCGCTCCTGGGACTATCTTTCCTCCGCCCGCGATTTCTACGCCAACGCGGGCATCACTGCCTCCGCCGAGCAGCGCGCCATCGCCTACGAGGAACTGTTGATCGCGGAAGGCAGCGACTGGAACTGGTGGTACGGTCCCGAGCACCACACGGCCAACGATCGCGATTTCGACGAACTCTACCGCAAGCACCTGTCCAACGTGTATCACATATTAGGCGCGGCCCCGCCTGACTACCTCGCCCAGCCCATCGCTGCGGCCGTAGTGCGGCCCATGTTTGTCCCGCAGACTGCCTACATCCGCCCCCGGATCGGCGCGCGGTACGAGCGTTATTTCGATTGGATTGGCGCTGCGATGTATACCGCCGACCGTCGCGCCGGGGCCATGCATGGCAAGCAGTTCCTGCTGGACTCTGTTTATGCCGGCATTGACGATGTGAACCTCTATGGCCGCCTGGATTTTGCGGGCGGCGTTCCACAGGACCGACTCGATCTGACCGTCACCTGCGAATGTGTGAAGCCGCCGGCGGCAGCCTCTGCTTCCGTTGCGGCGGGCGCGATTGAGCCGCAATCAATTCCAGCCGCAGCCCATGTGCTCCGCATCCAAGTCACGCTTGAGCATGGCGCGATCGCGAACTGGAAACTGGAGCAACCGGATAGCTCCGGCGGCAGTGCCGACTTCGCGGAGGTTCCCAGCGGCGTTGAAGTGGCGCTGCGTCAAAGCTTTGCCTTCAAACTGCCGCTGGTTTTGCTGCATGCCAGTGCAGGCGACCTGCTACGATTGCGTTTTACCCTTTGGCGCGACCGCCTGCCGGTGGACGCCCTGCCCATCGAGGGTTGGATTGAACTGCGCGTCAGCGCCGAAGAAGACCTCGACGCCGGTCTTTACAACTATTCGGTCTCGTCGTAGTGCTGCGAAGCGCCCCGATTACCTATGACCAAGTCCCTCTTTGTCCTCTGTGTACTCTGGGGTTAAAGCCTTTAATCGGCTCCGGCGGCGCTCAGCACCATAGGACGGCTCAACTCCATCACAATCTCCGTACCGGCCGGCAATTCCGTCGAGTGTCGCTTCGTGAGCCAATGTACCACCGTCGCTGTTGCACCCACGCCAGCGCCGACAAAGGCTCCCTTGGCCCCGCCAGCAACTACGCCCACCACCGTGCCGACGCCCGCTCCCACTGCCAGTTCGCGGTTATCTTTGCCGTCGCGACCGCTGCCGATAATCCGGCCTTCATCGTTCACGCTGGTTTTCTTGTGCCGATCAGTATCCACGATGACCGCATTGATCAACAGCCGTTCGCCATTAGGCAAGGTCACGGACTCGGGATGAAGGTCAATACTCGGTCTTCCCTTGATTCGGCGCGGCTCGGACACCCGCATCACCCTGCCTTGTAGAGACGCTCCCACCGGAATCACTGTGCGGTTGTTCAGCATGACCGGTTCGGTAACGCGCCCGCTGAAAGTGTCGCCTGCCCTGTTGTCGCGCGTCGAAATTGGCGTTTCCAGCTTGATTTTCACTGCGGTGCCGCTGGGCAGAGCATTTGCTGAAGCATTACTGACTGCCGGAGCAGTCGCTTCGGAATTGGGCACTGCGTCTGCCGATGCCATGCAAGCTATCGTCAGCGCGAATATTGTCGCCAGGAGAACCACTACCAGCCTCTTCATGGGGTCTCGTCACCTTCCTCCGCGGCTGCTGCAGCGGAAATTGAAATCAGACTCTCGCCAATCACCACTCGCCCCTAGCTGCCCGTATTACCTGGTTAAGGGGCGCCCGGTCGGCCTGATTGGAGCCAACGTACAGGAACCGAATCCCACCGTTGCGGTCCACCACCATCGTGGCCGGACGCGCTATATTGAGCGCATCCACGCCGATTCGCTGATACACCCCGTAACGCTTCGTCACCTGCCGGTCTTCGTCCAGCAGGAAGGGGTAAGGCACAAGATGCTCCTTGAGATATTGTTCCGGCTTAAACATTCCCGACCGCTTCTCAGCCGCGATAAACACAACCTGCGCGCCCGCCGCCTCGATTTCTGCCTTGACTGGCTCAAACTGGGCCATGCGCTTGACGCAATTCGGTCACCAGGTCCCGCGCAGAAACTCCAGGATTACCGGTCCCTGCTCCAGCAACAGACGCAGCGAGAACGCTTGCGGCTGAGCCTCTGCATCGAAGCGGTTTGCCGCCCGTAAGGTGAATTCCGGCGCACGATCCCCGATGCACAAGGTGCTACTGGCGCTTCCGCCCATGCGTCGCACTGTAAAACAGGGAAAAAACGGGCACAACACCCAAACAGATCCGGGAACCTCGGAAGATAACGGTGATTCGCGGCGGCTCTTGGGCCATGCAGGGATGGCTAACCTTTGACCGCTTCTGCCCCAGCAGTTATCGGCACCGGCGTCTTCTCCAGCGCAGCGGGCACTGGCTGAATACCAAAAATGGCGCACTTCACTTTTCTGAAATGTCTCGCTCTTCGGACACCGCTTTTCCAGGCAAGGGGAGTTCAACAAGCTAAGTACCTGCAACATCATGCACATACCTTTTAACCGGATTTCCGCAGCAAGTGCGCCTTTAATTGCTAGGTTTCAAATGGAAGGAAGGCTCTTATCTTTGATACATGGCGGAGCACCCGTGTTCGGAGCGAGTATGCAGATTGCGAAATTGTGGACAAATGATGAAGCTCAAGACATAGCTGAATACGCATTACTGCTCGCCGTCATTCTCGTTATCACCATTGCTACCATCAATGCTATCGGCGCAAACGCTACCGTCGTGTTTTCCAAAATCGCCTCCACACTGGCTTCTGTCAGTTAGAGCTGCGCTCAGGGCCTGCGAACCGGGCGCTCGCCCGGTTCAACTTGAAATCCGCCCCAAAATGATTGCCGCCAGGGTGCTGGCTTGTTCTTCCAACCCCAATCGCCTCTCTTCTACTGGTTTATAATCCGGCCCCTCTCAGGCTTTCGTCCGGAAAACCCTGGGCAGTGCAGGGCTATCTCACCGGACGCTGCCTCGGATCCCAATAGCAGCTGTCCCTGCGATACAGTATTAGAGAGGAATCATCCGCAACGCAGGATGAAAAGGAACTCATGACCGAAATTGTGGCAACGCATGCGCGCGAAGTCCTCGATTCGCGCGGAAATCCCACTGTGGAAGTAGAAGTCCGGCTTTCCGGCGGCGCCTGTGGTCGCGCCATGGTTCCGAGCGGCGCCTCCACCGGCGAGAATGAAGCCATCGAATTGCGCGATGGCGACCAGCGTCGCTATCTGGGCAGAGGCACTTTGAAAGCTGTCGCCAACGTGAACGGCGAGATTGCCAAAGCCATCGCCGGCATGAATGCCTCCGACCAGTTCGCCCTCGACCAAAAGATGATTGCATTGGATGGCACCACCAATAAGGCCCGACTGGGCGCGAATGCCATCCTGGCGGTCTCCATGGCTGCCGCTAGGGCCTGCGCCGGCACTTTTAAGCTGCCGCTCTACCGTTATCTCGGCGGGATCGGCGCCAACCTGCTGCCGGTGCCCATGATGAACATTCTCAACGGTGGCGCTCACGCCGATAACAACGTGGATTTTCAGGAATTCATGGTGATGCCCGTAGGCGCGAAGTCTTTTTCCGAGGCCTTGCGCTGGGGCGTGGAAACCTTTCACACCCTGAAAGGCGTACTCAAGAAGCGTGGCTACAATACCTCGGTGGGCGATGAAGGCGGCTTTGCGCCGTCGCTGAAATCCAATGTGGAAGCTATCGAGGCAATTCTTGAAGCTATTGTCCAGGCCGGCTACAAGCCGGGCGAACAGATCGCTATTGCGCTGGACCCAGCCGCCAGCGAGTTTTTTGACACCTCATCCGGAAAATATATCTTTAAGAAATCAGACAGGTCGCAGAAATCCCCCGAGGAGATGGTGCGCTACTGGGTCAAGTGGGTCCACGACTATCCTATCGTTTCCCTCGAGGATGGCCTGGCGGAAAATGACTGGGACGGCTGGAAGATACTCACCAGGGAGTTGGGCGCCGGCATTCAGCTCGTTGGTGACGACGTGTTCGTCACCAATACCAAGCTGCTGCAGAAAGGTATTGATGCTGGAGTGGCCAACTCCATCCTGATCAAGCTCAACCAGATCGGCACCGTCAGCGAAACTTTGCAGGCCATTTCTCTGGCCCGCGAAAACCGCTATACCTGCGTCATCTCCCACCGCTCCGGGGAGACAGAGGACGCCTTTATCGCCGATCTCGCCGTGGCCACGCGCGTTGGCCAGATCAAGACCGGCTCGGCCTCACGCACCGACCGCATCGCCAAGTACAATCAACTGCTCCGCATCGAGGAACAACTCGGCGACGGCGCTCAATTCCTGGGTCTGAAGGCGTTGAACTACCACGGTGAACTGGCCGGAAAAGCAAAAGCGTAAAACCAGTTAACAGTTTCGAGTTTTCAGTTTCCAGTTTCCGACTCTCATTCCTCGCCTTCGCATAGCGAAGGCGAAGAATCCCTATTCCCTCCACAGTCTTGGAGGGAAGCTTTTCAACTAAAAAACACGAAGCGACCCTGCGCGAGTATCTGACTCTGCACTTTGAGGTTTCAACTGGAAAGCGGAAACTGCTCTTACGGCAGCTTCCCCGTCCACCCCGGCAACTGCTTGACCAAGTCGTTATAGATCACCACCGCCGCAAACAGCAGCAGGAATACGAACGCGGCCTGGTAGATCCTCTCTTTGAGAGCCTGATTGATGTCGCGCCGCATCAGCCCTTCGACGAACAACAGCAGGATCACACCGCCGTCCAGAATCGGGATCGGAAACAGATTAAAAATGCCCAGGTTCAGGCTGATCATGGCGGTGAGGGCCAGCAGCGGAGTCCAGCCTGGCTGGCGCGCGGCTTCGCCCGTGGCAGCGGCGATGCCGATGGGCCCTTCCATCTGCTTCATGGAAACCTTGCGCTGCACCATCTTTTCCACCAGCTCGAAGATCAGCAACGAATACTTCTTGTTCGTCTCCAGCGACTTCGAAACTGCCTTTGCAAATGGCAGCTTTTCGACCGTAGTGGGATCAGAACGGATGCCGATGCGGTACATGCTTTCGCCATCCTCACTCACTGCTGATTCCGCGCTGATATTGAAATGCAGTTCCTTGCCGTCGCGCAGTACCGTGTAATCCAGAGGCTTGTCCTTGTTGGCCTGGATCGTCTGGATAATCGCAGGCATGGAGCGCACAGGCACGCCGTTGACAGCATGGATTATGTCCCCGACCTTCAGGCCCGCTTTCGCTGCCGGCATACCCGGCTCCAGATCGGTAATGACACTGGGCTGGTCCGGCACCCATCCCGGACTGCCAAACTGCTCCGGTCCTTTAGGAACCGGGGTAATGCTCTTGTCCAGAATTTCGTTTCCGCGCTGCACGGCCAAACTCACGGGTTGATCGGGACTGAGCACCACCTTCGGCAGCACATCCTCCCATCTCGGATTCTGGATGCCATCAATGCGCACAATGTGGTCGCCGGGCTGAATGCCGGCCTTATCGGCGGCCGAACCCGGCTGTACCCACCCGATCACCGCCGCCTTGTCCAGGAATGCAGGACGCTCGTAGCGAGCCATGTACACCCCGGTCAGTAATCCAATGGCCAGCAAGATATTCATCGCTGGCCCGGCAATGGCAATAATGAAACGATGCCAGCGGGGATGGGACATGAATTCCCCGGGGTCGCCTGTACGCTGTTCGCCCGGGTTTTCCCCTGCCATCTTTACGTACCCGCCCAGAGGCAAGACGTTGACGCGGTAGTCGGTGTCGCCCCTCTTAAATCCGAACAGGCGTTTCCCGAAGCCGATGGCGAATTGCTCCACACGCACGGCCAGCGACTTGGCGGCAATAAAATGGCCCAATTCATGAATGAAAATCATGAATCCCAGCACTAAGATCATCGAAACCGCACTGGTCAAAAAACCGCTCATCAGTGTCCCTATCTCAAATCTCGGATTAGCTGTACTACCTCAGAGTAATTAGGCACATTGCTCCACGCTCGCGCCCGCCTTTTGGCGCCAGGGCGGGCCACTTAGGTTGTCAACGCCGGACGCGGCGAAACTCGTTTTCCGGCAAGACTGTTGACCTGATCAGCCGCCCGCGAGCGTGCCTCCGTATCCAAATCCAGCACCTGTTTAATAGATTCCGGTCTTGCAACTCCCGTTTCACTAAGTACGCCCTCAATTATGCGTGCAATGTCCGTAAAGCCAATGTGCCGTTCCAGAAATGCGGCCACCGCGACTTCGTCCGCCGCATTGAGAGCGATGGTTCTAGCGCCACCGGCTTCCGCCGCCTCATATGCCAGTCGCAAACATGGGAACTTTTCCAGATCAGGAGGACAAAAATCCAGCCGCCGCAGATCGGAAATCGAAAAGCGCAGATCGGACCTCACCCGCTCCGGCCAAGTCAGCGCATACAGGATAGGCAGCCGCATGTCCGTAACCGAAACCTGTGCCAGGATGCTGCCGTCCACGAACTCCACCATGGAATGAATCGTAGACTGCGGATGCACCACCACCTTCACCTGCTTGGGAGGTATGTTGAAAAGCCGGCACGCCTCGATTACTTCGAATCCCTTGTTCATCAGCGTGGCCGAATCAATGGTGATGCGCTGGCCCATTTTCCAGGTCGGGTGATTTAGGGCCTGCTCGACGGTAATAGTGGCGAACTGCGACTTGGGCGTGTTCAGAAAAGGGCCACCGGAAGCGGTCAGCCATACGCGCTCGACCTCCTCCAATCTGCCCCCGCGCATGCACTGATGAATGGCATTGTGCTCGCTGTCAATAGGCAACAGTGGCCTGCCCTGGCGGTGCGCTTCCGCAGTGATAAGCTCGCCCGCGGCCACCAGGCATTCCTTATTTGCCAGTCCTACCGTTTTCCCCGCTTTCACCGCCTCGTATGTAGCTTCCAGCCCGGCCACCCCAACGATGGCGCTGACGACAAAGTCCACCTCAGGATGCGTAGCCACGCGCACCGTGCCCGAGGCTCCGCTCAGTACTTCGATATCCCCCAGACCGGCATTCTTTAGCCGCGCCGCAAGCGCGTCCGCATCTTCGTCCTGCGAAATGGAAATTACCCGCGGCTTCCAGCGCTTGGCCTGCTGGAAGGCGGCTTCAACATTGCTACCCGCCCCAATTGCCACAAGTGAGAAACGGTCAGGATAGGACTCGATCACGCGCAGGGTGCTGCGGCCAATGGAGCCCGTCGAGCCCAGGATGGCGATATTCTTCATTGATGTCTGCGATTGTTAATGACCTGTCATTGTAAACCGCTACCGCAATTGCTTACGACATCACCTGCCACGCCGCGTAGTACCACAGCACCGGGGCCGCGAACAGCAGGGCGTCAATGCGGTCCAGCATGCCACCGTGTCCCGGCAGGATGCTGCCAGAATCCTTTACCCCGGCGCCCCGTTTGATCAGCGACTCCACCAAGTCTCCCACCTGCGCCGCAACGTTGATCACGCCGGACAGGACCACTGCCGGCCACACGGGTGGCGGTTGCAACGCAAGATAGCCCTGTTGCGGCTCGATCAGACGGGCCCGCAGCAGCGCTGAACTGATGTCGAATCCATGGCGCAACACCAGCACACCGACCACCACCGCGCCGATGAACGATGCCACCGCGCCTTCCCAAGTCTTCCCGGGACTGATGCGCGGCGCCATCTTATGACGCCCGATCGCCCGGCCCGTGTAGTACGCGAAGGTGTCGCCGGCCCACACGGCGATCAGCAGATAGAGCAGCAGGAAGGCCCCGGCCCACATCTCGCGCACCTGCACGAGCAATCCAAGCGGCAACGCGATGTAGGTGAATGCCACCACACCCGCGGCCGCTGCCGGCAATACCGTCGCGAGAATCCCCTGGCCCTCTATTCCCGCATCGCGCGCCATCCCGATCGCCATCAGCAGGAACGGAGCTACCACCGCCATCACCAGCATGGTTGTCACGGCTACGCTTGTCAGCAGCAGTGGCTTGGGCCCGCCCAGCCCAACAGCCAAGAATGCAAACAGCAACCCAACGTAGATATATGTGGTTCGCCGCAGTGGTCTGATGTTGTACTTTTCCGCCAAGTCAAGAAACTCATGCGTGGTGAGCAGGGCCACGATGCCAACAATGACTGCCAGCAGCCAGATCGGTGCCCGCAGGATAGCAAGTAGTACGATCGGAATCAGTACGACAGCCGTCGCGACGCGCTTCATTTAAGCGACGCGACGGTTTGACGGTAGGGCAGTGTTGAGCTGGCGGATGGCGCCGCCGGCGAGACCGTCTCCTCCTGCTCGTCTTCCCGCTGTGGCTGTCCGGATCCGATCTTCAGACTTGCAGGCCGCAGGATTTTCTCTTGGGGAGAAAGTCCGCCGTATCGCCGCTCACGCTTCTGGTATTCCGCAATAGCTTCGAGCAGGTGGACTCCCCGCACGTCCGGCCACAGCGTCGGGGTTACGTAGATTTCCGCGTATGCGACCTGCCACAGCAGGAAATTGCTCAGCCGCATCTCGCCGCTGGTACGGATCACCAGGTCAAGTTCCGGCAGGTTGCGCGTATAAAGATGATGCGCGATGTCTGCCTCGTCCAGGCGCCCATTGGACCCGTTACTGCGCACGCTGAGCAGCGCGGCGTTGACGGCATCCACGATCTCACTGCGCGCGCTGTAATTCAGCGCAAGGGTGAGCACCATTCCTGTATTGCCGGCGGTGGCCCGGCGCGCCCATTCCATCCGCTCCTGTACCTCGGGAGGAAGTTCGTGCTGCCGGCCGATGTATTCCAGGCGAATATTGTTCTTGTTAAGCGTGGGGACTTCCTGCTTCAGATAACGTTGCAGCAGCCGCATGAGGAACTCCACCTCGCCGCGCGGCCGCTTCTTCCAGTTCTCTTCCGAAAAAGCGTAGAGAGTCAATGCAGGAATACCGATGCGTGCAGCCGTCTCCACCACGGAGCGCACCGCAGCGACGCCGGCGCGATGTCCGGCCACACGTGGCAGGCGCCGGCGCCGGGCCCAGCGGCCGTTGCCGTCCATGATGATAGCAATGTGACGCGGAAGCCGGCCAAGATCAAGCCGAGAGTAAATCTCAGCTTCCTTCCCGTCCAGCCCGGTGGGAATTGTGACTCGCAAATCCAACCTCTGCAAGTAATTGAACCTAACACACGCGTCGCCTGCATGCAATCAGTCGTTAGTCCCTGGCCCTTTTGCGCGTAATTCAAATGCGGTCTACGCTCAGACAGAAACAAAAAAGCCGAGGCGTAATACCTCGGCTTCAGGAGGCCCTCCCATTTACGCGCTACGGCGTGTGTGCAGAGTCATGTCCCTCATCTGTGCCATCACGCTCTGCCACTGCATGCCATTCAGTTGAGGCAGATACGGCACCAGTTCCGCTATAAAATTGTCGGCCAGCAATTCGCTGATGGAATCTCGGTAATTGCCGCCGTTGAGCAACTCGGGGATGCTGACCTTCAGCGCTCGCGCCAGCCGTTCCAGCGACGACAACGTCGGCGTGGCCTTTTCGTTTTCGATCTTCGATACATAGGTGCGCGGCACTCGCATGCGCTGTGCCAGTTGCCGCTGGCTTAACCGATGCCGCTGGCGTAATGTTCGGATAGCGGCAGCCACTTGCAGCCCAGGTCCCTGCTCCGTTGCGGCAGCCGGCGCCGGCTCAGGCGCCACTGCTTCAGGCTCTTCCGGATCCAGCGATGTGCGGCACCGGCGACATAGATTGTTCATGGTCCGAAACTGAACCAACTGGCAGTAATCGCATCTCACCACTTCCCGGGAATCGACGGGAGCTAGAGTCGTGGCCATCAGGTTGTGGGAGATGCCAGAGCGAGGCATCCAACTTGTCACTTGACCCGCGAGCGCGGCTTCAAGCTGGTGGCACTTTGCGGCAGAGTAGCACCCGATGTCAAGATATTTTTGAGGTAAAACCCTAAATCTTCTGGTTCACATGGGCAATAACCGGAAGAAAACCGGAGAAAAACCCAATGGATCGGCAATCCGCCTGGAGTTTACTAACTGAGTACACCCAGTCGCAAAATTTACTCAAACATGCTCTCGCCGTAGAGGCGTGCATGCGCGCCTGCGCCCAAAAATTCGGCGGCGACCCCGGTCAGTGGGGCATTGTCGGCCTCATCCATGACTTCGACTATGAACAGCACCCCACAGCCGACGAGCACCCCTTCGTCGGAGCGGAAATTCTGAAGCAGCGCGGCTGGCCGGAGGAGGTCCGCATCGCCGTGCTCTCGCACGCCGACTACAGCGGCGTGAAGCGCGAAACTCCTATGCAGAAGGCCCTTTTCGCCTGCGACGAACTGGCCGGCTTCATTACCGCCGTTGCCTTGATCAAACCCGGCAAGTCGCTGGCTGAGGTAGATGCGAAGTCCGTGCGCAAGAAGATGAAGGACAAAGCCTTCGCCCGCAGCGTCAAGCGCGAAGACATCATCAGAGGAGCCGCGGAACTGGGTGTGGATCTGGACGAGCACATCGCCTTCTGCATCGAGGCGATGAAACCCATCGCAGACCAGTTAGGACTCGGCTGATTCGTAATTTTGTAATTTTGTAATTTGTAATTTGTAAAGTACTCGGACTTCTTGGCTGCTCCTATTTACACCTTTGCAGAGAACCGGCACCTAACACTTTGCAAATTACAAATTGCCAATTACGAAGTTTTCAATTGCTTCCAGCGTTGTCCCCGGATAAGATTCGGCCACTTCCGTTCGGGGTGAAGCGATGTCGTTGCGACGGCGGCGCGAAGAACGCGTAGCCATGGCTCTTCCCATCCGCATCTGGGGAATGGATGCCTATGGCAGGCCGTTTACGCAGTCTGCGACAACGGTAGACATTTCGCGCCAGGGCGCGCGTATCAAGGACTTGGCCTGCGAACTGAACCCGGGCGAAATTGTCGGCATTCAGCACGGCACGGAAAAGGCCCGCTTTCGCGTTTGCTGGGTCTCAATGGCGCGCGCACTCCAATATCCGGGACAGCTCGGCGTCAACTGCATTGAGCCGGCCCGCTGCATCTGGGAGCGAGAGTTAAGGCAGGCCACGCAGCGAACTCTTTCTCCCATGCAATCCGGTCCTCCTGTTGCCTCCGCTCCGCCGGGCTCACTCTCATCGGTAGTGCCCGTGGCCGCCGACGTTCAGTCCGCAACCCAGACCTTCGCTTGCAAAGGCACGGCCGAGATCCGGGTAGTCCCCACCGGCGCTCAGCATCGCGGCACGCTTACCAGGATCAGCGCTCTCGGTTGCTATATTGAGACCTTCAGCCCGCTTCCCGTCCAGACCAACGTCGAGTTACTTCTGAAAACTGTAGACCTGGAGTTGCGCTGCACCGCTTCGGTGCGAACTTCCGACGCCCACTTCGGCATGGGCCTCAACTTTAACCGCATGATGCCGGACGAGACGGCTCGCTTGGGGATGATTCTCAAGCGTCTTTCGCCTGTGACTCCAACTCGCGTAGGCTCCGCAGCGCCGCCGCGCCCACTGGCGACTGCAGTCAGTCCCGCCGCGGCGCAAACTGCCGCTGCTACCCCAGCCCCGGCGCCGGACTTGCATGCGCATTGCCAGAAGATCATCGCCGAGTTGTCGCAACTGGAGTCCTTCTTGCGCACCGTACCGACCGGAGCGGACCCGCGTCTGCTCACCGAGTTTCGCGCTTCCATCGAACACGCCCGCCAGAGCGCAAGCATCGTACAACAATGGCTCGAGCTGCGCAGCCAGGCTCGTGACCCTTATCCCGCGCTGACCGCTATGCAGGAACACCGCATTCACAACGCGAATCTGCTGATTTGTGATCTTCTGGATGAACTGGAGAGTTCGCTCAAGCTGCCCGCCACCAGGGGTATGGATCGCCTGATTGAAAACCTGCGTCAACTCGCCCGCCACGTCGCGCGCATCTCCGGCGACCAGGCTGAATAACAGTTCTTAGAGCGTTTTTTAGTCTTAAAATAAAGCAGGTCCTTCGGCTCCGCTTCGCTTCGCCTCAGGATGAAGCCTCGATAGAGTGGGATACGCAAAAACTGAAACTGCTCCAGCGCTTGGTGCCCCACATCTGCCCGTTGCTGGCAGATGTGGGTAATTAGAAAATGTTCACCGTAACACCGCGGCAATCCTCCCACTGGCGATCAACTCAGCCGCACGCGCCACTTCGGCGGCCAAAGAGCGGTCGTGATCCATGGTGGGACACACTGAGCGGATAGCGGCATGCGCCATCTGGCCGCGTCTGCTGGTCTTCAGCGGCAACAGGAAATCCAGCGCCTGAGCCGCGGCCAGCGATTCGATGGCCAGCACATGGCGGGTGTTCTGGACGATTCTCATCAGCTTGATTGCCGCCGTCATTCCCATTGATACATAGTCTTCTCTGTTCCCAGACGTAGTAATGGAATCCACCGACGCGGGGTGCGCCAGCACTTTGTTCTCGCTCACCAGCGCTGCCGCCGTAATCTGCGCCATCATGAAGCCGGAATGCAGACCCGCACCCGGAGCCAGGAATGCGGGAAGGCCTTCATTCAACGCCGGGTTCACCAGTCGTTCCACCCGCCGCTCACAAATACCCGCCAGGGCACTCAGGGCAATGGCAAGAAAATCCATCGCGAACGCCAGCGGCTCGCCGTGGAAGTTGCCTCCGGAGAGAATTTCGCCACCGCTTCCCGCTTCGCCGATTGCCGGCCGAACCCCCACTCGTTTGGGAGGAAGAAACACCAACGGGTTGTCCACCGCGGAGTTCATCTCCGTTTCGAAGACCTGCCGGCAATGGGCCAGCGTGTCGCGGACTGCGCCGTGGACCTGAGGAATACAGCGCAGCGAGTAAGCATCCTGCACACGGCCGCATTCTTTGTGCGACTCGCGTATGCTGTCTTCGCCTTCCAGCATGCGCCGCAGGTTTTGCGCGCTGCGTAATTGTCCTGCATGTGGACGCACCTGGTGGATGCGTTCATCGAACGCTACAATCGTCCCCCGCAACGCATCCAGGCTGAGCGCCCCGATCACGTCAGCCGTGTCCACCAGGACTTCGGCAGCCAGCAGCGCGAGCGTGCCCACCGCGAGCATCGCCTGGGTACCGTTGATCAGTGAGATGGCCTCCTTGGCTTCGAGCACAACCGGCGTAATTCCCGCGCGCCTCATCGCCTCCGCCGAGCTCAGCCGCTCACCTTGATAAAGCATCTCGCCTTCGCCAATCAGCGCCAGCGCCAGATGCGCCAGCGGGGCCAGGTCGCCGCTCGCCCCCACGCTGCCCTGCGATGGAATCAGCGGATGAACAGCGCGATTCAACATTTCGCAAAGCATGTCAATAGTCGCGGTACGAACGCCGGAAAAGCCCTTGGCGAGAGAATTTGCACGCAGCAGCATCATGGCGCGCGTCTCCGGTTCCGGTAACGGATCCCCGACCCCCACGGCATGCGAGCGCACCAGGTTCACCTGCAACTCACGCACCTGTTCCGGCGGGATACGCACTTCCGACAATCTCCCCACACCCGTCGTGACGCCGTAAGCGACGCCATTACTTTCCACCAGCTCGTCAATCAGCCTGCGCGAACGCTCGACGGCGCTGCGCGCACCCTGATCCAGCAGCACAGCACGCCGCTCGTACACCACCTCTCGCAGCTCTTCGAGCGTCAGATCGTTACCATTGATGCGCAGGATAGACATGTACCAGTTGCCAGTGGTAGTGGTCAGTGATCGCTTGCCAGCTTGCACCGAGAAACAACAGGCTGTAGTGTGCGCGTGAATTGCGTACGTTAATCGAATGGTCTACGGTGCCGAAAAATCAGCCCGCATCGAAGCATCTTGCGCTCCCGAAGACAAGAATTCTCATCCCTTCCCCACCGCCTCCCTAAACGCGATCATATATTTTTCCGGGAACGGACGCTTGTTGCCCTCGCGATCGGTGGAAATATGTACGCTTTCGCCTTCGGCCAGCAGCGTCCCATCGCCCGCATGCAAGACTTCATACCCAAAATGGATAAAGGTTTCGCGCACGTTCTTCAGACACGTGCGGATCAGGATCTCATCGTCATACCGTGCCGGGGCCTTGTAGCGGCAGCGGACCTCCACCACGGGGAGACTGCAACCTTCCTCCCCTTCCAGTTGCTTGTAGGTGAACCCGAGCCGGCGCAGCAGGTCCACGCGTCCGACCTCAAACCAGATGATGTAGTTGGAGTGATACACCACGCCCATCTGATCGGTCTCGGCATAGCGCACCCGCAGCCGCGATTCCGATACGGCAGCGGCGCGTTCGCTCATTTGCTGCTCCACCGCGGTTTGCGTTTTTCCAGAAATGATGACACCCCCTCGCGAAAGTCATGTGTAGCGCGGATGCGCGCATTTTCTTCCACTGAAAGCCGTATCTGCTCATCTAGTTCCTCACCCGCATACGCCGCCAGCAGGCGCTTGGTGGCCGCCAGCGATGCCGGACTGTTTTCCATCAGCAAGGCGGCCAGCTCGCGCGCGCGTTCCATCAGGCGGTCCGGCGCGACGATTTCGTTCACCAGCCCGATCTCGCGCGCTTCCTCCGGCCCGATGATGCGTCCGGTCAGCAGCAGGTCCCGCGCTCGCTTCTCGCCCACCTGTCGCATGAGAAATGTGGACACGATTGCAGGCAGAAATCCGATCTTCACTTCCGTGTAACCAAACCTTGCTTCCGTTGAAGCCAGGGTGAAGTCGCAGAGCGTAGCGATTCCGCAACCGCCGGCAATCGCCGCGCCATTCACCGCAGCGATAGTCGGCAATCGAAATTCGTAAACCGAGCGGAACAGGCGCGCCATGATTTGCGAATCTGCAATGTTCTCCGCCTCACTTCGGCTCGTCACCCCGCGCAACTCGTCCAGGTCCATGCCCGAGCAGAAAGCCTTGCCTGCGCCCGTGATGGTCAACACCCGCGCGCCTGACTGCGCCACCTCGTCCAGCGCTGCCAGCAATTCGCTGATCAGTTTCTGACTGATTGCGTTACGCTTCTCCGGCCGGTTCAGCGTAAGGATGGCGGCGCCGGCCTGCTGCACGAGTTGGATGTTTTCGTACTTCATAAAAGCAAACACGGATTAGCACAGATGCGCACGGATTCTGAATCGGAAAGAATATCAATAATCCGTGAAAATCTGTGTAAATCCGTGTTGAGAGTTCTTAATCTGCGGCCGAGGCCCCGCCGTGCTTGGCGGCGATTTCCGCCGACATGCGCACCAGGTCGTCTAATGATTTTCGGATGGGAGGCTGAATTCCGCGCGCGGCGAGCGCTTCAGTCACCGTCTCCGTTGGGACATTTCCCACCAGGGCGTCCTGAGCGAACGGGCATCCGCCCACGCCGCCGACGGTGGAATCGAAGCGCCGGCAGCCGGCGTCATAAGCAGCCAGTATTTTTTCGTTGGCGTGCTCGGGGCGGCTGTGCAGGTGCACACCGATGTCCAGGTAATCGTATTTCGCATGCACCGCGGAGAAGACGTCGCTTATGAGCTGCGGCGTCGCCTGTCCCACTGTGTCGGCTAGCGCAATAGTGTGAATATCGCCCTGCTCGAGCAACCCAACGGCCTCGACCACCTCGCCTGCATTCCACAGATCGCCATACGGATTACCGAACGCCATTGAGATGTACACCACCAGATCAAGCCCAGCATCGTCGGCCTTGTTCTTAATTTTCTCCAGCAGGTCGAGCGCATCTTCCAGCGACTGCTTCTGGTTCCTCTCCAAAAACGTGGGCGAGATGGAGTAGGGGAACCCGACCGTGCGCACCGCTTCGGTATTGATAGCGCGTTCCACTCCCTTTTCGTTCACGACGATCCCGATGATTTCCACGTCCTCGGGCGGGTCAAGTTCGGCAAGAACTTTTTCACTGTCGGCCATCTGCGGCACGGCCTGCGGCGAGACGAACGACACCGCATCAATGTGCTTGAACCCGGCGGCAATCAGCGCCCGCAGGTAGCCGACCTTGACCTCAGTCGGAATCTGTCCCTTCAGCCCCTGCCAGGCATCCCGCGGGCACTCAACTAACGTAATCGGGTGATCGGGTGATTGCATATCGGGTGATCGGGTCATCGGGTGATCGGGTGAGCTAAATTCACCTGAGACTTAACTGTTTATAAGACCATGAGACCAAATGCAATTCCAGCCGTAGCGATCCAGTGCCTCGGGATAGTGCCCACATAGAACTCCCCATATCTTCGTTGCTCCGCACAAATCAGCGACTGAGTTGACCAGTGTGCGTGCATGCAACTAAGTGCTCGCAGCGGTCGCTGAGAGGATCGCCGACGAGGACCGATCACCCGATTACCTGATCAGGTCTGCAGCACCCCGACTTTAAACTCCGGCACATCCGGATTCAGCGACGCCGCCTGCAACGCCGTGATTAGCGCGTCGCGTGTGTCCACAGGATCGAGGACCGCGTCCACCCACAGACGCGCTGCTCCGTAGCGTGGGTCCATTTGCTCGTCATAGGTGCGCTTGACCGACTCGTACAGCTCTTTCTTTTCCTCTTCGCTCAGCTTCTTGCCTCCGCGCTCCAGTTGCTTGATCTTGATTTCCACCAGCGTCCCCGCAGCCGACTCGCCGCTCATGACGGAATACTTTGCCGTCGGCCACGCGAAGATGAAGCGCGGATCGTAAGCCTTGCCACACATGGCGTAATGCCCTGCCCCAAACGAACCGCCGACAATCACCGCGATCTTCGGCACTACGGTGTTGGAAACCGCATTCACCATCTTGGCCCCGGCGCGTATGATACCGCTCCACTCCGCCTGCTTGCCCACCATGAACCCGTTCACGTCGTGCAAGAAAACCAGCGGTACCAGGTTCTGATTGCAGTCCATGATGAAGCGTGCCGCCTTCTCCGCCGATTCCGTATATATCACCCCGCCGAATTCGATCCGCTTATGGCCTTCGTGGTCCACGCCCTGCGCGTGCATTTTCTGATTGGCAACGATTCCCACCGCATAGCCACCGATGCGCGCGTAGCCGCACAGCAGCGTCTGGCCGTATTCGGCACGATATTCGTCGAAGCGGCTGCCGTCGACGATGCGGGCAACGATCTCGCGCATGTCGTACTGGCGTGTGGGATAGCCGTCATAGATGCCGTACATTTCTTCGGCCGAATACAGCGGCGGCTGCGGCTTCTCACGGCTGAAGGGCGCAAGCTTGCGGTGTCCCATTTTTTCCACCAGCGAGCGGATACGCGCAATGCAGGCTTCGTCATTGGGTTCACGGAAATCCACCGTGCCGCTGATGCAGGCATGCATCTTCGCGCCGCCGAGCTCTTCCGCGCTCACCTTCTGTCCGATGGCAGCCTGCACCAGCGCCGGACCGGCCAAGAACAGCCCGCTGCCCTCGGTCATCAGAATGTGATCGCACATGACCGGCAAATATCCGCCTCCGGCCACGCACATCCCCATGATCGCCGCAATCTGCGGTATGCCCATCGCCGACATCACAGCGTTGTTGCGAAAGACGCGTCCGAAATCGTCCTGGTCGGGAAAAACATCTTCCTGCAGCGGAAGAAACACGCCGGCCGAGTCCACCAGGTAAATGGTCGGGATGCGATTTTCCATCGCGATGGCCTGCGCGCGAATGACCTTCTTCGCCGTGATCGGGAAAAATGCGCCCGCCTTGACCGTTGCGTCGTTCACGATCAGCATGAACATGCGCCCGTGAATTTCGCCCAGACCGGTGATGACACCCGCCGCCGGAGCACCGCCCCACTCTTCGTACATCCCATGCGCAGCATAAAGTCCCAATTCGAACAACTCGGTGCCGGGATCGAGCAGCAGCGCAATGCGCTCGCGCGCGGTCAGCCGCCCTTTGCTGTGCTGATTGGCAATGGCCTGCGCGCCGCCGCCCTGGCGAATTGTCTGCTGTTCGTTGTGGATTCTCGCCACCAGTTCCGCCATGGTGCGCATGTTCTTTTTAAATCGCACGGAGCTAGGGTCCATCTTCGTCGCGATGATGTTGGACTCGGGCAGCTTCGTATCCGTGGACATTCCCACCCTCTGCATTACTGGATGCGACCGAAGGACACTACGGTATAACAGCCGTGTGATGGATGCAATTTTCACTTCGCTACGAAAGGGCTTAACCACAGAGGACACAGGAACACAGAAAATTTTAAAAGATCAAAATCGGACCCGCGTCCGCGCCCAGGACCTCCACCGGCGTTGGCTCAGGGGCGAACCTGGAAACGCAACGAGCTGGCCCGCAAGCCGGAGCTGTGAAACGCGTTCGCGAGAGCGGACGCGACCAGCTTAGCCCACCACGCCCGAGCCCTCGCAGGGGCGAGGAAGTGGTGGGTAGGGTTCGATTTGGAGCGGAGTGCCGTAGGCACGGCACGAACACCACCCATGCCTGAGAAAGTTGGAGTAAGTGAAACGGACAGGAACGGGACGGACGGCTGTCAGTGCGAGAAATCTGCTTTTCTGATTAGCTGTTTACAGACCAGCATCACCGCACCCGCTCACCATCCCCAACCCCACCCCCACCGGATCATCCACAACGCGCATCACCAATCCCATCTCCAACGCGCGCCGGGCGTTGACTTTCTCGGCGGCGACAAACATTTCCAATGCCCGGGACTTGCCGATCAGCCGCGAAAGACGCTGTGTGCCGCCCCATCCCGTCATCAATCCCAATGCCGCACCCCGATGACCGAAAATCGCGTGCGGCCCCGCCACCCGGAAATCACACGCCAGCGCCAGGTCCAGTCCGCCACCCATGCAATATCCGCGCACGGCTGCGCAGACCGGTGCGGGATAAGCGTCCACCTCGTTCATGAGGTTCTGGCCCATCAGTCCGAATTCGTAAGCGGCCGGTCCGGTCAGTGCCATGACTTCGGCCAACTCCGCGCCGGCAGAAAAAAAGTGCTCGTTCCCAGTGATGACCAGCGGCTTCGGATCGCGCGCCATCTCCTGGATCGCCGTGGTCAAGGCCAGCACACACACACGCGTCAGGCGGTTGGTGCCGTCCGCGGCGCACAGCCGCAAAATGCGAGCGCCATTACACTCTTCAATTGTGAAATGTCCAGAATTTCGCACGCGAAATAGTTTCCAGTTTCCGCCAAGAAATGTCTATCGTTTCATACGTCGTGTTTGAAAGGGCACTGAAGAGCTGAACCCGTGACCCCGAAGCAACGGCTACTTCATGCCAGCGAGGGCCAGCACGGCCAGCACAATACGCCGCAGTCCCAGAGCGCGGTTGGTGGGATCGTACCATTCGTGCAAGGTGTGGGCACCGCCGCCGGTGCCGCCTCCGCCCAGAGCCACGGCTTCCTTGCCCATTGACAACGGGATGTTGGCGTCAGTAGAGGCGCGTTGCTGGCGGGAAGCAATTCCCAGTTGCGCATCCACGCTGCGCATCACCTGCAGGATGTGCGCATTGGGATTCAGATCGGCGGCAGGACGATTGCCTATCTGCTTTAATTCATAGCCTACCAGACTCGATTTCCGGTCTACCGGGTTGGCGCTGGTGGTGGCCTGGACCAAGGCGTCGCGCAGGGCGTGCTCAAGGCGGTCGAGTTCGCTGGGCGCGGCGGAGCGGATGTCCACTTTCATGCTGGCGGATTCAGGAATGGAGTTGACCGAAGTCCCGCCGCTGATCACGCCGATGTTGAAAGCGCTCCGGCTGGCGTTCTGCATGGGGATGCGGCTGAACTGGTCAATCGCGCGAGCCAGCAGGGTGATGGGATTAGGCGTGCCGAAGTCGCTCCAGGAATGTCCGCCGGGACCGTGAATGGTGGCCAAAAAGCGCCGGCTGCCGATGCCTTCGGTGATGATGGTGTCAGCGCCGCCGCCATCAACTACCAGCGTGTAAGCAATGGCATCTTTCCAGCGAGGGTGATTGAAAATATAGCGCATGCCGCGCAGGTCGCCCTCGCCCTCCTCGCCCACGTTGCCGATAAACAGAATAGGGGCGGCGGTGGCAATCCGCGCCGCGTTCAACGCGGAAATCACGGCGAGCATGGCGGTAATGCCGGAGCTGTTGTCGGAAATTCCCGGACCCAATAAGCGTCCGCCATCGCGATGCACGTTAATGGGAGTGCCGGCAGGGAATACGGTGTCAATGTGGGCGGTGAGAGCGACAAACTTGGAGCCGGGAACAGCGCCGGGGCGGATGCCGAGCACGTTTCCCGCTTCGTCAATGTGCACCTCGTCCAGTCCCAGGTGGACAAACCGCGCGCGCAGCCATTCGGCGCGGTGGGCCTCGCCGAATGGAGGCGCCGGGACGCGCGTGAGTTCCATCTGGGTTTCGGTCAGGTCGCGGGCATGCGAGCCAAACCACTCCCAGGCAGTACGTACCTGAGGGAGGCCGGCCAGCGACGCAACCTGCTGCTGCACAGCCGCGCTGGGGGCCGGGGCATCCGCCGGTGGCCGGGAATCAGCCAAAGAGTTCATCGCAAAAAGTATCCCTGCTACAACGCCAAGAAAGGTCCGTCGCTGCATTTGCGGGTTGATTGTAAATGAGGGAGAGGGCGTTCTCTCAAAAACAATGCGGCGCGAGGGCCACGCCTAACACTTCGCTTCGCTCATGTGAGGGTGGGGCACCCCAATACCTTTTGAATTCCAGGAGCGTCATCCTGACGTGAGCGAAGCGAGCGGAAGGACCTACTTTTATCAGCACGAAAAGCAGGTCCTTCGCTGCGCGGCCAAAGACGGGCCGCTTACTCAGGATGACTTCTGACCGAGAGTTTGCGCCCCAACAGGATGCAGCAACTGCCAAAGTTCTTACGCTGCTTTGCGGACCAGAACGGGCTGGCAGAGTTCCACAATTTCCGCTTCTGTGAGCATGCGGTCAGAAGTCTTGGCACGATGGAAAATGCGGTCCACCAGCTCGTCGTCGGCGGCAAAGCCGTGGCGCTCCAGCCAGAAGATGACATTGGACTTGCCGCTCATGGGGCCGATCTCGATGATCTGCTCCAGTCCGAAGTAGTGCGAGGGCACGCCGGAGTACACACAATTCGCCAGCTCCACATCATCCTTCTTGAGAGCCTTGATGATTGCGGCCGCATGGACGCCAGTGCCGGTGCGGAAAGCGTCCTGGCCGATCACTGGATAGTTATTCGGGATAGGCACGTCAAGGGCACGCGAGATCACGTGGCAGTAGTCCTTGAGTTTGGTGAGGTTTTGTTGCGCCCAAGGCGGTACGCCCATCAGCTTAAGGTTGACGAGCATGAGGTCCATCTGCGTGTTGCCGACGCGCTCGCCGATGCCGAGTCCGCAGGCGTGGACGGAATCTGCGCCCGCGGCAATCGCGGCCAGCGAGTTGGGAACCGCGAGGCCACGGTCGCAGTGGCCGTGCCAGTCAACACGAATGTTTTCGCCGCTGGGCTTGACCACTTGTTCAATCACGAACTTGACGAGGGCGTAGACGCCCATGGGGGTGGCGTGGCCGCAGGTGTCACAGATGACGATGGCGCGAGCGCCGCAGTTGATGGCGGTGGAGTACATCCGCTGGATGGTTTCCGGGTCGCAGCGGGTAGTGTCCTCGGTAACGTACATGACGTTGAGCCCAAGGGAGCGCGCGTAAGTCACCGCTTTTTCCGTGGTCGTGAGCAGGAAGCCGGTGGTCCAGCCTTCGGTGTAGCGACGAATGGGACTGGAGCCGAGGAAGGTGGCCGCTTCGATGGGCACGCCGGTGCGCTGAACAATTTCGGCGATTGGACGGATGTCGTTGGCGTGGGTGCGGGCGGCGCAGTTGGGCTTGATCTTCATGCCGCAGCGCGCGATCTCGCGCGCCAGAGCTTCCACGTGCTCCACAGCGCGCGGGCCCGCGCCGGGAAGGCCGAGGTCGAGCGAATTGATTCCAAGGTCCTCCATGAGGTGGAGAATTTCAATCTTTTCGCCGATGGAGGGATCGCGGACGGAAGGCGATTGCAGGCCGTCGCGCAAGGTTTCGTCGTTGAGCAGAACAGGTTTGGTGACCTTGAGGGCGCCGCTTCCCACCTGGTTCCAGTCGTAGATCAGTTCCGGAGGACGCGTGCTGTTGCCGCGGGAATCCGTGTGCCGAGGGCCCCTGAACGACATACGGAAACTTAGATGATGGAAAGCAAGTAGTTGCGTCAGTTTTTCGGTGAGAGCAGATGGGGCTGGTCAAGACGGCAGATATCTGGTCGGGTTGCCCGCCCCAGAACGCGCAAAAAAGGCGCGTTCCGGGGGCCCCGGATGCGCCCTCCTCGTCACTCACCAGAGTAGCGGCCGTGCTACTCGGATTTCTCGGCGGGTCTGGCCGGGGCGGCTGCTGGTTTGGCAGCTTCCTTGGCCGGTTCTTTCGGGGGCACGGTGAGGCCAAAGACGGAGATCATGCCCTGACCGGCGACGTTTTGCCCGCGTGGGTCGGCCGGATTGGGCAGATAAAGCGTCTTGCAGTGCTCGCAACGGTAGACTTCGGTGTTTTTGCCCCAGGCCTTCTGCACGTCGCCGCACTTCTGCTCGACCACATCGGCGAGATAGAACCAGCGCTTCAGGTGTCCGCCGCAGAGCTTGCCTTTCTCGTCCTTTTCGTTACAGGAGCGCTGCAACGGCTTCTTCACCTTCACTTTATGGTGAGGAAGCTGAGGGACGGTTTCCAGTGGCTGTTGGGGAGTTTGGGTCACGGTCGCAGCTTCGGTCTTCGCAACTTCGCTGGTCACAACTTCAGTGGTAGCCAAATGAGTGCCTCACGCAGTGGCGTCCTTCGCGAGGGCGAGACGCCAGGAAATAAAAATAGAACACATTATTGTAGCTGAATGTTTTGAGGAGGATAAAGCGGAAACACGGGCGGTCAGTACTCCACGTTCACCAGGTACAAGCCGCTGGCGGGAGCCGTGGCCCCGGGATTGGCGCTGCGCTCTGCCTTGGCCAGAATGGGGCCGATATCTTCCGGCTTGAGAGTCCCTTTCCCGACCAGCAGAAAAGTGCCAACGAGATTGCGCACCATGTGGTGCAGGAAGCCGGTGCCGCGAGCAGTGTAGATTAGCTCGTCCCCCTCGCGTTCCCAGCGGGAGGTGAAAAGGGTGCGAACATTGTTGGGTTCGTCTTCTGCGTCATTAACTCTCCGGGCGCGTTCGGGATCCACCGCGGCAAAGGAGGTGAAGTCGTGCTCGCCGACAACCATCGCTGCGGCGCAACGCATCGCCTCTTCGTCGAGATAATAGGGATGGTGATACACGTATCGCGCCAGGAAGGGCGGACAGATGCCGCCCCGGTAAATGAGATATTGATAAGTTTTTGCGCGTGCACAGCGGCGCGGGTGGAAGTCGGCGGCGACCTCTTCGACCTGAAGCACGCGGATGGCGGGCGGCAGAACATCGTTAAGGGCGATTAGCAAACCTGCGGGGGGAATCGGGGACGCTAGCGCGCACGACGCCACCTGTTGCAGCGCATGCACGCCTGCATCGGTGCGGCCTGAGCCCTGCGGCAGCACGGTTTCGCCGGTGATTCGCGCAATGGCCTGCGAGAGCGTCCCCTGGATGGTCGGTTTTCCTGGTTGCACCTGCCAGCCGTGGAAGTCGGCGCCATCATAGGCGAGCGTGAGTTTCAGGTTGCGCATAGGAATGCAATTTCCTGTTGCCTCAATCCTATATGTAAAGCTTTGTAAAAAGTAAGTATCTGCTTACCCGGTCAGCTATACTACTTTTCTTCGAACCAGCAGTGGATCAAATGCAACCAGCGTGTCCATCTTTTGACTTCTTGCGGCGCAAGTTTTCGGGAGATTCAAAACATGAGTATTTGGCGGAGAGTTGCTCTTTTTGCAGTGGCAGTGCTGGCTTTTTCAACTTCAGTCCGGGCACAGGATTATTCCAGGGGGAAATCGGCATTTCCGAATGTCTTCGCCCCGTACACCTCGCAACAAGTGCCGCCGCCGAAGTACACGAACTCGGCGCGCATAAACAACGTGCTGAAAGACGGTAAGCTGCAGCTGTCGCTGGACGATGCCATCGTCCTGGCGCTGGAAAATAACCTCGACCTTGCGATCTCGCGCTATAACCTGTCCATTGCAGATACAGAGATTTTGCGCACCAAAGGAGGAGCGGCGAGCCTGGGCGTGAACACCGGCATCGTGCAGGGCACGCCGGGCGGTGGAACCGTGCTGACAACCGGAGCCCAGGGCGGTGGGCCGGGCGGCACTACCACGGCTGCCGGTGGTGCGGGCACCGGTGCGGGCGGGATCGTGACTTCCACGCTCGGAGCGGGACCGTCAATTCCGTCCTTTGACCCCGTCCTCAGCTCAAGCTTATTCATCGAGCACGGCACGTTTCCGCAGAGCAGCTCGTTTGTAACTGGCACTTCGCTACTCCAGCAAAACACCGGGACTGCCAACTTCAGCTATACCCAGGGATTTGCGACGGGCACAAGCTTGTCCGTGACTTATAACAACAACCGGCAGACCACCAACAACCTTCGTAGCATGCTGAACCCCATTTTGAACGGTAGCTACCGCATTCAGCTCACACAGCCGCTGCTGGAAGGATTCGGGATCGGCGTTAACCGCCGCTTTATCCGCATCGCAAAAAACAACCGCGAAATTACGGACGTCGCCTTTCGCTTGCAAGTAACAACTACAGTTGGCCAGATCGAGAATATTTACTGGAACCTGGTGAACGCATACGAAGACGTGAAGGCCAAGCAGCGCGCGGTGGATCTGGCCAATCGCCTGCTGGCCGACAACGAGAAGCAGGTGCGCATCGGCACGCTGGCGCCCATCGAGGTGGTGCGCGCGCAAGCCCAAGTCGCGTCGGCCACGCAGGATCTGATCGTTTCCCAGACCAATCTGCAATTGCAGCAGCTCTTCATGAAGAATGCGATCAGCCGGAACCTGACGGATACACGCTTGGCGGCTGCCGAAGTCATCCCCACGGACACAATGCAAATGCCGGCGGTGGAGCCGGTCGTACCTACGCAGGACCTAATTAATGAAGCGCTTGCTCACCGCCCGGAACTGGCCCAGGCGCGTATAGACCTGACCAACCGTGAGATCAATAAGAAGGCGGCACAGAACTCGCTTTTGCCCAGCGTCAACCTGGTTGGCTGGTATGGGACCTCGGCACTGGCGGGAGTGCAGAACCCGCTGGCGCCCCCTGACGTGCTGCCTCCCGGCAGCATCCCGACGACCGGATACAGCGATATTTTCCACACCCTGTTCGGCAATGATTTTCCAGACTATGCTGTGGGTATTAATGTGAGCATCCCGATCCGCAATCGTGTAGCGCAAGCGACGCAGGCGCGCGCTGAGCTGGAATACCGGCAGGCACAGATGCGGTTACAGCAGTTGGAAAACCAGATCCGCATTGAGGTCCGCAACGCCCAGTTCGCGTTGCAGCAAAACCGCGCCCGTGTGGACGCTGCAGTGAAGGGGAGGGAGCTGGCGCGACAGTCGCTCGATGCCGAGCAGAAAAAATACGCCCTGGGGGCATCCACTACCTACAACGTGCTTCAGATGCAGCGCGATTTGGCTACTGCCGAGTCGAGTCTGATTACGGCTATGGCTGCCTATGAGCAGTCCAGGGTGGAATTGGACCGTGCCACCGGGCTGACGCTGACACATCTTGGGATTGAACTGGCCGAGGCTGAAACCGGCAACATCACGAAAATGCCGCATGTGCCCGGCGTGGCGCCGGCGGGCAGCGTGCAACCTTCGCCAGCGCCGTCCACCCAAGCGCCGCCGTCGTATGGGACGCCGGCGCCCACGCCTGCACCGGAGGGGCCAGCGGTGCCGCAGAATGCCGAGCCCGCACCGCAGCAGAAGTAGATACGGGCAGCGCGGTAGCCCGAAAAGGCATCTGCTGTTTCCCACGAGTCCGAAAAGCAGATGCCTCGCTCTACTCGTTTGACGCTGCACAAAAATCACTGACTCAGCACGTACTATTTGGAAATGTTGTGTCTGAAGACGGTGCGTTTCGTGCGAGCCGCCGCCCTTCTTTGGACGGAGGGAGACAAGGCATATGCGTTGTCTCTTCTCTCGCGACCGGATACAGCTTTGGAAGAATCGTCCTGGTTGCGCGTATCCGCAAAAAATCAGCGGGCCCAAGCCCGCTGGAAATTTGAAATTGGAAACTCGAAACTAAGTTGTCGCCGGGATGCTGCGCGGCTTCACATTTTCGCGAATAAACTTCACGATCTCCTCCATCGAGGTGCCCGGCTGGAAGATGCCGGCAACGCCCAGCTTCTTCAGTCCCTCGATATCAACGTCGGGAATGATGCCGCCGACCAGCACCAGAATGTCTTCAGCCTGGTTCTGTTTCAGCAGGTCCATGACCCGGGGCACGATGGCGTTGTGCGCACCCGACAAGATGGACAGCCCAATCACGTCCACATCTTCCTGCAGAGCAGCACTGACGACCATCTCCGGAGTCTGCCGCAGACCGGTATAAATCACTTCCATACCGGCATCACGCAACGCGCGGGCAATGACTTTGGCGCCACGGTCGTGACCATCGAGGCCCGGTTTGGCAACCAGCACGCGAATTTTCTGTTCAGTGGCCATAAATTAGAACGATTAATCAGACGAGCGTGATCTTTCCACTAATGTAGCCGAAACCAGGCGTTGCGCAAACGGGAAAAACGCGCCGCGCCGCAGCAGCTCAGCGAGACTTCTTTGCGCCATCATGCGAGCTTATCGCCTCTGGCGTCGTAGTAGTCATGCTGCCATGCGGATTGGGCGTTCCCGGAGGCGCGGCCATCATCCCGCCGCCGTGGGGATTTTCCCCCGTCGCAGGCGGCATGCTTATGCCTCCATGAGGATTCGTGCCGCCCATGCCCGTCATGCCCATACCGGCTCCGGGCGCGGTGCAGGTAACGCGTCCGCTTTGCGCCACTCGCAATGCTGCCTCGCAGGGGAAATCAGTCACCTTGGCTTGCGTTTCTCCCGGAGCTGTTTGCGCCTGCACCGTGCTGAGCTTGCCTTCGCTGTTCCCCGCGATGCCGACACTCAGCCCCGGCATGTCGTAGGCGACGTAAAACGGTTTCTTGGACTGCGCGGCTTGCATGGCGCAGTCACTGGCAGGCTTTACGTCCGCTCCCTGCCCGACTCTTCCGCAATTTGTGGCGCCGCTGCCCGCGATTTTCTGAAGACCTTGTTCCAGCGCATCCTTCGCCACGGGAGCTGAGGACGACTTGTTGCAGCCAGCAACGAACACACTCCCGATAGCGATTATGAAGACCGCAATGACTTTGTGCATGGCTCACCTGAGTGCAATTGTAAATGGAAGAGCCGCAGGAATAAACAATATCAGGTGATCTGGCGATCTGATTAATCCGTGATCTGGCAATCCGGTGATCGGGCGATCGGGTGATCGGGTGGTCTAAAACGCATCCGAAAGCTAAGCACAACATCTCAACCCAGGGGATGCGCAGTACGCAGAGGCCGCAGAGGCGCCACAACCGCAGATCACAATTCAAAAAGTCACAAATCAAAATTCAAAAATCGAGATTCGGGGAAATCCCGTGACCGTGGATCGGGTGATGCACCGCACCCCTAATTAAAATGCCACTACCAATTACAAATTACCAATCACGTAATGCTCGTTTCTTCATACGTCCCGTACACCTGTTTTAGCGCATCGCAGATTTCGCCGGCCGTGGCATAGGCGCGAACCGCGTCTATGATGAACGGCATGGTGTTGGCGTCGGAAATTTTACCGTCAGCGCGGACCTTCGGCTCCTGCGCGGCGGCTCGCTTGAGCGCATCCAGCTGGCGCTGGACCTCCTCATTCGACCGCTGCGCGCGCAACTTTTTCAGCTTGGCCGTCTGCTGGCGCTGCACCGTGTCGTCAATATAGAGCGTATCCGGGACGTGTTCCTCCACCGTGAACTCATTCACTCCGACGATGATCTTTTCCTTCTTCTCTACTGCTCGCTGGTACTGATACGAAGCTTCTGCAATTTCCTTCTGCGGATACCCGCGCTCGATGGCCTTGACCATTCCGCCCATCGCATCCAGCTTTTCGAAGTAATCGAACGCGCCCTTTTCCATATCCAGGGTAAACCGCTCGACGAAATACGAACCGCCCAGCGGATCAATAGTCTGCGGCACGCCCGATTCATAAGCGATGATCTGCTGCGTGCGCAACGCGATGCGCGCGGCTTCGGCCGTGGGCAGCGCCAACGCTTCGTCATAAGCGTCAGTGTGCAGCGACTGCGTCCCGCCCAGCACCGCTGCCAGCGCCTGAATCGCCACGCGCGCAATGTTGTTCATTGGTTGCTGCGCTGGCAACGACACCCCCGCTGTCTGCGTGTGGAACCGCATCAGCCAGGTACGCGCTTGCTTCGCACCAAACCGCTCCTTCATCACCCGGTACCAGATCTTGCGCGCAGCGCGGTACTTCGCGATTTCCTCAAAGAAGTCATTGTGCGCGTTGAAGAAGAAACTGAGGCGCGGTCCAAACTCGTCCACGTCCAGGCCGCGGCGGCGCGCCCACTCCACGTACTCGATACCGTCGTACAGCGTGAACGCCAGCTCTTGAAGTGCCGTCGAGCCAGCCTCCCGGATGTGGTAACCGCTGATGGATATGGTGTTCCAGCGCGGCACCGCCTTCGATCCGAACTCAAACGTGTCCACTACCAGTCGCATGCTGGGCGCGGGCGCGTAAATATATTCCTTCTGCGCGATGTATTCCTTCAGGATGTCGTTCTGGATCGTGCCGGAAATCTTTTTCCAACTGGCGCCCTGCTTTTCCGCCACCACCAGGTACATGGCCCATAGGATGGACGCGGGCGAGTTGATCGTCATCGACGTCGTGATCCGCTCCAGGTCAATGCCGTTGAACAGGATCTCCATGTCCTCCAGCGAGTCAATGGCCACACCGCACTTCCCCACTTCACCTTCGCTGAAGGGATGGTCGCTGTCGTAGCCCATCAGCGTGGGCAAATCGAACGCGACAGAAAGACCCCCGCCGCCGTGCTGGAGCAGGTACTTGTAGCGCAGGTTGGTTTCCTCCGGCGAGGCAAACCCGGAGAACTGGCGCATGGTGAAAAGCTTGCCGCGGTAGCCCGTAGCGTGAATGCCGCGCGTGTACGGCGGCTGTCCGGGATAGCCAAGATACTGGTCGTAGTTCCAACCGGCCGGCAGGTCGGCGGCCGTGTACAGGCGCCGTATGGGCACACCGGAAACCGTGGTAAACCGCGCGTTTCCGTGCTCGTCCACATTGATGCCGCTGCGCGCTCCAATCGCCCTTTCCGGAGCTTTCTCCAGTGTTGGCGCGAGAGTGTTTTCTGCCCACTGTTTTTCGGATTCTGAAGGCGTGCGGCCTTCAAAAACATCGTGGATCGGACTGTCGGCTACCTGCCTGTTTCTGGATTTCTCGGCCATGGGTACGGTCATCCTCTGTGAGAAAAACCCGTAATCATACTGATGCACGCCGCCGAGAACAAGAGCAGAGATGCGATCAATCTACCGAGAACCCGGAAGCGCCCTAACATCCAAATGGAGTCATCATAGGACTCATCCTCATCTTAACGGAGTCATCCTAAAGCGAGCGAAGCGAAGCCGAAGGATCTGCCTTCAGCAGCCTGTCATCCTGAACGAGCGCGCCGCGGCTTTCGGCGCGCAAGTCGAAGGATCTTGTGGTTCTTCTGAAGCACAAGCACGAGCCGCCCTCGTGCGCAGCTCTCGATTTCCTGTAACTCCCCAGCCTCTGCCAAATCAGTAAATTATTACCCCAAGGAGAGAGTCACAGCATGAGCATTGCCGACGACCTGATCAGAAACAACGAAGTCTACGCCCGCAACTTCAGGAACGGCAGCCTGGCCATGCCCCCCGCGAAGAAATTGGCGGTCGTGGCATGCATGGACGCGCGGCTCACGATTGAGCCCATGCTCGGTCTCAATACCGGAGACGCCCACATTATCCGCAACGCCGGAGGCATTGTCACCGAGGACGTCCTGCGTTCTCTCATCATTTCTACCCACCTGCTGGGCACACGCGAGTTCCTGGTCATCAACCACACCGATTGCGGCATGCTGACCTTCAAAGACGAGGATCTGCGCCGGACCTTGCAGCACAGCACCGGCAAATTGGCTGTGGCCCCGGCGCAGTTTCTGGCATTCTCGGATGTCGAGGAGAACGTCCGCGAGCAGGTGCGGAAACTGAAATCGCATCCATGGATACCGCATAGCATCGGAGTGCGCGGATTTGTGTACGACGTAAAGACGGGCAGGCTAAAGGAGGTCTCCATCAGCGAAGTCCGCGCGGCTTAGAGCGTTCCCACAGTATATTTACCGCAGCCCGCTCTTACCCGAGGGGATGGGCGCTGTGTCCACCATGAACTCTGGTCTCGCCCCCGGCGAAAAACCCGCGGATGAAATTTTCATCAACGCTAGTCTCTACACCGGGGCTCCAGCCACTTCTATTGCCGTGCGTGACCGTCGTATTCTCGCCCTCGGGCCAACCGGCACCACCCGACAATTCCAGGCGGCTGCCACCCGCATCTGCGATTTGCACGGGCACTTCGTCATGCCCGGCTTCAATGACGCCCACGCGCATCTGGCCGCAGGCGGTTTGGCGAAGCTAAATGTGGACCTCGCCGGTACCAGGTCCCTGTCAGAAATGCAGGAACGAATTGCCGCTCGTGCGCGGACCACCGGCCCCGGTGAATGGCTGGTCGGCCGTGGCTGGGACCATACCGTCTGGCCGGACCGGAAACTCCCCACCCGGCATCACCTGGACGCCGTCACCGCCGGCCACCCCGCAATCTTCAGCCGCGTGGATGGCCACCTTGCAGTCGTCAACACCCTCGCCCTCACTGCCTGCGGCATCACCCGCAGCACCGAAAATCCCGCCGGAGGCGCGATTGACCGCGGTCCCGATTCTGAGCCCACGGGCGTGTTGCGTGAATCGGCGCAGGACCTGGTGCGCTCCAAAATTCCCAAGCTTTCGCCGGCACAACGCCGCTGTGCCATCGAATTGGCTTTGCTGGACGCCGCTCGATCGGGCGTCACCTCTATTCAGGACAATTCTTCCTGGGAAGATTTCCTCATCTATGAAGACCTGGAGCGAGAAGGCAAACTGACCGCGCGCATCACCGAGTGGCTGCCGTTTGATTCGCCATTGCCCCTGCTGTTGGAGCGGCGCGAATATCGTCCCCAGCGCGACGCCATGCTGCACATCGGCATGCTGAAAGCTTTTCTTGATGGATCGCTGGGTTCCAGCACGGCGGCGCTGCTGGCGCCATACCATGACGACCCGCACAACTCCGGCGTTCTGAACTACGAGTTTTCCGATCTTGTCGCAAAGATGATAGAGCGCCTGCGAGCTGGCTTCCAGATGGGATTTCATGCTATCGGAGATCGCGCAGTCCAGATGGCTCTCGACGCCATATCCGAGGCGCAACACTGCGCTCGCGAGCGCGACATCCGCCCGGCCGCCGGCGACTTCCGCTTCCGCATCGAACACGCGCAGGTGATTGCGCCCAGCCAGATTGCCCGCTTCCGGGAACTCAACGTGGTTGCATCCGTCCAGCCAAACCACCTGCTCACCGACATGAACTGGGCGCAGTCGCGCCTTGGCAGCGCGCGCGCCAGATCATCCTATCCCTGGAAGAGTTTTCTGGATAATGGTGTCCTCCTGGCCTTCGGCACCGATTACCCGGTAGAACCCATCACGCCCTTCCGCGGGCTTTATGCCGCCGTGACGCGCGCGAACGAAGCCGGAACGAGGGATTATTTTCCCGAGCAGAGGCTAACCATCCAGCAGGCAATTGCGGCATACACCACTGGTTCCGCCTACGCGGAATTCGCCGAAAAGGACAAGGGCCAGCTCTCCCCGGGAATGCTGGCGGACTTTGTTGTCCTGGATCGCGACATTATCACCGCATCACCACCCGAAATTCTCGAAACCGAGGTATTGCGCACCGTCGTGAACGGCCAGACGGTTTACGAAAAATAGCGAGTGGATCTAAGTGCGGTTTCAAAGTCAGGCCGGCGCGCTGCAGAAGGAACATTGAACGCGTTTAGGCGGTTCTCTTAAGGAGTCATCCTGGGCTAGCGGCCCGGGTCTTGGCCGCGACGCGAAGGACCTGCTTTTTTGTTCCCACAGGTGTTTTCGTTCTGATAACAACAGGTCCTTCCGCTTCGCTTCGCTCGCGTCAGGATGACGCGTTATAACGAATGAACCCGTCCCGAACGTGCCGCTGTTTCTTCCCCCACTTCTGCTAGACTCAGGCATGCAGGTTGCGAGCGAAACTCTAGGCCGATGCGCATTCTGACCAGGTACATCCTCCGCGAGGTCGTCTCGCATGCCGCCATTGGCGCGGCGGTGTTCACCTTCGTCTTTTTCATGGTGGACCTGGAAAAGATCCTCGAAGTGGTGGTGCGCAACAGCGCGCCCCTGCCCACGGTGCTGGAAGTCTTCGCCTTCACCCTGCCCAAGACGCTCACCTTCACCATTCCCATGGCCGTACTGGTGGGCATTCTCATCGGCCTGAGCCGCCTCGCCGCCGATAGCGAAATCACCGCCATGCGCAGCACCGGCATGGGCGCATGGATGTTCGTGCGTATCATCGGGCTTTTTGTACTAGGCGCATGCGGCGTGGCGCTGCTCAACAATCTGGTGATCGCCCCGCGCTCGGCAGTTGCTCTCGCCGACTTGCAGGACCGGCTCAAAACTTCCCAGGCGTCGTTTGAAATTCAGCCGCGGGTATTCTACGAAGGCATTCCCAACGTCGTCCTCTATGTCCAGGACGTCTCCTCTGCCGAAGGCGCGGCAGTCTGGAAAGGCGTGTTCCTGGCGGACATTCGCACGCCCTCCTCGCCCAAGGTCACGCTGGCACGCGAAGCCGTGGTGATCAACGATTCTGCCAGCCGCCTCCAGTTGCACTTGATTAACGGATCGCAGCACGAGACCGATCCCAAGCGTCCGGAACAGAACGTTGTTTCCACCTTCACTGAGCGTGACGTCTTCGTCCCGGTGCCCTCTTCCACCCCATTACAACAGAAGAGCCTGGTCGCTCCGGTGAGCGAGTTGGGAAACGCGGAACTTCTGCGGCTGGCGCGGCTGCCGAAGCAGTTTATAGAACCTTCAGCCTTCGCCATCGAATTTCATCGCCGGCTCTCCATGGCGCTGGCCGGAATGGTGTTGGCGCTGGTCGGGATTCCACTCGGGTTATCGTCAAAGCGTGGCGGCAAGAGCACCGGGTTCGTGCTGACCATCGCCCTGGTCTTCCTTTATTACCTGGTTTTTCTGGCAGGAATGTCTTTTGCACGGCAGGAAAAGATATCGCCGGCAATGGGCGTCTGGATGGCCAATGTGCTGTTCTTCCTCGGCGGCATCGTGCTCCTATGGCGTGTGGAGCGCATGCCCATCACCATTCCCTCGATGAAGCTGACCTGGTCCCGCCTGCGGCAGAGGGCGCGCGAGCGCCGGGCGGTGCGGCGCGCCCCCGCTATTTTCCCTGAAGCTCCCAGCACCGCTCGCAGGCGCACTTTGGCGCGAGGCTTCCCCCTCATTCTCGACGATCTGATCCTGCGCGAATTCATCACCTACCTGGCGCTGATTCTCTCCACCTTCCTGCTGCTGATGGTAGTGTTCACGTTTTTCGAACTGCTGAAGGACATCGTCCGCACCAAGGCTTCGTTCCTGCTCGTGGGCGCATACCTTCTGAACCTGGTTCCCTTTCTCATTTACAACTTGGCGCCGTTGAGCGTGCTGCTGGCCGTGCTGGTGACCTTCGGTCTCATGCAGAAGCAGAATGAGATCACCGCCATGAAAGCCACCGGCATCAGCGTGTACCGCATTATCGTCCCGGTATTGGTGTTGGCCGCCGGCATTGCCACAGGCCTATTCTTTTTCGATCAGTGGTACCTGCCCCACGCCAACAAGCGCCAGGACGCCCTGCGCAACCAGATCAAGGGGAAACCGCCGCAAACCTTCCTGCGCCCCGATCGTAAGTGGATCTTCGGCGAGCAGAACACCATCTACTATTACGAATTCTTCGACGCTGACCAGAACAGGTTTGCCAGCTTTTCGGCGTTCGAATTCGATCCCCACACCTTCGACCTGAAAAAGCGCGTCTATGCTCTGCGGGTCCACTGGGAAGAAGGCCTGCACAAATGGGTGTTCCAGCAGGGATGGGAGCGCAGCTCCAGCGGCAGCGCCATCGTGGATTACAAAACTTTTGATGTCGCTACCTTCCCCGAGATCCATGAGCCGCCGCAGTACTTCAAGAAAGAAGTGAAGCAGTCGTCGGAAATGAGCTACAAGGAACTGCGGCGCTACATCCATGACCTCCAGCAGAGCGGCTTTGACGTGGTGCGCCTGCGCGTGCAGCTACAGAAGAAGTTCGCGTTCCCGCTGATCACCTTCGTGATGGCGGTCCTGGCAATTCCCTTCTCCCTCTCTGCCGGCAGGCGCGGCGCGCTGGCCGGAGTGGCGACCGCGATCGGCATCGCCGTCCTGTACTGGGTTACTTCCGGATTGTTTGAAGCCATGGGCAACACCGCCCATCTCCCGGCAGCACTGGCGGCCTGGTCGCCCGACGTGATCTTCGCCCTCGCCGGAGGCTACCTCATCCTTAAAGTCCCAACGTAAAGGTGGCCAGTGGTCAGTCGTTAGTTGCTAGTCGCTGGTCGCCGTCGTAGTCTTAGAGCCCTTGTAGCACACGACGGTGTCATCCCGAAGGCCCGCTTTTGGCCGGAGGGAGTCGAGGGATATGCATTGGACCCGCGAGCATCAGCGGCGCGACCGCCCGACGCCCGATCACCCGATAGCTTCTGCTCGCTGTTACAATTCATCTAACTACCAATGCTGAAATCGCTGCGACCACTATTTCCGTACCTGAAGAAATACCGCAAGGGGTACGTGTTCGGCTTCCTCTCAGTATTGCTGACGAACGTCATCTGGATATTTTTCCCCCGCGTGATCGGGAATGCCATTGACGCCTTGAAGTCCGGCGTCACCCACGAAAAGCTTGTCCACTACGCTCTGCTGCTGGTGGCCATTGTGCTGGCCAAAGGTACCTTCCAGTTTCTGACCCGCTGGGTTGTCATCGGCATCTCGCGCGACATCGAATTCGACCTGCGCAACGATCTTTTTGCGCACCTGGAAACACTTTCTTACTCCTACTACCAGCGAACCCGCACCGGTGACATCATGGCCCGCGCCACCAACGACCTCAATGCCGTACGGATGCTTCTCGGCCCCGCCATCATGTACAGCGCGAACACCATCGTGCTCACGCTGGGTTCGCTAGCCTTCATGTTCAGTATCAGCCCGCGGTTGACCGCCTACGCCTTCCTGCCGCTGCCCATCGTCAGCATCGTGGTGCAGTATTTCGGCCGCCGCATCCACGAGCGCTTTGAGCGTATCCAGGCAATGTTTTCCGACATCTCCGCCAAGGCGCAGGAAAACTTTTCCGGCGCCCGCGTGATCCGCGCCTACGCGCAGGAAGAGGCGGAAATAAGGGCGTTTGAGAGCGACAACAAGGAATACATTGCCCGCAGCCTCAAACTCGTGCGCCTGATGGGAATGCTCTGGCCCACGCTCGAGACCATGCTCGGCTTCGGCCTGGTTCTGGTCCTCTGGCTGGGCGGCCGCGATGTAATCCATGGCCGCATTACCGTAGGCGACTTTGTTGCGTACATCGGTTACATGGGCTTGCTGATGTGGCCCATCATCGCCTTGGGATGGGTGCTAAACCTGTTCCAGCGCGGCTCGGCATCCATGGGCCGCATCAATGAAATCCTCACCGAGCGTCCGGCCATTGCCGACCTGGTGACCGTTCCCGGCGACGGCCAGCCTGCGGCCAAACCGGCCCCCGAACCTGCCGCAGTCACCTCCATCCGCGGCGACGTGGAGTTCCGCAATCTGAACTTCAGCTACAATGGCGTCCCCGTGCTGCGAGACATCAGCCTGCACATTCCGGCAGGAACCAGCTTGGCGATTGTTGGACCCACGGGTTCGGGCAAATCCACTCTCGTCAGTCTGCTGCCTCGCGTTTACGATGCCGCCCTGGGCATGGTGCTGATTGACGGCAAGCCCATCGTGGAACTTCCGCTCACTGTCCTGCGCCGCAACATTGGCTTCGTCCCGCAGGAGACGTTTCTGTTTGGCGAAAGCGTTCGCGAAAACATAGCCTTGGGCGCGGAAGACGCCAGTTTGGAAGACATCCGCCGCGCGGCCGAAGCCGCCAGCATCGCCGCCGAGATCGAGGGCTTCCCGGAAAAATACGACACCCTGGTCGGCGAGCGCGGCATCACTCTTTCGGGCGGACAGAAACAGCGCATTGCCATTGCGCGTGCCCTCATCCGCAACCCGCGCATTCTTGTCCTCGACGACGCGCTTTCCAGTGTGGACACACAGACTGAAGACCGCATCCTTAACCATCTCCGCGAGATCATGCGCGGGCGCACGACCATTTTCATTTCTCACCGCGTCTCGACCGTGCGCAACGCCGACCGCATTGCGGTGCTCCACAGCGGCAGGATCGTCGAACTGGGCACGCACGATGAACTGATCGCCCTCAACGGCTACTACACCGACCTCTACAACAAGCAATTGCTGGAAGAAGAACTGGCCCGGGTGTAGAAAGTAGCGCTGCCATCCTCGCCGGTAGTCGTGCGGCCATCCTCGTCCGCGCCCCGCACATGGGTACCCCACCCTTGGTCACGACCGATGGTTAAAAAACTATCCACCCCGTCCGAAGCTGACGTGCAACTCGCGTCACATCCTGCAACTCTCATTCTGTCGGTATGGTCATGGTGGAGGCTGTATGTCGAATGTCCTGTGTGTCGCTGGCAGACCCCAAGAACTCGAGTGGTACCAGAACCTCCTGCAGCAACTCGGTCACACCGTTACCGCTGTAAACTCCCTGTCCGAAGCCCTGGACGCGCTACGCCTGGGCCAGCACTACGACCTGCTGGTGACCGCATGGATCATCGGCAGCGAAACAGCGGGCGCACTGGTTGCGACGGCCAAACAAACCGGTGCTATCCCGGTGATGGTGGTGTCCAGCCTTGTGGAGAGAGCGTTCCAGGAGGCGGGCGCCAGTGTTGACTTGTATCTTGCCAAACCCACTACCGCAGGGGATTTCGTTCAGCTTGCGGACATCCTTCTCACCTCGGCAGCGGCGAAGGCGTCCGAGCCGGAGGAATCTAAATCCAAGGTCGCGGCCGCACCATCTTCGTAACCGAACGCGTCCGGCCCATCGTCCCGCGCATCCTTAAAGCATGCGACGCGTCGTCATACCGGAGTGGCTGGACAGCGACGCCGTCACTCCGCACGAAGTCGCGGCGTCGCTCGCCGACCTGCGGCGCATCAACCGCTGGTTCGGCGGCATCAAGACCACGTTGCACATGATCAGGCGGGTAGTGCGTCACCTTACCCCTGAGTCGCTGCATGCGGGCCTGTCTCTGCTCGACGTAGGCGCGGGCTCAGGACATTTGGCTTCATCAGTCGCAGCCGCAATGCAGCGCGAAGGCGTACCGCTACGCGTCACCCTGCTCGACCGCGCTACGACCCACTTCACAACTACTAACGGCATGCGCCTCGTGGCCGGTGATGCCATGGCGCTCCCTTTTCGCGACGCAAGCTTCGATCTGGTCGGTTGTGCGCTTCTGGCGCATCACCTGGAGCCAAATCAAGTCGTCAGCTTCGTGGAAGAGGCCCTGCGGGTGTGCCGCGTGGCCGTGCTGATCAACGATCTGCGGCGCAGCCTGCTGTCCTTGGCGCTGGTGTATGCAGGCTTCCCGCTGTTTCGCAGCTGGATAACGCGTCACGATGGCCCTGCCTCCGTCCGTCGCGCCTACACGGCAGACGAAATGCACGCTCTGCTGTCCCAGACCCACGCAGCCCGCGTAGAGCTTTCACCCCACTACCTGTTTCGTATGGGAGCCATCGTGTGGAAAGGCGTGACTGACCACTGACCACTGGCCACTGCCCACTATGTACGACCTCATCATCATCGGCGGCGGACCGGCGGGGACGGCGGCAGCCATCGCCGCAGCTCGGGCCCAGCTTCGCGTGCTATTGCTGGAGCGCGGACGCTTCCCGCGCCACAAAGTCTGCGGAGAGTTCGTGTCTGCCGAAGCTCTCGGCCTGCTCTCGTCGCTGATGCGCGGCTGCCCGGAAGGCGAGGCGGTGTTGAGCGGCGCCCTGCGGGTCAACTGTGCGCGACTGTTCGCCGATGGCAGCGAGGCGCGCGTCAGCATTAGTCCGTCTGCCGCCAGCATCCCGCGCTTCCAACTTGATGCCGCCCTCTGGCGCTCTGCCCAAGTGGCCGGATGCGACTGCCGCCAGCAGGTGGAAGTGCTCGCTTGCCAGCCGCCCGGCGCTGCGACGCCATCCGAGGCAGCTCCGTTCGAGGTGACAACCAACTCCGGAATTTTCCGAGCAAGAAGTGTTGTTGACGCCTCGGGACGCTGGTCCCGGCTGAGGAATATGCCCACCTCGGAGCCGCAAAGATTCCGCAAGCAGCCCGACTGGCTCGGCCTAAAGGCGCATTACAAAACCGGCGCGACAGACGCCCATGAGCAAACAACCGATCTCTACTTTTTTGAGGGCGGATACTGCGGCGTTCAGCCTGTCGGGGAAGGCGAATTGAACGTTTGCGCCATGACGCGTTCAACTGTTGCGACCGATCTGACAGATGTGTTCGCTCTGCAACCTCTCTTGCGCGAGCGCAGCCGCGGCTTGACTCAGCTCACCGAAGCTGTCGCAACTTCGCCGCTCATTTTCCGCGAACCGACACCCGAGCGCGATGGCATCCTCTGCGTCGGCGACGCCGCCGGATTTATTGATCCCTTCGCCGGCGACGGTATTTCTCTCGCGCTGCGCAGCGGAACTGCAGCCGCCACAGCACTCGCTGATTTCTGCCACGGCGTGATCACTCTAAAACAGGCGGTGCGGCGTTATCGCGAAACCTACGAACTCAGCTTCGCCCCGGCATTTCGCGCCGCCGCCCGCCTCCGGAGATTGCTGGCGATGCCTCGCTTCGCACGGGGGCTCGTTTTGCAGTTATTGCAGACGCGCGCCTTTGCTCAGTACGTCCTTAGAACCACACGCTAAACAATTTCACCGCAGAGGTGCAGAGGACGCAGAGAACTTTTGAATATCTACGTGTGATGGGTAATTTGAATTGTGAATTCTGATTGTTAGCTGGAAGTGTTGAATTGTGATCAGTGAATTGTGATTACTTAATTTCCAATTTTGATTTTTGAATTTTGAATTGTGATTCTTGGTTTCTGACTCTGGAGTGGGGCTTGGATCACCCGATCACCCCGATCACCCGATCACCTCTGCGTCCTCTGCGTTGCGCTTTACCGCACCACCAGCACTTCCCGGATGTTGTCCCGCCCGAGGAAGAACTTGATAGACCCATAATCGTGGAACAAATTTTCTATGTGGCGGTTATTGAACACGCGCTGCAGGCGGAAATGCGTAAGCCGGCCGTATGCCGGCGTCTGCGCGACCGCGGCCCCCGATGGCGCGCTTTCCCGGCCCGGCATAGGCGCGGGGATGCGTTGCATCTCCAGCGTGTCTTTCCCCGCGATGTGATAGCGGTGGTAGGGTGCATCGGGGCCCGCATCGCGTGTGTGGAAGAAGGCCAGCAGGAGCCCCTTGGGTTTCATGACCGAATGTATGCGCTGCACCACCGGCTTTACCAGACTGGCGTCCAGATAATCGGCCAGGTCCCAGCAAAAGACCACGTCGAAGAATCCCTTTTCGTAAACCAGGTTTTCCGCCAGGAACCGCTCGATGTCAATTCGCTTGCCTTCCTCCGTCTCCACCAGCAGCGCCGGAACGCGCGAGGCCAGCAGCACGTCCTCGTTGTAGATCTTCTGCGCCAGCCCGGTAAAGTAGGAGATATTTTGCGGCGAAGTAGGACCCAGGTCGAGCACATGCGCCCCTTCCACCGCCGCCAGGGCGCGGGTGAGTTCCAGCAGGCCGCTGGAGCGCCGTGTCACCCGTTGCGTATCGGCTGGTGATGGCTGCGTGCCCGTACCTGCAGTTTTCCGGAATAAATTGAAGAATTTTTGCGACACAGTGACGGTAAAGGTTGCAGCACGATTATAACGTTTAGTTCACGCCGGGGCGTGCAGAGTTTTGGAAAGTCCACGGCTTCTTGAGCGATGTCATCCGACACACCTTGGGCTTAGCAGACGGTGGGGAAAACTTGACATTAGAGCCATAACTAAAGAAGGTGTCTCTCTCGTCACGCGAAACCAGCGGCCAACAGCACCGCTCATCGCTGATCGCTAATTGCCAATTGCTTGCTGCTGCGCTGCTACTTCTTCGCGCTCTCCAGCAGTGAAGATTGCGCCGGCATGGTCGCCGCTGCGGCGGCACTTTTGTTTGGTGAAGCCACCAGCACGGCTTCGCGCTGTGCTTCCTGCCGCGCTTCTTTCGGGGCCTCTCGCTGTATGTCGATGCCGCCCTTGAAATACGCTCCCTCTTCAATCGCGATGCGCTGGGTAAAAATGTCACCCACGAGGATCGCGGTCTTCTTCAGCTCCACCCGCTCTCCGGCGTGCACGCTCCCGTCCACTTTCCCGTGAACCACGATGTCCCGCGCATGAATGCTGGCGCGGACGCGTCCATTCGGCCCCACCGTCAGGCTGTGGCCGCGCAGCTCGATCGTGCCCTCCACTTCTCCGTCCAGGTACAGGTCTTCACTGCCGGACAGTTCCCCTTTTATGAGCACAGATTTTCCGATATGCGCCATGTTCGTCCGGTAGCTATCCAGCGGTTTGGAACTTTCCACGGGGAGGCCCTCCTTACCAGTGACCTTCGGCTCATTTACCCGAGTGGCGGCCGCACGGACCGGCTCAGGAGTTGCTGGTACAGTTCGCTCGCTTTCTTTCCATTTCCACATGTCTCAGCCCTATCTCCGCCCCGTAGACATTTGACCCACTGTCAGCCGCAGCGGCTTCGCCTCTTGAACGCCAAGCAGAGTGGCTGACTGAATATATCAAAACTCCATTCCCGGCAACAGATGACCAAAGGGTGCTTGGCTAACCCGCCGCTGTGCGACACCAACTCGAGGACCTGCCCCAGCTTGCCATCCGGCCAAGGCGAGGAACAGTACTCTGTTACACATGGATGGCACTGCAATGGTTACTTGTTAGTACATAGGTGGCCCCGGGGCAATGTATTACTCGCAATATCACCTGTAAGTGATTGAAAATAGGCTCCGCTGCCATTTGCTCCAGGTCTCGCGGACGTCTCGGTTTGGCCTCCCCGTTGCTACACCCCTGATGTCGGCCCGTGCGGAACTTCTCGCAGTGACGAGAGTGATCGAAAACCAGGGGAACAGCGATTGCTTTCGCTCCCGCGCGATGGAAAAACCAATGGGACTGCCTTTTCCGAGCGGGCCGACTCGTAAGTTCAAGCCCGTACACACATCCTCCTTCCAAGACCAGCGGCAACGCTGGTCTTTTGTTTTGCTCCGGCCGCTGGCTCGTGGGAATGCAACTTCCGCACTCGGCGGTCGCTTCTAATAAGCTAAGCTGCTGCCGTCTACTTGACTGATAGTCAACATCGCTCCTAAGGTGGTTTTAGCATGCCCATGTTCAGGACAGTTTCAAAGCTGGCCTTATTGCTGTTGATCTGTGTGGTTGCGCTGGCGGCAGGAGCGCAGAAGCTGCCGGTGAACCAGGAGCCGGCATCAACGCCGTCCAAAGTAGTCTTCCCTGCCATCCCGCCTAATGAACTCGTGCGGGAAGTCGTGAACAACGAACTTCACGCCCGCGACGAGGGCAGCTTCATGTACCGCGACCGCCGCCAGACGCCCAAGGGTTCGAATACCAAGGAGATGATTGATACAAAAGACGGCGTCGTGGCCCGCCTGCTGTTGCTCAATGATCAACCACTAACTCCTGAGCAGCGTAGGGCGGACGACGAACGTCTGGAGAACCTCCTCACCCACCCGGACCTTCAGGCGAAGAAGAAGAAGGAGCAGCAGCAGGACGAAGAGCGCGTGCGCAAGATGTTCCGGGAACTCCCCAATGCGTTCATTTACGAATATGACGGCATCGAAGCCGGCCCCTGGGGTGAAACCGTTCGCCTGAAGTTCCGTCCCAATCCCCGCTTCGATCCGCCCTCACGCGAGACCTCCGTCTTCAAAGCCATGGATGGCAAGCTTTGGGTGGACTTCAAGGACAAGCGCCTCGTGAAAATCGAAGCCACTTTGTTCCGCGGCGTAAATTTTGGCTGGGGAATCCTGGGGCATCTGGATAAAGGCGGACACTTCTTCGTTTCGCAATCTAAGGTCGGGCCCGAACGCTGGGAAGCCACCGACATGAACATTCAGTTCACGGGTAAGGCCCTGCTGTTTAAGACAATTGACTTGCGCCAAGTCGAGCATCTCAGCGATTTCCGCCGCGTCCCCGATGGACTCACCCTCGCGCAAGGCATCGAAATGCTGAAGAAGAACCACAACGTGCTGGCGGAAAACGCGGAACGTAAGAGTGGCAAGTAACAGCCGCGACCGGGGGTCATGGCAGGTCGCCCGAGAACGTTACTTCTTCACGGCCGCGAAAGCACGACCTTCAACGGTGTCCAGTGATCAATTCTCACGGCATTGCATCGCTTGAAGATGGCCATCCCCACCGATTCGGAATAGTAGCTCGGAGTAGTCAGCTGGATGGTTATAGTTTTTCCATCCTCGCTGACGAGCCCTTCGAACGGAGATGAGGCCGGCGGAGCGGTGCATAACGTGCTTCTTATAAGGCCCCCGGTGTAGCTGGCTTGGCCTGATAGATGCAACCCCTGCTTGGCCCCTTCCAGCGACACTGTGCCGTTTCCTCTCATGTCGCTGCCGGCGTCACAACTTAGGGATCCTGAGAAATTCGTCCCACTGACGGCGATGCGCCCCGCCCGGCGGGTAAAACTCGACTTCACGATTGTTTCGGTGGAAAAACCGAACCCCGTCAGGTATGGCACGATTCTTACGCCCCCAACTCTTCCCTCCGTACCGTCAGCTCCTCAACAAGCCGGCGCCTGATTTCAAACCCCCGGCCCGGCGCATCGGGAACGGTTATGAACCCATCCCCGGACACTTCCACCTCAGGCTCGATGATGTCCTCTTTCCAGTAACGCTTCGACGCGGAAACGTCACCCGGCAGAGAAAAATTCTCCAAGGTGGAAAGAGCCACGTTATGCGCGCGTCCGATGCCCGACTCCAGCATTCCCCCGCACCAATTGGGTATATTGCGTGCGCGGCAGACGTCATGAACTGCCATGGCGCTGCTCAACCCACCCACCCGGCCGGCCTTGATGTTCACAATGCGACAGGCGCCCAGCTCGGCGGCGGCTTCGGCGTCGCGCGCGCTGTGGATGGATTCGTCCAGGCACAGCGCCGTCTTGAGTTGCCGCTGAAGTTGCGCATGAAAGTATATGTCGTCGTTCCACAGCGGCTGCTCGATCATCAGCAGCCCGAATTCATCGAATTTCTTCAGGTGTGCGATGTCGTCCAGCGTGTACGCAGAATTGGCGTCGCAACTGAGCGTGATCTGCGGCCAGCAACTGCGTATGCGGCGCAGAACTTCCAGGTCCCACCCCGGCTTCACTTTTACCTTGATACGCTGATAGCCGGCGGCCACTTCGATTCCGATCCTTTCCAGCAACTGCTCGACCGTGTCCTGAATTCCGATGGACACGCCGCACGGAATCTTCCGTCGCGTGCCGCCCAGCAACTTCCAAAGCGGAACATTCTTCTGCTGCGCCTCCGCGTCCCAGAGCGCGTTCTCGACCGCAGCCTTGGCCATGCGGTGCTCGCGGACACGCGCAAACAGCCGCGCCGAATCCGCCGCGGATTCCAGCTTCCGGCCCAGCAGCGCGGGCGCCAGATACCCCTTTATGACGTACCAGGCGGTTTCGACAGACTCTTCGCTATAGAACGGATGCTCGCCCGCAGTGCACTCACCCCATCCCTCAACCCCGCCGCAGTCGACGGTGACAAGCAGGATGCGCCTCTCGGTCGTCCGCCCGAAGCTGGTCTCAAAGAAATGCACCAGCGGCATGCGTACTTCGCGGAGAGTCAGGCACTCAATCTTCATCTTCATTCGCCGGAGAGAAGTTTGATTTTCGGATCATCTCCCTATTTGGGATGAAATTTGGTCACTTGGTCATTTGGTTATTTCGTTAAATGGAAGTTATCGTGAACCGACGGTTCCTATAATTCGTTCTTTGAAGGGGCACGGCTTCGGCCCGCGCTGTTCGCGCTCGCTATTCATGCGGCTTTATCCGCTGATCTGCCAGATGGCCAATGCTCTTCGCTGTTTCGAAACACCCTGCTGCCGGTGGTTTTCATTAACCAAATAACCAAATGACCAAATTCAGTACGAAAACTGCTCGTCCCACTTGCCCAGTAAAAACTTGCCATTTCCCTTCCCGTCCCGCTCGTAGCCAAGGACGGCTAGGCCGTCCTCAAACGCCTTCACAAATGCCTCGCGGTTTCGCAGTTGCACCTCGGCGGCGCAGGCCCGGTCGTGGTCGCTTCCCTTCCACGCATAGATTTCCGCCGGCACTTCGATCGTGCGCTCGGGCGTGACCGGCGGGTGATGTCCGTCGCGCAACAACGTCTCCACGCGCCGCGACCGCAGCCACCATTCGGCATTCAGACGATCGCTAGGCAGCCCTCCCTGCAACGGCGACGAAGTCAACCCATACTGATTCACGCTGTAGCGCCGCGCAATCGCGCCCAGCCGCTCAATGTTCAGATATGCATTCTTGATTTCCAGCGGATCGAAGGTCCACTCGATCAGCTCGATGCCGCGCGCCAGCGCATCCTCACGCTGAAACAACTTTAGCTGACGCCCGATTCCCCCGTTGCGATAAGCCGCGCGCACGGCCAGCATGTGCGAGTGCAGGTACGCGTGTCCGTTGCGCAGGCCCGGCAGCGACATGACAAACCCGATTAGTTCCCCGCCGTCAAACGCTCCCAGCACCTGGCCGCCGATTTTTTCCGCCACCACGAACATCCGCAGCGGAACCAGTTCCACGTCAATGAAGTTCCACACTTCTTTTTGCAGATAGACGCAGTCGCGGAATTCGTCTATCCCGCGGCAGCGCCGTACAGTGATTGGTCCCGGCTTGGCAGCACTCAACACAGTTTCCACTTTCTGGTTTTCAGTTCGCAGTGTTCAGTTTGCAGTCGCCGTTTGCGGTTTCCGGTTGCTAATTGCCAACTGCCAATTGCCAATCGTCGATTGCCAATTGCCGCTAAGTCTCCCGCTTGGACGCCTGCCACAGCACCTCCATCTCATCCAGAGACGCCTGTTTCACGCTGCCACCGCGCGCAAGCAGTTGTTCTTCCATCCACTGGAAACGGCGCTTGAACTTGCGGTTCGTTTTCTTCAGCGCTGATTCAGGATCAAGCGACAAATAACGCGCAATATTGACCAGCACAAACAACATGTCGCCGAGTTCGTCTTCCAGTCGCGCGTGCAGCTCCTCAGGAATGGGCTTCCCGCCGCGCGAACTGGCGACGCCGCGCGCCGGCGGCCGCACCGGCGAGGGAAGCTTGTTGACTTCCTCGCGCAGCTCGCCCGTTTCTTCTTCCAGTTTTTCGAACAGGCCCTGGATTTCGGGCCATTCAAAGCCGACATGCGCCGCTTTCGAGCTCAGCTTGAATGCTTCCAGCAACGCGGGCGTCGCCGACGACACTCCCGCCAGCACGGACCCAGACCCAAGCTCCTCCTTCGCAGCTTTGCCTCCGCCCTGCTCCAGACGTTTCTTCTTTTCCGCAGCCTTCAGCGCCTCCCAGTTGCGGAGCACGTCGGCCGCTGTTTTCGCCTCCACATCCCCGAACACGTGCGGATGCCGGCCCACCAGCTTGTCCGACAGCCGGTCGAGCACATCGTCAATGGAGAAGTGCTGCTCCTCGCTCGCCATTTGCGAATAGAAAAGCACTTGCAACAGCAGGTCGCCGAGTTCGCCGGCCAGTTCATCCCAGTCGCGATTATCAATGGCCTCCAGCACCTCGTACGTTTCTTCCAGCGTGTAAGGCTTGATGGAATCGAAAGTCTGCTCGCGGTCCCACGGACAACCGCCCGGCGCGCGCAAACGGGCCATGATGGATACAGCGCGTTGAAAACGTTCTCCTGTTGTAGGCATCGCGTCTAGACTACAGGTTCGAGTGCCCAGATGCCAGATACTCTGAGCTATCCAGCTACCTGCCCGACCAGCACTCGTCCTCAGCTCACGCCTGACGCTTGCGATTGCGGCACTCTCGAGCCTGAATCTTCTACATCAAACCTCGTGTGAGTCTTCTCAGGCCTGGTGGCACGCCACAGCCAACCCCAGCTGTGCAAACGAACCATGTGGCACAGCCGCCCCCGGCTGTGCAAAGAAAGAAAGCTCACATCGGTCTCGCCCTCGCCATAACCACCTTAGTCGTTCTGGGCTTCATAGCACTGTCATGTGGTGGGACGGGCAGCCGCACGAGCGGCAATGCCACCGATCCCATCTGCTACTGCACGCCCACGGAAGAAGCTGCACAAGAATACCGTCACGCTGCTAAGCACGTGCCCTTGCCCAACTCCGTGCCCCAGGAAATTGACATCAACACTATGCTGAGCTGGCCGGTACCACCGGCGCCAGCCGCTGACGCCCCGCGCACCGGACGCGAAACTCAGCTCTTCCACATCTCCCTCGCCTATCTGCAAAACGCGCGCATCTTCCCCGACTGCGACATCCACGCGGAACTCTCCCAGACGCCGGACAAGAACGCGCCCCGCGTCATCGTGGAAACGCCCATAGACCAGGAATATTGCAGCGCGCGCCACACCCTCAACCATCAACTGGCGCAGCACGGCTTCACACTCTCCACCATCAGCGGCGAGGTGTCGCCCGCACTTGCGGTCACCGTGCTGGGATTGGCTTTTCAGGATTCGGAGCATCAGCGCGGCTCCCCGCAAGTGGCGACCACCTGGGAACTCAATCCCGCAGTCGTGAACCTGGTGCAATAGGCAGAAACTTTCAAAGCGTGGACAGCTTGTATTAGCGACTCTTTTGGAGGACAGAGTAAGTCGTTGAGATTTGCTTATTTCGAAATTTGATGGCTTGGGTAGTAAAAAGCACCTGCCCATTGCGGCTGCCACCATGAGCGCAGAAAGAATTGTGCCCGCGTCCGCGCCAGCGGACGCCACGAAAGTAGCCCAGCACGCCCGAGTGGCGTAGCCACGAGGAAGTGCTGGGTACGGCGCGGTAAAGGGCCGAGTGCCGTAGGCACGACACGAATGGTACTCCGCCTGAATTGCAGACACGGTGATTCGCCGCAATCGTTGCGCGCTAATCCACGCGAGAGCAACCGGCGCTTTCGTCATGAGTGACTGCTTCCACGGCTAAAGGGCCACGTTGTAAGCACCCGCCCCAGCAGCGCCGTATCGTCAGAGAGAATCCCATCCACCCCCATCTCCGCGGCCGCGAGCATTTCGTCTTGCCGATTGACGGTCCAGACAAAAACCTGCTTGCCGCCGCCATGAAGTTCGCTGACAAGCCCTCGCGTTACCAAACTCTGCTTCGGCATTACGTACTGCACCGGCAGCTCGCACCACGCCGGCAATGCGCGACGCTGGTCGCAGATGTAGCCCAGCGGGACCGCCGCATCAAGCTCCCGCGCCGCGCACAACACTTCCTTCTGGAACGACGCGATTACGTACCCGCGCCCCGGTTTGTGCTCGGCCAGCGCGGACAGCACCTCGCGCTCCAGTCCCGCAACCTTCAGTTCAATGTAGAGAAAGGCGCGCATCGCATAGCGCGTGAGCACGTCTTCCAACGTGCATAGCGTGGGACAGCGCGCGACCACCGCGCCGTATGGTGTGCGGCAGATTTCCAGCCGGTACAAGCGGGGATCGTGGCAGACGACCGCGCGCCCGTCAGCAGTGCGGCGGAGGTCGAACTCGAAACCGTCGCAGCCGTGCTCCAGGGTGAGATCGAAGGCGGCAATCGTGTTTTCCGGAGCGTAGCGCCGTGCCCCGCGATGCCCAATCAGAAGCGGCCGCAGTTGTTTATTGCCTTGCTTCAGCGGCTTTGCCCCATCACCGGTGTCGTCCCGAGCGACCGTAGGGCTGCTTTTGGCCGAAGGGAGTCGAGTGGCCTGCATTAGCTGAAAGCAGGGCCGGAGGAAATCAAATGCAGACGCCTCGACTCCCTACGCTGTGCTCCGATCGCTCGGCATGACAGCCGCAGACAATATGGGTCAGAATTCTCAATCCAGATCAAAGTCACGGACGCGCGGCCCGGCTTCCGGCGGGGCCTCTTTGGCTTTCTTCAGAGCTTCCTGGAATTTCTTTTCCAGCAGGTCCGCCTTGTTCTTCTCCGCTTCCACCGACTGGCGGAAGATGGACTCCTTGCGCCCTTCCTGCTCGCGCATGGCCTTGGCGGCGGCTTCGAAGTCTTCAAAGGTCTTGGGCGCTTTCGGAGCGGTATGCCCAATGACCGCGCGCGTTTCCACATCCACCTTCAGCAGCGCGTTGCAGTGCGGGCACGTCACCTCAAACGCAGGATCGGGTTTCGGCTTCGCCATAGCTGAATGATACACCAGGCTGCGTGCTCTCGGCTCTTGGCTGACCGTGTGGCACAGCCGCCCCGGCTGTGCGCTTTCTGCTGGTGGGTGCCCGCACAATGCGATTTGCGTTGCGTGGGGCTTTCTTACGCAGAGCCAGCAGAGCGTGGAGCGTGCAACTCCTGACGCCACACCGGCTTCCGCTTTTCCGGAAAAAATTAATCCCATGCCCTCCCTGCATGCCTTGCTGAAGTGCTTTAGATATGCCGTTCTCTATAGCTCTTGGTAATTGTCAAGAACTTTATTTTTGCTGCGGCAAATTCTTTTCCTTCAACTACATCGGCCTTTCCCTTTCACTCCGCCAGCGGGGTTCTTCCACCCGATCTGCTACTCTGGAATTGGGCCCGGAGATGGTGGTCACACAAGCCGTCCGAACTCCGGA